>JBEKIE010000013.1:0-67463 GCA_050011915.1 Occallatibacter sp.
CACACTCATCGCCTTCCCTCGCCCGCGCTGCAGCGCTTTGCGTGGGGCGTGCTCGCGTACTTCATTGCCGTCATTCTCTGGGGCGGGCTGGTGCGCGCCACAGGCTCCGGCGCAGGCTGCGGCGATCACTGGCCGCTCTGCAACGGCACAGTCATGCAGCACTCGCCGCGCATCGACACCATGATCGAGTTCACGCATCGCATCACCAGCGGGATTTCCTTCTTCTCGGTTGTCGCGCTGCTGGTGTGGACCTTCGCCGCCACCGTGCGCGGCCATCTGGCGCGTGCTGCGGTCGTCGCCGCCGTAGCTTTCACCGTCATCGAAGCCGCGCTGGGAGCATTTCTGGTCAAGCTGGGGCTGACCGCGCAGAGCCGCTCGCCGTTGCGCGCGCCCTATCTCGCATTGCACCTCACCAACACCTTGCTGCTTCTCGCCGCGCTCACGCTCACGGCGCACTTTCTCGGCCGACGCGCCGGCTTTCTCCGCAGCAAGGTTCGCATCGTCGCGCCGTTTGTAGGCATCGCATCGGCGGTCGTGGTACTCGTGGTCGGCGTCACTGGATCGCTGGCCGCGCTCGGCGACACCCTGTTCCCACCGAGTTCGCTCGCTGCCGCATTCGCGCAGGACTTCTCTGCAACCAGCGAGTGGCTGGTGCGCTGGCGCTGGACGCATCCCACCGTCGCATTTCTGGCCAGCGTCTTTCTCATCTGGCTGCTGGTGCGCGCCGCGCAGCGCCGCTCGCACTGGGATAACCGCGCGCTCTCCGCGCTGGTTCTTATCTTGCTCGCCCTGCAATATGTACTGGGAATTCTCGACGTGGCGCTCCTCGCGCCGGTCTGGCTACAGATCGTGCACCTGCTCGGCGCCGACGTCCTATGGGCTGCGATCGTGGTGCTTGCGGCACGGCTGACCATCGAGCCGGCGGAGGGTGAGGAGCGAAGCTAGCCTGCCGCGATAGATTCGCTGCGTCAGCGAAAAGGCCCCTTGCGGGGCCTTTCCTATTTACTGAATCAAATGATTTGGACAACGCCGTGCCTATTCTTCCAGCGCCGGATGGTAGTGGCTCTCCCATCCCAGGTAGCGCGCGGATTCGTGCACGGCCTTCGACACGTCGCTGAAGTTCGCGGCCACGTGATGCTCGAATCCCTCGCGGCAAATGTACCGGAGCAACTTCTGCAACTGCGGAATCTCCGCCACTCCCGCGCCGCCAAAGGTCTCGAGCGGATCGTCGGTAAAGCGCCCCGCGCCCGTGTAGCCGCGCACCACGCCGCGCCGGTCGTCGGTGGAGAAGCGCGCGAAGCTCATGGCGCCAGGCTTGATGATTCCTTCGCAGGTCCCGTAAGTATTTTCCTTGCCCACGGTCCCGGCGATGATCTGCTGGAAGTCCATCCTCACTTCCTTGAAGAAGTGCTTGGGCAGGTTGGAGCAGTGGAAGCAGACACATTTGTTGGGGTCGGCGCCGTAATTATTGTTCCAATCGAGCAGCGCCGAAGGGGTGCCCGAGGCCAGCGCCATCATATACATGCTGAGCGTTCCGGGCACGTCCACCTCGCAGGCCGACGGAATCAGATCGTTCGACATCATGCTCATGATGGTGCACGGCACCACGCCGAAGAACTCTTCCATCGAAGTCCAGCACTGCACGGCGCTGATGGTGATGTGCGATTGCTTCATCCAGCCGTCGACGACCGCGCCCAGTTTGGCCATCTTGAGCAACGCGGCATCGGGAATGCCGGAGGTGGTGACATACTTCTTGATCGCCGCGAGCTTGGCCTGTGCGGCATCGTCGCTATCCTTCATGCGGTTGATGCGCCCAAAAATCTCAGACAGATCAATGGTCTCGATGGTGATGCCGCTGGTCTCGAAGATGCGCTCCGAATAGCGGACAGTATTGAATGCCGTGGGCCGCGCGCCGATAGCGCCGATGCGCAGATTCTTCAAGCCCTTCACGATGCGGCAGACCTGCGAAAACCACTCGAGATCGGCCTTGAATTCGGGCGACGACAACGATTCCGTGTGCAGCGTGGTGAGCGAGTAGGGAATGCCGTACTGCATCATGTTGTTGCAACAGCTCATTTTTCCGCAGAAGCTATCGCGCCGCACGGCGATGGTCATGTTGTCCGAGCGATCGGGCGTGGCCTGCACCAGTACCGGGACTTTCAATCCTGACAGCCGGATGGCATCGACGATGCCGCGCTCTTCGCCGAAGTTGGGCAGCGTGACGATGATGCCGTCGATCTCCTCCGCGTGTTTCTTGAAGAGCGCGGCACAGTGCTCAGCCTCGGTGTAGGTCTCTACTGCGCCGTAGTGCGACTCCTTATCGCTGAGCACAATAGGCCGCGCGCCTGCTGCTTCAAGAACTTTAATGATCTCTTCGCGCCCGGTTTTGGCAAGGTGATCCGGAAAAAAGCCGCGATTTCCTACAATGATTCCAAACGTCATTTTGCGCTGCGCTGCCATGTTCTAGCTCCTTGAATCGTTGTTCTTGCGTAAAATTTAATGCCGCGCCAACGCGCCTACATGCCCGCGCGGCCGGGACGAAACCGGATGGCATAGAACAGACCCAGCGCCTCCAAAATGCCGCCCCACCAAACGGGAGCGTGCAGATTGGCTAGCACCACATTGGCCAGTTGCCCGGTTGCCAGTTCGAAGATCCCATAACCCAGAATGAGCGCCCCATACACGACCAGAAGAACGCCGATGAAAAACCAGATCGAGATTCCCGACGAATGCATCCGCTTTCTCCTTACCAGAAGTAGATGTTGAGCGCAAAAAAGACGACGATAGCGATCACGGTCCAGAACCACTCATTCTTGTAGATCGGCACGGGCTCTTCTTTGGGCAAAACCGTTGCGCCGTAGACCAACCCATTGAGCTCCGCCACCGGCCGCGCTTTGCCAAAGAGACTCACGATGAATGTGACCAGGATGGAGACAATGACCGACCACAAAGCCCGGTACATATTCTCTGCCATGGCCTTGGCATCGGGCGAGAGGGCTACGTAACGCAGCGCCGCTGGATTGATATACACCCAGGCCCAAAGTCCGATCGAGGTCACCGTGCCGATGAGGAGGCCCCAGAAGCCCCCGGCTTTGGTGGCGCGCTTCCAGAACATGCCCATCAGTACCACGCCGAGCAACGGCGAGATAAAGAAGCTGAAGAGAGCCTGGACGTAATCCATGATGCCCGCGGCATGCATCACCAGGTACGCCGTTCCGATGGAGATAATGACGCCGAGGATCGTGGCCCAGCGGCCAACGGCCACGTAGTGCTCGTCGCGCGCCTTCTTCACAATCAACGGCTGGTAAATGTCATACGTCCAGACTGCCGAGAAGGCGCTCACGTTGCCGGCCATGCCGCTCATAAAGCCCGCAATCAGCGCCGTAATGCCGAGGCCGAGCAAGCCGGGAGCCATATAGCGAACCATCATCAACGGCAACACTTCGTTGTAGCTGTGCAATCCCGAGCCCGGGGTGGCTAGGTTCTGTCCGACAAGGTGCATCAGGCTGCCGTCGCCATTCTGGAGCACGACGAGGCCCAGCAGGCCGGGCAGAATTACGATGAACGGCACGCCCATCTTGAAGAACGAACCGATCACGGGCGCGAGCCGCGCAGAGCGCAGACTATTGGCGGCAAGCACGCGCTGCACGACGAGAAAATCCGTTGTCCAGTAGCCGCAACTGATGGCGAAGCCAAGTCCAAAAACAATACCGGTCCAGTGAATGCCCATGGGGTTGTCGGCAAAGTGGCCCATGCTGCGCCAGAGGTGGGTGTAATCCCCCGCGGGAGTCGCGCCGGAGGCGATGTTGGCTGCAAGGCGCGCCTTGAAACCTGTCCAGCCGTGAGTTTCGACAAGGCCGAGAATGGGAACCAGCAGCGCGCCGCCCCAGATGAGAATGAACTGCAGAACCTCATTGAAAATCGCCGAGCGCAGTCCGCCCAGGGCAACGTAGGCGGCCACGGCCAGAGAAGAGACGATGATGGAGAAGTTCAGGTCCCAGCCCAGCACAACCTTCATCACTTCGGCCATGGCGAACATGTTCACGCCGCTCATGAGCACCGTCATAAAGGCAAACGAAACGGCTGACACGATGCGCGCGCCTTCGCCGTAGCGAAGCTTGAGGTATCCGGGTACGGAGTGGGTCTTGCAGACGTAATAGAACGGCATCATCACCATGCCCAGAAAAAGCATGGCGGGGATGGCGCCGACCCAGTACCAATGCGCGGCCAGAATTCCGTACTGATAAGCCGATCCGGCCCAGCCCATCAGTTCGAGCGATCCCAGGTTTGCGCTCACAAAGCTCAGTCCGGCGATCCAGGCGGTCATCTCGCGGCCGGCCATGAAGAACTCTTCGCTGGTGTTGGAGCGGCCCTTGAGATAGAAGCCGATCCAGAGCACCATGGCGAAGTAGAGAGCAATCACCACGATGTCGAGCGTGCCCAGGCGCGCCAGCGGCCCCGCGCTGAAGATGAGCATGGCCGGCAGCGAACCCGGGAAACCGGCGGCGATGGTGCCAGACAGCAAACCCAACATGAGTGTCACCAGAAGGGGCGAAAATGCGTCCGCGGAAGCCTCAGACGTTCGCACTAAGTAAATTGCTTTACTCGGGCACTTGTCAAGCGGACCAAGTACGCCCGCGTAGGAAACATTTTGCGCCTGGCACAGTTGGCGCGCCATGTGCCGCGAAGCTGGCAAAATCCGGCGCGCGAGTTCGAGAAAGCGATGATCGAACGAAGTGTACCATAGCGCCCACAGACCGCTTGCGGTCCATTGCCGGCCATCGCCTCGCGAACCATCCGCGAATTCCGGCTTTGCACGCAACTGCGGCGAAAAATCCGCGAGTCCGCATGGTTCTATAATCAGGCATTCTCACTTCGAAGGCTCTCGAAAGCACGGAGGCTGGATTTGGCAGCCCAATTCTCTCTCGTGAAGTGGTACATGGATTGCGTCAGCGGCGCGGGAGAGGTGGCGATCCTTTACAGCGCTCGCGTCCGCTGGCGCGGCATCCGGCTGGCGTACAGCAACCTGGTCTGTGCGGACGGCGCGACCGGCAAGTCTCAGTCGTCGATGCACGGCGCAAGGATTCGTCGTGACGGGCAACAGATCCTCGTCGCGTCGCCGCAACTTGGCATTCAGGGACAATGGTCGGCGCGCGCAGCGCCGGTTGAGCGTACTGTGTACGCGTGCGAGTCCGGTTCCGTGGTCTGGAATTGCCTGCAACCGGCGGCATCGGTTTCTCTAAGCGCCGGCGAGAAAAAGATGACCGGTGCGGGATACGCCGAATGCCTGACGCTGACTTTGCCTCCCTGGCAATTGCCCCTCGAACACTTGCAATGGGGCCGATTTGTTTCAGACTGCGATGCGTTGACCTCCGATGCGGTCACGCCCGAGACGCTGACTTGGATCGACTGGAAAGGTCCCTATGCGCTGAGCCTCGCCATCCACAACGGCGCAAGCCACGAAGACGCATCCATCTCCACCACCGAGGTCGCATGGCGCGGAGGAAGACTGCGCATCGAAGAACCCCTTGCGCTGCGCGCCGGACGGCTCGGCTCAACCATTCTTCCGGCAGCACCCGCATTGCGCAAAATCTTTCCCCGCTCTCTTTTCAATGTCGAAGAAAAGAAGTGGAGGAGCCGGGGAATCCTGGAGACTCCAAATCGTGAAAGCCGCGGTTGGGTAATCCACGAAACGGTCGATTGGAGCCCCGATTGAACAATTTGACGCGCTCTCATCTGGCGAAAGCACTTTACGGATTTGCGTTTGCGGTTGCTGTGCCCGCTGCTCTAGCGGCGTGGGCGCACGCATCGCGACCTGCGGTTCATCTTGCGGTATTGCACTCCCCGGGCTTCGGCGTATGCCTCGCGGGAATCGGCGTTGCCATGATACTCGCCGCGATGCTGTCGCTTTGGCGCGATGGCGGCGGACTGCCGATGAACGCGTTTCCTCCTCCGCGCTTCGTTGACCGCAACATCTATGGCGTGGTTCCGCATCCCATCTATGCGGGATTTGTGATTGCCTGTGCGGGTGTCGCCATCTTTTGTGGATCGGCCAGCGGACTCTGGCTGGTGACGCCCGCTGCGGCGCTGGGCTGCTCTGCGTTGGTGCTCGGCTACGAGCTGCCGGACCTGCGCAAACGGTTTGGCGCTAATGTCGTTTCATGCTGGCTGCCGCAAGCCAGGGCCGGCAAGCCAACGTTTCTGGAGCGCGCCCGCGTCTATCTCGTGGTTCTGCTGCCATGGCTCGCCATCTACGAGTTATTCGGTGTGATGGGAAGGCCGCTGGGCGCGGTGAGCACGTATCTGCCGTTCGAAATGCGCTTGCCGGTGATTGAGCAAACAGAAATTCTCTATGCCAGCACCTATCTCGTCGTGCTGCTGGCTCCCTTGCTTGCATCCTCGGGCTTTGCGTTACGGCGGTTTGCCCTGCGCGGCCTTACCGCGATGGCAATTATCTTCCCGTTGTATCTCCTGCTTCCAATCTATGTGCCGCCGCGCCCATTTCAACCGATTGGTCTCATCGGAAACCTGTTGCAAATGGAGAGAACGCCGTTCTCGGGAATCGCAGCATTTCCCTCGTTTCATGTGGTGTGGGCATTCATTGCGGCGTCGGCGCTCGGCGAAGGCGGGAAGCGGAAAAAGATTCTGTGGTGGACCTGGGCCGTTCTCGTCAGCCTGAGTTGCATCGCCACCGGCATGCACTCCCTGCTCGACGTGATTGCCGGGGCCATTGCTTTCATTGTCATCGCGCGCATCGACCGGATCTGGGCGCTCATCCTGAAATTCGCGGAGTCCATTGCGAATTCGTGGAAGGAGTGGCGCATCGGCCCGGTGCGCATCATCGTTCATGGCGCCTACGCGGGCTTCGCGGCGCTCGTTGGCATTGTCATCATCGAATCGCTGGTGGGACGAAATGGAGCTATTGTTGCAACCAGCATGTTCGTCGGGTCGGTGATTGGCGCGGTGCTTTGGGCGCAATGGGTGGAAGGCTCGCCTTCACTGCTGCGGCCGATGGGATTCTACGGAGGAGTGATTGGCGCCATGATCGGCGCCGTTCCCGCCGCGTTTCTCGGCATCAGTTTTTGGACCGCGCTGGCCGCATTCGCTGTGGCCGGGCCATGGATACAGGCGGCCGGCCGCTTCCGCTGTCTGGTGCAGGGTTGCTGCCACGGCCGTGCCACGGAAAGCGCAGCGGGAATCCGCTACACGCATCCGCGTTCGCGCGTCTGCCGTCTCGCGCAACTTGCCGGAGTTCCCATTCACGCCACGCCGGTGTATTCGATCTTGTGGAACTTCGTCGTCGGCGCGGCGCTGCTGCGCCTGCTCGCGGTGCATGCGTCCTGCACAATGGTTTGCGGAATCTATTTTCTGCTCTCCGGCGCAGGCCGCTTCGCCGAGGAAGCCTACCGCGGCGAACCGCAGACGATGGTGTGGTGCGGGCTGCACCTCTATCAGTGGATCGCTGCTTTTACGTTTCTGCTGGGAGCCGTGTTCACCACCATCCCAAGCCCGGCGATGAATGCATTCGCCCCGATCAGCGCCAGTTCGGCGCTTCTGGGAGTCGCCTGCGCGGCCATTTGCTGGTTCGTGAGCGGGGTCGATTTCCCTGAGGTTTCGCGTCGTTTTGCGCGATTGACGTAGAGCCTCATCGCGCCGCGCCTTCGCGCCGGCGCTTCAGGATGATGCGACCGGCCGGTCGTGGACAACGGCATGGCTGTGCCGCTTATCGCGCATGAAGCCTTCGCCCTTGGTAAGCCAGGCGACACCGAAGGCGCAAAGCGCCAACGTTTCGCACCAGAAGAGCCAATGGCTGGGATGCCGCCGCTCGAAGATCGACCGTAAGGAGAGACCGACCATGGTCATCATGCAGGCGACCATGACGAGGCCGCTGATTCCGTAGATTCGATTTCTGTCCCGCTTGCGCCGCGTGAAGGGTTTTTCCGGAGAAGACTTGCGAAAGAGAAAAATGCAGATGTAGGCAAGCATGAGATACATGAGCGCGGCAAATGCCGTGTGGATGAGGCCGAATGCGAAATCCAGTTGTGTGTAGTAACCGCTGCGCGGATTGAACGGCGGACAACACGCCACGCCTAAAGTGACCGCTCCCGCCAGGTAGCCGGTGATCTCATCGTGCAGATCGTAGCCGCGCGAGCAGGCGAGAAATGCCGCAATGGCGCAGAGGCTGCCGACGTAAAGGTCATGCATGGGCGTGTAGTAGTAGTCGCTGATGGAGCGTTGCAGGAGTGGATGCGGAAGGTGGTGACCGGGCAAAAGAAGCGCTGCGAGGATGTCGCCGGCCGCGAGAGCGAAAGGCAGAATGAGTGCGATGAGACCCACCATGCGGCGCATCGTGTAGTACGAGAGGACAACAGGATTCGTTGACGTGCTGCGGGGTAACATGGCCCCCTCCGCGGATAACTTCTTCGGAAAGAAGAAGCATAACGCAACGGGGCGCAGAGCGTGTGCAACCCCTCATTGCGGCGCTTGCGCGGGCGATTGCCGCCCCTGCCTGAATCATTGGTTCGCGGCTACTTCATGCAGCCAGTTGGGCGCCTTCAGCAGTTCGCGGGGACGCGGGCCGTCGGCAGCGCCCACCAGGCCGTCGCGCTCCATCATATCGATCAAGTGCGCGGCGCGGCCGTAGCCAACGCGCAGCCGCCGCTGCAGCAGCGACGTGGAGGCCTTCCCGAATTCGAAGACCAGGCGCACGGCGTCGTCGAACATCGGATCGTCGTCCGAGCTATCCACGCTCCCGCCTTCCATCGCCGTACGCTCGTCCTTGGGCGCTTCCAGGAAGTCTTCGACGTAATCGGCGCTGCCCTGGTTCTTCCAGAACTCGACCACGGCCGCGGTCTCTTTCTCGCTTACATACGGCGCATGCAGGCGCATCAGGCGGCTGGTGCCCGGCGGCAGGAAGAGCATGTCGCCGCGGCCCAGCAGCGCTTCAGCCCCATTGGTGTCGAGAATCGTGCGCGAGTCCACTTTGGTCGCAAGGCGGAAGCTGATGCGCGTGGGAATGTTGGCTTTGATCAGGCCGGTGATGACGTCGACGCTCGGCCGTTGCGTAGCCAGGATCAGATGAATGCCCACGGCGCGCGCCATCTGCGCCAGGCGCGTCACCGACTCTTCCACGTTGGCGCGGTCGAGCATCATCAGGTCGGCCAGCTCGTCAATGATGATGATGATGTACGGCAGCGGTTCTTCCTGCTGCTCCTGGCTGTCGAAGAGCGAAGGCGTGGAGCCCTCAAAAAGTTTGTTGTACTGGTCGATGTTGCGCACACTGCGCGAGGCCAGCAGCTTCAGGCGCCGTTCCATTTCTCGAACTGCGTTGCGCAGCGCGTTGGCGGCCAGCTTGGGCTCCGTAATGATGGGCGTGAAGAGATGCGGGACACCCTCGTACATGCCCAGCTCAACGCGCTTGGGATCGACCAGGATGAGCCGCACCTGTTGCGGCGTGGTGCGATACAACAAACTCATGATCATGGCGTTGATGGCTACGGATTTGCCCGAACCCGTGGATCCGGCGATGAGCACGTGCGGCATCGAGGCCAGATCGGCTGTCACGATGCGGCCGTTGATGTCTTTGCCCATGGAGAGCGTGAGCCGCGAGCGCGCGCGGGCGAAGGTCTCGCTCTCGATCACATCGCGCAGGTGAATGGTTTCTTTCTCGCGGTTCGGCACCTGGATGCCCACCGTACTTTTGCCGGCCATGCGCTCGATCAAAATACTCTCTGCCCGCATGGCCAGACACAGGTCGTCGGCCAGGCCGGTGACGCGTGAGTACTTCACGCCCGCTTCGGGCTTGAATTCGAAAGTCGTCACCATGGGGCCGGGGTTGATCTGCACCACCTGGCCGCGCACGTCGAACTCGGCGCATTTTTCCACCAGCACCCTGGCTTCTTCGCGCAACTCGTCCTCGCGCACCGATTGCGGTCCTTCGCCCTCGCTCAGCAGCGTGCTCGACGGCAGTTTGTAACCGCTGACATGCTTGGGCGCAACAGTAGCGGAGTGCGTTTCTGCATCGGCGCGGCTGTGAATCGCGATTTCTCCGTCGCGCTGCGGCGCGGCTGCTAGAACGGACCGCTCGCTGGGCCTCTGTTCATTGGCCCATGGATCGATCGGAACCATGGTAGCGGCTTGCGGCCGCATGGGAGCAACGGGAGCTGCGGTTGCCGGAGCCGCAGCCATCTCCGCTATCGGGGTTTGAGTTTCTGCGTCGCGGCGCTCCCAGATGCTCGTGCGGCGCGGCAGGTCAACCGGATCCGCAGCTTGCGCGCGTTCGAATTGCAGGGGCTCTTCGGCCCGCGGCCGCAGATCGGCGCGTTGATAGGCGGGAATCTCGTCGATGGGGTTCTGTTTGGACGCGCGCCCGCGCATGAAGAAGGCGAGGAAGCGGTTCGGCTTCTGCGCAGGAACCTCTGCCTCCATTTCCGGGTTGGCTGCGGCATCAAATTGCGTAAACGGGATGGCTTCGTTTTCTTCGTCGCGCAAAACGTTTTGGCGCGCTTCCAGCTCCTCTTCTTCTTCGCGTAGGTCGCGGCGCCGATCGCGCCATTCCGCAAAGCGCGTCCAGCGCTCGGCAATGCTTTCGCGAATCACCCCGAAGCTGATGTCCGATGCGAAGTAGAGCCCGGCTGCCGCCATTGCCGCGGCCACCACCCATGCGCCCTGCAGGTTCAGGTAGACCACGAGCAGGCCGGCCATGAGCCGTCCCACCACGCCTTCGACAGGAACCACGTGCATCCAGCGCCAATGCCAGGGCAACAGGCCGAAGACCGCAGGCAGAAATGTGAGCGCGAGCAGAGTGCCCATCCAGCGCAAAATCGCAGAGCCGCCGGGCCGCGAACGCATCCACGTCCAGCCCACGCCGCCCAGCCACATGGGAAGCAGAAACGCCGTAATCCCCACCGCCTGCAGCAGCAGATCGCTCAGGTAGGCGCCGAAGAGGCCGATCCAGTTGCGAGGCATCGCCGTGCCGGTGGCCGTGTTCAGCGAGGGGTCAGTTGCATGGTAAGTGGCCAGCGCGAGGAGAAGAAGCAACGAGACCAGCACCAGCAACATCCCCAGAAAGATATTCACGGGGCGGCTGCGCGTGGGCGCGAGAACAATGCGGATGGGCTTCATGATAAGGGCGGTCCCGCTCTCCGGCTGCCGCAATTGCGGCAAAGACAGGCCGGGGCAACAGGCATAACGTCCCAGAGCAGCTTTTATTATCCGGTTTGGCAGGATCGGATCGGGTCAAAACCGGGCAGGGGGGAACCACGATGACCAACCCCAGGCAAGACGAGGCTCCTCAGAGAATGTGGTAAACGCCCCTGAGAACCGAGATACAGCGTCCTAAGCCGGCATCGGAGGTCAGAATGTCATAGTGGTTTCTAACGGCAACCGCGCATATGAGAATGTCGAGTGAGCCGCATTCGACTCCGTGATCGCGGCAGAGATTGTAAAGCCGCGCAGCCTCGACATAATCGCTCGCCGTGATTTCTTCGTCGCGAAACGGGTCGAGCAGCCCTTCGGTCCTGGCGAAGTGCGCTTTATCCCGGATACCGGACAGTATCTCCTGACGGATGGGGCCGATGATCGCGGCATTGCCGTCCTGAATGGCCTGTCTGAGTTGCGCCACCATTTGTTGCTCGCCGATTTTCAAGCTTGCTGCGCTCCCGCGCCGGAGCGAAAGCGACCACACACAAGTGTCGACAATCACTTTCATCATTCATCGATCTCAATCCGGTCAAGTTGCCGCATCTTCCTGTAATCGAATTCCGGATCGAAGTCGATGGTCCCGAAGTGATTCAGGATTTCCAGTTGTTTGCGCCGCCGGATAAATTCGTCGAGCGCCGCAGTGACTGCTTCTTTCTTTGTCCTGTAGTTCCCTACCCGCCGCGCCTCGTCGATCAGCTTGTCGTCGATAGCCAGATTGGTTGCCATGGGCGCACCTCCCACCTGTGTAGAATATCACACAATCACATGTGTAAGAATAACATCATATGATTCTTTTGTTTACGGAGAGGCAGGGGAGTTCAGACGCCGAGGTACTTCGCGCCCCAAATCAGCAGGGCAATGCCGAGCAGGATGCGATAGATGGCGAACAAGGTAAAGCCGTGCTTGCGCACCCACATCAGAAACCACTCCACCACGCCCAAAGCCACGATGAACGAAACCGCGGTGCCGATCAGCAGCACAATCCAGCGTTCCGAATTCATGACCACATGCGCGGCGGCAGCTCCGGCGGCTTTGCTGGTGTGAACTTCTTTGAACAGATCCCACCCGGTGGCGGCAATCATTGTAGGGATGGAGAGCAGAAAACTGAACTCGAGCGCCGAAGGACGGTCGAGGCCGGCGACCTGGCCGGCAGCGATGGTCGACATGGAGCGCGACGTGCCGGGAAACACGGCCGAGAGCGTCTGGCAGAGACCGATCCAGATGGCCTGGGGAAGCGTCATCTCTTCCACGTGCCGGGTGCGCGGCTCGACGCGGCTGCTCCAGGCATCGATGATCCACATCACGATGCCACCCGCGAGCAGCGCGATGGCGATGGCGGTCAGGCTGCCCAGGTTCTTCTCGCTCCACTTATGCAGTAGCAGGGCGGGCACTGAGGTGCAGGCAAAGGCGACCAGCGTCAGCGAAATGGGATGCGTGAGCCAGTTGCGGTCGCCGTTTTCGCCCTTGGGAAAAGTGCGCAGAAAATTCACGATGCGCTCCAGAAACAGCAGGCACAGCGCGAGGATGGCGCCCACCTGAATGACGATCGTGTACATCTTCCAGTAGGGATCGTCGAGCGGAAGTTTCATCAATGCTTCAGCGATGCGCAGGTGCGCTGTTGAGCTGACCGGCAAAAACTCGGTCAAACCTTCCACAATTCCCAAAAGAATGGACAGAATATACGGGCTCAAGCGAACTCCAGGTTGTTAGGGTCTGTCGGCGAATCCCTCGCGCACCCGGGAGACCTCGAACAGCTCAGTCCCGGTCGTTGCCATAGACAGGAACGCCCTCATCCAATTTGTACACCAGCGCCCCGGCCCTGAAGCTGTAATCGGAATCGGGAAAATGGGCCTTCAGTTGCGCGGCCACCGTGCGCGCCTGGTTGTGGGCGTCGCTGCTTTTGCGGTCGTCTCCGTCGGCGGCGTACATGTCGGTAAGCACGGCCAGGCGGTAAACGGCCTCATACAGCGCCCGCGCCGTGCGCGGACCGTCGGGATACTCGTCGGCATACTTGATGTAAATCTCCGACTCCTTCGCAGGGCAACTTTCCGATCCCTGCCAGTCGCCGCAAAGCTTGTTGTCGATCAGATCGAAGGCCGCCAGCGCCGCCCACTTGGTTTTCGGATAATACTTGATCACCTTGCGCAGTGCGTCCTCATCCATCCCCTGGCGGTAATAGGGATCCTTCTCATGCGCCGAGGGCAGCGTTGAGGCGTCCTGGCGCTCGATCTGCCACTCGATGTCCGCCGAGCGCCACATGGCATCGGGCACCAGGGGCGAGTTGGGGAACATCTCCACCAATCGCTGATAGAGCAGCCGCGCGCTCTGGGCGGCGTTGGCCGCGCCGCGCGGATCAGAGGCCTCCGCCTCCTGATTGGCTGCCGCGCCCATCAAAATCTGGTCGCCGTTCGCCGCAGTCTCCTCCACAACGCCCTTGGCCTCAATCCAGCCGGAGATGGGCGGCGTGGCTGCGTCGCCGCCCACCATGGGCTCGTCCCTGTCGCTGTGCTGTTCTGCGATATCGGTGTTGATGTAGACGCGCAGCCACGTGCCGCTCTTTTCCGCCACCACGATCTCGCGGCCGATCTGCAATTTGTCCACTTTCTGCGCGCCGGTCGAAGGCGTGATGTAGAGCCAGGTGATGCGCAGAGCCGTGGCGCGTGGACCGGCCATGGGCTTTACCTGCTGCTGCGGCTTTTTGTCGGCGCTCGCCGGAACGGCGGCGCACGCCAGCGCGAGAACCAGAGCGAAAATGCGAATGGTGAGGAATCGGCGCTTCATCACAAGCAAAATCATATTCCAACGGCGCTACGATGCGCCTTCCGTGAGCACCTGGGCCAGCATCGCCGGATCCACGTTGCCGCCGCTGACCACGGCCACGGCCTTTCGGAATGCCGGCAACTGGTGCGCGTGGAAGAGCAGAGCCGCCGTTGCCACCGCGCCGCTGGGCTCGGGCACCAGCCGCGTCGCCGCCACAATCGCCCACATCGCGGCGCGAATCTCTGCCTCGGTCACGGTCACAATGCCGTCAACAAACGCCTGCAGGTGCGCGAAGTTGCGCACGCCTACGCTTTGCGTGCGCAGGCCGTCGGCGATGGTCCGGCTGGTCAACTCGGCCGGCCAGGTAACGATCTTTCCCGCGCGAAAACTCTCCGCGGTGTCGGCGGCCAGCTCCGGCTCAACGCCGAAGACTTTGGTCTTTGGGCTCAACTGTTTCACCGCCGCGGCCACCCCGCTCAGCAGGCCGCCGCCCGAAACCGGCGAAAGCACCAGGTCCACATCGGGCAACGCTTCCACGATCTCGAGGCCGCACGTCGCCTGCCCGGCGATGATCTGCTCGTCGTCGTAAGGCGGAATCACGATGTAGCCGTGCGCGCGCACCAGTTCTTCGGCCTTGGCCAGCCGCTCGCTTGAGGCCACGCCCACGTCCACAACCTCAGCCCCCAGCGCCAGCGTTGCCGCCCTCTTGATGGCCGGCGCGTTCGACGGCATCACGATCACGGCCTTTGCGCCCACCTCGCGCGCCGCATAGGCCACGCCCTGCGCATGGTTGCCGCTCGAATACGTGATCACGCCGCGCGCGATCTCCTCGGCCGAAAGCTGCAGAATCTTGTTCGCAGCGCCGCGAATCTTGAAGGCCCCGATGGGCTGCAGGCTTTCCGCCTTCAGCCAGATCTCTTTGCCCGTTCCATGGCCGGAGATGCCGGGAAACGCGGCGCGCACCAGCGGCGTCTTCATAGCGATGGGCGCAATGCGCGCCGCCGCCGCGCGAATCGCGTCGATAGTAACGAGCGCCTCTGTGCCGTTTTGCATGGCCTCTTCCGTACTTCTATGCCGCTGTGCGAGCCAAACGCGAGTCAAGTGCATGCGCGGGCCGCCGGCGAATGGTATGTCTAATCTTCTTGCCTTGCTGCTGCTCTGCCAAACGCAATTCATAAAGCTTTTGCAGATTGAGCCACATCTCAGCCGAAGTGCCAAGCCATTGGCTCAGGCGAAGAGCGGTATCCGCGGTGAGTGCCCGTTTGCCGCTCAGGATCTGGTAAATCCTGTTGGCGGGAACGTGCAGGATGGTCGCGAGCTCGGACGCGCTCATGTTCAGCGCCTCAAGCTCGTCGGCAAGAAACTTTCCGGGGTGAATTGGATCGCGAGCCATGATCATCCCTCACGAATGATAATCGGTGATCTCGATGTTGAAGGGCCGGTCACATTTCTCTGGCCATTCAAAGCATATACGCCACTGTGCGTTGATGCGAACACTGAACTGCCCTTTGCAATCGCCGCGAAGAGCTTCAAAACGGTTGCTGGGCAGCAGCATCAGATCGTCCCGCCGTGCTGCGGCGTCAAGAATGTCGAGCCGCCGCTCGGCCTGCGCTTTGAAAGCCCGGAACGCCTTGACTCGCTCGCCGGATGCAAACCGCCGGGTGCGATCATCGCGGTATTTCGGTTGATCCTTAGGCCTTTCGGGATCGCCCATACTTTCCACCCTACAGCGCTTTGACGCGATACGTCAAGCGTCAAAACTCCTCGTCCGGCGAAGCTTTTTATTCGTACGCCAGCGCGTCGATGGGATCCTTGCGCGCCGCCATCCACGCCGGATAGAGCGCGCCGCAGATCGATCCCGCGAAGGCGATCAAGGCCGCCCGGATCAGCCACTGGCCGGTGATTTCAAACTGGTGCGTGGGCAGAAAGTGCACGAAGGCCAATTGAATGCCGTAGGTGCCGGCAATGCCCGCTATCACGCCAACCACCGCCAGCGCCGCGCACTCGCGCAGCACCACGCCGACGATCATCATCTTCGACGCGCCCATCGACTTGAGAATCCCGATCTCGCGCGTGCGCTCCAGTACCGCCGTGTACATCGACTGGAAGATCACCAGGAACCCGATGATTACGGCAATGCCGGTGACGATTTCGAGCGACAGGTTGAAAGCGGGAATCTTGCTGGGCGTCATCTGGTCGAGCCAACTGTCCACCGTGGTCAGCGTGTTGTTTTCAAAGCCGTGTATGGAGCGAATCTCTTGCATCACCAGGTCGTCGTTGGCCGGGCTGTCGCACTTGATGTAAAACTCCGAAACCTTGTCTCCGGCGTCCACCAGCGGTTGCATGGATTCGAGGGGAATTAGTTTGCGCCCGCCCTTGCCCTGCTCCACAATCCCCGAAATCCTGAATGGCTGGTTCAGGATCGTGATCGTGTCGCCCACGGCATAGGGCTTTCCCGTGGCCGGGTTCTTGCTGCCGGCGAGAACGTCGTCGATGATGGCGTCATTGGGTGTCTGGAATTTGCCGCCGGCAAGGAAGACAAAAGGCTTGAGCGCGTTGAAGCTGTCGTAGTCGATGCCGAAGAGGATCTCGATGCCGCCGTTGGTCGCGATCTTCTGGATGGCAGGTGAAACCACCGCGACGTGGGGAAGTTTCCGCAGCACATCCTCGTCCCTGATCGGCATGGAGGGGCTTCCCAGCCCGTTGAACAGGCTGGCATTCGAGGGCAGCAGCATCAGGTCGGCCCCGATGCCGTTGGTGCGCCGATTCTGGTCGTTCAGCATGCCCGTGAAGATGGCCACAATGGACAGAATCATAATGACTTCAATGGCCACGGCCAGCACGCTGATGACCGAGCGCAGGGGGCGATGCAACAGATTGGCAAAAATCAGTTTGTTCATCTTCGCGCGGGATTCCGGGACGGAAAAAAGCGCCGGAAAGTCCGGATTCAGGTTATCAGCCCCGCCCAGCGATCAGCTATCAGCCTTCAGCCATCAGCTATCGCCTTTCGCAGCCCGTCTTAGCTGACAGCTGAAGGCTGAAAGCTTGCTCCCTCGCTCCCTTGCTCCCTTGTTCCCTTGCTCCCTTGCCCCCTCGCTCCCTTGCTCCCTCGCTCCCTTGCTCCCTTGGTCCCTGCTTTCAACCTTTGACCGGAACCGAATCCCGGTTTATTGTGGAGGTAATTTCTTTCCTGGGTTTTAACCCGTTTATTGGTCGCTGATGGGCAATTTTGGAGAAGACCTGCGCAAGGAGCGCCTCACGCGCGGTGTTGCGCTGGAAGACATCTCGGCGGTCACCAAAATCAGCCAGCGGCACCTGATCGCGCTGGAGCAAGAGAGGTTTCGCCTGCTTCCCGGCGGAATCTTGAGCAAGGGCATTGTGCGCGGTTACGCCGGCGCCCTTGGCCTCGATCCCCAGGACTGGACCGAGCGGTTTCTTCAGGCCTGCGACGCTTCAGGCCAGTTTTCCGATGACGAACGCGGCTGGACCACCTTCGCCTCGAACGTAGGCAAGGCGCGCCTCCTGCGCCGCGAAGCCGTCGAGGTGCGCCTGCGCTGGTTCGGCGCCATTCTCCTCGTGCTCGCGGTCGCGGCCGGCGGCTTCCTCGCCCTGCGCTTCTACGGCCTGCGCCAGGGCTGGTGGTCCACCTTGCTGCCCATGCGCGAAATTGCCGCGGCCTTCGATGCCGCGTGGAACTGGACCTCAAGCCTTTTTGCACGCGCCCTCGCCTGGCTGCGCCGCTAGTACCGTATCGCAAGTCTCCTGACCGGCTGTAGTGCGGGTCTCCCGGCCCGCATCTCGCCCCTCAAATTCCACCTATCAATAACCACCATTGACCCGTCAATGTTCGCCATTCGCTGCTCACCTTTGCTCCCGCTGCCCCGCCCCAATTACCATAGAAAGGATGCACCAACGTGCCTGATCCTGCCCTATGGCCGGATGAGTTTCTGCAAGTGGAAGGAGTTTTTCTAAGTTGAGCGACCGTTTCTTGTTTACCTCTGAATCCGTTACCGAAGGCCACCCCGACAAAATTGCCGACCAGGTCTCCGACGCTATTCTCGATGCCTGCCTGGAGCAGGACCCCTACAGCCGCGTTGCCGCGGAAACCCTCACGGCCACCGGCCTGGTGGTCATCGCGGGCGAAATCACCACCAAAGCTTACGTGGATTTCCAGTCGCTGGTGCGCGGCGTGGTAGCTTCCATCGGCTACGACAACGCCCTCTACGGCTTCGACTCCAACACCTGCGCCGTGATCTCGACCATCAACAAGCAGTCCGGCGACATCGCCCAGGGCGTTGACACCGGCGGCGCCGGCGACCAGGGCATGATGTTCGGCTACGCCTCCAACGACACGCCGGAGCTGATGCCCGCGCCCATCTCGCTGGCCCACAAGCTCTGCCGGCAACTGACCGCGGTGCGCAAGAGCGGCAAACTGCCCTACCTGCGCCCCGACGGCAAAAGCCAGGTCACGGTGGAGTACGGCGAGGATGGCAAGCCCGCGCGCATTGACGCCGTGGTCATCTCCAGCCAGCACTCCGATTCCGTCAGCAACGAAGAGCTGCACGCCGACGTCCTCAAGCACGTGATTCAGGCTGTGCTGCCCGCCAAGTGGCTCGACGAGCACACCAAGTACCACATCAATCCCACCGGCCGCTTTGTCATCGGCGGGCCCATGGGCGACACCGGCCTCACCGGCCGCAAGATCATCGTGGACACCTACGGCGGCATGGGCCGTCACGGTGGCGGCGCCTTTTCGGGCAAGGATCCGACCAAGGTGGACCGCTCGGCCGCTTACATGGCGCGCCACATCGCCAAGAACATCGTGGCCGCGGGACTCGCGGAAAAGGCCGAAGTCCAGCTCGCCTACGCCATCGGCGTGGCAGAGCCCGTCTCGGTTCTCGTTGAAACTTTCGGCACCGGCAAGTTGAGCGAAGCCAAGCTCACCGAGCTCGTCCGCAAGAACTTCTCGCTCACGCCCAAGGCCATCATCGAAAGCCTGAACCTGCGCCGCCCCATCTACCAGAAGACCGCCGCGTACGGCCACTTCGGCCGCACCGAGCCGGAGTTCACCTGGGAGTCGACCGATAAGGCCGCCAAGCTGGCCGAGCAGGCCGGCGTGGCCGTGGCCGCAAAGTAATCCTCAAGCCGCTCCACAAAAAGGGCAGCCCATCCGCGGCTGCCCTTTTCACTTGCCCGGCAGACGGTCCACTCCCCGCAGGCGATCGGCAGCTACCTGCTCCGCTGCCTTATTGCTTGACGTAGTGGCACTGGGCCACGGTGCCGCCGATGGCATGCGTGGAGTCAGTAAGGTCAAAATCCTCCATAACGCCCGTGGCGGGGTTCTGGATGACGAACTGATTGGGCTGGTCGGGACTGCCACCGATGTTGACCTGAACGGTGCCCTTTCTGGGCGGAGTGAGTCCAGGCGTACCCGGATCCTCGAAGTACTCGGTGTTCGATGTGAAGACGAGCTTGGTATCGCAGCCGGCGGGGATGGGATTGTCGGTTGAGATCCACGTGCCGATGATGGCACTCGAGCTGCCATTGGATTTGCACCCGATGGCTAGCAGGCCGAGACAGAGCAGCATTTTGAAGGAGAGACGCATTCGACCTCCGGGAGCAGTTATGGGGGAATCTGCCCCATTTTAGCATCGCGCCCACATCCGCTTCGTCGGGTCCCATTTGTTTTTTCGCCCTCCCCGCGTCCATGCCGTAGAATTCTCCGAGATGTTGAACCGTCTTTTATAGCGGAGAGAACCATGCGTCGATCTGCCATCACCGCGCTCCTGTTCGGCTGCACCACCCTCTGCGTCGCGCAAAGCCCGGGCCCCCAGCGACAGGTCCCCGTCGCTGCGGTGGAAAGCGGAGCCAACTGGACCTATGAAGGCAAAACCGGACCGCTGGTCTGGGGCCGGCTCGACCCCTCGTACCAGGCCTGCTCGAAGGGCCACGAGCAATCGCCGCTCGACATTCGCAACACCCACCTCGACAAGAGCCTTCAGCCGCTCGAGTTCCACTACATCGCCGGACCCATGACCATCGAGAACACCGGCCGCGGCATCGTTGCCCGCGTCGACCCCGGCAGCACCATGGTGGCCAACGGAATTCGCTATCAACTTGTCGAGCTCGACTTCCACCACCCCGGCGAGCACCCCATCAAGGGCAAGCTCGCCGACATGGAGGTGGATCTCGTTCACCGCAGCGACGATGGCAAGGTGGCGATTGTGGCCGTGCGCCTGAACCAGGACCGGGGATTTCCCAACGCCCTGCTGTCGAGCCTGTGGGCCCACCTGCCCACCAGGCCCGGTACGAGCGCCAAAGTCGCCGACCTGGTGAGCGCGGGCGGCCTGCTGCCGGTCGACCGCGGCTACTGGACCTACGTTGGCTCCGAAGTCACGCCGCCCTGCGCCGAGGGCGTGCGCTGGTATGTCTTTGAGGAAGAGCTGAGCATCAGCCGCGATCAATTCCGCGCCTTTGCCAATCTCTACAAGATGAACACGCGGCCCATGCAGGACGCGCACGGAAGGAAGATTGCGGCGAACGAGTAAGGCAGGTTTCAGCTGTCAGTTGTTCCCTGTTCCTCGTTAATCCTCTTCGGTCTGAGTGATCAGATAACGCTCGTACCCGATCTCCTTGATCTGGTGGACCTGAGACTCAAGCCAGTCGACGTGGCCCTCTTCATCTCGAAGCAGCCTGACAAACAGATCGCGAGAACCATTGTCGCCGTTTGCCACGCAGACACGAATCGACTCGTTATAAGAAGCAACGGCCTCGTGCTCAAGCTTCAAGTCGGACTCGATCATGTCCTTCACGGACTTTCCGATGGTCAAGTCCATGGGTTCCATCTTTGGCGTTCCATCCAGGAAGAGAATGCGCTCCAGGAGCAGCTCGGCGTGCTTCATTTCATCGATGGACTGCCTCTTGATGTACTTGGAGTACTTCTTGTAGCCCCAGTTCTCTGACATTTCCGCGTGCAGGAAATACTGGTTGATGGCTGTGAGCTCGTCACGCAGCGCGTGGTTCAGGTGTTCGATGACCGTCGGGTTACCCTTCATAATGCCTCAGATTGTACGCAATCAACCGGATCGCTGAATACATATTTCTCAGGAACGGCTGCCGGTAGCCTGCAGTACGCGCGCTCGGGCTAATGCTTCGCTACAACTTGCTTGGGCGCGGCAAATCTGACCACCGGCGGATCGCCGAAGGTGACGGTGGCCTGCACGGATTGCTTGCGCGCGCCGCTGGTGACGAATCTCTGATCGAGCGTGAGGCCGCCGCCGGCGATCGCAGCATCGGCGATCCAGCGGTCGAAGCGGCCCAGCGTCGCGGGAACCGGTCCTGCCCTGGACGATTCCGAAGGCTGATTGCCAATGGCTCCCCGCCGGCACTCGAAGTGGAGTGCGCCGTGGGCCGAGGCCGCGAGATCCTTCGCGGTGTAGCCGGAGAGCTCGATCTTTCCGTTGCCGTTCAAGGGAGCCCCGGTCCAGCGCAGGCCGAGCAAGTCGCCGATTGAAGTGACATCGAGCTTCTGGAAGTCGCCCTCAAAGGTGTAGGCGGGCTTGTCCTGATCGGTAGCGGGCTTCAAGAGCGATCCAGAAACATGCGCGCTGCCGCCCAGCAGGCCGGCGTCAAGATTGGCAATCTCTACACTGGTAGGCAGCACACGCAAGCCGGCCGACACCGCCTTGAGCGTGACGGGACCGAGAACCAGCGAATCCGCTTTGACTGTGCCCTGGAGCGCGGGCCACGGCGCGGATGCGGAGGGATGCAGGCGGTCAATCAAATCAGACAGCATCGTGGATTTTTCCTGCGCACCCAGCAGCGCCGATTCCAGCGTGCCCGCATCCACATCGCCAAACTGCATCTGGAACTGCATGGGACAGCGCTGCGGCGCGGGCTGCGGCGCAGGCAGATCGGACGGGCAGTTCAAAAGTACGCTCAGGCTGGCTGTTCCTTTCACTGGTCCATAGGAGAAGACGACCGGCTCCCAGCGCAGGCTGCTGTCGTCCAGATGCAGCGTGGCCTCGGCAATCTCAACGTGATTGGCGAGGTAATCTGCCCCCCAGTTGGCATTACGCAGGGTTACGGTTCCTGTCAGCGAGTCGGTCGAGGGAATTGCGTTTGCGGCGCTCACGGCCGGTGCAGGCGCCGGCGCTCTTCGCGCGGCGTCTGAAACCGATTCTGTGCCCGCGGCAACGGCAAGGGGATTCTCCTCGGGCGGTATCCACGGCCCTGCGGCGATGAGATCCACTGTGATGGGGTCGCCGGCCAGCGACGCAAACGCCTGCGATTGCGGAATGCCTGCGGCGTGAGCCAGCTCGCGGGCGCGCGCGATGGCCGCCTGCCCGCGCACACCCACCTGATAGCCGGCGAGCGAAAGACGCAGATTCAAGACGAGGGGCACGTCGCCGCCAGCGGGAACGGCCGCGGTTCCCGCCAGGACCTCAGTCGAAGCGCGCGGGGCGGCCGTGGGCTCGAGCGTGATTTTGGGCGCCTGCACAGGATGGCTCAGGCCGCCGCCGGTCAACGCAAAGTCCGCGACCGTAAGGCTGCCGGTAAGCGGACCTGCCGGCGCCATGATCGGGCGTTTCGATTTTGCCTGCCGGTTTGCGGTTTTGGCCGGTTGCGCGGCGAGGCCTCGGCCGGGGACGTACACAATCTTGCCACTGACTGTGCCGCTGGCTTCAAGGCTGGAGTCAAGGCCGCTGCGCAGGGTGCGCAGCGCATCCAGGCCGGCCGCTACCGGAATGCGATCGAGCTCGAGAGTGAAGCGGGGCTGCGTGTCCAGACCGGGCTTTTCGCCGGTGAGGTGCATGCGGCCGTCGCCCAGCGGCGATTTGCAGTCAAGATTCTCCAGGCTGCGAAGCTCGTAGTGATAGACGAAGCCGCAATTGGCGTCGAAGTCGAGCGGCGCGGCGGGAGCGAATTCGGCGCGTTGCACGCCCGCGGCCAGAAGGCGCATGGCGATTTGCGCAGCGTCGGGTGTGCCATCCACGTGCAGCTCGCCAGTGAGGTCGCCGCGCCAGTCGAGATCGGAGCCGGCAATCAGGCGGGCGAGCTGCCCCAGTTGCGCCTGGCGCCAGTTCAGGTAGAGGTGCAGCGGCATCTCGCGCAGCGCGGGAGCGGAGCGGAAACTCGCCTCCATGCGCACTTCTCCGGTCTCTTCCTGGTAAAGGCTTACATCGGTACGGGCGGGCTGGCCGCGCAGGCGGATGCGCCACTCGCCCGGACTCGCCTGCCAGAGCGAGATGTCGGCGTTGACCAGCGAGAAGGGCAGCTTTTCCGCCCCGTTCTTAAAGTTGATGCGCGAGTCAGTGGCTTCAAGAGAAGGCAGCCGCTGGGCGCGGCGCGTTCCTGTGTCGCCAGTTCCGCCATTTGCCGCGCCGCCGGTTCCGTCTACTGCCACGCCGGTTTCGGCGGCCGCGGTGCGAAAGATCGGGTCGAGGTTCCATTGGCCCGGTGCGGCGCGCACCAGGTTCAGGCTGGCCTCGTCCACGCTGATCTTGTCGATCTCGAGCTTCCCGCGCCACAACGCGAGCAGTCGGAGCGACGCCGTGACCTTGCTGGCGTGGAGCACGGGTTCGGCGCCGTAGACCGGATCTTCGGCCACGCTCAGGTCGTAGAGCACGAAGCCGGGCCAGGGCAACAGGCGAACTTCCACCGAAGAAAGCCGCACCGGCCGGCCGAGGGATCGCGAGATGAGGCGCGTGATCTGGCCTTTGTAATGGCTCACGCTGATGAGCGGAGGCACCACCAGCACGAGCACAAAGATGGCGATGGCCGCCAGAGCCATCCTCAGCCGGCTATGCAGTTTTTCCTTGCGGTCAGCGCCGTTCGTCATTGCATTCCAGGGATCATTCTATTCGCTGACGCGAGCTCCTAGCTTCTAGCCTCTAGCTTCCAGCCTGGCCGCGTGAGAACGGCCACACGCAGGATGGCGAAGATGGAACTCTAGCGGCAAGCACGAAGCCCGGCTCGCCTTCGGAAAAGGCTAGAAGCTGGGAGCTAGAAGCTAGGAGCTGTTTTTCTTATCGCGTCAGGTGGAAGGTGCGGCTCCAGCGGGTCTCGGTCAGAAAGTGCGTCACCACGTGGCCCATCCGGGCAAGGCGCGGACCAATGCCGGTTAGCTCGTAGTCCGGTTCCGTCGATTGGAACGACCAGTAGTTGAACAGCGGGCGTCCCATGATGTTCTGCCGGGGAACGAAGCCCCAGTAGCGCGAGTCCAGGCTGTTATGGCGGTTGTCGCCCATCATGAAGTACATGCCGGGAGGCACCACCAGGTCGCCATCCACGATATGGTTCGGGGCGTCGATGGCCCAGCTTCCCGTTTCAGCGCCGCTGGGCGCGTCGGCCGGGGGGATGGAGGGAAACTCGTCGAGAAACTCCTGATCGATGGCCGATCCGGGATCGTCGGAGCCCTCCTTTGGTGGAGGCTGCGCCACTCCGTTGAGAATGACGATTCCGCTGCGCAAGTGGATGTGGTCGCCGGGCACGCCAATAAGGCGCTTGACCAGGATGAAGTACTGGGGATTGCCGTCGGCGTCGGGCTGCGGCTCGGGAACGGGCTTGATGAAGACCGTGATGTCGCCGCGCCGCGGTTCGCGGTAGTGCTCCAGGGGCATCCATTTCGCAGGCGGAGACAGCGAGATGCGGTCGACCACGAGGTGATCGCCAATGAGCAGCGTATTCTCCATCGATCCCGAGGGAATAACGTAGTTCTGCGCGAGAAAGGTGAGAATGTAGAGGCCCACCACCAGCACCGAACAGATGCTGGCCACTGCCTCCAGTGGGGTTTCATCGGCCTTCGGCGGAACGGGAGCAGCTTCCGGACGCTGCCCGGAAGCCTCATTGACTGCTCGCGTCTTTTTCTTCGTCATTCTCTCGCTCATCTCGCTGATCGCTAACCGCTGACAACTAAACCCCTGATCACTGACCAATGATCACTGACCACTGTCTTTCTAATGCACTACGTGGAAGATGCGCCGCCAGCGCGCAAATCCTGTGAGCCTTGCGGCAAGTTCCCGTTCGTGTCCGAGTTTATCATCTGCGGCGGGCTGCGCTGTCTCCTGCGGAAGTCGCTCGACATCGGTCGGCGAGGGGCGGTCGAGCGAGAAATAGATGACCAGCGGGCGTCCGACGACGGCATCGCGCGGCACAAATCCCCAGTAGCGCGAGTCCAGACTGTGATTGCGATTGTCGCCGAGGACGAAGTACTTGTCCTGGGGCACAACCAGTTCGCCGCCGTGCGTCAGGTTCTGCATCTGGCGCCACCATTCGGAGTCGACAGGCTGGCCAGGGTAGAACCGGAAGGGAAAATTGTCGCGCACCAGGTTGGTCCGTTCCGGCTCGAACGCCGCGTAGGGCTCGTCGAGCATGACGCCGTTGATGAAGACCCGGCCGTTGGCGATGCGCAGCCGGTCGCCCGGAAGGCCGACGACGCGCTTGATGAGCATGGGCGGATAAGGATGCCGGAAGATGACGATGTCGCCGCGTGCCGGGCTGCGATAGGGCAGGAGCCAGCGGCCGATCGGCCCCGGGGCCGCGTAGGTCTGCTTGTTGAAGAGCAGAAAATCGCCCACCAGCAGGGTGCGCTCCATGCTTTCAGAGGGGATCAGCAGCGGCTGCACGACAAAGGTAAGCACAAACAAGGCCACCACCACGGTTTGCATGAGCGAAGCCAGCGCCTGCGGCAAGGTGGGCAAATGCTCACGCAACTCCGCAAATCGGCTGGGCAGCCGAAGATGCGCCGGCGTGGGCGCCGGATTGGGTGCAGGCGCGGGAGCGCTCATCAATTCGATGGCTCCTCGAGTGCTGCATCGATCTCGGCATCGCTGGGAAGCGCAACGTCGCTCGCCGCGTTATCGACCAATTCCAGCGCGCGGCGGGCGGCATCCTGTTCGGCCAGCTTCTTGGTGCGTCCCATGCCGCGAGCCAGTGGCCTTCCGCGCTCTCCAGCCTCGCTTTTGATGCGGACTTCGACCAGAAAACTCTTGTGGTGGTCGGGGCCGCTCTCGTTTTTCACGCGGTAAACGGGAGCTCCGGCGCGCGCCGCCTGCAAACGCTCCTGCAACGCCGATTTGTAGTTGCCCAATGCAGCTCCGGAGCGCAGCTCGTCGGCCAGGCGCTCGGCAGCTTCGCCCATCACCTGGCCGCGCACAAAAGCGCGCACCGGCTCCAGGCCGCCATCGAGATAGAGCGCGCCCATCACAGCTTCCATGGTATTGGAGAGCACCGTGCTCTTGCGGCGCAGGCCGCTGCGCTCTTCGCCACGGCTCAGCCGCAGATGCTTGCCCAGGCCGACGGTCTCTGCCACCTGCGCCATGCGCTCGCGGCTCACCAGCCCGGAACGAATGCGCGTGAGTTCGCCCTCGCTCCATTCCGGATGCGCGGCATAGAGCGCCTCAGCCACCACCAGGCCCAGCACGGCGTCGCCAAGATATTCCAGGCGCTCGTTGTCTTCCCTGGCGGCTGCCTGAATATTGCCTGCAGCCCGGCTGTTGCCGGCAGCCTCCGTGTCGCCTGCAGCCTGAATGCTCACATCGGCCCGCGCGAGCTCGTGGGCCAGGGAACGATGCGTGAGCGCGCACACCAGCAACTCGGGACGCAGAAACCTGTGTCCGAGCGCCGATTCAAGCTCGTTCAGATCGGATTCCATGCGCACTTCGCCCAAGTTCCACCTTCTTCATGCATTTTGACGCATGGCTCGCGCGCCAGGTCTCATGGCAGCCCGAAACTTGCCGGGATTCGGCACAATCGTTCCTCGCGGAGCAGCCGGCCAGGAATTATTGCGGCTTCGGCGCGCCCTGTTGCGGTTGCGGTGCGGGCTTGGCGGCTCCGTTGTCCGGAGTTTCGTCCTCCGCGTCCTCGTCGCAGCCATGGCCCTTCACGGCGTACGCCGCCTTCGCGCCGCGTTCGGCGGCAAGACGCGTATCCAACTGGCCGTCGCGCACCTCCAGGGCCGCCTTGTACTCGGCCACGGCCTGGTCGCGCTTGCACTCGAGATCGAGAACGCGGCCCAGATAAATATGCGACCAGGCGAGCAGGCGCTGGTCCTTGCTGGTTTCAAGCGTCTTTTGGAATTGCACGATCGCCTCGCCGATGGTTCTCTCGGCATCGTCTTCCGATTCGCCCGGATGCACGCTCATCAGATCGGCCCGCGCCAGGATGAAGTGCGCCCGCGCCGCGTCGGCCACCGAAGATACCGTATCGGTCTCCGCAGCCAGCACCTTTTGCGCGATGGCGGTAGCCGCCGGCACGTCTCCGGTCGAGAGCCGCGCCTCCGCCAGATCCAGGCCCGTGAGTTGGCGCGGTCTGCTGCGCTGCAACACGTCCTCGTCGGCCACCTTGTCGAACTCCGTCTGCCGCGCCCTGTGCACCTGCTGGTCTATGTCCATGCCGTAGACGATCTCGCCCATGATGTCTTTCAAGCTGGTTGGTTGTTTTTCAAATTGAATCATCTGCTCGTAAAAGAATTGCGTCAGCACGAAGCCCTGCCGCATGTCGTGCTGCACCGTGGCCCACTTCACCGCGTCGACCCTCTGCTGGTAGAGCTCGCGCTCGTGCTCGTAGCGCGGCAGTTGCGAGCGGTCGATGCCGGCGGGAATCTTGTATTCGGGAACGCCCGTATCCATGGTGCGCGCTTCCACGGCCTTGATCAGGCACTCGACGGTCAGGGCCGTGGTATCGGAACGGAAGCGGAACGCGAGAGGCGCGTCCCGAATCTCCTTCAGGATCGGCTCCTCGCGCTTGAGCACGTTGGTTTCCGCATAGAGCAGCGGATCGATGACGTAGTGCAGATAGGTGTGGCGCACCGCGGTCATGGGAATCTTGCCGTTCACCGGAGAAACCACCACCACATAATCGGTCCCGTAAATGCGCGCATTCACCGTCGTGGGCGATAGCTGCGGCTCAATCACCACGATGAACCTGCGGCCGTCGTAGGTGGCCGCCGGCATCTTCAGGTAGAGATCGGTGTCCACAATCATCTGCGAGAGCGAGTCGTGCAGCTTGGCGGCCTCTTCGTCGTAGGCGTGGTGCGTGGTCAGCCAGATGCCGTGCAGATCCGTCGCGGCGGCAAAGGCGCGCAGGATGGGCGCGACCTCCGCCACCTGCGTAGAGTCGGGCGGCATCTCGGTAAGGTCGGCGGTAACTTCGAGCTCGGGCGGCGGCGTCAGGTAGAGCGACAGGGAAATGTATTGCGCGATGTCCAGCTCCGTGCCGGTCATGCGGTGCTGCGCGATGTAAAGGCAAAGGGCGTCGCGCTTTTGGCGGGCCTCTTCGCTCTGCGCAAACACCTGGTTCATCTCGTCGCGCACGCGCTTGCGGATCGGCGAACTGTCTTCCACGCCCTCGTCGTAGCCGCAGGCATTCAGCGCGGCCGCCATCACAAACACCGGCTCCGAGCTGATCAGCGACACCGTCGGTCCCGCGGGATCGATGAGCGAAGGCGCCTTTTCATGCGCGTACATCTGCCCCGACGATGAATTTTGACTCGAAGAACTTTGACCGGACGATGAATTTGAGCCGTTTTGCGAGCTTGAGGACGGCTGCGCAGCCGCGCTGGTGGCCAGGCCGGCCATCAAACCCAGAATTGCCGCGGAAGGAAGAACGAAGGAGTGCGCGAAACGAAACGTCATGAGATTGCCCTGTCTGCAAGTCTAGTTAGACGCATCGACGGGGTCAAACGGGAGTGGAAATTGCCGCAGAATACAAGAGAGAACCCAACCGAAGCCGTGAGCCCAACCATGTATGCTATTCGAACAAACTTGCAGGTATAGGCAAAGTCACGCATGATCGGGCTTGAAGCATATTCTGATCTTTTGGCCGTCCTATATTCCGCGCCGCTCCAGCAGGAGCAGTGGCAGCGTTTTCTTACGCTTCTCTGCGATCATACGCAGTCCTTTTCCGGCCTCTACCTGTCAGCCAGCGTCCGTTTCGGGACCGCTGCGCTGGCCGTGGGCGGGCACCATGAGATGGCCACAGCGGCAGCCATTTACAACCAGAAACACGCGCAGAGCGATCCGCTTCGTGCTCCGCTTATTCGCATCGGCAAGGCCGGCGTCTATACCGATGAAGAACTCCTGCCCAACGAAGGGCTGCTGCGGACGGATATGTGGAACGAACTCGGACCGAGGTTCGGTCCGCGCTACGCAACCGTGAGCCTCATCAATATCTCCCTGCGTCAGGTCGAAGCCTTCACCATCTGGCGTACCCCGGAACAGGGACCGATGGAGCCGGACTCTAAGCGGCTGCTCGAACTTGTTATTCCCCACGTCCGAATAGCGCTTGAGATTAGCCGGACGCTGGGCGTGGCGCAGCAGCAGTTGGCGGGCGCGCAGGCCATGGCCGACGCTAGCTCCACGGCCACTTTCTTGCTTACCCGGAGAGGCCGCATTGAGCATTGCAACTCGTCGGTGCAGGCGCTTCTCCGCGAGGACGACGGCCTCACGCTCCTCAATGGCCAGGTGGCCGCTTCCGATGGCCGCTCCAGACCCGCGCTCGCAGCTCTCTTCCAAAACGCAGCCATGCCCTTCAACCCACTGGCTGAAGCCAATCTCAATCGCGCGCTCTCCCTTCCGCGCCCATCCGGCAAAGCCTCTCTGCAACTGCTCGCCTGTCCAATGCCGCCCGTTCACCGCAAACATGCGGGGGCAGACCTGATGCTGTTGGTCACGGACCCCGACAAATCCGTGAACTTCCCCGACGACATGCTCCGCGCTCTGTATAACCTCTCACCGGCGGAGACCGAAATCGCCAATGGCCTCCTCATGGGCTACTCAACAGAGGAGATGGCCAGCCTGCGCCGCGTCTCGCCTGGAACGGTTCGCCAGCAGATTAAGAGCATGATGAGCAAGACCGGAACCAGCCGTCAGATTGAGATGGTCCGTCTCTTCATGGCGCTGCCGCGAGTCCCCGGCCCCGGCACCTAAATTTGCCGCCATATACCAAATGGGGGATGACACGCTGATTCCTCCTACCTAATCTCATGCCGAGGGGCTAGAATGGCTTAAATCTTTGACCTTGCCAGCCTGTTACTTCCCTGTCACACAGCGGCCGGCCAACAATTCAATCAGGAGGGATCACCTTGTCAAGCTACGGGAGAATTCCTATTTGCTGTGTTGTCTTGGTCGCACTGACCTTCGCCTTTTTGGGATGCGGCAGCGGCGGCAGCGGCAGCAGCGGTGGCGGCTCGAGCGCTACCACCACACCGACCAGTACCTCATACGTTCCCCAGGCCACGCATTGGCCGGCCGCAGTGCCCAACGCGCCGACCTCTTACAAGAATTTCAAGGAGATTGGGCTGACGCCGCAGACTCTTCCCCAATTCGGCGATGCCCGCGCATACGGAAACTTCGGGAGCAGTGGCTCCTTCGGGCTCTTCATTACGGTCCTGAGATATTCGACATCCATGACTCCCGCGGAGGCGGCAAATTACCCCTCCGCTTACTACATTTACAACGACTCGCCTCAGGGAACGTTTACGCAAGTCACTAACCCGCTCGGCGGCGCTAATCATTGCATCCATCCAAGAAAGGCTTTGGTTGCTGATTTCAACGGGGACGGAAAGCCGGACATCTTCGTAGCCTGCCACGGATACGATGCCAGTCCGTATCCGGGCGAAGAAAACACACTTCTGCTCTCTCAGCCCGATGGCACCTATAAGGTGTCCAATCCGAGCAGTGAGGTTGGATACTTCAGCTCCGCTTCGGCGGCGGACGTGAATGGCGATGGGCTGCCGGATGTTCTGGTCTCAAACTGGGAAAATACAACCTACCCGATTCACTGGTTGCTCAACCAGGGTAACGGCGTCTTCACGACCTCTTACGATGGCCTGCCTCAGGGCCTCGCAGGAAAGCAGTTCCTGACCCTCGAATTGGTCGACGTCAATGGCGATGGCCTGCCAGATCTATTCCTCGCGAACTTCGAGGACCTAGGTCAGGCGCCGCTCGTCTATATCAATCCGGGCAACTTCGATTTCTCTCAGGTCTCGCCCATTTCACTTCCGGTTTCGGGGCTGAGCTTCGTCACCGATATCACCGTCGGAGTTGGATCCGGAGGCAGATCGATCTGGCTCTCCAAGGTCGATGACGCCTATACGGTGACAAGCGTTCAGCGAATACTTTGGCCGAATCTAGGCAGCACCGAGACCAACCGAACCGTCCCGGATGGCTGGATCAGATGGATCATGCCGGACCTGACAACTCAACAGATCGTCTCGGATTCCGCTACGCAAAATCCAGGGTTACCGATGTAGTACGGCCCATCGCCGGGTGGCTCGCACCTTGGGAACCTCGCCCAGCACGATCCGGGGTGCCCCGGGTCTCGCTTCTGAGACGGAATGAGACGGCTGGTCCCGGGGATCGCACGAACCCCCGCGCCGAAAGCGCGGGTATGTTCGTCATCCAGCCATCGCCGCCTCGGCGACACAGAAAAGGAATTCGATCGGGCGTAGAATGATTTCATGACCTTCCGGGCTGCAATCGCTCTGCTCGCGCTTGCCATGCCGGCCCTTGCGCAACGCGGCGGCGCGCACGCCGGCGCTTCCGGCAGTCGAGGATCTGCGGGGCACGCCAGCTTCTCAGCGCCCTCCGGATTTTCACGCTTCGCCGGCTCTCAACGATCTGCGCCGCCAGTTCGCTACGAATCCCCGGGATTCAGACAAATGGCCCCGCCCAGCCGCGCGTACCTTCGCATTCCCTACAACGGAAACGCATTCCTCGCGGGCCGTCCTCCCAACTATTCAATGGGCGCTCGTCCGTCTTCCGCCCAAAATCGCGCCCCGAATCGTGCCCCGAATCCTGCATCGTATCGCGGCGGGAATTCGAGCCAGGATCTTTTCGCCGCACGCCGGCGGTCGTTCCAGAATTGGTATGTCTCGAACTATCCAACATGGCCCGGATATGGCTACCCCTATCTCATCGATCCGGGATTCTACGATTGGAGCGATTCCGATAATTCTGCGCCCGATAACTCTGCATATGACCAGACCGCTGCGGCTCCTTACTACCCGGCCCCATATCCAGACGATGGCTATGGCCCGCCCGGCGACACCCCATCCGCCAGCGCGCAATACCAGCAGCGCGCCTTCGCAGAACCAACCGTCCCGTCCGCATCCGGGCAAGCTCTGACAGTGATCTTCAAGAGCGGCCGCGACCCGATGAAGATGCAAAACTACCTGATGACCGCAAAGGTCCTCACCGATCTCGATTCCCGGCATTACGAGCAGATTCCGATCGATCAGATCGATGTTGTCGCAACCCAGTGGGCCAACAGCGCCGTCGGCGTGCGATTTGAAATTCCCGGTGCCTCACGCAATTGAGGCCGTATCGCCAGCATCGCCGCTAACCCGGAAATCCCCAAATCCCCCATCGAAAATGCCCGACAAGCGCATCGGCAATTTACCGCAAAGCGCGGAGCCCTGAAGGCGACATCGGCGTTGATCGGGACCGATCGATGCAGATCCACCTCGAAACGCGCTTTTGGGCTGTTTGCAACGGTCGAAGTCTCTTTTCAATCGACACCTTCCCTGCAATATCCAAGTCGCCGATTCAGAGCCGGCAGATCGCAGGCGTCTGCTATCCTATCGCTCTCAGGAGCACCTATGCGCCTCTTTTGCTTCAGCGTATTTCTGGCCCTCGCCGTTCCGGGCCTTGCCCAGGATGCACCGCAGCCGCCCCCGCTGCCCTCTTATTTCGTCATCGCGCCGCAGGTGCAGTTAAAGCCTAACTACACCTACGAGGCTTTCGGCGAAACTGAATTCGCCATTCCCCATGCGGACAGTACCACCCAGAGAGGGAAACACTGGGCGGGTGGCTTGACGGTTTCCGGCGTTCCCGACGGCGTTGAGCCGGACGATGTCTGGGTCCGCCAAATTAAACCCTCGCTGGTCAACGCGGGCTGGACGTTTCTTCCCGAGGAACGCGGGCAAGCCAAAATCGGCCGCTATCAAAAGGACGGACACAACACCTGGATGATGCTCTGGGCCTTTGGCAACGACGACATGCGATTCGACCTCGTCGAAGTCGGGCCATGCCTTGTGAGCGTCAAAATTCCCAAACCGGCGGAGAAGCCGGAAACCGTCAGCCCCGATTCCGGCAATTTCCCGTTCCTGCCGCCCATTCCCGGCTCCACGCCCACTGGCAGCCGTCACGACGACGACCCCTTGATCGTCACCGTCGATCTGGATAAGGGCCAGCAGGAGGATCAGGTTGCCGGCTCGGGATCCATTACGAAGGGCTACAACGCGCCGCCCTTCGAATCGCCGATCATGTTCGTCACGGTCTACAGCAACGCCCTCACTCAGGCAGGCTGGAAAGTGGTTCATGTGTCGCACAGCGCCGATGCCGTTGTCGTCGCCCACTACGCCGTGGGCACCCGCAGTATTTGGGCGTACCTGCACGGCGGCGGCCCAGACTACACCATTACGGTCGCCGACGAAGGCAACCTGGCCGCCCAACTCGATCGCGACTGCCACGTGGCCGTCTACGGCATTCAGTTCGACTTCAACAAATCCACCATCCGTGCCGATTCCCAGCCTGTTCTTCAAAACGTCCTCTCGATCCTCAAGGCCCGGCCTGACCTCAAACTGGAAATCCAGGGCCACACCGACAACGTTGGCGACGACGCGTACAACCAGAAGCTTTCCGAAGCCCGCGCCGCCTCCGTCGTCACCTGGCTCACCAACAACGGCATCGCTCAGGGGCGACTCACCGCCAGGGGCTACGGCAAGACCCAGCCCATTGCAGACAACGGCAGCGACGAGGGACGCGCCCGCAACCGCCGCGTCGAGCTAAAAAAGCAAGGCTGCACCGCGCCATAACGGCAGGCGTCCGAGCTTCGGCGGATGACCCGCATCTCGTGGCAGACAGCATAGGAAAGCTGCGGAAGGCGGGCTGTGCCTAAGAACACGGGCGGGTGGCCACGATCCCAGGGGGCACACTGTTCAACTGAGGGTGCCCGTCCTGAGCGAAGTCGAAGGATCCCTCGCATTTGGGGGCCCGGATAACGGATGACTTAGGTCGCGCCTTTGATGCCCGGGACGATGTCACTCTCCACTAGTCGGCAACGGTTGACCAACCTTCCTGAACAACTACGTTACGTGTCGCCAACAGCCCAATGCGTCATCGACAGCAACCGACACGCCGCCAACCGGCCCAGTCCCGCCCCTACCTCCGGCCACTATTCCCTACTGGCTACTCCCCATTTCCCTGCCTTCTCGTTCCCTTGTTCCCTCGCTCCCTTGTTCCCTGCCTTTCCGCAAGTCCTCCCGCCCCGTTTTCTCAGCAACCCGCTGAAAATACCGGTAGTGGGTCAAGTGATTTCCACAGCCCCTTGCGTCCGCTCTAGCGCTCAAGCATCATTAACGGATGGCAAAGAGTAAACGTGACTTCGCGCAGAACGCGCTCCGAGTGGTTGAAATTTCGACGGGCGAAGCATTGAGGCCGACAGAGAAGAACGCTGCTGCCGTCGCGCTTGGTCGGCTTGGCGGATTGAAGGGCGGAAAAGCGAGAGCGGCAAAACTGAGCGAATCCCAACGGCGTGAGATTGCCAGCAATGCCGCTCGAACGAGATGGCAGAAGGAAGGCTAGGCTGTTGCCTTCATCTCCCCTGCGGGTTCGATCTCCGCTTCTTCATCAGCCTCAACTGCATCTTCCTCAGTCGCGGCTTCCGACGCAGCGCCCTTCTTCGGCACCTTCTTAACGTGGTTCGGGTACCACGCTGCCAGTCCCCATTCTCCCTGCATGTTAATGAGGTCGCCGACCTGGCTTTCACGGCGGCGCAGAATGGCGTAGACGGTGTTGTATTTGCTCTTTGGCAATCCACCAGCCTCCAACGCATCCATGAGGGCTTGGGTTGAGAGCTTCTTGCGCACGTTCCCAAGATGAATCACGGCGGCTTCTGGGATGCTCTTTCCAAAGAACGCATCAGACGCAATTTTGGTGCCGCCGTTTCCCCCGCCACTTGGTCCGTTGGGTGGCGTAATGCCCAACGTGCCTAGGCCGGAGAGCGCGCGCAGCATGGTAATCGTAGCGTCCAGCTGGGCCTTCTTGGCCTCTAGGTCTTCGATGACTGCTTCGTAGTTGATCGGCTCTGTACTCATGGCTCCCCCACTTTTCACTAGGAAACCAGCGTAAACACTGGTAAAATGAATGAGTGCCGCGCGGGGCGACCCTTCTCAGAGCAACCCCGCTTGGCAAGATGGTTCCTGCGGTGTTTCCATAGCCGCTCGCCCTTTCTAGGGGCGGAATGTTATGGGCATCGGGTTCTCCTCTCGAATGGCCGTTGGCGTCCAAAGCGCCTTCGGCCATTTCATTTTTAGACTATAGCAGGATAGCCGATTTTCATCAATGTGCAATTGACAGCCGATCTGTGGAAAATCGGACTTTAATTGATTTTATTGATTTCGATGATTTATCTTGACAAAGCATGAGCGCTCAAGCATACTACATACATCATGAGTCGCTTGAGCACATCTCAAAGAGTCCAAGTCGTATCCGCCCTAGTTGAAGGGAATAGCATCCGGTCCACTTGCCGCATGACGGGCATTGCCAAGGGGACGGTGCTTTCTCTCTTGGCCGATCTCGGGAGGGTCTGCGCCGAATACCATGATGAGCGCGTGCGTAATGTAGTTGCGAAGCGAATCCAGTGCGATGAAATCTGGTCGTTCTGCTCCGGCAAAGACAAGAACATTTCCGACGAGAAGAGAACCGAGGGAGCAGGAAGCCTATGGACTTGGACAGCTCTGGACGCTGATTCCAAACTGATCGTCTCGTATCTCTGCGGCGGCAGAGATGCGGCCTGGGCGAAATCATTCATGAAGGATGTAGCGGCGCGTTTGACCACTGGCGTACAGATCACTACGGACGGGCACAAGGCGTACATTGAAGCCGTCGAAGGTGCGTTTGGCATGGATGTGGACTACGCGCTGCTGATAAAGCTGTACGGATCGCCTTCGCAACCAGATACGCGCTATAGTCCCGGCGTGTGTATCGGGACGGAATCCTGCATCATTTTGGGAAACCCCACTCCTGAGCACATCAGTACGTCTTATGTGGAGCGGCAGAATCTCACTATGCGTATGTCGATGCGGCGGTTTACGCGGCTTACAAATGCCTTCTCAAAAGAGGTCGAAAACCATGAGCACATGCTCGCTATCTATTTTCTCTACTACAACTTCTGTCGCGTGCATCAGACACTCAGAGTGACACCGGCAATGGAGGCTAGAATTGCAGATCATGTGTGGTCGATTGAGGAGATGGTAAAACTACTGGATGGGCGATCAATTTTAGAAGGGTTAAAAATGGCTGTTTAGTTTGAGCCCCATACCACAATCGTCATGTAGTTGTTTACCGCTTTTCCACATAATGCAACAAAAACTGTGCAAAACGAGTCTATAAAAGTGGTACACTACCAGCGATGGTGTTTCGCCAAATTTTCACCTGTGATCTTCATGCGATTCGATGAACAAAAGGTTACCGAAGCTGCGGCATTCCTTTTGGAATTGCGTGGCGGATGTATGCACTACCTCAAGCTCCTAAAGTTGCTCTACATTGCTGACCGTCAAGCCTTTGCTGAGTGGGGCACTCCGATTAGCAATGATAATTATGCCTCAATGGACAATGGTCCAGTCCTTAGCCAGACCTACAATTTAGTTAAGGATGGTGGCCGCTTTTGGTCCGAATATATATCTGCGCCTTTTGGGGATTACGAAGTCGAATTGAGTACCCCTCTCCAGAAGAAGAGTAGGCTTTCTCTCGCTGAAGAAGAAATCCTGACCCGTGTGTTCAAAGAATATGGCCACCAGAACCGTTGGAGGATAGTGGACTTTATGCACACGCTGCCTGAGTGGAAAAATCCAGGAGGCAGCAGCATCCCTATCTCAATTACCGAAATCCTTCAGGCTCTAAATGAGTCTGAAGAGAGTATTCAAGCCATCCTTTCTGAAATTGAACAAGAGCGAAAAATAGCAGAGCGCATAGAATTAGCGGAACGTGTAGAGACCATTCATTGAGGCACCATGAAATGCGGAAACACGTATCTTCTATACGATGATGAGAACCCCACCTCGACGCCACACTTGCATGTGGTGATTTCCGATCCTGATGAGAATGACCTCATAGTTTTGGTAAGCGTCACTACCGAGCGGGCGAAATCTGATACCACAACGCGCCTAGAGCCTAAGATTCATCCATCTATCGATCATCCATCCGTGATCGCATACAACTACTCAAAGATGATGTCATGCGATCAGCTAAGAAAGCTGCTTGAAGAAGGAGACGCGCTTCCAAAGGCCGACGCATCCGAAACCATCGTTAAGCGGGCGCAGGCCGGAATGCAGGAAACCCGACGCGCTCCAAGAGAAGTTCAAGAATGCTTTCTTGCGTGGTGGGCTAAACAAGATCAGAAATAGATATATCCTGTGGAAATCACTTGACCCACTACCAAAATACCCCACAAGTTCCCTCCGCCGATTTTTGTCAACCCCGCACTCCTCAAATCGAACTGTCCACCTCACCCTAACTCTTTGTTTTTCTGATCCCTGACTCCTGATCCCTGTTCCCTGAATTCGTTGCATAGAATAAACCGCATCCGGCGCATACTGTTCCCATGAGCGCTCAACCAGACCTGCGAAACACGAAGCACGAACCACGGCTCACAGCCAGAGCGCACTCGCACTCACACTCGCCACACTCACACCCGCGACGCCCACACGCACACTTCACACGGTCCACTGCCCCGGGCAGCTATTTACCACTTCACAACTCCCCCCACCCCCTCCCCCCTACCCCTCTCCCGGGTACGAGCCGGAAGTTGGGAGCTGGAGGCCCGGATTGGAGCCAGGAAGTTGGAAGCCGGCCCTCTTGCTCCCTTGCTCCCTGTTTTTTTGTTCCCTTGTTCCCTTATTCCCTTGTTCCCTGTTTTCTTGTTCCCTTGGTCCCTTATTCCCTTGGTCCCTGTTTCTAAAAAACGACTTGTGAAACTGTGAAGCCCGGATTTATCAACAGAATCAATCACTTACACGAAAAAATCCCGCAGTCCCACAGTTTCTGCGATCCTCCGACACTGGGCCGCAAATGCGCATCAATTTTTCGGGAAAGTTTTTGTTTTCGGGCGAGGCATTGCCGTGAACGATGAACTACGAACAAACAGCCGCTCGCTGAATGCGAGGGCTCTTCTGTTCCCTATTCCCTGTTCCCTGTTCTCTGCTCTTTTATCCGCGCACAGAGACGCCGGAGAACTGCAGCACAGCCAATCCGCGGACCGGCTGTCCGAAGAAGCGGGCTGGCGCGAAGCGGCTGAACAGCAGCAGGTTCTCTACCTGCGAGCGCGTCGTGGCGTCGGTGGGTCCGGAGACGATGCGGTAGTCGTACACTTCGCCCGAACCGTTGATGTAGGCCTCGACCACGACCGGGCCGTCGATCGCGCTTGTCTCATTGCCGCCTTGAGCGTTGGAGAAGTAGAGCAGATGCGGAGCGGTGGCATTGCCCAGCGGCTCGTCGGGCGTGGCTGCGGCAACTTGAGGCTGCGCGAACATGGTGATGAGGAAGACGATGGTTCCCAACAGCAGCACGGCGCTGGCAAAGCCTGCGCCGGCCTGCAGCAGGAACGGCCCAACAGAGTTTCTCCAGGCCAGGTCTATAAGCGTAAGGGCGCTGCGGTGGCTGCGCGCTCTCTCCTGGCTGACCGCGACGCGGATGCGCAGCGGCAGGTCAGCGGGTTCTTCCACCGGGCCCAGCCCGGCCAATGCGGTTTGCAGTTGGCGCAGAGATTGAAACTCGCGGGCACACTCGCGGCAACCCTGAATGTGTGCGTCGATCTCCTGCATTGCGCGTCCCGTCAACCGGCCATCCAGATATTCCGCAAAGCTCGACTGCATTGGTTCGCAGTTGTTCATCGCGCCTCCTCTCGCAGGGACAATTCCATCCCTGGCAGCGCTTTCGACCGTGAGCCCGCACTGGACGCGACAAGCAGCGCCTTGAGACAAGCGCGCCCGCGCACCAGCCGCGACTTCACCGTTCCCAGATTGATGCCTTGCATTGCAGCTACTTCTTCGTACACAAAACCCTCGATGTCGCGCAGGATGAGCGTAGTGCGGAACGGCTCAGGCACCTGCCGCAACGCCTCTTCCACGTGCGACCGGTTCTCCTCATGCACGACCGCGTCATACGGCGATTCCGACGGGTCGACCAACATGTCTTTGAGGAGCGCTGGCCGTCCGCCGTCCCCTTCCGCGACTTCCTGCTCGATGGGGATCTCCTGCTGCTGATGCCGCATCCACCAGCGGCGCTGGTTCGACGCCTCGCGCAGCGCGATGCGGTAGATCCAGGTGCGCAGCGAGGACTCGCCGTGAAAGCCGTGAATGCCGCGGAAGACCTTGACGAACACTTCCTGGGTCAGGTCGGCCGCATCGGCTTGGTTGCGCACCGTGCGCGCGAGCAGAGAGTAGATCGGCTGATGATAGTGCGCGATGAGCCAGGCAAACGCCTCCTCAGAACCCGCCCGCAGCTCTCGAACCAGAGCCGCTTCGTCGGGTTGGAGCGCGAGCGCGCCGGCAAGATTGCCCATGGTGAGGTCCGCCTGCAAGTCAGTGTCCTCCCACGTTACCGCACTTCATCCGCCATTTGCACCCTCCGGCGTCACAGTCGAAACCCTGCAGACCCGGGAAGGAGCCGATGGCATTTTTGAGCTGCTTCCCGCCGCTGGTTGGCCCAGAAAGCATGTCGCTAACCCCGATACGAGGGCGTCGGCGTTCCGCCAGCGAACCCATCTACCTGCCTTGTTAGACACCGGCGAGGCCGGAAGTGTTCCCGGCAACCTGGGCAGGGCGTTTTGGCCTGACGAATACTTTGTTCATGACTTGAAGCGGAAAACAGGGGGGTTAGACAGTAGAGACGATCCGGCAGAAATCACGCGCCTGACGCGCGGCAGCCGCGCAGGCCGGATGCGCCCTGGCTTAGGATGAAATGCGGAGGCGTTCAAGCCATGTTTACCGCCCAGCCCATCGGATTCATTCATAGCCCCTTCCATGAAACCTCCGCGATTCCCAAAGGCCTCGGCGCCAAGCACGATGCCGAGGGCGCGATCGAGTTGCTGCGCGACTACGAGCTGGGACTGGCCGACATTGAGGGCTTCTCGCACCTCTTCGTGATCTGGGTGTTCGACCGCGCCGATGGATTCGACTTGATTGCGCATCCACCCGCCGACCAGGGCCTGCCGCACGGGGTTTTCGCCACGCGATCGCCGCGGCGGCCGAACCCCATAGGGCTGACGGTGGTGGAGTTGCTGGGCCGCGAAGGCTCAACGCTGCGCGTGCGCGGCGTGGATATGCTGGACGGCACGCCGGTGCTCGACATCAAGCCGTATCTCTCGAGCGTTCCGGCGGAGAAGTTGCGGCGGGGATGGCTGGCGGAGGCGGAGAAACGAGGGAGTAGCCAATAGGGAGTAGAAAAAACTCGCCGATGGCTGGCATTTGTCCACTCCCGCTGCCGGAATGCTATTTTACCGTTCCTAAGATTCCCTTGTAGAACACGTCGCCAAAGACCTTGATTGTCGTGGAGTTGACCAGGACGATGCTGTAGCGGATGGGCGCGGACTTATAGCTGTGGATGTTATTGATGGTGAGGATTCCGCCGTCGCTCGATGCTTGCCACGTACATTTGCCTTCGATCAATTGGACGGTCACACCGCTGGCGTTGTTCGCGGTGAATCTGCATGTGCTTGTGGAGATGAAAAGCTGTTCGCTGGCTGGTTTCGTCACCCAGAAGCCGACGGGCAGTGCGGCGCCCTTGTCCTGGGCACTCGCACTCAGGGCCAAACCGAGAACAGCTCCGATTGCCACGCAAATGGCGTTCCTTGGCCAAAGCAATTTAGCACCTTTCTTCAATTCACAACCCTCCGGCGATCGGGCTCGATTTTGAGGATCAGGAGGAAATTATCACATGCGGAAGGCAAGATCTGGAGAAACTCTTTGCGCGCCGGACGCCCGCGGGTTTCGATGGAAAGCTGGGGTTTTTGGGAACTCAGAGGGGAGAAATTGTTTGAGCCGCTTTTCGTTGCTTTACTGGATTCCAAGCAACTTATGGGTCTGCAGGCTCAGGCGCCAGCGCGGGTGATCGAGGCAATACTGGAGCGCGGCTTGCATGTTGGCAATACGGTTGGGGCCATCCATCGGCTGCAGAAAGAAATGGCGGAACTGGAGCGACTCGAACGCGGCCGGGTCTGCACCAGCTTGCGGATAAACCAGCTTGAGCTCATCGCCAGTGCGTTGCTGGAGCTCAGCGCCTGCTTTGGGGCTGACGCAGATCCAGTCGAGACCCGGCGGCGCCGCGATGGTTCCGTTGGTTTCGACGGCAATTTTAAAGCCGTGCGCGTGCAGAGCGTCGATGAGCGCGCTGTCGAGCTGCAGCAGAGGCTCGCCGCCGGTGCAGACGACAAACCGCTTGCCGGGAGCGTCGCTGTCCGGCCACTTCTCTTCGACGGCCGCCGTTAACTCCTCCGCGGAGGTAAACTTGCCGCCGCCGGGGCCGTTGGTGTCGGCGAAATCCGTGTCGCAGAACTGGCAAATTGCCGAAGCGCGGTCGGGTTCGCGGCCCGACCAGAGATTGCAGCCCGCAAAGCGGCAGAAGACCGCAGCGCGGCCCGTGTTCGCGCCCTCGCCCTGCAGGGTGTAGAAGATTTCTTTGACCGAGTACATAAAGGCAGCTTCTAGCTGCTAGCTCCTAGCTTCTAGCTCTTTCGTGCGGAACGCAACAGTCTTGGCTTGAGAGATGGCGGCATGAATCTCGGAGCCGGTTAAAAAACATCCCTCAGTGGCTAAAGCCCCGCCGTTTATGCGTATTTCAGGGCACGGCTAAAGCCGTGCCCTTTCAAAACCGGATTCTTGCAACGATTTCAAGCAAAGATTAGCTAAAGGCTAGCAGTTAAAAGCTAGAAGCTGTCTTTGGCAACGGATCTTCGATGCCGTTTTCGCGGAAGCCTTTCTGGCGCAGCAAACATGAGTCGCACTGGCCGCAGGGGGCGCCGGTAGGCCCCGGATCGTAGCAACTGCTTGTTAGCCCGTAGTCCACGCCCAGCTCCGTTCCCTTGGCAATGATCTGCGCCTTGGTCATTGCGATGAGCGGAGTGTGAATGCGGAGATGCTGACGGCCGTCTACATTCGTAGCTTCGAGGCCGGCCTTGGTGGCGAGGTTCGCCATTTTCTCGAAGGCCTCGATGAATTCAGGCCGGCAATCGGGATACCCGGAATAGTCGAGCGCGTTGACGCCGAGAAAAATGTCGCTTGCGCCCAGCACCTCAGCCCAGGCCAGCGCAAACGAAAGAAAAATAGTGTTGCGCGCGGGCACGTAGGTGATGGGGATGCCGTGGGACATCTCTTCGGCGTCACGGCCTTTGGGCACATCGATGTCGGCGGTGAGCGCGGAGCCGCCAAAGGCGCGGAGATCGATCGTGGTCACTCGATGCTGGGCCACTCCGATGGAAGCGGCTACGCGCTTGGCGGCTTCGAGCTCCCACGCGTGGCGCTGGCCATAGGAAAACGAAAGCGCGTAGAGCTCGTAGCCCTCAGCTTTGGCGATGGCGAGCACGGTGGCCGAGTCGAGGCCGCCGCTGAGGAGAATGACGGCGCGTTTTTGCTTATTCGTCATTGCGATGATTCAGCCCGGCCACGAATTCGGTCTCTGCCCTGCTCACAAATTCCAATTCATCGTCTTCGTCGGGGTTCGCGGTAAACACTCTTCCGTAAAGTTCTGTCATCAGCATGATCCCTCCGCCATATTCTTCGACATACCATTTTGTTTTTGGATCATCAATGACTGGATCAGCGATGAATTCGACTGCGCCGCGGCTAGGCCCATGCAGAATACGATCGCCCTCTCTGATTTCTTCGCCGGAGTGGTATTTCAGCGGCATTCTCACGCACCTCCATCAAACCGGAAAAACGACCGCAGGTCCTTCGACTCCCTCCGCTGCGCTCCGGTCGCTCAGGATGACAGCATCGGTGGGTAATGCGGGACACCTTCCAGCTCCGCTAACCCCGCTAACTCCGCTGCTACTTCAAATCGCCGCCGCGGCCAATATCCATTGACGGCGGAATCGGGTTGCGCTCGTCGATGTAGGCTTCGATGCACTGGTCGAGCGTGCCCTTGGCCTCGAGAATGAACTCGACTGCATCGCGGGCCGCGCCGTAGCCGCCGGAGTTGGGCGTGATGTAGTGCGCCTCGGCCTTCACGCGCTCGCGCGCGTTAGCCACGGCAACGGCGAAGCCCACCTCGCGCATGGCGGGCAGGTCGATGACGTCGTCGCCCACGTAACAAATCTCGTCGAGCGTGACGCCTTCTTTGGCGATAATTTCGCGGATGGCCTGCATCTTGAAGGCGCAACCCTGGTAGACGAATTCAAGCTTGAGGTCTCGGGCGCGTGTGGCCACGGTTTCGCTGATGCGCTTGGTGATGACGCCGCACTTCATGCCGCCGATGCGCGCCAGCGAAATGGCGGTACCGTCGTGGGCGCTGTAGCCTTTGGCCTCGGTCATGGTGGCGGAGTTCACGCCGAAGCCGATCGTTTCCTTCCCACTGATCTCCTCCAAAAGGCTGCTCCGCGCAGCGGGGACGAGCCAGATGGTGCCGTCGGTCCATACGCCGTCGACGTCGAAGAGAATGATTTTGATGCGGCGGGCGCGATCGATAACAGATTGGGGCGCGGTGAGTGCCATGATTCGATTTTACCGGCTAACTGCGGCGGCCGAACCACTGCCGCGGGGGCATTACGGGAGAATAGAGGCATGGACCGAGAGCCGCCCGCCGCAGAGCCCGGGAAACTTGAGCCCGAAGACTACTACTTCGAGGGCCCGCTGATGGTGTTTACCGCTGCGTACCACCTGAAGCGCGGGAGTTGCTGCGGCTCGGGTTGCCGGCACTGCCCCTATGGCGACAGCCCTGCCCGGGAAAAGACGCTGACCCCTCCGGAATAGCGGCGCGCAATTTGCTATGGCCTCGTATACGGGAGAAATGTTATAAATCCTACGCTGCGAGGAAAGGCTCTCCGGCTTCTCTCTTAAGAAGCTCCCCCCGACGCCCCACGCCGCACGAACGCGTAACAAAAAACCAAGGAGGAAAGAATGGGCGGAATACTTTTCTGGATTCTGGCCGGCCTGATTGCAGGCTGGTTAACGGGCAAGATCATGAAGGGCTCAGGCTACGGGTTCTTCGCGGATATTCTGCTGGGCATTGCGGGTGGGTTCGTCGGCGGGTTCATCGCGCGCTGGTTCCACATTGACCCATCGGGCGGATTCATCTTCAGCACGCTGATTGCAGTGGCCGGCGCGGTCATTCTGGTGGCGCTGGTCCGGTTGATCAAACGCTGAAAGAGCAGTGGAGTTAGCGGAGCTGGCGGGGCTAGCGGAGCTAGCCGGACGTTGATGTTCTTGCTATCCCCGGTCCCTCCGCCGCGGCAGACGAGGGCCCGGGGGCAACCGCGAGTTCTGGTGAGTTGGAAGAGGCGTATTAAGATCCGTGAAATCCCACCCATTCACCCAAAAATCGGGTGAATGGATGGGGCACGGGAAGGCTTTATTCAGAACCGCCGGTGGCTGGGGTTGGCGGAGTGACAGGTGGAGTCGCGGGTGCAGCGGCGGGCGCCGCGGGCGGCGGCGCGGCCGGCGGCGCGGGCGGCTCGCGCACCAGCAGGGCAAAGCGCGGAAACGCGAAACTGCCGGCGGCATCGTCGATCACATTCAACTGGCAGAGATACTGGCCGGGCTTGAGTCCGCTGAGCGGGACGTCAAGTTCGAAGCCGACCGCGTCGCGGCCTTCGACGTTGATGGCCCGGGCCTGCACGATCGGCGTTTCGTAGACCTTTGTGGAACCCTGAATCAGTTCGAGGCTGCTCATCAGATTGATGCCCGGCTTCGATCCCTTGGGCTCATTCCCGGCGTTTTCGGGGGCGGCGGCTTTGGCGCGCGTGGGATCGTAGACCTCGTAGAGCAGGTAGAGGTGCTGATCCTGACGGAAGACGTGGCTGATGTTGGGCACGTACTCCTGGCCGTTGCGCACCAGCGGGTCGATTTCCTTCCCGGACTTCTTGCTGGGCTCGCGTTGCGAGGCCAGCAGGATGGAGCTCATCTTCAGCGGGGCCTTTTTGAGATCGGGCAGCGTGACCTCGGCGATAAACGAGCCCATGCGGCCGGTTTGGTTTTCGCGCACCAGGAACTTGATCTGATATTTGCCTGGCGGCAGATTGAAGCTGGTGGTGTACTGAATGTTTTTCTGCCGCGCCGCGAGCGACGCGTCGAGATTGAGCTTGACGGTGTCGCGCACGCGGCCCACGGGGCGCTTGGTGTCGTCAATAACGGCGCCGACGATGTCGAGCGTGGCCTTGTCCTTGTCGCCGCCCTTGACAAATGGGATTTGCGAACCGGGCACAACGAGCGAAACCGGCATGTAGTAGCGGTTAGCGTCGAGGCGGAAGTACATGGCGTCCATGTAGACCGCGATGTCGGTGGCGGGCAGGTCGCTGGCGAGCTGATCCTGCAACTCCTGCTCGCGATCTTCCTTGCCGGAGTGTTTGAAGTCGGCGGGCGCGTAATAGCCGGGCCGGTATTCGAGCTTGATGCCCGGCCTCGTGATCTTGACGTTGAGTTTGCGATATTTGCCGTCGCGCGCCGGATCGGATGAGTGGAAACCGATGGCGTAGTAGGCCGAGGTGTCTTTCTGCACCTGCGCGAAGGCGGGCGCAAAGTCGTTGGAGTCGAAGAAGGCCTTGCCGCCGGTGTCGGATGAGAGCGAAGCCATCACTTCCTGGCTGTTGAAGTTGCTTTGCATGTTATTCATGAGCGAGCCGCCGTTGAAAGCGCCCTGCCCGCGAAGACTGCCCGTGGAAGCGTCACCCAAAGGGCCGATGGCCTGCAGTCCGCGCGTGTCGACACTGTAAATAGAAAGATCGGCGCGCACCGCGGCGTTGATGGCCGAGCGAATTGACGCCTGGTTCTCGATGCCGTCGCGCGAGATGCCGCCGGAGAAGTAGAGCAGCGACTTCTTCTCGTTGATTTTGGCCAGCGACTGCGAGATGGCGCGCAGGGCAAAGAGCTCGCGGTCGGTGTTGAGGTCGTTGTACTCGCTTTCGTCGGGCGTGTAGGCGGTGGTGTCTTCCACCTGGTTGCTGTTGGCGTTTGCGCCCTCGGCAAAGCCCTGCCCCTCGGTGCCGTTGTAAGCGCCCACCTCGCGGATGAGCGCGTCCTTGTCGGCGGTAAAGTCCTGGTCGACGGTGAGTGTGTCGCCGAGAGAAACCAGCGCGACCAGGTCGGCGGGCTGCAGCCTGGTTTTGAGGAAGGTCTGCGCCGCTTCCACGCTGCGCTCCAGATCCTCAGGCTGCATTGAAGTGAGGTCGAAGAACATGACGATGAGCCGATGGTTACGCAGCTCCTCGGGCTTTGCCACGACCACCGCCTTGCTGCCGGTGGGGCCGGCGGCGAGGCCGCTTACCGTGGCCTCTTTGAGCGGCGTGGCCATGTCGACGCTTTCGAAATCGAACGCGGTGATTTGCTGCTCCCTGCCGTTCTCGTAGATTTTGAAGTCGCTCTGCTTGAGGTCCTTCACGAGCTCGCCGGTTTTGGCGTCGCGCGCCACCACGTTGGTGAGGACAAGATCGGCGTTGGTCTTGAACACAAATCCGCCCTGCGGCGTGGCGCTGACCTGGGAGGGGGATTGCGCGGGGAGGGGCGGCGCACCGCCAGCGGCCAGCGCCAGCGAGGCAAAACCCGCCGCGATTTTTTGCGTCAATCCTTGCGTCAAGCCCGTCATGCAATCCTTCGGGGGCTAAAGCCCATTATCATTTTGCGCGATCTGCGGCACGACTGAATTCGTGCCCTGACATTTCGCGCTCCGCGACGCATTTTTCAGCAAGCTGCAAAATCGAACTCTTTCAAAACACGCCGCATGCAAACAGTTCTAACTCCGCTAACCCCGCGGACTCCGCTGCCTCTCAAAACCTGAACCTGGCCGAAAACTGAAACGAACGCATGGCACCGACCGAAGTTACCTGTCCGAATTGCGGCGCGCCATAGGTGGTGTTGATGCCCGAGTACTGCACGGTATTGAAGACGTTATTGATGGTGGCGCGAATCTCCATGCTGCGCGTTTCGCCCAAGTTCATGGTTTTGGCGAGCGCCATGTTGTTCTGCACCTTTCCCGGCTCCTCGATGGAGTCACGCGGCGCAGTGCCGAAGTAGTTGCAGAACCCTGTGGTGGCGGAGGGCGGAGCATAAGCCGCGGGATTGAACCACTGGCGCAGGCCGCCGCCTCCTGCGGTCACGGATTGTCCCGGCACGAGATTGGGCCGCAGCGCGCTTGTGTTGCCGCATTCATTGCTCAGCCTCGTGGGCTCGAATCCCGGCGAGATCCAACCGCCCGTGGCGAAGGTGAAACTGCCTGAGACCGAGAAGCCTTCAAGGATGTGCGAACCCACGCCCGACGTAACCCAGAATTTATCAGGCCCGAAGGGCAGCTCGAAGAGATAGGTGCCACTGACCTGGTGGCGGAAGTCCAGGACCGAGTGGCCCTCCTGCGCGGCCAGGTTCTGCCAATCCTGCACTACAGCGCTTGAGGTGGTGCCATTCACCGAGGTGGCATCGTCGATGGCGTGGCCGTACTGGTAGTTGGCGCCCATGGAAACGCCGTGCTGCAGCCGCTTGTTCAACCGCACCGCGGCCTGGTTGTTCTTGTAGTAGGCTTCGGCCTCCTCGTAGCTGAAGGGAACAGGCTGGCTGATGACCGGGTTTGGGATCGACGGGTCGGTGCCCGGGCTGCCAGGCAACGCGCGCGGCGCGAGCTTGACATCGAGATGATTGGAGCGTGCTCCGTTGTAGCCGAGATTCATTACGATGCCCAGCGGCAGCGTCTTCTGGAGATCGAGGTTCCACGCCATCACGTAGGGAAGGCCGTAGTGGGGATTCAACGCGTAGTTGCCGACGGCGGCGGGCGCGGGAAACCCATTGACAAGCGTGAAGCATGTTCCGGTTTGTACGCAGGCGGTGGACGGCGTGTTGCCGACCTCTTCCTGGTTAGTCTGCTCGTTGGTGAAGGGCGGCTGATGCGCCATGGTGGTGGCAAAACCGGCGTACTCGCCCACGGTGTAATTGGTGCCGAAGCCGGCGCGGAGCACCGTGCTCTTGATTTTCGGCACGCGCCAGGCCAATCCTACGCGCGGCTGAAAGGCCTTGTGCCAGGGAAATACGAGCGAGGAGGGCAGGCCGTTGGCGCCGGCGGTTTGCTCGGTAAGGCTGTCGAATCCTGCACCGGGATTGGTGGCGATATCCGCGAGGTGGCCGTATTTCTCAGTGTAAGGCGCGAAAAACTCCCAGCGCACGCCGTAGTTGAGCGTGAGCGAGGGGAGAACGCGCCAGTCGTCCAGGGCGTAGGCGTCGTAGACGTTGTCGCGCAGGTAGCTTTTGGCCAGCGAAGAGTTGAGCGAAGTGGATTGCGGCAGGCCCAAGAGAAAATCGGCGATGGACGAGCCCGTGGTCAGGTCCCCCGCGGCGTCCTCAGTGAACATTCCGGAGAACGAGAAGTTTCCGGTTGCATTGGAGCCGGCGAGAAAGTCGCGATGCACGCGGCGATAATCGGCGCCGTAGCGCATGTTGTGCTTGGCGTGGATCCAGCTGAAGACCTCGGAAAACGCGATGGTCTGCGAGATGGAGAAACTGGGCTGGGTGTCACTCAGTCCCTGAATGCCATTGCTGAGCGAGATGGTGGGCACACCGTAGTTGAGCGCGACGTTGTTGGGCACGTTGATACCGGCAGTCCCGGCGGGATTGTCGGTGGTATTGGTGAAGAAGTTGGTGGTGTGGCTGTTCGAGCGGTTCCAGTTGAGGTTGGAAATGCTCGTGAAGCGGTGGTAGCCGACGGTGTAGCCGGCCTGCGCGGAGTACGAGTTCGAAGCGCTCTTGCCGCCGAGTTGGGGAAAGAGATTGACGAGGTCAGAGGCCGAGTGGCCCTCGTTGTAATTGAGGTTGATGCTCTGGCGCAGGCCCTGATTCTGCGTTCCGCCGCGCCGCCCGCCGCCACCGCCGTAACCTCCGCGGCCGCCGGGTTGCGTGGCGTTCGCGCCCAGACTGCGGTTGTAGCGGATGCCGGCGTTGGTGGAGTTGGATTGCGCGGTGGTGAGCAGGTGATAGTTGTAGCCGTTGATGGTTTCGCCGTTGGGCAGCGGCTGGGGAAAGTATTGCAAGAGCGCCGTGGCTTGCGGGGAGATCGACTGGTAAGGAACGTAGGTCGCTGGGTTGGGAATCTTGTTGGACGGGAATTGCGTGCCGGTCACCGGATTGTAGATCGCCGGTAATCCTGAGGCGGAGAAGTCGCCGCCGCGTTCCGCATCGGTGGGGAGGGTGGCGTAAAAGTCGTCGGGATTCGACGAGCGCGTGCCGGAAAGCGTGAGGAAGACCGTATCCTTGCCGCTGGGCTTGGTGAGGTGGGGAATGTACGGCGCGCTCATGAACGAAAGCGTGAACCGATTCGATCCGTTGGCCGGTTGCGACTGTGGCAGGCCGAGCAAAGAGAACGGCTGCGCGTTGAAGTAGGAGGTGTTGCCATTCCACGCGATGGCGCCGTGGGGCTGCGCGGGATTGAATCCGCGGAAGTTGCCGCGCCCGCCGCCGCCGCCGCCACGGCCGCCGAAACCGCCTCCACCACCTCCTCCGCCAAACCCGCCGCCCCCACCAAAGCCACCGCCCCCGAAGGCTCCGCCGAACCCTCCTCCGCCGCCGTAACCGCCAAAGAGGCCACCCTGGCCCGCTTGGTCGCCGCCCTGACCGGGACCGCCCTGCCCGCCGGGGCCCCCTTGCGGGCCCGTGCCCGCATTGAGCCGGTCGTCAGGACCCATGCCGGCATAGGCGCTCACCTGCCCGGCTTGCCCGGAAATCGCCACCGACTGGTCGCTGAAGTCGGAGTTGGTGGCGATCGAGGGCAGCGCCGCGCCGCTCTCGCCCTCGGTACCGGCTCCGGTGTCGGTATCGGCGCTCAGCGCGCTCTCCAGGCTTACGTTTTCCGGAGCGTTGCCGGCAATTTGCCGCACGCCCTGGCCGGTCCCGCCGGAGCGGCCGCCCTGGCCTGCGCTCTGCCGCGCGCCTTGTTGTGCTTCCTGGGCTTGTTGCTGGTCCTGCTCGGCCTGCCGCGAAGCCAGAATCAGCTGGAAATTCACCAGCTGGTCGTGGCTTGTGGCGTTCAAAACCGCTTCCTGCGCCCCTTGCGCGAAGGCCGCGAACTGGGTGCGAATCACATAGCGGCCGTTCTGAGGAATATTCAGTTGCCACGCGCCGGTGATGTCGGTGGTGGTGGAGTAGCGCTTGCCGGTGAGGGTGTTTTGCGCGGCGACGGTGACACCGGGGAGGGGGATGTTGCCGCTCTTTACTGTGCCATGCAGTTTGCCGCCAGCGACGGCTGGGCTGGCGGCGGGGGCGGCAGCCTGTGGAGCAACAACCGGTGCGGATGCGGGGGCGCCGGTTGGGGCCGGGGTCTGCGCCCAGGCCGCAAAACAACCGACCACAACAATCACAGCCACTCCCGCGCGCGTCATATCTGTAGTTCCCGACCTCTTGTGCCTGTATTGAGTCTGACGATTCACTAGCCGCGAAGGTTTACGGAGCGCAAATCCTCGTACCGGCGGTCCCGGGTTGCGGGAGGTTTTTGCAAAATGATGCGGCCTCGTGAGACTTTGGGCTTGCAATCCGCGCGGCTGCATGTTAACTATTATGACAATAATCGCTTGATTGCTACCAAGCCAGTAAACTTTGGCAGGCATCGGACAGGATGGAACGGGATGAAGATCGGCACCACGATTCGCGCTTACCGGTTGCAGAAGGGCCTTTCACAGGGAGACATCGAAAAGAAGACCGGGCTGCTGCGCTGTTATCTGTCGCGCGTGGAAAACGGCCACACCGTGCCATCATTGGACACGCTGGCCAAGATCGCTCACGCCCTGGACCTGCCGATTGCACAGTTTTTCGCCAGCGATACGTTGGCTCGGCAGATGGATACGCAGCACCTCTCCGACGACGAGCTGCGCTTTCTCACGCAGATCCGCCGCTATTCCTCGAATTTGAACGATAGCGATCGCAAACTGCTGATGGCCATGGTGAAGAAGTTCGCCGCCACGGCAGTGCGTTAGGGATCAGGGGTCAGGGGTCAGGGGTCAGGTTTCAGCCCGCGCCGGATGCGGCCTCAGCCTCGCGGCAGTTGCGCCAGATAAAAACCGAAGAGGACGAGCAATAAGACAATCGCTGCCGTGGCCAGACGGATTCTCGTCAGAAACTCGGGGCGAGGCGAGCCAATGCGCGGCACCATCGGCACGGCAAAGAGCAATCCACAAAGGAAGCCGCCGATGTGGGCGGAATTATCTACTTCCACGCCGGTGAATCCGCTGCCGAAGTTGACCGAAAGACCAATGATGAGATTGATCGCAGCAAAGTAAATGACGGATCTGCGTAGGCGCTTGAGTTCGTACTCCGGGATGGGTAGCCTCTTTGACTTGAGCAGCACGATAAGTGCCCCGGCAATGCCAAAGACGGCCCCAGAGGCTCCCGCTCCGGCCTGGAAGTACGGAGCTGCAGGGGATTCGTGAATGGCGCGATACCAGTTGACACCTGTAGAAAGTAAGTTGCCCGCTGCGCCGGTGAGAATGTACGCCGCAATCAGTCCGAATGAGTCCATAAGGGGTTCGGCAAGCAAGCCCAGATTCCATAGGCACCACATGTTGGTCGCCAGGTGAAGAATGCCGACGTGAACAAACATGGCAGTGACAATGCGCCACCACTCGCCGTAGATGAGAACATTGTTGGGCCTGTCGGCGCCCCACTGCATTAATTGGTCGAGGGACGGCATCCAGATGCTGGACCCACGCGCCACCATGGCCACAAACACCGCGCAATTGATACCGACGAGAAGATAGGTTGCCCAGGCGGAGGCCCACCGGCGCCGCGGGCGAGGTGGAGGCGGCGCGAATTGGCTCTGCGGAGGAAGAATCTCCGGCGGGGGGGGTGTGGGATAACTTCCCATATCAACACTCTAAAGCATACCCGGTATTCGCCGCCCAGCTATGATGATCGGCATGAACGTTTGGCGTATTGCGGTTTCGGCAGTGGCTGTGTGCGCGGTGTTTGGGGCCGGAAGGGGTGCAGCTCAGGACCCGAAGGCGGAACAGAGAGCACCTCTCCATGCGATCGACGATTTTCACTCGCGCTTTAATGCCGAGCTCAGCCGTCATGGAGTTGTGGGCGGCGGATTTGCGATGGTGCACGACGGAGCGCCGGCAGAAGCGCTCTTTTGGGGAGAGGCGAACGCGACGACTCACCAGCGCGTAGATGGGGAGACCAGCTACAACTGGGCGTCGATCACCAAGACGTTCACGGCGATCGCGATTCTGCAACTGCGCGACCGTGGACGGTTGAGCCTCGACGACGCGGCGGTGCGCTATTTGCCGGAGCTCCGCAAGGCGCATGACGCCTATGGACCGATCGACGCGATCACGATCCGGCAACTGCTGACGCACAGCGCGGGATTCCGGAACCCAACGTGGCCATGGGACTGCGACGACAGCGCGAATTGCGATTGGCAGCCATTTGAGCCGACGCGATGGAGCCAGGTGGCGGCGATGCTGCCATACACGAGCGTTGCGTTCGCGCCTGGCAGCCGCTGGGGTTACTCGAATCTGGGATACGTGTTTCTGGGCCAGATTGTCGAGCGGCTGAGTGGAGACGACATCGAAGTTTATATCGACAAGAACATCCTGAAGCCGCTGGGCATGACAGCGAGCTACTTCGACCGGTCGCCCTATTTCCTCGCGAGCCATGTTTCCGCAAGCTATGTGCGAAGCGGCGGGAAACTGACGGCGCAGCCGTTCGACTTTGATACCGGAATCACCACCGCGAACAGCGGGCTGAAAGCGCCGATCAGCGACATGGTGAAGTACCTGCGATTTCTAATGGGCGACCCGGCCAACCCAATTTACGACATTGTGCTGAAGCGCAGCTCGCTCGAAGAGGCGTGGACCGGTGTGCTGCCGGCGGTGGAACCAGGTCACTTGCCGAACGCATACACATCCGGCCCGCATGGAACGCAACCGAAGATGGGTCTGGGATTTTTCGTGCTCGAGACCGGAGGGCGCAAGTACATCTACCACGATGGCGACCAAGGCGGATTCTCGTCGGAGATGCTGGTCGATCCGGGAGGGCGCTGCGCCAGCATCCTGGCTGTGAACACGACTGATAGCGGGGGGCAGACGCCAGCGGCGGAGCTCAATGCAAAATCGAACACGGAGCCGGCGCCGACGACGGATTTGCGGACGACGCTGCGGGGCGAGCTGCTGGAAAAGGTCTTTCCGCAGTGCGCGAAGCAGTGAGCGGGCCGTTTGCGGCGTTCGCTGGAGGGCGCGAATGGATAGAGAGTGCGGCGCTGCCTTGTAAGCTGGAATTTGGCCCAATATCCATAAACCAGGGAGCAGACGAGTGAGCTTAGAAGGTAAAGGAAGCGGGACCGGCGCGAAGACCATTCGCCGCGCGTTGCTCAGCGTAACCGATAAAACGGGACTGGTGGAGTTTGCGCAGGTGCTGGCGGGCTTCGGTGCGGAGCTGATTTCGACGGGCGGGACCGCTCGCGCGCTGCGCGAGGCCGGGCTGGCGGTCAAGGACATCAGCGACCTGACCGGCTTTCCCGAGATGCTCGACGGGCGGGTGAAGACGCTCGATCCGCGCGTTCACGGCGGCCTGCTCTATATTCGCGGCAATGCCGAGCACGAGGCAGCGGTGAAGGCGCACGGCATTGAGCCCATCGACATGGTGGTGGTGAATCTCTACGCCTTCGAGAAGACTGCCGCGCAACCCGGCGTTGCGTTCGGGCACCTCATCGAAAACATCGATATTGGCGGGCCATCGATGGTGCGTTCGGCGGCGAAGAACTTTGAGGACGTGGCGATTGTGACGCGAGTGGCGGATTACCCGGCGCTCAAGGAAGAGCTAAGGGCAAACGGCGGGGCGCTGACACGAGCGACACGATGGCGGCTGGCGAAGCGGGCCTTTGCGCTCACCTCGGCGTACGACTCGGCGATTGCGAATACGCTCGAACAGATTGCCGACGCGCCAACGCCCGAGGCCCCCGCGGCGTTCGACAATGCGTCGCTGCCGGCGACGCTGCGCATCAACATGCCGCAGGCACAGGCCCTGCGCTACGGCGAGAATCCTCACCAACGCGCGGCGCTTTATGCCGACGGCTCGGGCAGGGGCATTGCCGGTGCGCGACAGTTGCAGGGAAAAGAACTCAGCTTCAACAATCTGGTCGATCTGGATGCCTGCTGGGAGCTGGCGCAGGAATTTGAAGAGCCTGCCTGCATTATTGTGAAGCACACCAATCCCTGCGGCGCAGCCACCGGCGCGGACATTCTCGGGGCGTATCGGAAGGCACTGGCTGCCGATCCAGTGTCGGCCTTTGGCGGAGTGATCGGCATCAATCGCGAGGTGGACGGCGCGGCGGCGGAAGAGATTGCGAAGCTTTTTGTGGAGGCGATTGCCGCGCCCGCGTTTTCCGGCGATGCACGCGAGCGTTTTGCGGCAAAGAAAAATCTGCGCCTGGTGGAAGTGAAGGCTGCGCCGCAGAAGCCCGTGGTCAAGAATGTGTCGGGAGGGTTGCTCTTGCAGGACGCCGACACCGGCCGGGTGACGGAGTCGGAGCTGAAGGTGGTCACGTGGCGCCCGCCGACGGCCGAGGAGTTGCGCAGCCTGCTCTTCGCTTGGCGCGTATGCAAACACGTGAAATCGAATGCGATTGTGTATGCGCGCGACGGGCAGACCTTGGGCGTGGGCGCGGGGCAAATGAGCCGGGTGGACGCGGCCCGGTTCGGCGCAATGAAGGCGGTGCTGCCGCTCAAGACTCAGGAGGGGGGCTGCGTGGCGGCGTCGGACGCGTTCTTTCCCTTCCCCGATGGACTGGAGGCGGTAGCCGAGGCCGGAGCGACCGCGGTGATCCAGCCCGGCGGCTCGGTGCGCGACGAGGAAGTGATTGCGGCAGCCGACAAGCTGGGCCTCGCCATGGTCTTTACGGGGATACGGCACTTCAGGCACTGAGCAGAGGGAAGCGGAGTTAGCGGGGCTAGCGGAGCTGCCTCGGGCCCCGGCCGAAAGCCTGCGCATGCCCGCAAGGGCATGAATGGCGGCAATTTGCGGGAAACTCGCGGATTCCGCCGCGCGTTCGCGACTATTAGCGCGTAAAATCGTCTGTAACGGTAGGCAGAGTCGCCTGGCTGCCAGAGTTGCCCGGCTGACTGTGCCGGGTTTCGGCTTTTCGCGAGCGTTCAATACGCTTTGCCGGTTTTAGGATCTGTGGAATTCCCTGAATGATGAGAAAAATGATTGTATTTCCGACCCTTGGGCGCAAAATTGCCCCCGCTCTTTTGCTTTTGATCCCGGCAGCAGCCGTTTGCGCGCAAAACGCTCCGGCTAGCAGTGCCCCGGCGACCCCTGCGAAGATGCAGCCGGCGCAGCCGACCGACGCACCCAGCTCGGCCGCACCGGCACAAGCCGCTCCCGCGATTACGCCCGCAGCCGACACCGGCACGACGCCGGCGAGCCAAGCCACGGCCACGACCGAGCCCGATCGGGCGCTCGCGTACTATCACCTGGCGCTGGCCGGCGTGTATGAGGATGACGCCATCTCCGACGGCCGCACCGATGAGGTGAACAAGGCCATCGAGGAGTACAAGCTGGCGCTCAATGCCGATCCCAATTCAGCGGAGCTGGCCGACGATCTCGCCGATCTCTATTTCCGCGTGGGCCGCGTACACGATGCCGAAGTGACGGCGCGGACGCTTCTGAAGAGTTCGCCCGACGACATTGCCGCGCACAAACTACTGGGCCGGATTTACCTTCGCCAGCTGGGCGAGGGCGAAAACTCGAGCGCGGGAGCCACGACGCCGAACAACGTGCTGGACCTGGCCATTGCCGAATTTCAGAAGATTGTGGCCCTGCAGCCGAAGAGCGTGGAAGATCACATGGTGCTGGGGCAGCTTTACACCGTGAAGCACCAGCCCGACAAAGCGGAATCTGAGTTCAAGACCGCGCAGGCGATCGAACCTGAATCCGAAGACGTTGTCCTGAACCTGGCCCGGCTCTACGCGGAGAGCGGCGACCTGCAACATGCCGTGAAATCGATCGAGGCGGTTCCCGTGGATGGGCGAACGCCGAAGATGGAGTTCACGCTGGGCGCGCTGTACGACCAAATGAAGCAGCCCAAGGAGGCGATTGCGGCCTATCAACGGGCGGAGGATCTGGAACCCGGCGATTTGCAGACCGTGGATGCGCTGGCGCAGGCACTGCTCAGCAACGACCAGCTCGATGATGCGCTGAAGCAGTACAAGGAACTGGCCGAAGCCAATCCCGACGACGCCGAGCCGCTGATTCACATCGCCGAGATCGAACGCAGGCAGGGCAAGTATGAAGATGCGCTGGCCGTTGTCCGCAAGGCGCGGAAGATGGATCCCAACTCGCTGGAAGCGGGATTCAACGAAGGGCTGCTGCTCGACATTCTGGACCGGCTGGACGAAGCCATCCAGACCTACCAGGAGATGGTAGATTCCCCTCAAGTCTCGCACGCCAACGGCGCGTATACCGAAGAGGAAAAGAACAACCGCAGCATCTTCCTGGAACGGCTGGGAACAGTGAGCCTGGAAGAGAATAAGGTGGACCAGGCGATTGCGGCGTACCAGAAGATGATCGACCTGGGCGGCAGCATTGCCGTGCGCGGCTACCAAGGCGAAATCGACGCGTATCGCGGCGCACATGAGTACGATAAGTCGCTTGACGTGGCCAAAAAGGCCGTGGCCGCCGATCCCAAAGATCGCGACCTGAAACTGATGCTGGCCGGCGAACTCGCCGACCAGGGCCATCCCGACGATGCATTGGCGATGGCGAAGAGCCTGCTGGACGGCGCCGGGCCCGACGAACAGCGCGGCATCTGGCTCGCGATCGGGCAGATGAACGTGCGCCAGCGCCGCTGGAAGGATGCCGAAGAAGCGCTCGACAAGGCCGATCCGCTGGCCACCAAGAAAGAAGACCGCACATATTTGTTCTTCATGCGCGGCGAACTGGCCGAGCGGCAGAAACACCTCGATCAGGCCGAGCAATTCTTCAACCAGGCGCTCAATCTCGATCCTGAGAATGCCATGACGCTCAACTACCTGGGCTACATGTGGGCCGATAAGGGAGTGAAGCTGCCTGAAGCACTGAAGATGATTCGCAAGGCCGTGGAGATTGAGCCGATGAACGGCGCTTATCTGGATTCGCTGGGCTGGGTGTACTTCAAGATGGGTGAGTACGAGCTGGCCGAGGATAATCTGCGCCAGGCGGTGAACCGCGACCAGACCGATCCCACGGTGCATATGCACCTCGGCGATCTGTACGAGAAGACCGGGCGGATCCGGCTGGCGGCGGCACAGTGGGAGCTTTCGATTGACGAGTTTGCCAAATCGTCGCCTGCCGACATTGAGCCAAGCGACGTGGCCAAGGTACAGAAGAAGCTGGAGGGCGCGCGGGAGAAGCTCGCCAAAGAAGAAGGCGCTCTGGGCCAGGCCAAGCCTGAGTAGGCGCGGCCGATTTTTGGGCGCGGCATCCATCAGACGGATGCCGCGCCTTTCAGATCATTCAACGACCAATGCCGCGAGTGCTGCACGCCGCACTGGCAATTGACGGCTTGGCTACTGCGCGTGCGCCGTCGCATCGGCCAGGAACACATCCACATTGCTTTTATCCACGAGCGACGTGCCGGTGTCGATGAAGGCCGGATAGGGCGCAAAGGCGTCGATGCTGTAGTCCTTGCCGAGTTGTACGGGCGGATCGTGATAGATCTCATCGAGCGCCTTGAGGCCGACGAAGCCCATGGTGAAGGGCTTCTGTACGACGGTGGCCTCGATCACTCCGTCTTTGATTCCGTTCAGCGTATCGGGATTCACGTCCCACGCTACCACGACGCGGCTGGCGTCGTTGGTGCGCTTGACGGCATCGGCCACCATCTTGCCTGAAGCCGAATCGAGGCAGACAAAGGCATCGATCTTCTTTGCGCCGGCGAGCGCCAGCAACTGCTGGGTGCGGTCGAAGGCAACATTGGTATCGCCCTTGATGTCGACTACTTCGACGATGTTGATGCCGGGACGGGTGGCAAACACGTCCTTGAAACCCTTCAAGCGCTCTTCCGTGTTGGGCTGGCCGGCGATGGTAAAGAAGACCACGTTGCCCTTTCCGCCCAGCTTCTCGATGACCCGGTTACCGCCCAGGCGGCCTGCATCCAGATTGTTGGTGCCGATGAAGTAGAGTCTGTGGCTGCCCGGGGCGTCTGAGTCGATGGTGAGGACGGGAATGCCGGCACTGATCGCAGCGTCGATTTCCGGCGTGAGCACAGAGGCGTCGGACACGGAGATGAGAATGCCGGCCGGCTTGGCCGCAATCGCGTTCTTCAATTCCGTGAGTTCGGCCTGCGGGTCGTAGTTGTCGGGCCCGGCCACCTTGGCTGTCACCTGGTATTGCGCCGCCGCCTTCTTGAATCCCGCGACAGCCGTCTGCCAATAATTGGTCGACATGTTTGAGCCGACCAGGTAGAACACCTCTTTGAGCGAGTGCCTTTGCTCGCATCCCGGGATCAACGCCGTTGCCAGCGCCGCGAGCGCCAGCACCATTCCTTTTCCTGGTTTCATGGTTTCCTCCCCCCGAAGCGGGAATTGATACTAGAGAATTCGCGCAGGCCGGTGTTCGCCGTTCCGTGCAAGCGCCAGCCCACAAAAAATCCGGCTGGATGGTACTCCCGCGAACCCGGCATTGTCCACCCTGCGGCGCACAGACCCTTTTGTAACAGCCGCGGCGTGCATGGTCCGGTGATACAGAGCACAGAGATGACTTCCATGCGCGGCAGCATCCCCTTTTGCGGTATAACCAGACGAGACGAGAGTTAATGACTACGCGCAAGAGCGAATCCCGGGCTCCGCTGCCGGCGGGAGTTGCCGCCAGCGGCCAAGCCGATAGCGAACTCGTGCACCGCGCCCACGCGGAGCCGCCGCACGCCTATCGCACTCCCTTCGCGCGCGATGCCGCACGCGTCCTGCACGCGCGCGCCTTTCGCCGTCTGGCCGGGAAGACGCAGGTGTTTACCCGGCTGCCCGCGGAGGGACTTTCGGACCACTTCCGCAGCCGCCTTACACATACCCTTGAAGTGACGCAGATCTCGCGCACGGTGGCGGAGGCGCTGGGACTGAATGCGCAACTTGCCGAAGCGCTGGCGCTGGCGCACGACATCGGGCATCCGCCCTTCGGACACGCCGGAGAAAAAGCGCTGGACCGCGCACTGCGCAGTCGCGGCCTAAGTTTCGATCACAATCTTCATGCGCTGCGCATCGTCACCTGGTTTGAGGAGCGCTATCCGGCATTTCGCGGGCTCAATCTGACGCTCGCCGTTCGCGAAGGTATTGTGAAACACTCGCGCGATTACTCCGCCGCGGAACATCCCGAGTTGGCGGAATATCTTCTCGATGAGCTTCCTCCGCTGGAGGCGCAGTTGATCGATCTGGCCGACGAGATTGCGTATTTGACCGCGGACCTCGATGACGGACTGGACTCGGGCATCATTGCGCTCGAGCAGGTACGAGAATCCGTATCGCTCTTCTGCGGCTTCCACGACGCTGCGCTCGCCAGTTATCCCCATGCCGCGCCCAAAGTTGTGGTTTATGAAGCGCTGCGGCGCCTGTTGAACGTGTTTGTCACGGATTTGATTGAAGAGATGCGCGGGCGCGTGCATGCGCTGGGCGCGACGACGCTCGAAGAAATCCGGCGCGCGCCCGAACGGCTTGCCGCACTCAGCCCGGGGATGGAAGTGGCTCGCGTGGCGACGAAGGATTTTCTCTACGCCAGCCTTTACAACTCTCCCGGCCAGGAGCAGGTGCACGCGCAGGGAGAAAAAGTGGTCGTCGAACTCTTCGACTTCCTGATGGCCGAGCCGGGGCTGATGCCGGAGGATCACCAGGCGCAGATTCCCACCGAAGGCCTGGCGCGCACTGTGACCGACTACATTGCCGGCATGACCGACAGCTACATCGTGCAGTTGTGGGAGCGGTGCGGGGGACGGTAGGCCGGCCTAGTAGCCTTCCACGCGCAACTCGCGCTCTCGCTCGAGTCGGCGATCTTCCAGGAATTCGTCGCATAGCGACGGCTCGCCGAACAAAAGCTTATTGGCTTCCTTAGCCAGCCTAAGTTTCTCGGCAACGAGCTCAGGCGGATCGGTAATTTCGAAATCAGGGTGCCTTGATTTGATGCTTGACATAGACAATTCCGTATATCGGCTTGATGTTCGCTCTGCATAAACGCCGGAATTTCGGCGGAATCCAAGTGAGACAAAGGCAAATGCAGGTCCTTCGACTCCGTTTGGCGCAAAGAACGCGCCAAACTTCGCACAGGATGACCATCGTCTTGTCGCAGATTCAATGGGTTCGCCGCCGACTGAAGCCTGCGTCCATTTGGCCTACTGTACCGTCCCCTGCGGCCGCAAACGGCGCAGGTCGAGTGCGCACTGCACGGCGTTTTGCGCATTGAGGCGGAGATTATCGGCCGCGGCCCAGAGCCACAACCGCGATGCTGTGCTGGAATTTCGGCCCAACGGCTCCGGGCGCAGTCGCACCAGGACGTCGTTCTGTCCCGTGGCTGCCAGATTCGAGGGTGAATCTGTGTCCTCGAGCACCAGCTCGATGTGCTCGCCGGTGAGCGCCTCTTCGAGGGCCATGATTTCTACCGGGCGCTCGATCTCGACTGCAATGGAAAACGTGAGGGCGTGGAAGACCGGCGCGTGGAGGACTTGCACGGCGAGAGCCGGGCTGCGGCCGGCGGTGAGCGCCTCGTAGTGGCGGCGGATGCGATCTTCAACGCGAGTCAGGCTGACTTGAGACTCTTCGCCCATGCCGGCGAGCAAATTAAACGCGGCTTGCGCGTCGTAGATGCCACGGGGCAACGGCTGGAAGTTGAGCAAGCTCACCGTCTGCTGATGGAGTTCGTCCATGGCGACGCGGCCGAACTCGCTGGCCGGCTCGAGAACCGTTGCGGCGGCAAAACGGATCGGTGCAGCCTGCTGCAGCCGCTCGAGCAGCAGGGCGATGGCAATGACGGCGGGATGAGCCGGAACGATCGCTGGAGTGAAGAGATCGACGGCGGCGGCTTGATTGCCCAGCCAGGGAGCGCGGATGAGAACCCCGGTCTCCTGATCGAGAGCGCCGGAGAGATCGAGTACCGTGGAGCCGGCGCGAAGGGCCTCCTGCCAGTAGCGGCGCGTGAGATTCTCAGAGCCGCAGAAGAACGTAAAATCGGCGCGTTCAAAGGCGTTGGAGCCGATGGCCTGGATGAAGGTGACTTCGTCGCCCACCTGCTCCAGCTGCCCCTGGGATTCTTCTTCGTCAAGGAGGGCAAAATTGGAGGCGGCAAGCGGAGACTCGGAGAGAACGTCCTTCAACTCCCGGCTGAGCAAGCTTGATGCGCCGGCGATGGCAATCTTGTACACAGGCATCCTTAAAAGCAGCGGGTTAGCAAGTCAGCGTGGCGGCCTTGGCGCCGATGGCCCATTGTAAGGCGAAATCTAGCCGGAAAAGCGAGGCCCGAGCGATTCTGGCTCTGCGGCAGTGCTGGACGGCGGATCGACAGCCGGACTCCTGCGGCGGCGGCGGCGCTGCCAACCATAGACCGCGCGCGCCCAAATCCCCGAGAACATATACACCAGTGCGATCGCAAACAGTGTGAAATTTGAGAACCGGACCAAGATGTAGGTAATCAGAGCCAGCAGCAGGATGAGCCGGAAAGGATGGCTGCGGGCGAGATTGATCTCTTTGGCCGACCAGAAGCGCCAGGTGCTGACCATCAAATAAGCGGCGAGCCCAACCAGGACCAGCCAGGGAACAGCAATGTACCAGTAGACATTGGGGATTCCGTAGCAAAGGTGCACGCTGGCGGCGAGGAAGCCCGCGGCTGCGGGAATGGGCATGCCGACAAAGTATTTGCGATCGGGCCGGCCGGGGTTGCGCGGCTGCGGGTCGTGGCTGATGTTGAAGCGTGCCAGCCGCGATGCCCCCGCGAGAAGGAACAGAAAACAGATGAAGGCCCCCGCTTGCATCAGATGCATGTGCAACTGAGGATTCATCGAGTCGGGCAGAAAGTGAAATCCCCAGACGAGGGCCAGCAGGCTGGGGGCCATACCGAAGGCGATGATGTCGGCCAGCGAATCCAGCTCCCTGCCGAAATCGCTGGTGGTGTTCGTCATGCGCGCAATGCGCCCGTCCAGCGCATCGAAAGGGATGGCGAAAAGAATGGCGATCGCGGCCCAGTCGAGGTGCATTTGCGCGTCGCCGCTGATGGCGTCGATGGTCTGTGTGATGGAAAAGTAGCCGGCGGCAATGTTGCCGGCGGTAAACAGCGATGGCAAAAGAAACATGCCGCGGCGCAGGCGGGGATGCGGCCTGGACTTGATCTGCGCAAGATCGAAGTGGTTCATGCGCGCTCTCCTGACGGGGCCACAGCGAGAACGCTGGCGCCGCCTTTCACTCGTTCTCCCACCTTTACCCGAAGTTCGGCGTTGGCGGGCGCTAAAACGTCGACCCGGGAACCGAACTTGATAAGGCCCACGCGCTCGCCACGCTCCACGGTCTGGCCTTCGCTGCAACGGCAAACGATGCGCCGCGCCAGAAGTCCCGCGATTTGCTTGAATGTGACGTCCAGCCCCAAGTCCTCGCCCTGGCCGCACAACGTGACCATGCTTTGTTCGTTGCGCTCGGCCGAGGCCGGGTTCATGGCGTTCAGGAACTGACCGTTCAGGTATTGGACTTGGATAACTGTTCCGGAGATCGGTGCGCGGTTCACGTGCACGTCGAAGACGCTCAGGAAGATGCTGATGCGCTGGCGCGGGCCTTCAGGAGTATTGATGGATACGGTTTCGGTGACCAGGCCGTCACCCGGAGACACAATCAAACCTTTGCCGGTGGGGATGGCGCGCTGGGGATCGCGGAAAAACCAGAGGAAGAATGCCGCCAGCAGGATCGGGGCAATGCCCCAAGCCCAGCGGCCTGTAAGCCACGTGAGCGCTGCAGCCACCGCCAAAAGGCTGAGCGCGTAAATGTAACCGTCGCGAACCATTGTCCCCAACGATTATACGGTGCTTCCGGGCAAGGTTGGGGCGGGCCAGGCGCCCAAGGGGCACACACCACACCGCCTAACGCTGCCGGGTTACGCCCCGGGGCGTTGCGATGGGCAATTGTCCGTCAAAAGCCCTTGAACTTGCGACCGGCTTCTGATCTAGGCCACGGCCGGCATACGCCGTTCGAGCGCGAAGATCAGATCCTTGGCGTGCAGCTTGAGTTTCTTGAGCCGCACTTCCTCGATCTGTTCGTCTTCGGAGAGGTAGGGCTTTTCGAGCAATTCTTCCAAACGCTGAGCGTAGAGGCGATGTTCGGCGTGCAGGCGATCAAGCTCGTCGCTCAGCGCGGAAACCTGGATTTCATCCATCAACCACCCCCATTGGCGATCCAGTTAAGACTATCTGCTGAGGCCGCCAATTTTTTCTTAGAACATTTACATATATCGCCACAATAGCAGAATCGGCAAGCCTCAAAATCACCGAAGGTAACCTGAAGCTGTGGATTTCAGACGGGGCGGACGGCCGGGCAACGGCCATTCCGGTTGACTGTCCCAGAACTGGACAGCCAGCGCCTCCTGCGGGCCGCTCAGGCGAGCGGGAGGCGCATCAGGACCGCATCTTCAATAGGGTCTGTATAATAGCTCGGCCGGAGACCGATTTGGACAAAGCCAAGAGTCCGGTAAAATGCCCCTGCGGGGCGGTTCGAGGCCCGCACCTCAAGGAGAAGTTCATGCGCGCCCGCGGCCTTGAGTTCGGCTGCCAGCGCCCTAAAAAATAGCTGGCCGAGGCCTTGCCGCTGGCTCTCCGCGGCGACGGCGATGGTTTCAAGCTCGGCCTGAGGGGGCAGGAGACTGGCAACGGCAAAGCCCAGGACAGAGCCCGCTTGGGCCCCGGCAACCACCAGGGCGATGCGGCGCGGCGTCGATGTGGGGTCGATTTGCGAGTTGATGGCATTCAAGTAGGCCGACTGCGGCCAATGGGGCGCCTCAGGAAGTGTTTCGGCAATGGCCAGCACCTGGGCGAGGTCGGCGGCGTTCATCGGCCGGATCTCGATTTCGGCCTTCACGCGCCCTTCGCTTCCGCTCGGGCGGCCTGGGCGACGACGTCGGCGCCGAAGATTTCGGCATCGGAGCGGCGCAGGTAGTGGCCGTCGAGCAGGGCAAGGTCAACGGCCGCGCCGGCAACGAGCCGTGCCTCGCCGGGACGAAGCGCGTCCGAGGCCAGAGGCGGCGGCGTACGGACGAGTTGGGTTTGCGGCCAGACGCGGGTGAGCAGGGCCGCCGCGCCCTCGTCGCACACCGCAACGCGCGTGGGGGCTGGATCGATGGCGGCGAGCTCCTCGGGACCGGCCAATAGCTCGACCGGCGCCCGGCCCGTACGATCAATGCCGCGTTCCAGGCGCAGATAAACTTCGCCGCGATGGGCGTCGAGCGCGGCCGAGGGCGCCCCAGCTTTTCGTGAGAGGACTTCGAGCCGCGAGAGGGCAACCACGGGAATCTCTGCGCCCTGGGCCAGGCCCTTGGCGGCGCTCACGCCCACACGCACGCCGGTAAAGCTCCCCGGCCCGTTCACGACGACAATGCCGTCAAGGTTGCCCAGTTCGAGGCCGGCAGAGCGCAGCAACCCGGCGACCGCGGAGACCAAAGTGGCCGAGTAGGTGCGCCCGGCGAGCTCGGTCTGCCCGAGGACTTCGAGGTCGCGGCCGGGAATCCGCCCCAGCGCCACGGAGCCCAAAGGCCCGCAGGTGTCGATCGCGAGCAACAGCGGAAAATCAGGCATGGTGGCTCATTACACCTCCGCCAGCGCCTGATCCAGATCGGCGATCAGGTCTTCCTTGTCCTCGATGCCGATCGAGAGGCGGATGCGGCCCTCGTTGATCCCCATTCTTTGGCGCACTTCCTCGCTCACCGAGCCGTGCGTGGTGGTGGCCGAGTGCGACGCCAGCGACTCCACGCCGCCCAGCGACTCGGCATTGATGAAGATTTTGATCGCCGTAAGGAACCGCGCCGCTTCCTCGCGCGATTTGAGCTCGAAGCTCATCATGGAGCCGAAGCCCTTCTGCTGCTTCACGGCCAAATCGTATTGCGGATGGCTCTTAAGGCCCGGATAGGCGAGTTTGCTCACCTTCGGGTGCGTCGCGAGGAACTCCGCCACCGCGCGGCCGTTTTCCTCGTGCTGCTGGATGCGCAGCGGCAGCGTCTTGATGCCGCGCAGCACCAGGTAGCACTCGAACGGCGACATCACGCCGCCGGCAGCCTTCTGGATGAGCAGAAAACGCTCCTTGTGCTCGGGCTTGGTGCCGATGAGAGCGCCGCCGAGGCCGTCGGAGTGGCCGTTCAAATACTTAGTCGTCGAGTGCATCACAATATCCGCGCCCAGGGCAATCGGGCTCTGCAGCGCAGGCGAGAGAAATGTGTTGTCGACGCTCATCTCCACGCCGTGCGCGTGGGCGATCTTCGCAACCGCAGCGATGTCGGTAAGCACCATGAGCGGATTGCTCGGTGTCTCGATGTGCACGAGCTTGGTTCTCGGCTTCATGGCCGCTTCCACGGCCGCCAGGTCGCTGGTGTCGACGTACTCGATCTCGATGCCGTAGCCCGAGACAATTTGATCGAATAAGCGCACGGTGCCGGCGTACACGTCCCTCGAGCAGACGATGTGGTCGCCCACGCGCAGCATGGCCACAAGCGCGGAGATGGCCGCCATGCCGGTCGTAAAGGCGTGGCCACAGGTCCCGCCTTCGAGCGCGGCCAGCGCCGTCTCCAGCCGGTCGCGGGTGGGGTTGCCGGCGCGCGAGTAGTCCCAGCCGCGGTTGTCGCCGATGCCGGTGAGTTCAAAGGTCGAGGACAGATAAACGGGCACGTTGACGGCGCCCGTAAGCGGGTCCGGGTGCTGCCCGGCGTGAACGGCAAGAGTTGAGTACTTGTATGGGGACATGGGGTTAGCTCTGAACTTCTGGCTCCTGGCTTCTAGCTTATCGTGACGGGGGTGGTCATGTGGAGACGAAGTCAACGCAGGGCCTTCGAGTTCGGCCGACCGCCGTGCCAGCGGAGGGCCTTCGCTCGGGGATACAAGGTTGACAGCGTAATTCCGATGCGAGCTTCGGTGACAGCCCCTGGCGCAGGACGAAAAAGGGGCATTCGATCCGCCTGCGCGGCCTCTGGCATCGGCGACGCCGCGTGAGCCGCGTCACGCCCACAACCTACCCCATGACGCAAATGTGATGTGCGACACGTGTGATGGCGCTCACAGCCACTCGTACTCTCTTCTACGTAACTTCGGTCACATTAACCGGCAAGTCCCGGGAAGTATTCAGGGCCTCCAGGTATTCCCGGGATTTACCGGCGCAGCACGGCGAGCGAGGTGGGCATGGGTGATTCGATTTGGCAGTCAATGCAGAAGAAGGGCTACAGCCGCAGAGATTTTCTGGAATTTTCGAGCGCCGCCGCGGTAGTCGCCGGGCTGGGTAAGAGCGGTGCGGCTCAGGTTGCTTCGGCCTTTGAAAAGAAGGAGAAACCGGCCGTGGTGTGGATGCACTTTCAGGAGTGCACCTGCTGCAGCGAGTCCTTCATCCGGGCCTCGCACCCCATCGTGGCCGACGCGCTCCTCGATGTGCTGTCACTCAACTACACCGAGACGCTGATGGCGGCCTCGGGCTTCCAGGCGGAAAAGAGCCTGAGCGACACCATCGCGAACAACAAGGGCAAGTACATCGTGCTGGTGGAAGGCGCCGTGCCGACCAAGGACGGCGGCGTCTACTGCATGGTGGGCGGCAAGACCGCCGAGTCGATCCTGCAGACGGTTGCCGCAGATGCGGCGGCCATCGTGGCCTGGGGCAGTTGCGCCTCGAACGGCTGCGTGCAGGCGGCCAGGCCGAATCCGACCGGCGCCACGCCCATTTTCAAACTGGTGAACAAGCCGGTGATCAACGTGCCGGGCTGCCCGCCCATTGCGGACGTAATGATGAGCGTGGTCACGCACCTATTGGTGCTCGGGCAGATTCCGGCGCTCGACGATCAGGGACGGCCCAAGGAGTTCTACGGCCGCCGCGTGCACGATACCTGCTATCGCCGGGCCAACTACGACGCCGGGCTGTTCGTGGAGTCCTGGGACGACGACGGCGCGCGCAAGGGCTATTGCCTGTACAAGATGGGCTGCAAGGGCCCGGTGACCTACAACGCCTGCTCGGTGACCAAGTGGAACGAGGGCACCAGCTATCCCATCCAGTCGGGCCACAATTGTATTGGATGCAGCGAGAACGGCTTCTGGGACAACGGCCCGTTCTACCAGCACCTCGCCTCGTTCCCAGGGTTCGGCGTG
>JBEKIE010000014.1:0-92598 GCA_050011915.1 Occallatibacter sp.
CCGAAGCCAGTCCACCAGGCCAGGCGCGCCACGCCGTCGTTCATGGCCTCGCCCAGCAACTGGCCGGCATACAGGCCCTGGGTAATCGACCAGCTCTGCGTGCCGGGATTGATGGGGTTGGAACTCACCTCGCCTACAAAGATCGGCGTGCCCGCGGCTCCAGCCGTGGCGAGCTCCGATTTGATGACGTTGATGCCGTATGTGAATACCTGGGCCGCCTGCTGCACCAGCTCCGTGTCGCTGGTCACGTCTCCGTACCCGGCATAGAAGTGGTACTCCACAAAGTCGTAGTAGCCCGCGGCGTTGGCCAGCACTGTCGCATCCCAGCCATTCGTGCAATCGTCAACTGTCGTGCAACCGGCGTCTACAACCACGCCCACCTTGGTGCTGGAACTCTGGTTTTTGATCAGTTCGTAGTAGCCGCTGGGCCCTGATACGGCACTGACGTACGTGGCCGGATCCTGTGGCACGGCGTGCAGGTCTTCCTCCCAGCTGCCATACGACTCGTTGCCGACGGTCACGTAGCTTACCGTGCCGCCGTTCGCGTAGGCGTACTGTACCCAGTTGGCTGCTTCGCTCGGCTCGCCTCCGCCGTTGCAGGTTGGGTTGGTGCCGTAGTTGGCCGTCAACGCCACGTCGAAGCCGTTGGGAAGATTGGTATTTGCATATTCGAGGTCTCGAATGAAGGCCAGGTAGTTGGTGTCCGAATCCTGACCTACGCCGTCGCACGTCGAAGGTGTGGGCGCCACACCGTTCTTCGGATTCGCGTTGTTGCCGTTCCAGTGGTAGTCGTCCGAGGTCTCGCCGCCCGGCCAGCGCAGCGTCGCGATGCCCGCGTTCTCGAAAGCGGACACGATCGAACTGGCGTTGGCGACATCGTCGTACCAGACTGCAAGGTTCATGCCCATCAGCAGGCTGCTGATCGCAGGTCCGCTGCAGGAGGCCGACAGGCACACCGTTACAGCGGGATCGAGCGTCGCCGTCGTGGTCTGTGTTATTGGGCTTCCCTCCGGCGGTGTGCCCCCCGGCGTCACCGTCAGCGTGTAAGTTGCCGTGTAGGTCGCGATTCCCGCCGTGCTCACACTGACCGGGATCCCGCTGGTCACCGTGATATTGCCCGGCGTAATCACGCCCGTTCCGCCGCTAAAGGTCGCGGTCAGGTTGATATTGCTGCCGGCCACCACCGAATTGGGGCTGGCGGTAAAGCTGGTGATCACCGGCGCCTGATACACCGTGACCGTGGTGGTTTCGGTAATCGCCGGCCCCACAACGGGCGTCACGGTGAGCGTGTAGGTGTCCGTCGCAGGCGTGGTCATTGCGGGCGGGGTTACCATCACCTGCTGACCGCTGCCCACGGAAGCGCTGAAATTTCCCGGCCCTGTGATGAGCCCCGGCCCGCCGGTAAAATCGCCGGTCAGGGTTGTGCTCGATCCCAACTCAATCTGGCTCGAACTGGCGGTAAAGCTGGTGATCACCGGCGCCGGATGCACAATGATCGGGGTTGTCTCTGTAGCAGGCGTGGTCCCGCTCGAGCCCGTCACCGTCAACGTGTAGGTTGTGGTGCTGACTGGCGTCACGGTCACTGCCGTTCCGCTGGTCGCGGAGATGTTGCCGGGCATGATGACGCCTGAGCCGTTGCCGAACACTGCCGTGAGGGCGGTGCTGGTTCCCGCCTCAATGTTGTATGCGCCGGACGTGAAGCTGGTAATGTACGGCTGCTGCGGTTGCGTTCCGCCGCCTCCTCCGGTAGAGGCTACTCCTCCGCAACCGCCCAAGAATGCAAGTGCTTGAACACACGCGACCGCCCATGCGGCGGAAAACACGACCCTTTTCATGGCCCTCGCCTGCGCTTGGCTGCACCTGAGGCTACATGTCGATACGGCCTGGGTCGCCGCTCCTTGGGGGTCGCGGCGACCTTATTGCGTGCTTTCGGCCTACAGAATTACCGGAAATGCTTTAAAGTCGCTGAGGCTACTTCTTCGACTTCTTCTTCCCGGCCTTCTTGGCAGCCTTCTTCGCCTTCTTGCCAGCCTTCTTCTTCGCTACCTTCTTGGCTGGAGCCTTTTTCGCTGCCTTCTTCGCGGCTTTCTTGGCTGGAGCCTTTTTCTTGGCAGCCTTCTTGGCAGGCGCCTTCTTCGCCGCTTTCTTGGCAGCCTTCTTGGCTACCTTCTTCTTGGCAGGAGCTTTCTTCACCGGAGCTTTCTTGGCCGGAGCCTTCTTGGCAGGGGCCTTTTTGGCGGGGGCCTTTTTGGCGGGCTTCGGCGCCGGCGTTCCGGTTACCACGATCACGGTTTCTTCGGCGATCACCTCATCGTCGTCTGAGGAAGTAAGGATGCCGGCGGTTTCCAATTCTTCTTCCTCGTCAGCAAAGGCATCGACCTGACCGCGGTCCAGGTCACCCGGCTTCCCAAAGGGGTCGCCGTCACTCATTGCGTGCATCTTGATCACTTCATCCATCAATTTGCCTCCAGCGGATTGCCGCTGCTCATGATTTGATTCGCATTTTCGCACAGCAGATGGAATCATCTTGCTTGCGCAAGCGATTGTAGCTTTAGCTTGCACACAAAGACAAGGAAAACTCAAGTACAGAAATGAGTTTTGCGGCGGTTTTTTCCTACTGATGCGAGGTCTTGGGTGGGCTGGTGGACTTGTGCGCGGCGCTGGTGCTGGTGGGGGCGGGATTTTTCGAGGCCTGAGGGTGGGCCGGTTTAGGCGCGGTGCTTCCCGGTTTGCTCCCCGGTTTGAGCTGAGACGAGGCCGCTCCGGGCTTGCTGGTGGAGGTCCCAGCCGGGGCAGTTGTCCTGCGGTGGGTTGAGGCGGCGCGCACAGGCGCTGGCTCGGCGACGTGCAGGCGGCGGCCCGGATCCACCCGGATACCGGACGGGATGCCGTTCCAGCGGCGGAGCTGGCTCAAAGAGACGCCGAAGCGGTCGGCAATGGTCACCAGGGTATCGCCGCGTCGGACGGTGTAAAGCCGGGTACGCGCCACGGCTTCAGGGGCAAGCGGCACGGGAACCACGAGCGCCTCAATACCCGCAAGGCTTTGGGCGCTGAGGCTTTCGCCGGCTTTGAGCTGGTTGACTGAAGCCAGTTCGGCCACGGGAACGCGATACTCCTGCGCCACGGAGGCCAGCGTGTCTCCTTGAATCACGGAATGATAGCGCCAGGAGTTGCGCCGGGCCTCGGGAATGAGGGCGGCCCGCTGTTGAAAGAGCGCGGCAGTACCTGCGGGCAGATGCAGGTCGAACGAGGCATCGGGCGGCGTAATCATGCGCAGCAGGCTGGGGTTCAGCGCCTCAATCTCGTCCACGGGAGCGCCTACCAGGTCCGAGACGAGGCGCAGATCGATGGAGTAATCGAGGGTGACGGTATCGGTGAGCACCGGGGGATCGAGGGTGACGTCGTCAAAGCCATACTGATGCGAATGGTTGGCAATAATGATGGCGGCCAGAATCTCCGGCACGTAGTTCGAGGTCTCTTTGGGCAGTTCTCCGCGCTTGTAAAGCTCCCAAAAATCGGCATAGCCGGTCCTCTGGACGGCGCGCTGCATATTGCCCGCGCCATGGTCGTAGGCGGCCATGGCCAGGTACCAGTCGCCGAGCTCGTCGTAGAGAAATTTCATGTAGCGGGCATAGGCGCGCGTGGATTTCTCGGGATCGAAGCGTTCGTCGACGTAGGCGTTGCGGGTCAGGCCGTAGTAGGGGCCGGGCATGAACTGCCACATGCCCCCGGCGCGGGAACGGCGATTGACAGCCTGTGGCTGGAAGCCCGATTCGGCCACGGCGAGGTAGATCAGGTCCTGCGGCACGCCTTCTTCGGCCAGAACACGCTGAATCAGGGGCTTGTAGCGGCCGGAGCGCTGGAATGAGTGCAGCAGTGTGTTGTGACCCTTTTGCGTGTTGGCGAAGAAGTTGATGAAGGCGGCCACATATTCGTTCGACACCAGCGGCAGATCCGATTTGGTCGTGGCCAGATCGGCCGTGGCCTTGGCCACCAGGTTGGGATCGACGGCAAAGGTAACGTCGCTGGCGGCTTCGGCGGGCGTGATCTCTTCTTTGGGTACAAAGCCGTTTCCCTGCGTGAGGGCTTCCATCTCGAGGCCGTTCACCTGATCGACGATCTTGTTGAACTCGTCCTCGAGCTCGGGGTCGGCCTTGATGTCGAGGCCGCTCCCCAGCATGAGATCCACGGCGCGGTCGAATTGTATTTTGGCTTCGGCCAGCATCCCCTTGCGGTAGTCGGCGTCGCCGGCGGCATAGGCGGCTTCAACCTGGGCGATCAGCTGGCGTGCGCGTAGCTGCTTGGCGGTGGGCTTGGGCGGGGCTGGCTGAGCGGGTTGCGGGGCAATGAGCGCGGCAACGGTCGGCGCAGTGGCCTGCGCGGGTTGGTTTGAGGGCCCAACCGCGGTGTCTGTCGGCGTGCAGCCGGCCAGCAGCAACAGAAGCACGATGCAGGCAGGCGCGAGCAGTGCGCGGCGCAGGGAATAACATGTCCGGCACGGCCTCGATGGGGTCACTTTGGGCACTATGCCGATGATAAGCTATGACTTGGAGGATGCCACGCGGCCAGGTTGCCTCGTGGCGCTAACCTCTTCATTTTCAAGGCACATGGACGCACGCTTCCTTCGCAACTTCGCGATCATCGCACACATTGACCACGGCAAGTCGACGCTGAGCGACCGGCTGCTGGAGTTGACCGGCTCGGTCACGGGACGCGAGATGCAGGCCCAGATCCTGGACGATATGGACCTGGAGCGGGAGCGCGGCATCACCATCAAGGCACACGCCGTGCGCATGATGTACAAGGCGCGCGACGGCAATACCTACCAGCTCAACCTCATCGACACGCCGGGCCACGTGGACTTCAGCTACGAGGTGTCGCGTTCGCTGGCCTCGTGTGAGGGCGCGCTGCTGGTCGTCGACGCCACCCAGGGCGTGGAGGCGCAGACGCTGGCCAATGCATATCTGGCCATCAACCACGGCCTTGAAGTCATCCCCGTGATTAACAAGATCGATCTGCCGTCGGCCGACATCCTCAGCACGCAGGAGGCGATCGAAAAAGCCGTCGGGCTCGACGCGACGGATGCGATCCCGGTGAGCGCCAAGACCGGGCAGGGCGTGGACGAAGTGCTGGAAGCCATCGTGCACCGGCTGCCCGCGCCAACCGGCGATCCCGATGCGCCGCTGCAGGCACTCATTTTTGACTCTTGGTTCGACTCCTATCGCGGCGTCATCGTGCTGACGCGCGTGATGCAGGGAACCATGCGCAAGGGGCAGCGCATCCGGCTCATGGCGAATGGAAAATCGTTCGAGGTCGAGTCCATGGGCGTGCTAATGCCCAAGCCGGTGGAGATCGGCCAGCTTTCGGCGGGCGAGGTAGGATTCTTCGCGGCCACGATCAAGAACGTAGGCGACACCAAAATCGGCGACACCGTAACCGACGATGCGCACCCGGCCTCGTCGGCGCTACCTGGATTTGAAGACATCAAGCCCATGGTCTTTTCCGGTCTTTATACCGTTGACTCGCACGAGCACACACTGCTGAGGGACGCCCTCGAAAAATTGCGCCTCAACGACTCGTCGTTTTTCTTCGAGCCGGAAAGCTCGGTGGCGTTGGGCTTCGGTTTCCGCTGCGGATTTCTCGGCCTCCTGCACATGGAGATCATCCAGGAGCGGCTGGAGCGCGAGTACGAGCTGGATCTGATCACCACCGCGCCCAGCGTGCGCTACCACATCACACTCACCGACGCCAGCGAGATCGAGGTCGACAACCCGTCGCGCTGGCCCGAGCCGCAGTCGATCGACAGCATCCGCGAGCCGGTGATTGCCGCCAAGATCCTCACCAACGAGGAGTACGTGGGCGGAATTCTCAAGCTGGTCGAAGAAAAGCGCGGCAAACAGAGCAACTTCGAATACGTGACGCCCACGCGCGTGTTGCTCAGCTACGAACTGCCGCTCAACGAAATCGTGCTCGACTTCTACGACCGGCTCAAGTCGATCTCACGCGGCTACGCATCGCTCGATTACCAGTTGGCCGGCGAGTGGGAGTCGCCGATGGTGAAGCTCGACATTTTGGTTTCCGGCGAGCCCGTGGACGCGCTCTCCATCATCGTGCATAAAGACCACGCCTACGAACGGGGCCGCGCGCTGGTTTCCAAGATGCGCGAGCTCATCCCGCGGCAGCAGTTCGAAGTGGCCATCCAGGCCGCGATCGGCGCCAAAGTTATCTCCCGCGAGACCGTGGCCGCCCTGCGCAAAAACGTGCTCGCCAAGTGCTACGGCGGCGACATCACGCGCAAACGCAAGCTGCTCGAAAAACAGAAGGAAGGCAAGAAGCGCATGAAGCGCATCGGCAAGGTCGATATTCCTCAGGAAGCATTTTTGGCGGTTTTGCGCGTAGGCGAAGAGCAGCAGAAATAGCGCGGCGCGATTTTGGTGCCCCGGAAATGCGGGCCCGTTTTCACCTCGCTGCTACGATCTCGAAACTGGCTCGTACCCTTTAGGCAAGCGGTCTTCAGGCACCGGCGCCACGCCGGTTGGATGATTCAATGCGGCCAGGCCTCTGGCGATCAGCTCAGGCGTTATTTTCCGTCTTCCCGCAAGCCATTCTTCATGCTCCAGGTGCGCGAGTTTTTCTGCAACTGCCACGTTGATAAATTGATTGAGGGACACGCCTTCCTTGCGGGAGAAGTTCTCCGCAACCTTGCGAACTGTTGGCATCAGTCGCAAAGGAAACTTGCTCATCGCGCCTTTTTCCCTTTTCGCGGGCATGTTGCTATCTCCTCTTATGAATTCCGGTCAACAACTCCGCCGGTCTCACAACAGCGATATTGTATTGCGCGGCCGCCGATTCGAAATGCTTTGTGTTAAATGTCACGATGGCGTCCGCCTGTCCATTGATCGCGACGTCCAGCGCCATGTCATCGTTCGGGTCCGGCGACAGCGGTCGAGGCGCGAAATAAACTTTGACGGCCACGGCCTGCGCTTCAAGCAGTTGCAGAATATCCGCAATCTGCTCCCGCGACTTTCCCGATACGTGCAACTGGCGGGCGCGGAATGCAACGTCTCTATATTCGTACGCGAGTTTGTGGTCCATCAGTATCGTGAGTTCGCCGAGCATCGAGCGCCGGATTACTTCTGCCGATGCGCCTCGATCGGAGCGCAAGGCAGAGATAACCACAGACGTATCCAGCACGATCCGCACAATCAATAATATCACAGGTGACATCACATTGGACGGAGCGGTATGGGGTTCTGGCAATCCGGATTTGAGAATCGCGGCCAGAGACCGCAATTGCCCAAATCCGCAGGTCTCGATTCAGCACAGAATGAGGCGCCCCACCCTCGGCGCACCTTCTCTTGCGCCAAGTGTGGGGCCCAAGTCCCTTAGTCCCTCAGTCCCTGCCTTTACGGCATCAGCACCGTGTCGATCACCTGGATCACGCCGTTCGACTGATACACGTTGGGGATGGTGATGGCCGCCATGCCGCCCTTTTCGTCGGTCAGCATAAACTTGCCGTTCTTCCACCACACGGTCAGCGTTCCGCCTTCGACGGTCGTGAGCGTGGCCTTGCCGCCGCCCTCATGAATCCTCTTCTTCAAGTCGTCGGTGGAGATGCGGCCAGCGACCACGTGATAGGTGAGTACCTGCTTCAGCATGTCGAGATTCTCCGGCTTCAGCAGATTGTCAACGGCCCCCGCCGGCAGCTTGGCGAAGGCTTCGTTCGTCGGCGCAAAGACGGTGAACGGGCCAGGGCTTTCGAGAGTGTCCACCAGGCCGGCGGCCTTCACTGCTGCAACCAGCGTGGTGTGGTCCTGGGAGTTGAGCGCGTTTTCCACGATGTTCTTGGTGGGAAACATGGCTGCGCCGCCGACCATCGGATCTTCCTGGGCGAAGGCAGTGGAGGCGGGAACGGCGAGCGCGACGGCGAACAACAGAGCGAGAAGCTTCTTCATGATATTGGTTTCCTTTCGGGGAATGTTTGGAAGCCGTTCGGTTGGGAGCGGCTGGTTTTACTTGCCGCCCCCGGTTGGGGAGGGCGTCCTGGTGGATGTACGCGGGGGCAGGTGAAATCGGATTGCGCGAAACAGAAAAAATCTCCCGTCGTCGAGCGAGTAATCAATCAACTCGAAACCGCTTTGAAAGGGCACGAGTTTACTCGTGCCGCCAACAGCCGGGAATGAGCGTGGGCTTTAGCCCCTGAGGGAGGTAACTGACCAATATTCACCGGCCTCAAATCCTTCGAACGAGTGGTATAAGTGCAAGAGGAGCGGCGTCCGGAGATGAAGAATTCCGGACCGATGTGCAATCCATTGCGACTCTTCATCGCGTATTCACAATATGGACGGAGCGTGGCAAAGTGACTGCAACCATGCAGCCCGCGCCTGACTCCGCCCTCATCGAGAGAATGAGGACAGGTGACGAGGCCGCGCTTTCGGCGCTGTACGATCGCTACTCGGCGATGCTCTTTGCCATGCTCGTGCGCATCCTGCGCGACCAGCAGGCCGCCGAAGAGGTCCTGCAGGATCTTTTTCTGCAGCTCTGGCGCAACGCCGGGCGGTTTGACGCCGGTCGTGGATCGCTGCCGGCATGGCTGATGGTCATCGGCCGTAACCGCGCCATCTCGCGTCTGCGCGGCCGCAGAGATCGCGAGGTGCTGGAGGAGGAAGAGGGCGACTACGCCAATACCTTCGTCTCTGACCAGAACATCGAGGATGAAGCTCTGCGCGCCCAGTTGGCGCGCAACATTTCGGCCGCGCTGGAGCAGTTGCCGGCCGAGCAAAGACAGGCCGTGGAGCTAGCCTATTTTGAAGGGATGACGCAAAGTGAAATCGCGAATCAAACCGGGATCCCACTGGGCACGGTCAAGACCCGGGTGAGAAGCGCGATGCAGACTTTGCGCCAAACACTGGGATCGATACTCGCATGACGACGCCGCACGCCAATCCGGAAGACCTTGACCTCTACGCGCTCGGCGCGCTGGACGGCGAGGACAAGCAGACGCTGGACACACATCTTCGCGACTGCCCGCACTGCCAGCAGCAGCTCGCGGCGGCGCGGCAGCGCACGGCGCTCGTCGGTCTGGCTGCGCCTCCCGCGGCTCCGCGCCCGCAGGTGAAGTCGGCGCTGATGGACAAGGTGCGAGCCGAAAAGCGGGCTGGTGTGGTTTCCGGGGCCGCGCAAACAGCGCCGTCCAAGACCGGGAAAAAACGTTGGGGCCTGCGCTTCTCGTTTGGGTTTGGGCTGGCTACAGCTTTGCTCGCCTTTGCGACCTACGAACTGGCGGAGCAGGACCTGGATCGTGGCAGGCAGCTCCAGCAGCTTCAGGCGCAGCTTTCGCAGGACGCTGCGGCCCTTCAGGCAATGGGCCAGGTAGCCGGCGCGCCCGATTCCGCCGAGATCACGCTCCTGCAGCAATCCGGCGGACCGCCAGGGTTGGCACACGTGCTGTACAACGCACGCATGGGTTTGGGCGTCTATTCCGGCCAAATCGCGCCGGCGCCCTCCGGCAAGAGTTATCAGCTCTGGCTCGTCCCCTCGTCGGGCGCGCCCGTCAATGCCGGATTGGTCGACGCCAATCAGCAGAATGGCGCCGTGGTTGTGCGGCTAACGCCAGGGCTCGCGGCCAAGGCGTTTGCCGTCACTTTAGAACCGCTGGGAGGCAGACCCCAGCCCACGGGTCCGATGGTTCTGGTCGGAGCCGCCAGTTAGCGGTTGCCGGGCATTGTGAATAAATCTTCACGACAGATTGTGGAAAGGTGCCTCAGCCTGCAATCGCGCGCACCATCGGGGGTGCCTGCGGCGCTCGCCGCGCTTTGATAAAGTTCTTATTGAAATAGAACGAGTTACATCTTGTAACAGGAAAGAATAATAGTTGGCAAGGGGAAAATATTGGGCTTACCCTATAGGTTTCCAAAAGAAATCCACAAATTTATCCACAGAAACGGGCTGCGGCGGATATCGTGGCAAAGCAAAGGCCCCGGCAAGCGGGGCCTTTGCAACATTTCGGTTGCAAATTAGTGCGTTGCGGGTGGCTTTGGCGCCGCCGGCCTGGGGGTTGCCGGTTTGGGAGCTGTCTGGCTCCCCGGGGCCCCTGCCGGTTGCGCCGGAGGCGCGGGCACGCCCGACTTCACGTTGTAGGCGTCGATCACCTGCTTGGTGATGTTGGTTCCCTGGCTGGCGAATAGCACCGGCGTCTGCTGCTGCGAGATGTCGAGGATCAGCGTGAATCCCTGCTGCTCCGCGTAGGACTGCATTACGTCATACACCTTGGAGGCGAGACCGTTGTACATGTCCTGCATATCCGTCTGGAAGTCGTTGCGCGCGTCTTCCGACTCGCGATCCAACTGCTTCTTCTTGTCGTCGATGACCTTGGCCTTGCTGGCCTGCTCGGCCTGCGACAAGGTGGCGCCCTGAGCCTGCAACTGCTTGGTCAGGTTGTCAACCTCGTCGCTTAGGGTCTTGAGCGTGGCTTCCTTGGGAGCGTATTTCTTCTGTAGGTCGCCGAAGTCGCGCTGGCCCTCGTTGGTTTGGGCGACGGCCAATTGGAAGGCAACGACCGCGATTTTGGCGGGACCGGCAGCGGGCGCTCCAGCGGGTGTCGCAGCCTGAGTTTGAGCGGCGGCGCTCAGGGCCATCCCTGAGGCCAGCATGACAACAAGTGCAAAAGTACGCTTCATTTGAATCAAAATCTCCTTCGGAATCCCTGTCTGGCTCCTGTCGTTCAACGCGCAAACGAGCCTTTGTCTCCTCACGCATCCTCTCGGCTCATCTTTACCCCGGCTTTTTGCGGGAATCTCCGCGCCGGACGGCGCGAAGCTGGAAAAGACGCAAACGGAGACGTCAGCAGGAACTAGAGCGATTATAGAGCAGGGACCAGGGACTAGGGAATAGGTGTCAGGTTTCAGGGGTCAGCCTGCGCTGAACGCCGCTTTCTGAAACCTGACCCCTGAAACCTGTTTTCAATGTTGCGGCTGCGGCGCGTCCGGCTGGCTTACCGCCTGCGGCGCCGGCGCGGGAATCCCGGACTTGGTGTTATAAGCGTCGATGATTTCCTTGGTGATGTCCATGGTGGGGGGGACGGCGTAAAGGACGGTCTGGGTCTGCTGGTCTCCTTCGTCGAGAACCAGCGTGTAGCCGTGCTTGTCGGCGTAGTCGCTCATCAGCACGCCCACTTTTTCGGCCACATTGTTGATGATCTGCTGCATGTCGGTCTGGAAGTCGCTCTGCGCGTCCTGGGTATCGCGGTCCAGTTTCTTCTTCTTTTCATCGATGGCGCGCGCGCGGCTGGCGCGCTCGGCATCGGACAATTTAGCGTCGTCGGCCTGCAGTTGCTTGGTCAGGGTGTCGATCTCGTCGCTCAGGCTCTTTAATTGCACGCGCCGGGGGTCATATTTCTTCTGCAGGTCGGCAATGTCGCGTTGGAATTCGTTGGTCTGGGTGACGGCGGCCTGAAAAGCCACGACCGCGACCTTCGCGATAGGGAACGGAACGGCGGCGGGCTTTTGCGCGGCAGGCGCAGCAGGCTTTGGAGCGGCCGAGGTTTGGCCGGCGGCCATCATTGCCGGTGCTGATACCAGCAAAAGAGCAAATAAAGGCAGATGCTTCATGCGAATCAAATTCTCCTTAAGCTCCCACGTGCGGACGCCGCTCGGACGGCCATCCCTTCCAAAACGCCCCTTGGGCTCTCTTGAGGAGGCTCCATCGCGCACGGCATCTCTTGAAAAACTGCGCGCCGAGGCATCGCCGGGAACTAGAGGGATTATAGGTTCCGGGGTAGAGAGCGTCAAACGTTCCTGGCCCCCGGTGGTGTCCTGATTTCAAATCCACAGGATTTCCTCTGAAAACGCCCATGGGCACGCCTGAGGTGTCCAGAATTGACCATTCGTCGATGAATGCCTTGGCGTAGCGTGGTTCTAACGCCAGACCCCTCTGAATCTGCAGACAACACCGCAAATCATCCCCGCAATCAAGCCGCACTGACATCCCTCCCTCAAACTGGCTAGGAGCCGAGAGCAATCTCGGCTCATCCGCTCAATTCTGGAAAGTAGTTGCCGGCGAATCAGCCGGCAGCCCGCGTCTCAGGAAAGCAAGCTCACTGCGGCATGGGGTGCCCCGTGGTCCCGAATCCTGGACCCGGGAACCACGAACGCCGGCATCCAGCGGCTACGAGCCCCCGGCTAAAAGCTACGGATGCAGCGAGCCGGTGAGCGCGCCCATGCGGTGCCAGAATGCCGTTCCCACGGCCGCCAGGCTCAGCAGCAGCAGTAGCGCCGACAAGGCGTAGAACGGCGCCTGCAGAACCGGCCAGGCCTTCGCAGGCCACTGGTCGACGAGCTTGTCCCGGAAGGTTTCGTTGAAGCGCATGGGCCTGTCCTCATCTTCCCGGGCAGGTTTCCACTCCGAAGCCAGGAAGGTGGCGCGGACGTTCGACAGCAGGATGCCTGCGGCAACGATGTCCAGAATCCCGGGAAGGTGCCCCGCAGCCAACGCATAGAGGATGTCGCAGAAGAACAGGGCAAAAACCATGGCCGCCGCCGGCCAGCTTGCTTCGCGAACGCCCATCCCGCCAAGCAGGAAAATCAGCGCCATAGCGAAATAGGCGACGAGCAGAACAGGATTGCCGGAAAACATGCCGACCAGCACCTGCAACACGGCAATGATCACACAGAGCCAGAAACCTTGCTGGCCCAGGTAATTCACGTCCCAGGCGTTTTCCACCGTCGGCCAGAAGATGCTCTTCAGCCGGCCGTCCGAGCGTTTGCTCTCACCAGACAGTCCGAGAGTTTGCATGCACGCAAGTTTGGCGCGGGGAGCTCGGAGCGTCAAGGGGTTTCTCGCCCTTTTCACAAGGAAATCCCGTGCCGGAAACGAACCGGCCGCTCCGGAGAGCGGCCCGTTGGCTGAAACCTGACACCGGCTCCCTAGAACGTCGTGGAGATCGTGAGGCGGAAAGTCTTGCGCGGCTCGCGGAAGATGTACTGGGAGCCGTAGGCCTGGATGGCCTCCGTGTAGGTGTAATCGCCCGCGCCGCCCGGCGGGAACATGTCGCGTGTGATCAGCTCGGCCGCGCAGCTGTACTGCTTGGTTCCGAGAATCACGTCGTTGCAATAGGGCCGCTCGTAGAGGCGCAGCGGGTTATAGGCGTAGTAGAGCCGGAACGGCGCGTTGATGATGGGCATGAGCACCGAAAGCTCCGCGCCCGTGGACATGCGGGGGACGAAGTTCGTGCCGGAGACCGGCCGGATGTTTTGCCTGAAGCCGACCTGCGAGCCGGGAATGCCGCCCTGGCAGGAGCCGTTGTTGTACACCGGGCAGCCATAAAGCGGCGCGACGAGCGAGGCAAAGCCCTCGGGGCTCTGCTTCAGCTGATTGTGATTCGTCGCCGAATCGATGCCGAAATCGTCGAAGAACGCGAAGGTAAAGGGCCCGACGACGGGAATGCGGTATTCCGCATTGGCGGTGAAGTTGGCGTCGCCGCCGATGGAGGCGATGCCGTAAACCGGCAGAGGCACCTGAATGCACTGGTTGTCCTGCGGGTTGGTCGGGTCGCGCGGCACGCAACTGCCGTCAGGATTGGTGAGCTGGAAATTGACGCGTGTAGGCACGTAGCCGTAGGGCGTGGCGCTGCGCACGTCAAAGCCGCGCAACTCGAGTTCGCCGCCGGAGTAGAAGCGGTTGTTGGGCGGGGCCACGGCGCCGGAGATGCCCTGGATGTAGCCCAACTGCCCGCGCACTGCCAGCACATTGCGCCCCCCGTTGGTGGGGATCAGGTAGTGCATGGGGAAATAGCGCTTGTAGGCGACCACCGGGTTGACATAACGCACGTCGCCCCACAGGCCGGCAAGCTGCAGGTAAGCGGTGTACTCCCTGCCATCGTGCGGGCGCAGCGGATTCGAGACCGTATTGTAGGAGTAGCTTAAGCCGATGGAGCTGTTGATAATCCCCGCCAGCGGGTTCGAGCCCTGCACTCCGGAGCGGAACGCGATGGTCTGGAAGAAGGTCGAGGAAGCGGTGCTGAAGGCTGTAATCGTGGACTTGCTGAGAGAATAGGTGGCGCCTACGCGCTGGAACGCATGCCGCTTCAACGGATACTGGATGGAGAAATTCATGCCGTCGGAGCCGACGTTGTAATTCTGCGTGAGCGACTTCTCCGCGGTAGACAGGTTCAACGACGCGCCGGTGGTGGCCTGGTAGTTCTTGGCGGCGTTGTAATCCTGTTTGTTGTTGAAGATCTGGAAGCCTACATTGATGGGGCGGTTCTTGATATAGGGCTGCGTAAAGCCGAACAGGAAGGTGCGGCTGATCGAGCCCAGGTTGGCCTGCACGCTCAGGGTTTCGCCCAACCCCAGGAAGTTGTTGGTCTGATAGTTGACGCCGAGGAAGGCGCCCGAATAGCCGCTGACGCCGCCATTCATGCCGATCGAGTTCTTGCCCTTCTCTTTGACCTTGAGGAGCAGGTCGACGGTGCCGGCATCGGGATCCTGGTGGGCCTCCGAGTCCTGTTCGACCTTGAGGGGATCGAAGTATTCCAACTGGTTCAGGCGCAGCAGGCTGTATTCCCAGAGCTGCGAGTTGTAGACCTGACCCTCGTCGAGCATCAGCTCGCGGCGGATGACGCGGTCGCGGGTGATGGTGTTGCCCTGGAACTCGATGCGCGAGACGAAGAACTGCTTGCCCTCATCGATATCGATGTTCATGGACACGGTCTTCTTCTGCTCGTCGGTTTCCAGCTTGGGCACGGCTCCAAAGTTGATGTAGCCCAGGCTTCCGTACGCCTTCTTCAGGTTATCGAGACCCTTGCCGATGGCCGTAGCGTTAAACCAGTCGCCGTCCTTGATGGCGAAGGTGGCGCGCAGAGCCTTCAGGTTCGTGATCTGCTTGTTGCCCGTAAAGGTGATGGCGCCCAGCCGGTAGCGGCCGCCTTCCTCGATAGTCAACTGGATGTCGATACGCTTGCCCCTGCGGGGACGGAAGGTGAACCAGTTCAGGCCGCCTTCATCGCGGATCTGGGTCTTCGGCTCCTCAACGGCGGCATTCGCATAGCCCTTGTCGCGGTAGGCCTGGCGCACGCGCTCGGTGTCTTCCTCGAGCTTGGAGGAGTCGTAGGTCTGGGCGAAAAGGTCCTCGAAGATGATGGAGTAGGGAATGCCGATGGGCTTCAGGTTCTTCATGGACCGGCGCAGGTCGAGCGAGCTGATGTGCCGATTGCCTACGAACCCAATCTTGCCAACCTTCACCACCGGGCCTTCCTTGATATTGAAATTCACCTGCACCGACGCCGGCGGAATGGTTTTGACATCGGCCTTGATGGTGGCGAACTGGTGGCCATGCTCGGCGAGCAACTGCTTGATGACGGTTTCAGCCTGGGTGACCTTGGTGGGGTCGTACTGGCTCTCAACGGAGAGCGGAACCTTATCCTTTTTGAAGCGGTCAAGCACGTCGGACTGGGTTACGCTGTTCAGGCCCTTGTAATTGATCTCGCGGATGCTGGCTTTCTCACGGACAAAGACGTTAAGAATAATGCCCTTCTCGGAGTCTTCGCGCTCAATGCGCAAATCCTCGAAATACCCCGTGTTCCAGAGCGAGTGGAAGTCGCGCTCAATCGAAATCGGATCATAAGTATCGCCGGGATGGGTAAACATCCGGGCCAGAATGGTCTCTTTGGGGATGCGCCGGTTGCCGATAACACGAATCTGATCGATGGTGTCCGCGGTCTGCGCCACGGCCGTGAAGGCAGCTGATAGCAAAGCCAGAACCACGGCAAAGCGCGCAACACGCCGGGCAACTAAGACGGCACGGAAAACGGCCCGAGAGATCGAAGCATGCTTTGTCTTCACCGGGTTTGAGCCCTGCGGCGAGCACAAATACTCTTTCGTACAATAGTTCTGCTTCACAGGAAGAATTTGCACACCCTCATTGCTGGAAATCTGGTCTTACCTTAAGGAAAGATTGATTCTACAAGACCGCGGCCACCCCGCCCAAACTCCGGAGCCCCACCCTCCATGTCCTCTTCGCAGAGGTGAAAACTCCCCGGGCTAACTTTCGGCTCTTGAACCGTGTCCTTCCCACAAAATCCCTGCCGCGTCAGGCGTCGGAAGCAGGGCCGAATCCCTTGTTGGAATCCATGTCCCAGTCTACCGGACCCAGATGGGTTGCGTCGGCAGTGCAGCCCTCAGTGCCTGGCAATATGCCCCTTAGACGCGCCGCGACGGCCCGGGGCACTCCGCCCGAGAGAGATTTCCGTCCCCGATGAGGACCACAGCAGGAAAGCCCGGGGAAAGCCGAATCGTTTCGTCTGCCGGGCCGTCTTTATGAGAGAACGAGATATGGCAAGCGGGTTTGTCTGTATCCGCCGTCATCGTCTGCGTCATTCAGCTACCATATTCTATTCAAGTGGAGCTTGGGCTGGGCTGCGCGGAAGCGTGTTCCGGCCCGAAGCGCGAGAAGCCGGTGCGAACCGGACCACAACTGCATCTAACCCAGCAGAGCACAAGGGTTACGTGCCGTCCGGTAGCGGGACTTAACACGATCGGGACGCCGGCCGAGGAGCGAATACCAGCCTTATGATGTGGATTGTCCGGCTTGCGCTCAGGCGGCCTTATACCTTTGTCGTCTTTGCGCTGCTGATTTTGATCCTCGGCGTGTTCAGCATCGAGTCGATGCCGACGGACATCTTTCCCAACATCGACATCCCGGTGGTGACGGTGGTGTGGAACTACGGCGGCCTGTCGGCGGATCAGATCGCCAACCGCATCGTGACCAGTGCCGAGCGCGGCATGACCACGACGGTCAACGACATCGACCACATCGAGTCGCAGTCTCTGGTGGGCGTCGGGATCATCAAGGTCTTTTTTCATCCCGGCGCCAACATCGCCCAGGCCGTGGCCGAGATCACAGCCATCAGCCAGGTGCAATTGCGCATGTTGCCACCGGGCACGACCCCGCCGTTCATCATCCAGTACAACGCTTCGAGCGTGCCGGTGCTGCAACTGGGAATCTCCGGGCAGGGACTGAACGAGCAGCAACTGAACGACATCGCCACCAACACCATCCGCCTGCAACTGGCCACCGTCGAGGGCGCGCAGACGCCCTTCCCATTCGGCGGCAAACAGCGCCAGATCCAGGTGGACCTGGACCTGAACGCCTTGCAGGCGCGGGGCCTTTCGCCGACCGACGTGGTCAATGCTATTACCACGCAGAACGTGATCGCGCCCTCAGGGACCATCAAGCTCGACCGCTTTGAATACCAGGTGGAGACCAACTCCGCCCCCACTCTGCTGGATACGCTGAACAACCTGCCGGTCAAGACCGTGAACGGCGCGATTGTCTATATCCACGACGTGGCGCACGTGCGCGACGGCAATCCGCCGCAGACCAATATCGTGCGCGTGGACGGGCATCGCGCGATCATGATGAGCATCTTCAAGACCGGCTCTTCGTCGACTCTGGACATTATCAAAGGCGTACGCGACATCCTTTCCAGCCCCAGTCTCAAGGGCCAGCTGCCTCCGCAACTGAAGATCGCCGCCCTCTCCGACCAGTCGATCTTCGTACGCAGCGCCATCAACGGCGTGGTCCGCGAATGCATCATCGCGGCCTGCCTTACGGCCATCATGATCCTGATTTTCCTGGGTAGTTGGCGCTCCACCATCATCATCGCCGTCTCCATTCCGCTTTCCATTCTCTGCTCGCTGATTCTGCTCGACGCGCTGCACGAGACCATCAACATCATGACTCTGGGCGGCATGGCGCTGGCCGTGGGCATTCTCGTCGACGACGCCACCGTGGCCATCGAGAACATCAATCGCTACCTGGAGACGGGCCGGGAATTGGAGCAGTCCATTCTGGAAGGCTCGGCGCAGATCGCCACGCCCGCCCTGGTTTCCACACTCGCCATCTGCATCGTGTTCGTGCCCATGTTCTTCCTGAGCGGAGTAGCGCGCTACCTGTTCGTGCCCATGGCGGAAGCGGTCGTTTTCGCCATGCTCGCCAGCTACTTTCTGTCGCGCACGCTCGTGCCCACCATGGCCAAGTATCTGCTGCACGAACACGACGACGCGGCGTCGGCAAGAAAGCGCGTGAGTAGAAATCCATTCACCCGTTTCCAGGCCGCTTTTGAAGCCGGATTCGAGCGCTTCCGCCACGGCTACCTGGCGCTGCTCACCTTCTCCGTCGATCACGCGGGCGCGTTCATCGTTGTGTTTCTCGTCTTCGCGCTGGCCTCGCTGGGGCTCACTCCGGAGTTGGGACAGGACTTCTTCCCCTCGGTCGACTCCGGTCAGTTCATCATTCACGTGCGCGCGCACACCGGCACGCGCATCGAGGAAACGGCGGCGCTTTGCGATCACATCGAGCAGACCATCCGCGAGCAGATTCCGGCGAACGAAGTAGCGACGATTCTCGACAACATTGGGTTGCCTTACTCCTCGCTGAATCTCTCCTACTCCACCTCGGCGCCCGTAGGCCCCTCCGACGCCGACATTCAGGTGCAGTTGACGCGCGATCATCGTCCCAGCGAGCAATATGTGGAGCGGCTGCGCGCGGTGCTGGCCCGCGAATACCCGGGCGTGACGTTTTACACGGTGCCGGTGGACATCGTGACGCAGATCCTGAATTTTGGATTGGCCGCGCCCATCGACATCCAGATCGTCGGTCCCAATTTGTATGGCAATCGCGCCCTCGCTGAGCGCATGTCGAACGAGGTGCGGTACGTTACCGGCGCGGCCGACGTGCGCATCCAGCAGCCCTTCAACTATCCCAATCTTACGGTGAATGTGGATCGCACACGCGCCGCGTCCACCGGGCTGACGCAGCAAAACGTGGCGCAGAGCCTGCTGGTGGCGCTGAGCGGGAGCTTTCAGACCAGCCCCAGCTTCTATCTCGACCCGCGCAATGGCGTCTCGTACAACATCGCAATCCAGACGCCGCAGTACCGCATGAACTCGATGGCGCAGCTCGAAAGCCTGCCCATCACCGGAAGTGGCGCGGTCCATACACCCGGCACAGCGCCCTCCACCGCGGCGCCGGGGTCCGATGCCTCGGCGGCTCCGGGAGCAGCGGTCACGGCCGCGCCCGGGGCTCCCGCGCCCGAGCAGATACTCGGCAATCTGGCTTCGGTTGTGCCCGGCGCGGAGCAGGGCACCATCAGCCATTACAACGTGCAGCCGGTGATCGATATTTATGCCAACGTGGAAGGCACCGACCTGGGCAGCGTGACACGCGCCATGGAAAAAATCGTGGCCCGCCATGAAAAGGATCTGCCGCGCGGCTCGCATTTCATCTTTCGCGGGCAGAGCGAAACCATGTACCGGTCCTATATCGGCCTGCTGAGCGGCCTGGCCTTTTCCATCGTGCTGGTTTACCTGCTCATCGTGGTCAACTTCCAGTCCTGGCTCGATCCGTTCCTGATCATTTCCGCGCTGCCGGCGGCGCTGGCGGGCATTGTCTGGTTCCTGTTCCTCACCAATACGCGGCTCAGCGTGCCGGCGCTCACCGGCGCCATCATGTGCATGGGCGTGGCCACGGCCAACTCCATCCTGGTGGTAAGTTTTGCGCGCGAGGAGCTTGAAGTGCTGGTGGGCGACGCGCGGCGGGCCGCGTTGAATGCCGGCTTTGTGCGCCTGCGCCCGGTGCTGATGACCGCGCTGGCCATGATCATCGGCATGGTGCCCATGGCGCTCGGCCTGGGCGACGGCGGCGAACAGAACGCTCCGCTGGGACGCGCGGTGATCGGCGGCCTGCTGCTGGCCACCTTTGCCACGCTCTTCTTCGTGCCTGCATTCTTTTCCTTTGTTCACGGCCGCATCGAGCGCGGACGCAAGCGCGAGTCGCTTCGCACTTCCACCGGCTTCGACGAATTCGACGAGACACCGGAGTAATCGCTTATGAATCACCAACCTGATCCGCATCCTCAGCCCGGCCCCCAACCCGAAGTGGAAGCCCACGAGGGCGCACCCGAGCCGAACGCGATCTCACCGCACAAGGTTCTCACCGGCGCGGCCGTGGTGCTGCTGATTCTGGCCGTGCTGGCCGCCGCCGGTATTCTGCGCCGCATGCACGCCCACACGGTTCTTGCCGAACGCACCCACGACCTCGCCGCGCCCACGGTTTCGGTGGCTCCGGCACGGCCCGGCGCGCCCGTAGACACGTTTGTGCTGCCCGGCAACGTCACCGCCTACACCGACGCGCCCATCTACGCGCGGACCGACGGCTACCTGGTCCATTGGTACTTCGACATCGGCGCACACGTGAAGAAGGGCGCGCTGCTGGCCACCATCGACACGCCCGAGCTCGATAAGCAAGTCGCCCAGGCCGAGGCCGACCTGGCCACGTCCGAGGCCACCGCCAACAACGCGCGCCTTCAGGCGGATCGTTACTCGGGACTGGTCAAGTCCGACGCGGTCTCGCAGCAGGATACGGATACTTATGTGAATCAGGCCGCCGCAACGGCTGCGACCGTCCACTCCGCGCAAGCCAACCTGCAGCGGTTGAAGGAATTGCAGTCCTTCGAGAAAGTCTATGCGCCGTTTGACGGCGTGGTGACCGCGCGCGCCGTAGACACCGGCCAGTTGATCAACCAGGGCTCAGGCGCAGAGCTCTTTCACATGCAGGCCATCGAAACCCTGCGCGTGTATGCCAACGTGCCGCAGGTTTACGCGCAGACGCTCAAGCGCGGCGTGAAGATCGACCTCACGTTTCCTGAGCATCCGGGAAAGATTTTTGTCGGAACGCTGGTGCGCACCGCCGACGCCATCGATCCCGCGAGCCGCACGTTGCTGGCCGAGGTCGACGTGAATAACCGCTCGGGCGAGCTGCTGCCCGGCTCGCTGGCCCAGGTTCACTTCAAAACGCCGATCGCCGGTCCCACCTATATTGTCCCCACCGCGGCGTTAATCTTTCGGCGCGACGGCATCGAACTGGCCAAGGTGGTGGACGGCGACGAGGCGCGGATGGTGCACGTGGTGATTGGCGAGGACGATGGAGCCACGGTGCAGATCATCGACGGCCTGCACCCGGGCGACCAGATCATCCAGGATCCGCCCGACTCGCTGATTGACGGCGAAAAAGTGAGTGTGGTGCAACCGGGCAGCACGCCCACCCCTGCAGGAGAACTGTAGAAATGGCGCGTCGGCTCACAACATCGCCAACAAAGCGGAACGGACGGTCGCGCGAGTTTTTTTGTTCGCCTGCTCTCTTGCTTGCTTGCTCCCTCGCTCCCTTGCTCCCTTGCTCCCTGCTTTTCACCGGCTGCAAACCGGTTGGTCCCGACTACAATCGCCCCGGCTACAACGCGCCCACTGTTTACAAAGAGGCAGGCGCGGTGACGGTCATGCCTCCGCCGAATCCATCAGGCGGTGCATGGCAACCGGCCAACCCCTCTGACGGCATGTTGAAGGGCAAATGGTGGGAGATCTACCAGGACCCGCAGCTTAACCAGTTGGAAGAGCGCATCGCAACCAACAACGTTGAGCTCAAGCAGGCGCTGGAGACGTACCTTGCGGCGCGAGACCAGGTGAGCGTGGCGCGCGCCAATTTGTATCCCACGCTTTCGGCGAGCGTGACACCCGAAGGCGTCAAGAATTCGATGAATTCACCGAATTGGAATAAAGCCAGCACCACCACCTATGCCGACCTGACGATCGCGGGAGAGGCCAGTTGGGAGCCGGACTTCTGGGGCCGCATCCGGCGTACGGTGGAGCAGGCGCGAGCAGGCGCGCAAGCCGACGCAGCCGAGGTCGCGAACGTTGACCTGACCTTGCACGCCGAGTTGGCCACCGACTACTTCGCCCTGCGCGGGCTCGACTCCGAGATCAAGTTGTTTTCGGCCACGGTCGTGGACCTCGAACACTATCTGGATTTGACCCAGCGGCGATTTGCCGGCGGCGTGGCCACAGCCGTGGATGTGGCGCAGGCGCGCACCCAGCTCGAAACCGTGCGCGCACAGTTGGTGGATCTCGGTGTGGCGCGTGCGCAGTACGAGCACGCCATCGGCACCATCGCCAACTACGATCTCTCCGGATTCAGCATTCCGCCTTCGCCGCTTGACCTCGCGCTGCCTGAAGTTCCGCTGGGCGTGCCGTCGCAATTGCTCGAGCGCCGCCCCGACATCGCCGCGGCGGAACGGCTGGCCGCCGCTGCCAACGAGCAAATCGGCATTCAGATCAGCGCTTTCTATCCGACGATCGCACTCAGTGCAACCGGCGGCTTTCAAAGTACCAATCCCGGCACTTGGATCCAGGGGCCAAGTTCGATGTGGACGCTGGGCGCGCAGGCCGCGGAGCTCCTGTTCGATGCCGGGCAGCGCCACGCTCTCACCGATGCCGCGCGCCACAGCTACGAAGCGCAGGCGGACGGCTATCGCAACACAGTCTTTCAGGCTTTTGAAGACGTGGAAGATCAGCTTGCGAGCCTGCGTATTCTGGAGCAGGAAGCGCGCGTGGAGCAGAGCGCGGTGGACTCGGCGCAGCACTCCTTTGATTTATCGAGTACTCGCTACAAGGGCGGCGTAACCAGCTATCTTGAGGTTCTGATCGCCGAGCAAACCCTCATTAATGACCAGGTGACGGCGATCAACATTGAGAGCCGCCAGTTTGCGGCCAGCGTGAGCCTGGTGCGCGCCCTGGGCGGCGGATGGGACGTAACCCAGCTGCCGAAATAGTCGAGTGGATGGAATGCGTGCTTCTGCACCATGCAGTACGAAGGCGACCGCTCGGTGGACGCGCTAACTCAAGGCTGCCTGTTCCCTGCGCAACAGATACCCGGGATGCATGAGCCCGGTGGGGATGTATAGCCGATCGCCCTGGTAGGTAAATCCAAGCTTCACCAGAAGCCGGCCTGATGCGGCATTTTGCGGGTGGTGCCCGGCAAAAATCGCTGCGGCGCCCAACGAGCCGAATGCATAAGGGATGATGGCTTCGGATGCCTCACGTGCAAAACCCTGCCCCCAGAACTCCGGCAACAGATGCACACCCATTTCGTAGACTGCCTGGCTGGAATCGTAAGGGCGCAGACCCGCGCATCCCGCGTGCCGGCCATCGGCGAGCAGAGAGCCCTCAGCCCGCAGAAAAACCGGCCAGTACTGCATTCCGAACCGATCTTGTTGCTCGATCTCCCGGGCAAGCCGCTCGAGAGCGACTTCGCGCGTCCAGGGACCGCCAATCAGCGCCGTCACCTGTGGGTTGCACCAGAGATCGATCGCCAGGGACTCATCGCGTGCGGTCCAACAGCGAAAGCTCAGGCGCTTTGTGGTAAGGAAGTGGCCTGCTGAGGCTATTTCTGAACGCCTCGCGGCGGACTTGCCGGCATGGGCAGGCGCGCTTTCCACGCCATGCCAGGGACTGCTCATATGCCTTCGCCCCCTAGATCCCTTCGCCCATTGACACGTAAATGCGCAGGCGTTCCAGCTCCGCACTATAAGCGGCGCGCTCGGCCTCTTCATCGGCAAAGGGCTGGGCCCAGCGCTCGCTTGCGCCAAGGCGTTCTTCCAGCTCTTCGACTCGCGTAGAAAGCGCGATGAGCGCGTCGGAGAGCGGGTCCTTGATCTCATGCGGATCGGTGATGAGCACGCGCTGGCCGTTGTGATAGACGATGTGCGCGGGCACTCCTACTACCGTCGAGTTCGGCGGCACGTCGGTGAGAACCACTGAGCCCGCGCCGACGCGCGAGTTTTCGCCGACGGTCACGTTGCCGAGGACGTTGGCGTTGTTGCCGATAAAAACGCCGTCGCAGACCGTGGGGTGTCGCTTGCCGTGGCCCTTGCCGGTGCCGCCCAGCGTAACGCCCTGGTACATGGTTACGTCGCTGCCCACGATGGCGGTTTCGCCGATGACTACACCCGCGGCGTGGTCGATGAAGAGCCTGGCCCCAAGAAGCGCACCGGGATGGATATCCACTCCGGTATAGAAGCGCGCCACCTGCGAGAGAATGCGCGCCGGCAGGCGCAGCTTGTGACGCCAGAGCCAGTGCGACACGCGATGAATCCACACCGCCCAGAGGCCCGGATAGCAGAGCAGGACCTCAAGGCGCGTGCGCGCAGCCGGATCGCGCTCCATGATGGAGCGGATGTCATCGCGAACGCGTGCAAACAAGGACATAGGGAGCAAGGGAGCGAGGGAGCGACGGAGCGAGAAACCTGGAACCGAAATCCCGCGATCAAAATTGAACGGCTATTCGGCTCCCTTGTTCCCTTGCTCCCTCGCTCCCTGCTTTTTACGCCGGCACCGCAATCGGCTCGGGCTGCAGAGCCAACGCCTGCTGGCGCAGCGGCTCAAAAAGGATGCTCGACAGGTAGCGCTCGCCGAAGTCGGGCAGCACAACCACGATCAGCTTACCCTTATTCTCAGGCCGCGCCGCCACCTTGAGCGCCGCTGCCACAGCAGCGCCGGAGCTGATGCCGACAAACAGGCCTTCCTCTTTGGCGAGCCGGCGCGCCATCTCGACGCTCTCGTCGTTGGTTACCTGGACGACCTCGTCGATGTTCTTGGTATCGAGAATGCTTGGTACAAAACCCGCGCCGAGGCCCTGAATCTTGTGCGGGCCGGGCTTGCCGCCGGAGAGCACCGGACTGTCTGCCGGCTCGACGGCAATGGCTTTGAATGACGCCTTCTTCGGCTTGATGTAGTTCGAGACGCCAGTAATGGTGCCGCCGGTGCCCACGCCGGAGATGAGAATATCCACTGCGCCATCGGTGTCATCCCAGATCTCGGGGCCGGTGGTGTGCAGGTGGATGGCCGGGTTGGCGGGGTTATCGAACTGCTGCAGAATGTAGCCGTTGGGCGTCTTTTCCAAAATCTCATTGGCCTTGGCGATAGCGCCCTTCATGCCGTTGGGGCCGGGGGTGAGCACAATTTCCGCGCCATAGGCGAGCAGCGTCACGCGGCGCTCCAGACTCATGGTCTCGGGCATGGTGAGGATGAGCCGGTAGCCCTTGACCGCGGCCACAAACGCCAGCGCGATGCCCGTGTTGCCGCTGGTGGGTTCGATGAGCACGGTTTTGCCGGGGCTGATTTTGCCCCTTCTCTCCGCGTCGTCGATCATGGCAAAGCCGATGCGGTCCTTGACGCTCGACGCGGGGTTCTGGCTTTCCAGCTTGGCGACTACGGTAGCCGGAAGTCCGGCTGCCACACGGTTCAACCGCACCAACGGGGTGCGGCCGATCAATTCAGTTACGTTCGCGGCAATGCGCGCCATGATGATCTCCTTTTTCCCGGGCCGTCGGCCCGGACCTGTCAAAATTTTGGGGATAGGTGCAGCGTAACGGGTGAGAAAATCGAGCGCGCTTCAGGCGCACTTCAGCATCGCGGCTGGCACCAGGACGGTGTTAGCGACATCGATGCATACAGATAGCCTAGACCCAACTCCCCGGCCATGGCAAGCGCTATTGTCTTCGCTGAATTTCCGGCCGGGAAACCCGATTCTCCTCACTCCCCAATGAGTTTGCAGGAGATAGGGATGCTCTGGCCTTGAATCGCCTGCAGGGAGCCCTCGTAAATCCCGCAATCGAGCAGGTTGTTGGGCGAGGACTTGCGGCCGGAATAGACGTTGATCATGCGGCCGGAATAGACGTTGATCAAGAGCTGCGGACCCTGGCTGTCAAGCCATTTGATCATGGGCTGATTGAGCTTGACGCTGTCGAACTGGGCAGGGGCGCCGGGTGCTACTTCTTTCTTCACTTCGCCCATATCGATTTGACCCTCATTGTCGACATACTTCTTGGGCGTGCCCTGAATTGGGTAACCGGACAGATAGCCAACCACGATGACTGTTTCTTTTCCCGCGACCAGCGTGGCCATCGCCTTCTGTGAATACGTGACTGTCACGGTGAAGCCGGGGACGGTCGTCGCCGGCGGCGCAGGTTTGGCGCTCGGCTGCTGCGCGAACGCCGGTGGCAGCGTCGCAGCGCCAATGAGAGACAAGACGAGAAACAGCTTGACTGAGGAACCAGAAATTCCGCACATGTGTGCCATCGTACTGCCGAAAACCACCGGTTGGCCATGGAATTCGCGGAAGACTCGGCAACAACCGGACGAAGGGCAACGTGCCTGCCCGCTCAACCGGTGTTGCGTAGCCCCGCCGAAATGCCGTTGATGGTAGCTGCAATCACGCGGTTCACTTCGGGTGTATCTTCGCCGGCGCGCTTGCGGCGCAGCATGTCGACTTGTATCAGGTGCATGGGATCGACGTAGGGGTTGCGCAGCTTGATGGAATGCGCGAGAACTTGGTTGTTCTGGAGCAACTCCGTCTGGCGCAGCACGGCTAACAGGCCGCGCACGGCGCGATGAAACTCGGCTTCAAATCTATCGAAGATGCGCTCGCGCAGCTTCTCGTCCTTGACCAGCGTGGAGTAAAGCCGCGCGGTGCCCAGGTCGGCCTTGCCCAGCGCCATCTCCACGTTGCGCAGCAGGTCGATGAAGAGCGGGAACTCCTTGGCCATGGTCTGCAGCAGGGGAAGCGCGCCGGATTGGGCGAGGAACTGGTCGATGGCGTAGCCCACGCCGAACCACGCAGGCACGAGCAGCCGCGACTGCGTCCAACCGAAGACCCACGGGATGGCGCGCAGGTCGGAGAGCTTCGGCGAATCGTTGCGGCGCGCGGGGCGTGAGCCGATCTTGGCGTTCTCCAGCTCGCCGACGGGCGTGGACTGCTCGAAGTAGGTGATCACGCCGGGATCGTCGAGGATATGCTCCCGATAAAAATCGTGAGCCAGGCTGGAGAGCGCATCGAGCGCGGCTTCCCACTCCGGCTTGAGCACGCCGGTGAAGTGTCCCTCGGGGTCGCGCGCATTGGGCCGCGCCAGCGCGTCGAGCGCGGCGGCAATCATGAGTTCGAGGTTGCGCTCCGCCAGCACCTCGTCGGCGTATTTGAAGTTGAGCACCTCGCCCTGTTCGGTAATGCGCAACTGGCCGTCGAAAGCGTCGAAGGGCTGGGCAAAGATGGCGCGATGCGTGGGTCCGCCGCCGCGGCCCACCGTGCCGCCGCGGCCATGAAAGATGCGCAGCTTGATGCCGGCTTCGCGCGCTGCGACATGCAGGTCACGATGCGCGCGGAAGATCTCCCATGTGGAAGTCAGCATGCCGCCGTCTTTATTGGAATCGGAGTAGCCGAGCATGATCTCCTGCCAGTCGCCCCAACTGGCCAGAAGCTTGCGGTAATCGGGACGGCTCCAAAGCTCGCGGCAGATGGAGGGCGCGTTGCGCAGGTCATCAATAGACTCGAAGAGCGGCACCGGCATCAGTCCGGGGTCTGTGCCCTGACCTTCCCCAGCGCCTTCGACGGTGACGCCGCCCAACCGCGCCAGGCGGATCGCCGACAGTACATCTTCCACCGACGCTGCGCCGCTGATGACGTAATGGCGAATGGATTCCGGCGAGCATCCCTGCTTGACTTCGGCGATGATGCGGAAGGTTTGGAGCACGCTCGCCGTTTGCGCGGAGAGTCCGCTGGCCAGCGAGGGCGCGATGGTGTCGCTGATGGCCTCCTGCAAGGCCGCGGCATGAACGTGCGCATGCTGGCGGATGTCGAGTGTGTGCAAATGCAGGCCGAAGGTTCGCACTTGCAGAATGAGCGGATCGATGAGCGTGCGTGCGATGCGGATGCCGCCGTTCGCGGCCAGCGACGCGCGCAGCGTTTCCAGATCGTCGACAAAATCCCGAACCGAGCAATAGGCAGGCAGCGCCTCTATGAGCTTGTCGTGCCCGCGCGGCAGCGTGTAGGGCATCGCGGGCAGCGCTATGCCGGCGGCCGCATGCGCTTCGCCCGCCTGCTCCAGCGTGCGCTCGACGCGCGCCTTCAGGCAAATCGCAAAGCGGCGATAGTACTCGAATTCATATTGCGAACCGAACACCTGCGCTTCCGGCGTGTGCACCTGGGCCACGTAAGCGCGCAGGCGCTCGAGCAGCGCTGCACTCACGGGCCGCTGCTGGGCGCTCGAAGTGAGCAGGTCGATGATGCGGTCGAGCCGGCGCTGGTAATAGAGCAGCAAATGGCCCCGGGCGAGCTGCAGCGCAACGTGCGTGACCTCGGGCGTCACAAAGGGATTGCCATCGCGGTCGCCGCCGATCCAGGAGCCGAAGCGAAGAACCAGGGGCAGCTGGTGCGGCTCAATTTCGAGGTCATAGGCCGCATGGAGGGCCGCGGAAATCTCGCGATAGAGCTCGGGCACGGTCTCGAAGATCGAGACGTCGTAGTAGTCGAGGCCCATCTTGATCTCGTCGTAGACCGTGGGCCGGCGCGAACGCACCTCGTCGGTCTGCCACAGGCCGGTGATTTCCGCCAGCACAAGCTCCTCGAGCCGCGCTATATCCTGCTCGGGGATGGGAATGCGATCGAGCGCCTCCAGAAACTCGCCGATGCGGCGGCGCTTGAACATCACGGTGCGGCGCGCCGCTTCCGTGGGGTGGGCCGTGAAAACCGGCACGATCAGCACGCGGCGCAGCCAGTTCAGGGCCTCTTCCGCACTGATGCCCACGCGGCGCATCTCACTGAATGTGCCTTCGAGCGAACCGCGCTGGCGGCCGGCCTGCCCGCTCAGACGCAGGGCCACGCGGCGGCGCTTGCGATGGTTTGTTTCTGCGAGATTGATGAGTTCGAAGTAGAAGGCAAAGGCCCTCGTGAGCAGGACGGCGCGTTCGACGGGCAGCGCGTGCACCATTTCGAGCGCGGCGGCGGCGTGGCGCGCGGCTTCCTCGGCGCGGCCACGCGCCTCGGCATCGCGTCGGCTGATGGTTCCCTGGCGCAAAGCCTCGACCTGGGCGAACGCCTCGTCGCCGGCCTGTTCGCGCAGCACCGCGCCCAGCAACGTGCCCAGCGAGCGCACGTCGCGGCGCAGCGGCGCCTCCTTCAGGTCGCCGGATTGCGCTTCCAGTTCGGCCAGCCGCTGGGACCAGCTCTCGGGATTCCACAAAAGAGCCATCGTCTTTTGATTATGCATGAGGAAAACCGAAATTCGCCTTATCGCCACAGGCAGGAAACCGGCGCGGCAAAGAGCCGGCGGCCAAAGGGAACGAGGGTCTCTCCGTCGTAGAGCACGATTCCCGCCTTAAGAGCGCTGCCGCAGGCGGCGGCCAGCTTGCGCAGCCCCTTGAAATCCCCAGCCAGCACGGTTGCGGCGGCCTTGACCTCGATGCCCACCACCGCGCCGGCCGTGTCTTCCAATACGAGGTCCACCTCGTCCTGGTCCTTGTCGCGATAGTGAAAGATCGAGCAGGCGCGATCCATCCACGAGACCTGCTTGAGGATCTCGGAGAAGACGAAGGTCTCAAGCAGCTTACCGAAGACGGTGCGGTCGGCGGCAACGCGCTCCTGCGTGACGCCCAGCAGCGCGGCCAGCAGCCCGGAATCGAGAAAATGCAGTTTGGGTGTCTTCACCAGGCGTCTCAGCTCGTTCCGAAACCAGGGCTGTACTCTGCGCACCAGGAACAACTGCTCCAGGATGCCCACGTACCTTCTCGTCGTCTTGTCGTCGAAGCCGATCTGGCCGCCCACCTGGGTGAAATTGGTCAACTGGCTCGAATACCGGGCCAGCACCTGGAGCAGGCGCGGCATTCGGTCGAGCCTTTCTACCTCGGCGATGTCGCGCACGTCCCTTTCGACGATGGCCCGGATGTAGTCGCGCGCCCAAGCCCGGCGCCTTGCGGGCCGTTTGCGCCGCAGCATCTCCGGGTAGCCGCCGGTGAGCACCGCCTCTACCAGATCCTTGCCGATCACGAGGCCGCCCGGCTTGGCCAGCCTGCCCCGGAATGCCGCTTCGAGAAACCCCGGCTTGTGCCCGCGAATCTCGGCCTGGGCCAAAGGCAGCAGGCTGACGATCTCCATGCGGCCGGCCAGGCTTTCGGCGACCCTGGGCACGGTGAGGAGGTTAGCCGAGCCGGTGAGCAGAAAGCGCCCCGGCTGACGGTCCAGATCCACTCTTCTCTTGATGGCCCGCAAGAGTTCGGGCGCCCGTTGCACCTCGTCGATCGTGTACCGGCCGGGGGAGCGCACCAGTCCGGCAGGATCGCTGCGCGCCGCTCCCAAAACCGTGTCGTCGTCGAGCGTGAGATACTCGCGGCGGCCCGCCACCAGATCGCGGACCAGGGTGGTCTTGCCGCACTGGCGGGGCCCATCCACCAGGACCACCGGCGTGTCCTTGAGCGCCGTGGCCACGGCTGCGGCGGCAAAGCGTGGATGAAGTGCGGTTTTCTCTGCGTCCATTGCGGATTCCGTGTTCGTCCAATCCGGAGTGACGATGCGTCCAATCCGGATTGTAAGATCGTCTGATCCGGACTTTATGTCCGTCCAATCCGGATTATTGGTTCGTCCATTTCGGATTATACGCCTTAACCGGGATGAAAAGCTCGCAGGCAGGACCCAACCCGCCCGGGAAACGCCCTTGCGGAGGCTCAGGAACCGTCAAGCTGCAGCATCAACTCTCCCCACTCGGCTGTGAGCGCAACCAACTGCGCGCGGAGCTCCGCGGCGAGCGCGGTGAGACGCTGCGTTTCGGCCGCGGAGACGTAGACGCCGAGTTGCTGCTCGGTGTGCGCAAGGGAGGCTTCAACGCGCGGGATCTCTTCTTCGAGGAAGGCGCAGCGCTCCTCCATTTGCTTCTGCTTGATGGGATTCAGGCGGCGCGCACGCGCTGCCGGCAACGCTCCGTCGCCGTTGGTTCCCTCGTATCCACCCTCGATGAGGAGAGTTGTCTTCGCAGGCCCAGGTGGTTTGACGGTCCGAGAAAATGCTGGTCCTTCGACTCGATCGCCGCGGCGATCTCGCTCAGGATGACCGTCCATTTGGAGAGGCGCCGCTAGCGCTTCCTTGCGCCGCAAATAATCCTCGTAATTGCCTTCATAGGCGGTGATCGCGCCGTTCTCGATTTCGAGCACCATCGTGGCCAGGCGATCGATGAAATAGCGGTCGTGAGAGACGAAGACCACGGTGCCGCTGTAGCCGGAGAGGGCTTCGAGCAGCACATCCTTGGCGCGCATATCCAGGTGGTTGGTGGGCTCGTCAAGCAGCAGAAAGTTCGAGGGCGAGACCAGAATGCGCGCCAGAGCGTAGCGGTTGCGCTCGCCGCCCGAAAGCACGCCCAGCGGCTTGAAGACGTCGTCGCCGGAAAACAGAAAACAGCCGAGCAGCGAACGCAGCGCGACCTCGGGAATGCGCACCGCAGAACGACTGATGTCGTCGAGCATGCGCGCCTCGGGATCGAGGACCTTGTACTGATCCTGCGCGAAGTACTCGGCCGCGACGTTGTGACCGAGCTTGACCGAGCCGGCAGTGGGCAATTCGTCGCCGGTGAGCAATTTAATGAGAGTCGACTTGCCCGCGCCGTTCACGCCGACCAACGCCACGCGATCGCCGCGCTCGACAGTGAAGCGCGCTCCGGCGAAGACGCACTTCGTGCCGTAATCCTTCCTCAGGTTCACTGCCTCCACAACCGTGCGGCCCGAGGGCGGTGGCTGGGGAAACTTGAAGTGAATGACCGGCTCTTGCTCGGGAATCTCGATGCGCTCGATCTTTTCCAGTTCCTTGATCCTCGATTGCACCTGCTTGGCCTTGGTGGCCTGGTACCTGAACCTGTTGATGAAGGCCTCAAGATGCTCGATGCGCTCCTTCTGGTTGCGCCACGCGGCCACGAGCTGCTCGCGGCGCTCGTCTTTCTGTTTGAGATATTTTGTGTAATTGCCCTGGTAAATGGTGAGGCGCTTGTTCCAGATTTCCACGGTGCGGTCGATGGTGACGTCGAGAAAATAGCGGTCGTGCGAGATAAGGATGTAACCGAACGGGTAGCTCTTGAGATAGCCTTCAAGCCAGTTGCGGGTTTCGAGATCGAGGTGGTTGGTGGGCTCGTCGAGGAGCAGCAGGTTGGGTTTGGCGAGCAGCAGCTTGGCGAGCGCGATGCGCATCTGCCAGCCGCCTGAGAACTCATCGGTCTGCCGCGTCCAGTCCTGCTTGGCGAAGCCGAGGCCGGTGAGCACACTGCCCACTTGCGCGTCGAGCGCGTAGCCGTCGAGCGCGTGAAAGCGATCCTGCAACACGGAATAACGCTCGGCGGTGGCCTGGTATTCGGCGCTCTCGTGATCCAGCTCGGCCATTTGGCCGCCCAGCCACTCCACTTCGCGTTGCATTTCGTGCAGCTCGTCGAAGACGGTAAGGCACTCGTCAAAGACGGTCCGGCCCGCGAGCCGCAACCCCTCCTGCGGCAGATAGCCAATGCTGATGCCGCGCGTCTGGTCGAGGGTTCCATAGTCCAGCGTCTCGAAACCGGTGAGAATCTTCATCAGCGTCGATTTGCCGGTGCCGTTGGCGCCTACAAGCGCGGTTTTTTCCTGGTTGCGGATGAGCCAGTCGGCTTCAAGAAAAAGCACCCGTGGCCCGAAGCGTTTACCGGCATTTTTAAGCGCGAGCATGAGATTCTATTTTCGCAGAGGCCGATTGCGTTCCGCCCCAGCGGCGCGCTTTTTCACACTGCCCAGTAACGCGCGCGATCCTGTAGGCTGGTCGCAGCAGGATTTTGGATGCAGATTGAAGAGGAATATCTTTGATGAACGCCAGAATGGCATTGTTGGTCTTGGGCGTTGCACTAGGGGGAACGGTGGCCATGGTGGAGTGCCAGGAGCTTGACCGCGAAGGGGCTCTGAAGCTGAACCAGATTCAGGTGATTGGAACGCACAATAGCTACCACGCCGGCCTTCCGCCGAGCGAAAGCCGCCTTTGGAAGGTCAAAGCGCTTTCAGCCTGGGAAGGGCTGGACTACAAGCACGAACCGCTCTCGCGGCAGCTGGATAGCGGCGTTCGCCAGATCGAGCTCGATATTTTTGCTGACAGCCAGGGCGGCCGTTACGCGCATCCTGCGGGACTGCAAATGGTGGCCGAGGCGCATCTTCCGCCCGATCCGCCATTCGACCCTGAGGGTTTGATGATGCAGCCCGGCTTCAAGGTGATGCACGTGCAGGATCTCGACTATCGCAGCGTGTGCCAGCCGTTTATTGCGTGCCTTAAGGAAGTGCGCGCCTGGTCGCACACGCACCCCAGCCATATTCCGATTTTCATTCTGGTGGAGACGAAACAGGAATCGACGCAGGGCCCCATGCACCTGACGGAAGCAGAGCTGTTCACGCCGAAAACCTTCGACGATCTGGACACCGAGATCCGCTCAGTGTTTCCGGCAGAGGAGATGATCACGCCCGACGACGTGCGCGGAACGTACAAAACGCTGAACGAGGCGATTCTGGCCGGCAACTGGCCCACGCTCAAGAGCGCGCGCGGCAAGGTGATCTTCCTGATGGATCAGCGGCCCGTGGGACCGGTCTATCTCGAAGGACATCCTTCGCTGCGCGGACGCGTGCTGTTTACCAATGCCGTGCCCGGCGAGCCCGACGCCGCCTTTATTGAAATGAACGACGGGCCGGCGAGCAAGATCGAAAGGCTGGTGCAGCAGGGTTATCTGGTGCGCACGCGCACCGACGACAGCACGCGTGAGGCGCGCATCAACGACACGCGGCGGCGCGACGCTATGATTGCCAGCGGGGCGCAGATTTTGAGCACGGATTATCCGGCGAGCGAGCCGGCGCGATGGGAGAGCCACTACTTCGTGGCTCTGCCCGGAAATGTGGCGGCGCGATGCAATCCGGTGAACTGGCCGGAGGGATGCGGGTCGAAGTGATGCGCCCCAGTTAGGCACGGGTTCGGCGCGGGGCAGGAGCCGCGGAGCGCAGACAAACGTTGCCTCAGGGCCTGATCTCGACCGGCGTGCCAATCGGCGCCAGGTCCCAGATTTCGTCGATCTCTTCATCGGTGACTGCGATGCAGCCCAGCGTCCAGTCGTAGAGGCGATGCGCCGCGCCGATGTAGCCCTTGCCATTGGGCAAACCATGGATCATGATGGCTCCGCCTGGCGCGACGCCCAATTTGGCTGCCCGCTTGCGGTCTTCGGCATTCGGATAAGAGACGTGCAGCGCTTTGTGGTAGTGGCTCTCCGCGGTGCGGCTGTCGATAATGTAGTGGCCCTCCGGCGTGCGTCCATCGCCCTCGCGCTCCTTCGGCGCCAGTCCGCCTTGGCCCAGCGCCACTTTGTAGGTGCGGATCACTTTGCCGCCCTGCAGCAATTCAAGCACGTGATCCTTTTTGAGAATCAAAATCGAGTCGGCTTTCTGCGGAGGAGGCGGCTGCTGGGGCACCAGCGGGAAGGCGAGACCGAGGATCGCGCACCAGATGGCGGCGCGCATCCGCCATCGCGTGTGGTTGATTCTGCCTGTGCGGAATTGCATGCGCCCACTTTACTACAATGTCAGTCAATCGAGGTGGAAGACTTCTTCCATCGCCGCCCACCACTCGCCTTCGCCGCGATCGGGCAGGGGATCCTGCATAGGCATCATCAGTGCCCACCATTCCTGCGTGGTTTTATCGGCGGCCATCCGCGCCATGTCGGCGGCGAAATCGTTACCGTGATATTCGAAGTAGCTGAAGAGAGTGTGATTGCGCAGGTAGATGGAGTAGTTACGGATATTGCAGTCGTGAATCATCTCGAGCACCGCGGGCCAAACGGCGGCGTGATGCTCCTTATATTCTTGCTCGGCCTCGGGCTTGAGGCCAATCACCATCCCGTAGCGTTTCATGTGCCCTCCGGAAGAGCCATCCCAAGTCTGGTAAATCGAAACAGCGGAGAAAAATAAAGGATAATCCCGTTAAGGCCAACTCTGGGCGGCTGGGAGGTTAACGATGTCGATGGGGGCAGACACGACGAGTCCGGACGGACGATGGGGAATCGTTTGGGTGGTAATAAAGGACTTCAATGCCTACTTCGAATCCGATACCACCTATGAAGTCCGAGTGTGGAATACCGCCACCGGTGAGGTCCTGACAACCTTCATTCGCGGTGAATTCGAAAACAGCGAGGGGGCAACGAACAGTGGGGTCCGCGCTGTCGAATTTACTGCGGACAGTTCGTCGGTGGTAGCCACCTACGAAAACGGCCGGACAGAAACGGTGGACCTTCCTCCGCCTGAAAATGACATCAGCTCGATAGCGTCAGGCGAAGCGAGTTAGCTGCGCACCTTGCCCGAGCGCCTGCGCGACACGCGTCTTGCTGACGCCGATTGATTCGTCCAGACGCGCGGCTGTTCCCATGACATATTCACACTTCCAAGCAAAGGCAGCTATGATCAATGTGCTTTGAGGTGGAGGAGATATGAGCACGAATTTCACGCACCGGCGTGAGTTCTTGAAGCAGGCGGGATTGATGGGATCGCTGGGTTCGGCGGCGATCATGGCGGGGCTTCCGGAGAGCGCGATGGCGTTTGGCGGCAGAACGGAGCGCATCGTGGAAGATGCGGTTGTTCCCGTGCAGGCCCCCTCGGGAAATGAGGACGTGCCCAAATATCACATCAAATTCGCCGTGTGCGGCATGAGCCACGATCACATCTACGGAATGATTGGCGCCGTCGAGCGCGGCGGGGGTGAGCTAATCGCCGCGTGGGGCGGAGAAGCGGACAAGATGGCGGCCTTCCGCAAGCGCTTTCCCGATGTGAAGATCGCGAAGACGCAGGACGAAATTCTCGACGACCCGGAAGTGCAGCTGGTGCTGACCTCGCAGATCGCCAGCGAGCGCGCCGGGATCGCCGTGCGCGCCATGAAGCGCGGCAAGGACTTCCTCAGCGACAAGCCCGGGATGACGACGCTCGAGCAATTGGCCGATGTGCGCAGGACCATCGCCGATACGAAGCGCATCTACGCGATTCTCTACAGCGAACTGCTGGAGGTGAAGGCAGCGGTGTACGCCGGGGTTCTGGTGCGGCAGGGCGCGATCGGCAAGGTGATTCAAACCATCAATATTGCGCCTCATCAGATTTTTCAGCACGCGGGCGACGCTGGCGGCAGCGGCGGCCGGCCCGACTGGTTCTGGAACCCCGACCAGTACGGCGGAATCCTGTGCGACATCGGTTCTCATCAGGTCGACCAGTTCCTTTTCTTCACAGGATCGACCGAGGCGGAGGTAGTGGAGTCGCAGATTGCCAACGTGCGCCATCACGATCGTCCGCGCTTCCAGGATTTTGGCGATATGGTGCTGCGTGGCAATCGCGGACTGGGTTACGTTCGGCTGGATTGGTTCACCCCCGACGGCCTGGGCACCTGGGGCGATGGGCGGCTGTTCATTCTGGGCACCGAAGGCTACATGGAAGTGCGCAAGTACACCAACGTCGGCGTGAGCCACCAGGGCAACAACCTTTTTGTGGTCGACGGCAAACAGGCGCGCCTTATTGACTGCAACGCCATGCCCTTGCCCTTCGGGCCGCAGTTTGTGGCCGACATCGTGAACCGCACGCACCTGGCGCAGAATCCCGACGAAGCTCTGCTGGCTGCGGAGTTGGTGCTCAAAGCGCAGAAGAACGCGAAGTGGGTGACGCTCGAGGACTGAGGACTGGAATGCGTTACTGCTCTTGCCGGGAAGTTCCGAAAGCGGCGAGTCCCGGCGCATTGGAAATTCTGCACACCGCGTAGCCTTGTTGCTGATAAGGGCAATCCATACCCACGGGCGCGGAGCCGTGAATGACGGCCCACGTCACGGGCCAGGCCTTGGCCAGCCGCGTGAAATCCGCGGCCGTAAAGTGATTCAGGCCATAGGTGGCGTCGCTCATCTGCTTCCATTCTCGATCGAGCTTGGGAAAGATCGCTACGGCCCCGCCATCCTTGTAATAATCGGCAAGCTCTGAGCGGCGGCTGATGGCGCGGAAGCCGTGATCGTCTACGCCGGCGTCCTTGAAGTAGCGGGAATCGACGGCGAAGATCGCGTTGCGCGGCGTGTCGTACCGCACCCACAGCAGCGTGTTAACCCAGGCGTTCGAGCTGGTCTTCAGCCCGGGCCACTCGATGTGCGGACTGTTCGGGTAGGTATTGCGCTCCACGGCAAACATGAGCACGGCCACGCAAAGGCAAAGTGCGGGAACAATGAAGGCGCGAATTTTGCCGCGGATTCGGCCCGCGTACTCGCCCACCACGCCTCCCAAAAAGACGAGAAAGACCAGCGTGATGAGGTGGAAGCAGCGCAGCGGCTGCACCCGCGCAAACATGTCGAAGACGTGCGAGCAGGAGATGACCGCGGCGGCCAGGATCGAGAGCAAACCGAAGGGAATGAGGGCGAGGCTCAGCCGCGCGAAGGCCGGCGTTGTGCCGCGCGGCTTTGTCTTCCCGAACCAGGCCAGAAAAGCCAGCGGCGCAAGCAACCCGAGCCAGTCGTACCACGTCCATGTGAAGAGAAAGTAGAAGTCGCGCGCGTAAAGGGCTTCGCGATAGGGATCCTGCGCGGGGCCGAAACGGAAATCGATGGGCAGGAGCAGAGCGAGGGCTGTTGCCGGCGTTGGGCGCGAGGTTGCCGGAACCGCTCGCTCCACGATCCAGAGCATGACGCCGAGCAGCGCGAGATACACCGCCATCTGGGGATGGATGAGCACGGTGAGCGCGGCTGCGATGGTTGCCCAGACATAGCGACGGGCAAGAAATCCTGCAAGCGCAAAGACCGTGAGCGGAGTAGAAAAGGACCGGGCCGTGATGTACGGATCCATCAGCAGCAGGCCGGTATTGGCGGCCGGCATCATAAGCGCCGCAGTGACGGCCAGGATCGCGGCCCAGCGCGCGCGAGAAGATTCGAAGCAGACCGCAGCCAGCATCCAGCACGCAACGAGCGTCGCGAAGAGCGTGGCAATGTACCAGAGAAATACGGTCCAGTCCATGGAGACGTGTGTGATTCGCGCGGTCCACGCCAGAATGGGCGCAAAAAGCGACAGGCGCTCGTGCGAGAGAAAAAACTCCGTGGCGTAAGGGTAGAGATTGGGATCGAGCAGTTTGCTGGCGGCGGGGATGTAGATTTCAGCGTCCTCAACGCCGAGATGATAGCCGTGAATGGCGAGGGCGGCAGCCGTGAGGAGCCCCAGGCGGATCAACGGCACGTGCTGCGCCGGTGCGTGTTTCATGCAATCTTTTTATAGCATTCATAGCGCCGTGGGAACCGGGATTCACCGTGGCCGCTTGCAAACGTTGTGTCGCGTCGTCTCGGAGATTCCGTTACGTGTCCATTAAGTTCTCGGCTGTGCAGCCGTAGACTGGGACTGCGTCTGGAAATGGAAGGAATGATGACCAGATTTCGTGTGTCCTGGTGCGGTTTATGGTTTCTGCTCATGGCGGCGGGCGGAAGTGCGCTCGCTCAGAATGCCGCAGCGCGGCCCCTTCTCGATCCCGCGGTTGCCAAACTCGCGGACGGCGTAGAGCGATTCAACGCAAGTTTGCAAGCTGCTGAAACCTACCTGCCCATTCTCTATCCGAGCTCCCACGCGGCCAATCTATATGAACTGAAGAACGGCGATGTTCTCTGCGTGTGGTTCTCCGGCACGTGGGAAGGCAGTTCCGGCGTGGGGATCGTCATTTCACGTCGGCCCAAAGGATCGCGGAACTGGGAACCCACATTGCTCATCGACCGGCAGACAGGCGTGTCCTATCAGAACCCGGTAGTGTTTCAGGAGCCGGACGGAACCGTCGATCTTTACCACAGCACGCAGGAGGCCGATGCCGGCGAGGCCAATGCACATGTCCTGCACCTGGTGTCGAAAGACAACGGCGTCACCTGGACCAAGCCGACCCTTCTTTTTGGCAAGCCAGGCGCTTTCCCGCGTCACCCCATCGTGATTCTCAAAGATGGATCGTGGATGCTGCCGTTAAGCTACGTGACCAGTGCGGGTATCGGCGCAGGTTCTGAGACCAATTATTCCGTGACCGAAATCAGCCGCGACAAAGGCGCAACCTGGAAGGAATGCTTCATGGCCGGGAGTCAAGGGAGGATCCAGCCCAGCGTCGTCACCCTCTCATCCGGCCATTTGCTCGCTTTCTTCCGCAGCCGTGCAAGCGACTTCATCTACAGCAGCACCTCATCGGACGGGTGCATCTGGAGCCCTGCAACGGCCACAGTTTTACCCAACAACAATGCGTCGGTCCAGGCTTTTCGATTGCACGACGGCCATCTCGTGATGGCATTCGACAATTCCAGCAAAACTCAAGCAAACGGCGGCTTGCGCAAGCCGCTTTCGGTCGCGCTTTCTCTGGACGGCGGAAGAACCTGGCCGTACTTGAGAGACCTTGAAGAGGGCCGCCCCGGCTACGGCCTTGCCGAACAGACTCCAAAGCAGCCCGGCCGCGAGGAATACTCCTACCCGAGCATCATCGAAACTTGCAACGGAGAAATTCTCGTGGCGTTCACCTATCGCCGCCAGACCATCAAGGTTGTTTCGATTACCGAGGACTGGATCAGGCAAAAGGACAGCGGACAGAGATGAATCCATTGAAACGAGAGGCTCACCATCCCGGCGCAATTGACGTGCTGAACAAGGGCATTGGATTGCTGGAGCAGCCCATTGCCCCAAATGAGATCGCGCGGCGCAACTGGAACCTGCTGCGCGAGGATCTCACTTTGCCTGCAGCCGTGCTTTATGAAGATGCACTGCATCACAACCTTGAGTGGATGCGGCAATTCATGGCCGCATACGGCGTCCGGTTGGCTCCGCATGGAAAAACCACCATGGCGCCGCGCTTGTTTGACCTGCAACTTCGAGCGGGCGCGTGGGGCATTACGCTTGCCACGGCGCATCAAACGCAAGTTGCCTACGTACACGGCGTTCGCCGCGTGCTCATGGCCAATCAACTCATCGGCAAGCAGAATATGGCGATCGTCGCCGCGCTGCTGCGCGATCCCGAATTTGAGTTTTACTGCCTCGTCGACTCTGCCGAGCAAATCAGCCAGCTTGGATCGTATTCTTCTCAATCCGGAAATCGGCTGAATGTGCTGCTTGAAGTCGGCGTGGAAGGCGGCCGCGCCGGCGTGCGCACGCGCGAGCAGGTCCAGTTGATTTTAGATGCTCTGGGCAAATGGAGCCACGCGATCGCGCTATGCGGAGTCGAAGTCTACGAAGGTGTCCTCGATGACGAGGCAGCCATTCGCGCTTTTTTGCTTCATGCCGTGGACGTGACAAAAGAGATTGCGGCGAAAAAGCTTTTCCAGCGCTCGCCCATTCTGCTTTCCGGCGCAGGATCCGCCTGGTACGACGTGGTCGCCGAAGTCTTTTCTTCGCGAAATTTTGAATGTCCCGTTGAAGTGGTCTTGCGTCCCGGATGCTATTTGACGCACGATGTCGGCGCCTATCGTGTCGCGCAGGACAGGATTCTCAAAAGCAATCCCGTGGCGCGGCATATGGGTGCGGGGCTCAAGACGGCCCTGCATATCTGGGCATATGTGCAATCGGTTCCGGAGCCAAATAAAGCAATCGTCGGCCTTGGCAGAAGGGATGCCGCCTTCGACTCGGGGCTGCCTGTTCCGGCGCTTCACTTCAGACCCAGAAGCATACCCTGCCGCGCCGCGCCCGAGGCCGCTCCGGCCCATTGGACCGTTACCCGATTGATGGATCAGCACGCCTACCTGCAGATTGCCGCCAACGACGACATTCGCCCCGGCGATATGATGGCCTTCGACATTGCGCATCCCTGCTTGACCTTTGACAAATGGCGCGTACTGGCGCTCGTGAACGGCGCGTACGATGTCGTCGACCTGATTCAAACGTTTTTCTAAAGCAGAACTGAGTCAGCAGAGGGACCGGAGGTTCCAGAGAACCTCATCGGGCATCAACGCAGCCGCTGGAATTCTGCGGCTATTTCACATTCCTCCAGTCCAGAATCACCTTGCCCGCATTGCCTGAGTGCGCCGCTTCAAATCCCGCCTCGTATTCATTCCACGGGAAGCGGTGGGTAATCACGCCCGAGATATCCACTCCCGACTCCAGCATGACCGTCATCTTGTACCAGGTCTCGTACATCTCGCGCCCATAGACGCCTTTGATCGTCAGCATGTTGAAAATCACCTGGCGCCAGTCCATCGGCATCTCTTTGGCCGGAATCCCCAGAATCGCAATCTTCCCGCCGTGACTCATGTTGGCGATCATGTCGCGAAGGGCTTGCGCATTGCCCGACATCTCAAGGCCCACATCGAATCCTTCCGCCATTCCCAGTTGCTGCTGCACTTTTTCGAGGGTCGTTTCGCTGGGATTCACTGCCAGGGTCGCGCCCATCTTGCGCGCCAGCTCCAATCGAAAGGGGTTCGGGTCGGTGACAACCACGTGCCGGGCGCCCGCAAATTTCACGACGGGAATCGCCATGATCCCAATGGGCCCGGCGCCCGTAATCAGCACGTCCTCGCCCAGCACGGGGAACGACAGCGCGGTGTGCACGGCATTGCCGAAGGGGTCGAAGATCGCGGCGATCTCTTCGCGCACACTTGCGCTGTGCTTCCAGATGTTGGTCATCGGCAACGCAATGTACTCGGCGAATGCACCAGGCCGGTTCACGCCGACACCTTTTGTAGACGCGCAAAGATGCCTCCGCCCGGCAAGACAATTCCGGCAGCGCCCACAAACCACGTGGCCCTCTCCGCTCACGATATTGCCCGCGAAGAAGTCGTTCACGTTCGAACCCACCTCGACCACTTCGCCGACAAACTCGTGCCCGATCGCCATGGGCACGGGGATGGTCTTTTGCGCCCACTCGTCCCACTCGTAAATGTGCACATCGGTGCCGCAAATGCCCGTGTAATGCACGCGCACCAGAACATCGTTGATGCCTATCTCCGGCTCGGCGATGTCTTCGAGCCACAACCCGCGCTCGGCTTTGCTTTTGACCAATGCTTTCATCGATCAAACTCCCTCATGGGCCATTATCCTCGCGTTGCTGCCTCGGATGCGAAAATGTTTCCGCGATCCGCAATCACAGTTGCTCTATCCGGCGCTCGAATCGCCGCAGCAAGGTTCACCGCATTTCTGCGATCGATTCAATCCGTGCGTGGCGCGGAGACCAACTGGCCGTTCAGAAAAGAGGCGGCGAGAGATCCTTCCGAGCCGACAGCAACAAGATTCGCGGGACCGCCAGCCGCAAGTGCGCCTGCTTCTGCACCAAAGCCGGTAAGTTTAGCCGGATTGCCCGTCATCAGCCGCAAACCCTGATCGAGAGTTGCGCCAGTAAAAGCAAGGAAATTTACCAGGGCGCGGTCGAGAGTGAGAACGCTGCCGGCGAGAACGCCATCGGCCATGGCACGGCCGTTGGCCACTTGCACAGTGAGCCCGCCAAGGCGGTACTCGCCATCCGGCATGCCCGTGGCGCTCATCGCGTCGGTCACGAGGATGGCGCGCTCCGGTCCCTTGGCGCGCCACCAAAGCTTCGTCAACTCCGGCATGGAGTGAATGCCGTCGCAGATCAACTCGGCAAAAAGCGAGTCGTCCGTGAGGACCGTGCCCAGAATGCCCGGCTCGCGATGATCGAGCGGGCGCATGGCGTTGAAGGTGTGCGTAGCGCTCACGGCTCCGGCTGCGATCGCGGCGCGTGTCTCCGCGGCAGTGGCGTTGGAGTGGCCCAGCGAGACGCGGACCCCGCGTTTGGTGGCACGCGCCGCCAATTCCGCTGCGCCGGCCAGCTCGGGGGCCAGCGTGAGCAGGCGTACGTGGCCCTCGGCAGCATCGCAGATGCGATCGAAGACCGCAATGTCGGGCGCGAGCAGATACTCCGGTGGATGCACGCCGCGCTTCGCATGCGACAGGAACGGCCCTTCGAGGTGAATTCCCAGGATACGTGCAGCGCCCTCGGGCGCGGGTTGCGCGATGAGCTTTGCCAGTCCGCTCACCGCACGCAGTGTCGCGTCGAGCGGCGCAGTCACAGTGGTTGCCAGAAACTGGGCAGTGCCGCGCGTGGCGAGAAACCTGCCGATCGCGCAGAGAGCCTCAGGCGTGGCTTCCATCGCATCGTGTCCCGCGGCGCCGTGAATATGGATGTCGAAGAACGAGGGGGCGAGCGTGGCTTCGGGAAAATCGACGATGTGCGCTCCGGACGGTACGGCGCCCTCTGAGCGCGCAGAGATCGATGCGATGCGCCCATCTTCAACTGCAACGATGGGGTGGTCGACGAGACGCGTCCCGTCATAGAGTCGCCGTGCGGTCAGAACTGTGAGCCCTTCGCTCATGGGGGCATTTCCTTTCGCTCACTCTTTCAAACAAGCCAACGCTGGCCCTTCAACATGGACTCAACCCATGGTGACAATCATCTCATTTGGCTCGCCTCAAGCTCCGCGACCGTGGACGTGAAACCCAGGGTTTGCCAGACACGGCTCTGCCCTGCCGCCGTCCCGCAAGTCTGGCCGCTACCATGCCGCCGTTAACACCGCCAGCAACTCCTCGCCCGTAAGTGGAAGCGGGTTGGCCTGCATGCTGCTGGCGCGGGCCGCCTTCTCCACCACGCCCGGCAAATCGGCTTGGCTGATCCCCCAGCAGCGCAGCGCTGGAATTTCGAGCTCGGCACAGAGCGCGCGCACCCAATCGATGCCGTCCTCCGCGCAGGCATCATTCGTCCCGGTAAGCAGGCGCGCGATGGCGGCGTAGCGTTCCAACGCGGGGTTTTGCGGCGCGCGCGCCCGCAACGCGGCTACATTGGCCCCCATGCCGTGCGGCAACAGCGCGGCACAAAGCGTACCGTGCGGCGCCTTCCATCGGCCTCCAAGGGGTGCCGCAAAACCATGCACCACGCCCAGTCCGGCGTTCGCCAGTGCCAGGCCACCGAACAGGCTTGCCAACGCCATGTCGCGGCGTGCCTCGCGATCCGCGCCGTCGTGATACGCGCGGCGCAGCGATCCAGCAACGCGGCTGATTCCCTCAACACAGATTGCATCCACCAGTGGATTGGCGCGCGCGCTCACATACGGTTCGATGAGTTGCGTCAGAGCGTCAAGTCCTGTGCCTGCGGTGACCGCGGACGGCAGCCCATAGGTCAGTTCTGGATCGACCAGCGCGACCCGCGGCAGCATCAGCGGACTCCGCAAGCTCGCTTTCACGCCGTGCTCTGCCGATCCCAGTACGGCGTTTCGTGTCACTTCGCTGCCGGTGCCGGCCGTGGTTGGCGCCGCAATAAACGGCAGCGGCGCGACCGTGATGGCGCGACCCTTTCCCACCACCTCCAGAAACTCCAGCGGCTCGCCGCCGTTGGTGGCAATGGCAGCAATCGCTTTACCCGCGTCAATGGCGCTGCCCCCGCCCAGCGAGATCACAACGTCGCAGGCAGCATCCCGCACGCGCCGCGCGCCCTCGCGCACCAGTTCGACCGTCGGCTCGCCGGGCACAGCCATGGACTCTGCCGAGAGCGCCGAGACCAGTGCCGCCGCGCGCTCCGTCGAGGCGCCGGTGACCACCAGCGGATGCGCGCCGAAGCTGCGAGCCAGTTCAGGGAGCGTGGCCGCCGTGCCCTCGCCGAAGACGATGCGCGTTGCGGTCGCAAATTCGAAGCGCATGGTTCTACCAGCCCCCACATTACCAGCCATTGACATCGGGGAAGACGGCGCTGTATTCCGTTCTTTGGCGCGGCTCGGCCATCATGGGCGCAACCGCATCGCGCCATTTCGCATAGTGCGCGGTCTCTTTGTGTGCGGCCGTCGCTTCCGGCGAACGGTACACCTCAACCAGCACGAACCGTGTCGCATCGTCCTGCTGCTCGACGACGTCAAAGCGCGCGATGCCGGATTCCTGAATACTCGCGCGCGCGTTCTCCAGGGTCGCCCGCCTGAACTCCGCCACCGACTCCGGCTTGACGTGCACATGCACGTGAACAATAAGCATTGGAACTTCCTCCGCTCCTTATCCTAACTGCCAAGCTGTCCCGTTGGCGCGGCGCGCTCCGCTGCTTAACGTGGCGCTTGTTCCGATCGAATGCGTCTCCGGTTTATGGGCTTTAGGGCTCAGGGAGTTTCGTCAGACACTGACAGATGCAGATGCTCTTCTCTGTGAACCATTGGTTGTCAATATTGTCTGGCGGTGGTTGCAGTCCGGCGCGAGCCGGTCTCCCTGCGCTCTAGCAAAAATTTCTGCGAGCGCCACGCGAACGGCTGCTCCATGCAATGGGGAGGGAGGGATTCATATCGTCGCGTAAATCATTGTAAATAAAGTTTATATAAAACAACATTGAATAATACACCCAAAAGTACACCTTTCGAGAATTGATTGGGGTTTATCTTTCTGACTTGGCCTGCAATTTCTCCCGGATACCGGGGCGTTTGCCAATACCTATCCGTGCCTCATTGCAGGTTTCAGGCGTTACCACATGCCTAACAGCCCGTGCAGGATGGCCCTACACTAATTGTCGCCCTTGCTCAAACCACAACCTATTGCGTTCGCTGACGACAAGTAAATGCATTTTTAGCGCAATACTTCTTAGTACGAGAGTTTCCAAATTATGCAATCCGACTTGAGTCTCGACTGTCAGAGCGCTGTCACAGGACGAAACTCTCGACCATGTGGAAGATCCTCCCGCATGGGCACTTCGACCAATGCAGTACTGCCCCGTGAGGCGATCTTACGTATTTATTCGCTATATCAAACAGCGAGCCGTATCAGCCCGGCAGCGCCGATTTGCGGGTTTCGCTCGGGATTCGCAGGAAAATCAGGCTTTTATAAAGGAATTGCTTATGCCGCCCCTTTCCAATACTATCTTCGTAACTTCACTCTCCAGCCATGCAAGACGACTCGCGCGGAGAAATCACATTGCTATTGGATCGGTGGCGCGCCGGCGATGCCGCGGCCTTCGACACTCTCGTGCCAGTCGTTTATACGGATCTGCGCAGGTTGGCCCAAAGCATGATGCGCCGGGAACGCTCCGACCACACTCTGCAAGCTACCGCCCTGCTGAACGAAACCTACATGCGCCTGGTGCAACAGCAAAAGGTGACTTGGGAGGATCGTTCCCATTTCTACGCGTTTGCAGCACGTTTGATGCGCAACATTCTTACGGATCATGCAAGAGCGCACCTGGCCGGTCGACGCGGCGGGCCAAACCGCATCAAGATCGAACTCACCGACGATCTGGCATGGATCGGTTCGGCGAACGAGGAGATTCTCGACTTATACCGGGCGTTGGAACGTCTGGAAGTGCTCGACCCAAGAAAGGCGCGCGTTGTAGAAATGCGTTACTTTCTCGCCTTCACAACGGCGGAGGTTGCAGAGGCTTTGAGTATCTCGCTCGCTACCGCGGAAAGAGACCTTCAGTTTGCGCGCGGGTGGCTCTATCGCGAACTCCGTGGGGAAGGCACAGCCGATGAATCCAGAAATCTCCTTCGCGGAAACTGAAGCGCTCTTTCATCGCGCGATGGATGCCCCTGAGGCTGAGCGGGCCCTCTTGATCGAACAGAGCACAAACGGCAATCCCGCGTTGCGCAAGGAGGTTTTTTCGCTCGTGGAAGCGGTTTCCGCGGCGGACCGGCTGCGCACCGATCCGGATGCCGATCGCGAAGCGAAGGCCTTTCCCAACACCGAATCTGCAATCGGAACGCGGCTGGGCGCATTTCAACTGGATCGCCTTCTGGGCCGGGGAGGGATGGGCGAGGTCTATGCCGGTCATCGCGTCGATGGCGATCCGCAGCAGACCGTGGCGATCAAGGTCATAGCCGGACGCCTGGATTCTCCGGAGTTGCGAGCCATCCTTTTTCGCGAGCGCGATGCACTGGCCCGCCTGCAACATCCGAACATCGCACGCTTGCTGGATGGTGGAGTTGCGCCCGATAACTCCCCCTATCTTGTCATGGAACTCGTCGGCGACGAAGCTTCGCCAGCGGAACGTCTGGATGACTACTGCGAAAGAAGGCGCCTCACGCCGCGCGAACGTGTTGCCCTTGTAGCCGGCATTTGCTATGCGGTTGGCTATGCCCACCGCAAGCTGATCGTACATGGAGACCTGAAGCCGGGTAACGTGCTGGTTGCGGCTAACGGGAATCCAATGCTGCTCGACTTCGGCGCGGCGCGGTTGATGGCAGGGGAAGAAGCGGGGGCACGTCCCAGGGCATTCACGCCCGCTTACGCCAGCCCGGAACAAATGCAGGCCAAGCCGATCGCGGCGGCCTCGGATATCTACAGCATGGGCAAGCTATTGGAGCGGGTTCTGGGGGCTTCGAAGGACATCGAACTTGCTGCGGTGGTGGCAAAGTCAACGCAAGCAGAGCCCGAGAACCGCTACGCCACCATGGAGGAGCTTGAGGAGGACCTCCGCGCCTGGCTGGAAGACCGGCCACTGAGCGTATGTGCCGGACGCCGGAGTTATGCAGTGCGAAAGTGGCTGCGGCGCAACCGCAAGGCGGTTTTTGCAACGGTCGTGGTTCTGGCGGCGCTGGCTGGCTGCATCTTTGAAACGCAGCGCTCCGCGCGCCGGGCGATTGAGGAGCGCGACCGCGCGATTGGCTCCGCGAAGGCCGTGGAGACGCTGGCGCACCGCCTGCTGTTCGATTTCCAGCCGCAGTTGAAAGAGATTGGATCCTCAACAGAGGCGCAACACCAGGTAGCCACCACGACGCTCGCCTACCTGAACGAGCTGTCGCTCGATCCGAGCCTGTCGAGCGAAAGTCTGCGCCTGGATATGGCCAATGCCTATGAGAGGATGGGCAATCTTCTCGGCAATCCTTACGACGAGAACCTTGGCCAGCCTAAGGAGGCCGTGACGGCTCTGCAGAAGGCGGTAGCCACAGCTTCGGCTCTGGTTCGAGAAAAGCCCTCCAGCAGGGAAGCGCGTTTCAGTCTGGCCATGGCTCAACGCAGCCTTGCGGAAGTGGAATTCGGAGCCGGCAATCCAAAATCCGCGCTGGAAGCCATGACGGAGTCGGCTAAAAACTTCCAGTTTCTGGTGCAGGCGCCCGACGCAACACCCCAGCAACTCATGGAAGCCGCTGCCACATTTGGCTCCTTGGGCGACGTATACGGGCTGCCGGACTCGGCCTCCCTCGATCGTGCAAACGAAGCGGTCGAGTGTTATCGCCAGCAGATCGGTCTGGGGAGCCGAACTTTGAAGATAGATGCCTCGAACGTGCGCGCTCGGAGGACTCTCGCCGTTGGAGAATACAAGATTGCGAATCTTATTGCCGACAAGGATACGGATGGGGCAATAGCCGGATATGGCAGAGCTCTTGACGATCTGAGCTTGTTCCCCAAAGAGATTCAGTCTTCAGGGCCTACCGTAAGGCTGCAAATCCTCATCGAGGCCCATTTGGGGAACGCATACCTCAAGCAAGGGAAGACTGCAGAAGCTATTGCGAAGAAGATCCATGCACGCAACCAGGAGGCGATGCTGGTTGCCAGAGATCCACTGGATAATCGCGCGCGCTACGACCTGGCCACGATCGACAGGGGTCTCGGCAGGACCTTGGCGTCCGCTGGCGACCGGGAAGGTGCGCGAAGAGCATATCGGCAGTCGTTGCAGACGATTGAATTCATGCTCAATCGCGACCCAGACAGCAAGGACTTGAAGGAACTTCAACGGGACGTAAGAGGGCTATTGCAGGAACTGGACCGGACGCCCGCAGCCAGGAAGCGGTCTCGGCAATAGATGGATGCAGCCGGAGGCTTTCTGTCATTGCAAAGGGCGGGCGGCAAGCAACATCCGCGCCCGCTGTTCTGAGACCAGGGCTCCCGCTGCATCGCCGTTGGAGCGCTGCATTTCGGCAAGACGGTCGTAGCTGTGGGCAAGTTGGGAGCGCAACTGCGCGTCGTCCCCGGCCTGAGCCGCCAGTCTATCGAGCGATTCGGCCGTCCAGCGGATCAGCATCTCCCTGGCTGCCTTGGAGTTGGGCAATTTGACGACGGGCTCATAGATATCCGATTCCAGTGAGTACGTGAGCTGCTGCAACTGGCGCAGCCGGGCTTGAGCTTGATTTCGCGACTGCCGCGCCGCCGTGTCCATGGCGACTGAGTAGACAGTGGCAGTCAGAACAGCGGCGGCCAGCACCACGGTCGGGTAGAACAACTCGGGCCTCCGCCGCGCTAGCAGCGTGGCGCGGTAAATAGCCGTGTCTCTTCGCGTTGAGATAGGTTTGCGGGCCAGGAAAGCCCGCAGGTCTGCCGCCAAAGAGTACGCAGACCCGTATGCCTTGACGGGATTGGCTTGATTCGCCTTGTTCAGGATGGATTTAAGGTCGCCGGGCAGACGCAGCAGTTCACAATTCGCAATCAAGCTGGAGATGAACTTCACGATAGCGGACAAATCCGCGGCTGCGGGATCGGCCTGTGCAGCCACACAAGGAAATGCAGCCAATCTAGCCTGGCCCGCGGCAGTCACACGAAAGCTCTCAGCGGTCAGATGTTCATGAGCCAGCAGATTCCCATGTGCCTTGGCCAAGGCATCCAGGTATTCGAGTGCCATGCCGATGCACCGGGCAAGCGGCCATTTTTCCGTGCGCGCAACGGCCAGCGCCGGTTCGGCGGGCACGAATTCATAGAGAAGATAGGACTCCTGCTCGCGGGTCTCTCCCGAGTTGAGCAGCCGCGGAATGGCCGGATGGTCGATCGCCGCGAGTTTTCGCCTGCGTTCGACGAACTCCGGCTGGTTCGCGGAGGCGAGAGGGCCGGGAAGAAGAGCAACGGCAACCTGCTGCTCGAAATCCTCCACCCGGTCGGCTAGCCAGAGATCCGGCTCTATCTCTTGCGCCACCCGGTACTTGCCCAGGCGTTCCCCTTCATGCACGGGATTTTCCTCCGCTACGATTCGCGCCGCTCCCAACATGGTACCCCGGGCCAGCCGGCATGAGGGCTTTTTCCGCTGTTTCGCGCTTACAGGAACAGAGGGATAGAACAATGCAATCTGCCATGATTCCATTTCTCCGGTCTTTCAAGCCTTCAGTCTTTGTCCTTTTCTCCCACCGTGTATTCAGCCAGCGGCTGAAGCTGGGCAGGCTTGCCGCAATCTGCGCCATTTTGGCTGTCGTGGCGGGCGGGGCGTGGAATATGGCTGCCGCGCAGAACGGTTTCACGTACGCACAAAGAGCGCTGGGGAGCGGAGTGATCGAACCCGCTGGCGTAGCCATAGATGGGAGCGGGAACATCTTGGTTGCCGATCAATACGACATGGCATTAAGGGAGATTGTGGCGGCGGGCGGTTATACCAACATCGTCACCATTGCCAGCGGATTGAACTTACCCATGGGCGTGGCGGTGGATAGGAGCGGGAATGTTTTTCTCTGCGATACGGACAACCACGCGGTTAAGGAAATTGCGGCGGCAGGCGGTGTCGTCTCCAGTTCCTCTACGGTCAAGACAGTGGCCAGCGGGAACATCATTCCAACGGGCATCGCTGTGGACGGGAGCGGCAATGTCTTCGTCGCGGATGTTGCGAGCGATTCGATAATTGAAATTGTGGCGGTGGGCGGCATCGTCTCCAGTACCTCCGCCATTAAGACAGTGGGCAGCGGATTCCTCGGTCCCCGCGGCGTGGCGGTAGATGGAAGCGGCAATGTCTTCGTTGCAGATTCCGGGAACAATGCGCTGAAGGAAATTGTGGCGGTGGGCGGTGTGGTTTCCAGCACCTCCACGGTCAAGACTGTTGGCAGCGGCTTCAAGACTCCGGAAGGCGTAGCAGTGGACGGGAGCGGGAATGTCTTTGTCGGTGATACAGGCAATGCGGCCGTCAAGGAGATTATGGCGGTGGGTGGCGTCGTCTCCAACAGTTCCCCGGTCAAGGCCGTGGGTAGCGGATTTCGGGGGCCATGGGGCTTGGCGGTGGACGGGAGCGGGAATGTCTTTGTCGCCGATTCCGGGAACAATGCGGTTGAGGAGGTCATGACCGGGCCCGTGAACTTTGGCTCGCAGGCGGTGGGAACCACCAGCACCCCAGTGACCATGAACTTCACCATCCCTGCCGGCGCGCAGGTGGGCAGCTTTGTGCTGACGACCCAGGGCAACAAGAACATGGACTTCGCCGATGCCGGGTCGAGCACCTGCACGGCCAAGACTTACAGTACCGCTACCAGCTGCGTGGTCAACGTGAACTTCACGCCGCAGGCTCCCGGCCTGCGCAACGGAGCCCTGGCGGCATATGACCCCTCGGGCAACCTAATGGCTTCGTGGCCGATCACCGGGACAGGGCTTGGGCCGCAGGTGGCCTTCAACGCCGCCAAAGTTGCGGCGGCGCCCACCAACCCCAGCCTTACCAACGCCATGCGCGTGCAGGCTGACGCGCAAGGCAACCTCTTCGCGGCAATCTGGGGCGACCCGGCAAACGACCCCAACAGCGGCTCCATTATGGAGTTCAAGAAGAACGGCTCAAGCTACAGCGCGGGAGTTGCGGTTGTCAGCGGCCTCAGCCAACCCGTCGATCTGGCCCTCGATGGCGCAGGCAACCTGCTTGTGCTCAGCCTGGCAGACGCCCGCAATGACCCCAACAGCGGCTCCGTGTTGGGTATTCCCAGAACGCTAACAGGCTACTCATCATCGCCGGTTACGCTGGAGAGCGGGTTGAACTCGCCCTGGGGCCTGACGGTAGATGCCGCGAACGATGTTTTTGTCGCCGTTACCGGCAGCGGAAAGGTGATCGAGTATCCCTACACAGGATCGGGATCGAATTACGGCTCGCCGGTGACCCTGGCCTCGGGTCTGGTAGATCCGATGGGGCTGGCCTTCGACGGCAGCGGAGACCTTTTTGTAACCGGGTACCACGACGCCAGCAAGAACCCTAACAGCGGCAACGTGGTGGCGCTGCCTAAAACCACCACCGGGTTCGGCTCGGTTGTGACTGTAACAACCGGGTTGAGCTATCCAGCCGGAGTGGCCGTGGATGCCAACGGCAACGTGTTCGTAGCCAGCACCATGGACTCGAACCAGGATCTCAACTCCGGAGCAATTCTGGAGATTCCGTTCACAGGCAGCAGCTTTGGTACGCCCATATCGCTGGCCAGCGGCATGACCTATTCCCAGGGCGTTGCACTGGATAGCGCAGGCAACATCTTCTTCCAGGATCAAAATGTAAACCTCTTGTACGTGTTGCCCCGCGCCACGGCGCCTTCATTGAGCTTTGCCACAACGACTGCGGGATCGTCGAGCACCGACAGCCCGCAGAAGATACCCGTGTTGAACATCGGCAACCAGCCGCTGGACTTCTCTTCGGTTGCCTACCCAACAGATTTTCCCGAGACTTCGTACGATTGCGTCCAGGCCCCGCTGGAAGCCAACGGCGTCTGCACGCTGACCATCGACTTCAGTCCGACATCCGGGGGCACCTTCAACGAATCAATGGTGTTGTACGACAACAATTTGAACGGGACTAATGCGAAGCAAACCATCTCGCTCAGCGGCACGGGATTAGTGGGGACAGCCACCACGCTCAGCTCGTCCCTGAACCCGTCTACATATGGCCAGGCGGTGACGATCACCGCAACGGTAGCGAAGGCGAGCGGAAGCGTAACGCCCACGGGGACGGTGCAGTTCAGCGTGGATGGAATCAATGTGGGATCGGCGGTGACGCTGAGCGGCGGAACGGCGGCGTTTTCCATCAGCACGTTAGCGACAGGGACTCATAGCATCGCGGCGGTGTATACACCCGCCACGGGCAACGGCTTCGGCGCAAGTGACACGACGACGTTGAGCCAGGTGGTGAACAAAGCTCCAAGCACTTCGTATATTGTCTGGGCTACGCCCGCAGCGATCGTCTACCCGACGGCGCTGAGCTCGGCACAATTGGATGCGACGGCAACGATTCCGGGAAGTTTCGTTTACACTCCCGCGGCGGGGACTGTACTGACCGTGGGAAATTACACGCTTTCTGTCAAGTTCACTCCAACCGATCCGATCAACTACACGACAGCAACAGCAACAGTGATGCTGACAGTCAATAATCCTGTACCGGTCATCAACATCCTCTCGCCTGCATTTACGAATGCCGGTGATAGCGCCTTTACGCTGACCGTAACCGGATCGGGATTCGTGCCCATCTCGACGATCTATTGGGGGACTACCGCGCTTGCTACAACCTACGTAAGTGCGACCCAACTGACAGCGCAGGTCAGCGCGGCCTACATCGCCAGTGCGGGAATTAGTACGGTGTCGGTGCAAACCCCCTCTACCGCACCCGGCGGTGGCATTTCCGATTTAATGCAATTTGAAGTGGACACTCCCGGGTCCACGACGACTTCACCAACATTTACCTCAACTACAGCGGCGACGGTAACAGCAGGTTCTACGGCTAACTATCCGGTGACTCTGCCTTCCAATGTGAAAAGCATTTCTGTCACCTGCCTGAATCTACCCGGGGGAGCAAGTTGCAGCTATTCACAGACAACCAAGACAGTGACCATCACGACTTCCGCGACAACTCCCAAAGGAACTTATCGGATCACAGTCATCTTTACTGAAACTGTGGTCGGAGTGGCTGGTGCAGGCATATTGCTGCCGATTCTGTTGCTTCCACTCTTGTTTATCAGGAGAAAGCTAGCGGCGCGGGGCGCATGGATTACCGCTTGTCTGGGGATTGTTCTGATGACAGCCGCGGCCCTGAGTATTGGCTGCAGCGGAGGTGGATTTCCGAATCCAGTTCAAATGACGAGTTCAGGCACAGTCGACATCACGATCCAGTAGGAGATTGAAGATGCGTATTACGATTCGCGGAAGGTTGCTCCTGGTGAGCGCGTGCTTGTTGGCGGGAGCAATTGCCTGGGCGCAACAGGCTCAGAGTTCTGCAAAGCAACTGGCGGTTTTCACTGACGTGGCCGTAACTTATTCAATGGAGCATGCTGAACTCGTACCGGGCCAATGCTGTTTCTGGCTGAAGGGAGCCGGCGCGAATGCAGCCGTTACCTTCTGGAAAGGCTTCGGGATCGCCGCCGGCATGACCGGGGAACATGCCGCAAACTACGTACCCGGCTATGACGTGAACAAGATTGCCTATCTGGGCGGACCGCGCTATACCTACACAACATGGACCAGCAATAGCGGCGCTGCGGCAACACCCCGCTTCCAGATCTTCGGCGAAGGGCTGTTCGGAGGCGCTCATGCCTTCAATGGAGTCTACCCCACAAGCACGGGAACTACATCGAGCGCCGGATCGTATGAGATCCAGGCAGGCGGCGGTTTGGATGTTTTTTTCTTCAAGAATTATGGCGTGCGCTTGCTGGAGGCGGAGTATGTCAGAACTGCATTGCCCAACGGGGTCGACAATGTGCAGAACGACCTACGCATCGCATTCGGCGTGACCTACCACTTTGGGTCAATACGCCACCACCGGTAATCTTGGCGGTCTAGGTCGACTGACGAAACAGCCAGACACTCATTGACTTGACCTTTTGTTGTACCAAACCCGGGCCCTGCAGGATGAGTCCTCAAAACAAATTGTGGGACAAATGAACAGCCAGTATTTTGTTTTGAAGCACAATGTGCTCTCGCGCGATGTCAAGTTTGGTGCGCTGTCCAGTCCCTCGCCAGTTTCCTTTTCTCTCCCTGTCCCACGGTTCGATTTTATTGTGTTTCATACAGTTTTCCCCATCTCCATGCAACGAATCCACTACCCCCCATGCATTTCCTGTATGAGAACTTCTTTGAATATCAACGGTTAACGCATTCCGTTCTAAGAACATACATGTCTGATGTAAACTACATTACGACGAGGAAACCACATGCCTACTGCGAAGAAGGCCACAGCCCGACCGAAGCGCAGAGTCGTTGCTCCCGCAGAGAAGCGCACTCAGCTCCGGTTGACCGTCGATTCCAGATTCACCAAGAGCCATTTCAATCAACTCTTTGCCGTGCTCAAAATCCGGAGAAAGAACGCTCTCGCTGAGCACATCATCATGAGTTTCAAGAGCAAGGCCGCTCAGGCGCAACTTGTTGGGTTCTACAACGGTCCGTGGCTGAATATTCCTTTTCAAACTATCGACACCGCCTTCGTCTTCCCGTTGACCTACGAGATTGCGGATGAACTGGAGAGGGTCGGAGGAGAGGTTCTCTGCGGAGTGAATCGGTCCAAGGCATTTCGTGTGATGGTGGCCTATTTCGCCTTCGTGCATAAACTCAAAGATTCAACACAGGCCGCAGTGGCCTAGCTTTTCAGATCAGCGCCAAGCAGCAGGCGTGCGCACACGGGATGATCGCGGAAAGTCTGTTGCCGACGTTTCGTGCGCATAGTTCACGCTTTCGTGGCGGATGACGCGGTCTTCTTCAGTCTTGGACTACCTGCCGCCTATTTCGTTGCCGCGTATGATGACTTTGTTGCGCAGCAGACGATATGCCGTTTGCCGGAGTTGCGCAACCCGGTCGATGATCTCTTGGCGTTTCCCCTCATGAATGGACACTTTGAAAGACTGTTGGTCCGTGGAAGACCTGACAAGGGCGATTGTCAGTTTGCCTCCGACGTTTGCCTGTGGCTCAGGATGTCGAGACGCTTTCAGGGCATCAAGCAGTTGTTGTGCCTGAGCGGCCCGCTGGACACAGGAAAGTAGCTGCCGCGCATCTGCTTCATCAGCAAAGATCAAGTCATCCGCATCCTTAGTCTTGAGTCTGGATTCGATGGAATGCAATCGCGCAGCCTGAAGTTGGATAGGATTCGCAAAGAGCTGTTGATGGTGGAGGGCGTCTTGCATCTCCGGGTCCGTGAATTGGACGAAGATGCCGTGTTGAACCGCACACATTGTGACCATCCGCTTCCACTCATCGGTGCCGGCACAGGTAATTCGCGATCCGTATTTTTGGACGGCCATCTCCAACCCGAAGACGATTGCCGCCTCGTCCTGGTTGAGAACGGTCACGAGGCGCCCGCGGTCGATGACGGAAACCCTGCCGTTCAGCATGTATGACACGTCGCCGGTCTTCCGGTTGATCGTCCAGATACGGGTTGTGGCGATCTGTTTGGCAAGGTTTTGTTCTCTCTGTTGAGCCGATAGCCGCTGCTGTGCAAAGTCTGCCCAGTCGGATTTCTGATTATCCTCCGGCGGTGGCCCGATATGCAGTGCATTTGGCTCCAGAGTCGAGTTGAGCCGTCGCTGATTGCGTTGGTCGGCATAACGCCATCCGCGAAGTTGTGCGGCGGCTCGCGCATCTCCTTCGTCGGCCCTGTCCGCAACCCATGAGCGGAGGTTCTTCGGAAATGCTTCTTGCCGCCTCCGTTGAATGGCCAGCTTCAGGGCACGTACTTCAAGAACGGATTGGGCCGCAGCCTGGGAGAGAAGGACTTTCTTGGCCGGCCATGTCAGAGCGGACGCACGAATCTCTTTCTTCTGTAGCCGTAAAACTTCACGAAGGTATTGCGTGCACTCCCTGCCGTCTGTTGTGAAGGCCTTGCACACCTCCCGTTGTCGATTCCGATACTGGTTATAATCCGCCATCAGAGAGCTACGTTCGGCGTGTCGTTGCGCTTTCCGTTCCTCTCTCAGCGTGGTATTACGTCCGCCATGTTGTGCGGTATGTGGTTCGAGATGTGGAACGGATGTTGAGGCTGGGATCCACGACCCAAGAGCGGATTCAGTGGCCTGACGGTTGATCTTTCCTGCGAAGTTGTTGCGGAATACGTCGGACGCCTTCACCCGGATGTTGTGGTCGATGGCAAGGACTGTATATCCGCCCAGCTTCCCCTTCTCAAGTCTGAGATGGGCCTTGGAGAGAAGGAAATGGAGATGCTCCCATGTGACATTGCGTCGGGTAAGCAGTTTGCTAACGCTAGGGGCTACCTCTTGTTGAACGTAGGACTGTAGAGATTCTTCGTCGTGGTAGTGCTCAAACTGTGCAGCGGCACCCGTCGGGTGTTGTCGAGCAGACCGAAGCGCGTTACGTTCGGCACGTGATGTGCGTACTACCTGTTTCGATTCCTCATCCCAACGTGTCATTCCCAGTGTATGTGCCCAGCCATATCTCGCTTCGAGGGCGCGCGCTGCGGCATCGAGCGTGAGCCAATTGCGAAATGGCGTCAGTGCTCTGTATGTCTCCGGATGGACTTTGTTCACCATGATGTGAATGTGGAAGTGCGCTCTGTCATCGTGCGCGACAACCATATATTGATGGTCCTGGTAACCGAGTTCACGAAGAGTATACAAAGCACAGTCTATCCATTGTTCTCTCGTCGGCATCTCTCCCGGCGGCCAGCAGAGTTCATAATGGCATACCGGGTCATCACATCGCCGATTCTTTTCCGCTGTTGCCTGCATCACGTAGGCAGCAGTATCGAAGTCCAACAGATTCCATGAATGATGAACGTCCCCTCTCAGAGTGGTTATGCCTGTCTCCGGATCGCGCTCAGTGGTCATGTATTGCGCAAGACGGCGAAAACTACTTCGTCCTATACGCGTTCGTTTCGACACTTTTGCAATCATTCTTCCTCGACATGGAGAGAGATTACGTTCTTCACCTGTTCGCGTATTGCGGCGAGTGTAATATTCAATTCGTTCCGTAGGTCATTGTCATTGCCGAAGATCTTCAATTGCTCAAGACAATGTTTTTGCAAACCTCCGAGACGATTCAGTTCCGATATTGCATCCGTGTGTATTCTTGACCGGATGCGGATTCCTAATGCAGCACGGCGAATGTATTCGCTGAGTGTGAGCGCCGCTCTGTTTGCCTGTACGAACAATGTTGTTTTTTCCTCGTCAGTGACACGAATGTCAATTCGTGAGGTGACGTTACGTGCTCTTTTTGGTCTTGACATGCCATGTCTCCGAAAATGACGTGGGGTCTCGGGGCGAAGCCCTGAGCAAGATGCGCAACCATTTCTCCGAGTAGCCGCAGGCGGATTGGAGAAATGGTGGTGGACACGCGCAACCCCGCAGGGGTTCGTGTGGACAGCGCATACCTTGCCGTGCCTCTTACCCGTTTCTCTACTATTCTCATCATACATAATTGACATCACTACTGTACATAATATACCATGCTTGTGTATGGAGAATGAGGATCGTCGTAAGGTTCAGGTGTTTTCGTCACACAATGTCGAGGAGCTTCGTGCGTTCCTCAAGGAAAAGGCGAATGAACCACCACCGCAACCCGCTTCATACATGATTGGCGGGGTTGTGCGGGCGGTATTCCCTCAACTGTGTGAGTTGCGGAAAAGGGGATACTCGCTCAATATGCTGGTTCGTGTCTTTGAAGATAATGGCCTAAGAATCACCGCAACAGCTTTATCCGGCTACATGAAGAAACTGAATGAAAAGGCTGAGGGAGTAACGGTAAGAAGGGAACGAAAAGGAAAGTCACAGCCTTCGATACATGGTTCGGAAGCACGTGGACATTTGGCAATGAAGCTGGACGTACCGCCGTAAGAAAGGGCGATGTATGGCGCGAGTGACTTTTGTGGTGGGCAGTAACGGTGCGTTAGGAGCTTGCAACATAAGGGACGTACTGAACCGAATGATAGCGTCGTACAGTGCTCAACATATGGTTGATAAGGCTGCAACGATTTCCCCGCTGAGTGACACCCTGCACAACGTCATTTGGTGGATAAGACCGAGATGCTACCAGACAGGAACAACATAACCGTGCAGGGCATTCCGGAGAAAAGTGAGTCGGAAGCTGAGTCGTTGAAGGCTTGTTTGCATGTAGATTTCACGGATGCTGTGGTCGGTGCGCTCGGCGAGTACGTGCGTAATTCCAATGCAACTCAACCAATGAGGTAAAGGGATGCCGAGAAAGATTTTGAGACTGCCGATCGTATTGGATCGCACCGGTCTATCACGCAGTACGGTCTATCAGCGCGTAACGGAAGGCAAGTTTCCAAGGCCAGTGTCGCTGGGAGCCAGGGCCGTCGGTTGGATCGAAACGGAGGTCGAAGAGTGGATTGCACGCCAAATAGAAGCCAGCCGTGAAATCAGACGGCAACGCACTGGCGTGAATCCGTTGCCGTCAAGATAACGCTTGGAGTTGGATTCCGGCTAGCCACCGATCTCGGACTGGATTGCAGGGCATGGCCTGATACTCTGCCGGTCGAATCGGCTGGATGATTATGCCGCAGCTCCACGGAAAGGTAGCACCTTGCCCCCGCGTTGTGTCCGTTCCAGAAAGTCCGCCCAGTCCTGCATCATTTTGGCGCGTGGCTCCAGGTACAGGGCGTGGTTGTACGCTGCGCTCACCGCGTTCCGGGGAGCGTGTGCAAGCTGCAATTCGATATGGTCATGCGCGTAACCCTGCTCATGCAGGATGGTAGACGCCAGCCCGCGAAAGCCGTGGCCGGTCATGCGACCTTTGTAGCCCATGCGCTTTAATGCTGCCAGAATGGTGTTGTTGCTCATCGGTTGGGCAGCGTTGAGGTCGCCGGGGAAGAGCCATTCATTGCTCCCGGTCAATTCGCGCAACATCTCCAGCACCTCCAATGCCTGTCTGGCCAACGGCACAATGTGCGGGGTCCGCATCTTCATGCGTTCTGCCGGAATATCCCAGCGGGCATTCTCCAGGTCAAACTCCGTCCACTTGGCCCCGATCAATTCACTGGTTCGGACAAACGTCATGGCCATCAACCTCATCGCCAGTCGTGTGACCTGCTTTCCCTGATAAACCTCGATTCGTCTGAGCAGGGTTGGCAGCTCTTTGGCATCAATGCGCGCATAGTTGGTTTTTGGTATCGATTTCAAAATATCGCTGGGACGAATCTCAGTGGCCGGGTTGCGTTTCGCGTAACCGTGGGCGATACCGTAGCGAAAGACTTGTCCCACCGTCTCCAGAGCTCGTTTGGCAATATCCCGCGCACCGCGATCCTGAATCGCGTTGGCCATCGCGACTAGTTCCGGCGCCTCGATCTCCGCAATGGGACGTGCCCCCAGACAGGGCAGAATATCGGCCGCCATACGCCGCCGGACCGAGTCCACGTGGCGCGGGCTCTTTCCCTCCTGCCAATGCTCCAGCCACTGTGCGGTTACGCTCTGGAAGGAATTCTCAACAGCTAGTTTCTCTGCGGTCTTCTCGGCCTTGCGTTGCGCCATCGGGTCAACGCCAGTTGCCAGCAGCTTGCGCGCCTCGGCATGCCGTTCTCTGGCCAGCGCCAGCGAAACATCGGGGTATTTCCCCAAGGACATGAGCTTTTCCTTGCCGTCATACCGATAGGACCAGCGCCACAGCTTCCCGCCAGTCGGTTTAACCCAGAGGTAGAGCCCGCCTCCATCGCCCATGCAGTAGGCTTTTTCCGTCGCTTTAGCCCTTTTGATCTCCGTATCGGTCAGTCCGTCCATGTCCATTCCTCCCCGTTCAGGAAAAGTACACCCACTTCAAAAACAGAATACACCCAATTGTACACCTGCCAAAACACGGCTGCACTTGGATGCACCTGGACGCAGAAAGCCGTAAAGCCTAGCAAATGCTAAGCTTTACGGCTTATCTTAAGATTTCTTTGGATGGTCTTGGAAGAGTTTTTGGCGGAGAGGGAGGGATTCGAACCCCCGATACCCTTTCAGGTATGCCGGTTTTCAAGACCGGAGCCATCAACCGCTCGGCCACCTCTCCGCAGTCTGCCGGTCCTCTTTGATTGTACGTCGAATCGTGTCGATTTCTAGAATCAGCAGCGCCGCATCCGGCCAACCGCATCGTTTGCCACGCGCTCTGAAAAGCAGGAGCGCGCTTCGCTGCGCGCTTAGGGCTGCGGCAGCACCAGAACCTCCACGCCGGAGGCAGCGTCTTTCTGGTGGAAAATCTGTTCCGTAGCTTTCTTGAAATCCTCCGGCTTGGCATAGGGAATGTCGGTAAAGGTTTGCGGATTGCGATCAGTGAGCGGGAACCACGAACTCTGCACCTGCACCATGATGCGATGGCCGCGGCGGAAGGTGTGGTAGAGATCGGGCATCGTGAAGTCGATGGCGGTTTCCTTGCCGGGCGTGAGCGGCTCAGGTTTCTCCCAACTGGAACGGAACTTGGCGCGGAAGGGCTCGCCCCGCAGCAACTGCTGGTAACCGCCCATGTGCAGCGGCGGCGCGCCCAGGATGCGCTTGTTGCCGTTGAGTGATGAGTCGGGATCTGGATAATCGTCAGGGTATACGTCGATCAGCTTCACGTCGAAGTCGGAGTCCGTGCCGGAACTCGCGATCTCGAGACGCGGCGAGATGGGGCCTGCAATGGTCACATCCTCGGTCAGCGGATCGGTTTCGTACGTGACGACGTCGGGCCGCGAGCTGGCGAAGCGCTGGTCGTCGACCATGTAACGCTGCGGCACGGTATCTGTTGTGTAGCCCACGAAGGGCACAGGGTGGTTGGGATCGCTCAGGTACTCGTCCACGCTCTTCTCTTCCGTCGGAGGATCGAAGCTGAGCTTGCCGCCGGCGTGAAAGTAGAGCGTCTTTGCCGTAGCGGCTTTGGGCGGCCACTCGTCGTAGCGGCGCCACACATTGCTTCCGGTTTCAAACACGATGGCCGTGGGAAGCGTCTTGCCTCCACCCTTCAAATAGTGCTCGAAGAACGGGAACTGAATGCTGGTCCTGAAGTACTCCGAGGTTTTTGCGTTGAACGGCACATCGCCCAGGTGGTCGCCGTCGCTGCGCGCCCATCCGCCATGCACCCAAGGGCCCTCCACCAACGTGATGGGCGTGTCGGGATTGAATTTGTGAATGGCGTAAAAGGTGCGGTACGGTCCCTCGAGATCTTCCGCGTCATACCAGCCGCCGACCACCAGCACCGCGCACTTCACGTTTTTCATGTGCCGCGACAGGTCGCGCATCTGCCAGTAGTCGTCGTAGGTGTCGTGTTTGTACTGGTCGTCCCACAACAAGGTCGGGCTCTTCATCAGCTTTTCCAGATTCGCCACGTTGCCCGCTTCGAGGTAGAACTTGTACATGTCCGTTGTGCCGAAAGCGAAAGAAGCGCCGTCGGCCGTGGCCACGGGATTCTGCTGTGCGTGGAAGAACGGCGCGTAGAAGCCAAATCCGGCCGAGAGCATGAACGCTCCCCCGTGATAGGAGTCGTCGCCCAGAAAGAGATCCGTCATGGGCGCTTGCGGACTGGCAGCCGCGATGGCCGGATGCGAGTCGATGATCGACGCCGAAGTGTAGAACCCCGGATACGAAATGCCCCAGATGCCCACCTTGCCGTTGTTGTTGGGCACGTGCTTCAGCAGGAACTCGATGGTGTCGTAGGTATCGGAGGATTCGTCGACATCCTTCGCAGATTTTTTCTGGTCGATGGCCGGATGCATCTCCACAAACGTCCCTTCGCTCATCCAGCGGCCGCGCACATCCTGGTAGACAAAGATGTAGCCGGATTTCTCGAACTCATCCGAAGGTCCGAGGCGCGCGGGATAGCGATCTTCGCCGTAGGGTCCGACGCCGTAGGGTGTGCGGTCCATCATAAAGGGGTACGGCCCCGAATCGCCGGGGAATGCCGAAGCCTTGGGCACGTAGACGGCGGTAAACAGCCGCACGCCATCGCGCATGGGAATGCGGTACTCGTATTTGGTGTAATGGGCGCGGACCAAGTCTGAGCTTGCTGGCTGCGGCGCGGGTTGCTGGGCGCGGATAGAGGGCGCGACGAGAATGGTTGCGGCGAGAACGGCAAAGACGAAGCGTTGCGCGGGAATCATTGTTGGACAGAATCTCCTGAGTTTGAAAGTAACGCAGCCGGGAGCCGGAATGCCGTGCGCGAGGCGGGTACGATTCCCGCCGCGCACCGCACTTTTAGTCCTCCGATTTTTTCCCTTCCGCCGGCGCCTTCTCCGGCGTGGTCAGCGGCTTGGTGATGTCGTCCAGGTAGGCCGGCGTGCCATCCACTTGTTCGAGCGCCGGGAAGCGCTCTCCGTCGTGATAATCGATGTCGGCCGTGGAAACAAACGAGTCGGCCTGCACGATGAGGTGAATCGGCTCGGTGCTTCCCTTGGCTTCACGTATGGCTGAACGCAGCGCGTCCGCCGAATAGATTTGTCCGTCGATCGCGATGATCTTCTCGCCGGGCGCCAGGCGCGCCTTGTCCGCGGGGCCGTTCCAGCGTACATCGGAGATGGTTCCATCGCCCCCCACACGCAATCCGATCGAGAACCAGCAATTCGTGCCCCCAAAGCGCCCTCCCGGAACCGCGGCCATGGTGCGCTGCGTTGCGCTCTGCTTGTCCTTGTAGACCAGCTTGTAGCCGCCCTGTTCGATTCCGGCCAGGTCCGCATGCGGATTGATCTTGTCGATGCGGTCGTGCAGGAATGTTGCCCAATCGTAGGCAACAACGGCATTCAGACCCTGCACCAATTCGTTGAAATCGTAGGTGACAATGAGCGGACCCGTATTTCCGCCCTTGCCCAGAAAGATCTTCTCAAAGTCGTTCAGCGATTTCTGGTTTTGCGTCAATTTCCGGATGAGTGTGTCGGCATCGAGCCACAGAAGCTCGCCCTCCTGGTAGTAGTCCTGCCCGCGCCTCCAGTTCATCCAGGGAGTGTAACCACGCACCACGCTGGCTGCGACAGCGGTGTCTTCGGTTGAACGCCACTCGCGGCCGGGCGTGTAGTCCAGATTCGCCGCAGTCTGCGCCAGCCTGTCGCGATACTGCTCCTGCGTCTCAAAGCCCGCGCGCGCGGCCAGCACGTTGCCCAGATATTGCGTCATGCCCTCGTACACCCACAGCAGCGCTCCCTGCTGCGCCGTGGCAAAGTCCGACTGGTAGAGTCCCACGGGCCGGCGATACTTGCCATTCCATGAGTGCGTAAACTCGTGCGGCAGCAGATCGGCCTCGCGCAACTGGTGCGCGTCATCGGCAAATCCCTTCTCGCCCACGCCGTTGTCTGACGATTGGCCGTGCTCCAATCCCATGCTTCCTGCCACATCCGACAGCGTCAGCAGAAAGTGATAGACACGATAATGATGCGAACCGTAGAGCGCATCGGCCTCGCGCACCAGGTTGTTCAGCGATGCCAGCACCGCCGGGCGCAGGTTCGAGTCTTCCGGCTGATCCGAAACCACATCAATATAGTGTTTGGGCGTGATCTCCGGAGCCAGCGGAATCTCGTGGAAGTACTGGCCGGTGATGATCGGGGAGTCCTGCAGTTGCTCCACATTCGTGACCGCAAACTGCGTCACGGCCCCCGGCGCGGGAACCGGATACGAGCCGGAGCTGACCGGCGCGAGCGCCGTTCCGATACCCCATCCCGCTGGAACTTTCACCGATGGCTGAATCGGAATGTCGCGGACTGGCGTATTGGCGGGATAGAGCAACAGCGTCTCCCACTCCATTGCCGCCATTTTTTGCGAGATGCGCGATGTGACGATGCAGTCCAGATGTGCGTGGAGCATGGTTACGCCCTGGGGAATCGTGAGATGGAACTGGTAGAGGTCCACATCGTCACGCCGCCATGCAAGCGTTTGCCCGTTGGCGGTAAACACCACGCCGGTGATCTCTTCCACCGGCCCGCTCGGCATGTGATGGCCGGGGATCCATTTGGGCGTCGTCAGCGTGATCGGGCCCGCCGTTACAGGCAAGTCGACATCGGCGTGAAACAGCTTGCGCGGCGCATCGCTCAGATCCGCAGTGATCTCAATCGGCGGCATTTGCGCGCGGGCCATGGGTAGCGCAATGCTGATAAGCAGCAGGGCCAACCCTGCTTGGGCGGTGCGTTGGAGGATGTGCATGGGGCAGTAGTACTCCTGAGATTTCAGGGTACCGCACTGAGGCCGGAACCCGGAAGGCGCTCCTCCGGCCGCACGCTCCGCGCCGTTGCACATTGCGGCAAGGAAGCGCCCCGTTCGGCCAGTTTTTGCAACATCTTTATACGGTCCTTATACGAACCGGCGGCCCTCATTTTATGCTGTAACAGAACCCACCCACATCGGCGAACTGTAGCTTCGCCGGGGCTGACACACAATTCCCGACGAATAAGGAGAACCATGTCAAAGTACAAACTTGAGTACATCTGGCTCGACGGAAAAAAGCCCATTCCCGAACTCCGCGGCAAAACCAATATCAAGGAATTCGACAAGACGCCCACCCTGGCCGATCTGCCTCTGTGGGGATTTGACGGCAGCTCCACCATGCAGGCCGCGGGCCACAAGTCCGATTGCGTTCTCAAGCCGGTCGCTCTTTACCCTGACGCCAGCCGTAAAGACGCTTTCATCGTGCTCAGCGAAGTCATGCTCCCCGACGGCACGCCGCACCCGACCAATATGCGCGCCACGGCTCCCGACGATCCGGATCTTTGGTTCGGCTTTGAGCAGGAGTATTTCCTGTATAAGGACGGCCGTCCGCTCGGCTTTCCCGAGCACGGCTATCCCGGACCGCAGGGCCCCTACTACTGCGGCGTCGGCTACAAGTACATGGGCTCGATCGCCCGCACCATCGTCGAAGAGCACCTCGATCTTTGCCTCCACGCCGGCATCAACCACGAAGGCATCAACGCCGAGGTGGCCAAGGGCCAGTGGGAATACCAGATCTTCGGCAAGGGCTCGCACAAGGCCGCCGACGACCTGTGGACCGCGCGCTATCTCATGGCGCGCCTTTGCGAAAAGTACGAAGTCGACGTGCAGTTGCATTGCAAGCCCATCAAGGGCGACTGGAACGGCTCCGGCATGCACACCAACTTCTCGTCCAAGCACCTGCGCGAAGTGGGCGGCAAAGAATACCTGGAGGCCCTGATGGCCGCATTCGAGAAGAACATTCCCGATCACATCGCGGTTTACGGCCCGGACAATCACCTGCGTCTCACCGGCCTCCACGAGACCCAGGCCATCGACAAGTTCAGCTACGCCCTCTCGGATCGCGGCGCTTCCGTCCGCTTGCCTGTCAACTTCATCAAGCACGGCTACAAAGGCTACCTTGAAGATCGCCGTCCCAACTCCGAAGCCGACCCGTATCAGATCGTTGCCCAGATTGTGAAGACGACTGCCGAGGTTCCGACCAAGTAATTCACACAAACCGCCGGCCCGGCGGCAATGAGCAGGAGCGGAGGCGCGGCCAATCGGTCGCGCCCCTGGCTTTTTCGCCCTTCCTTGCCGGTCCTGCTTTTCCTGATGGCTCCTTTATTTGCCGCGTGTTAGAAACAAGAGAACAGGGCACGGGCGGAGCTTGCTCAAAAATCGCCGCCGCCAGGCGCCGTGCGCTCTTCTTTGCGCCAGCCCCCTGAGCCGCTGCTTTAAAATCCGCTGGAAGGAAGGTTCTCGACCCGACTATGAAAGCCAGCCATCCAGTGGAGCTCGAAACCCTCTACGGCGATTACCCGCTCGATCATGCCTTCGACGAAATGCGCGAGCCGGGCGGCGAGGTGCGCGCGCAATACCGCGCCCTTGCCGAGACCCTGGCCACTCTACCCGCCGACGAGTTGCAGCGCCGCAAGCAATCGGTCGACCTCGCCTTCCTCACCCAGGGCATCACCTTCACCGTCTACGGCCGCGAAGAGGGCACCGAGCGCATCTTCCCTTACGACCTGTTGCCCCGCCTTGTCACCGCACAGGAGTGGGATCGTATCGAGCGCGGCCTCACGCAGCGTATCACCGCGCTCAACCTCTTTCTGCGCGACGTCTATTCCGATGCCAAAATTCTCGCCGACCACATCATCCCGCGCGAGCTCGTCTACAGTTGCAAGCACTACCGGCGTCAGATGCGCGGCTTGCAGGTGCCGCGCAACGTCTATATCGCCGTCGTCGGCAGCGATCTGCTGCGCCTCGACAGCGGCGAATTCGTTGTGCTCGAAGACAATCTCCGCGTCCCCTCGGGCGTCAGTTACATGCTTACCAACCGCCGCCTGATGAAGCGGACCTTCCCGCAACTCTTCGCAAGCTATGGCGTGCGCCCCATCGAGCACTATCCGCAGTTGCTGCTGGCCACGCTGCGCTCGCTCGCGCCCGAGGGCCGGCCTGAGCCGAACATCGTGCTGCTCACGCCGGGCGTCTTCAACTCCGCTTACTTCGAGCACACCTATCTCGCCCGCCAGATGGGCGTAGACCTCGTGGAAGGCCGCGATCTGGTCGCGCACGACAACATCGTCTACATGCGCACCACCGACGGCCTCAAGCGCGTCGATGTTATCTACCGCCGCGTCGACGACGACTTTAGCGATCCGCTCGTCTTCCGCTCCGATTCCGCTCTGGGCTGCGCTGGCCTGTTCAACGCCTATCGCGCCGGCAACGTCACGGTGTCCAACGCCTTCGGCACCGGCCTCGCCGACGACAAGGCCGTCTACGCCTACGTTCCCCGCATGATCCGCTACTACCTCAATGAAGATCCGATCCTGCCCAACGTGGAGACATTTCTCCTCAGCGAAGAAAAGGACCGCAAGCATGTACTCGCCAATCTCGACAAGCTGGTGGTCAAAGCCGTGGGCGAAAGCGGCGGCTACGGCATGTTGATCGGGCCGCATTCCACGGCGCCGCAACGTGAGGAGTTCGCGCGGCAGATCGAGGCCAACCCGCGCAACTACATCGCCCAGCCCACGCTCGAATTCTCACGCGCTCCCTGTCTTGTCGACGACCGGCTGGAGCCGCGCCACGTGGATCTGCGGCCTTACATTCTCTTTGGTGACAAGGTAAACATCGTGCCCGGCGGATTGACCCGCGTGGCGCTCGAAAAAGGCTCGCTCGTCGTCAACTCCTCGCAGGGCGGCGGCAGTAAGGACACATGGGTTCTGGAATAGTTCACGTCGCCGAAAATCGGGCCGCAAGAGAGAGACACAACATGCTATCGCGCGTTGCCGACAGTCTCTACTGGATGAGCCGCTACCTGGAGCGAGCCGAGAATACTGTGCGCCTGCTCGACGTCACCATGAGCCTGATGCTCGATGCCGGCGGCTCCAACGTGGAGGCGCGATGGCAGCGCATGGTGGCCGCGCTCGGCAAGCCCGTGGAGATGGAGTGGAACGGCAGCATCGAGGCAATGGCGCAGAAACTCGTCTACGACAATCTCAGCCCGGCCTCTGTCATTTATTGCCTCAATGGGGCCCGCGAAAACGCCCGCCAGGTGCGCGAGGAAATCTCCACTGAGATGTGGCAGCGCCTCAACCGTCTTTACCACCAGATGCACCTGCCGCACGCGCAATCGCAGTTTTCCGCCAACATCGGCGACCAGCTCTCCGCGGTCATCGACGGCATCTACCTCTTCAAAGGCACCACCGATACCAGCATGATCCACGGCCAGGGCTGGCAGTTTATCCGCCTCGGCCGCTATCTTGAGCGCGCCTACGCCACGGCCACGTTGCTCGAGGTCTACCAGTCAGAACTCTTCCCCGCGCAGGAGCGGGAATCGTCCGGCTATCTCCATCTGGAACTGGTGGGCCTGCTGCGCTGTTGCACGGCGTTTGAGGCTTACTGTCAGGTCTATACGGCCGACCTCTCGCCCGAGCGCATGCTCGAATTCCTCGTGCTTAACCGCGACTTTCCCCACGCCATCCATTACTGCGTCGCGGGTACGCGCGAAGCCGTCGAGGGCATTCAGCAAGCCGGCGGCCGGCGCCCGCCCGAGGAGCTGAAGGCCGCCATCGGCAAGCTCAACGCCATGCTGGGCTACACATCGATCAACGAAATCCGCGCCGGCGATACGGCTGGTTTTCTGCACAACATCCGAGGACAGTGCCTGCACATCCACGAACTCATTTACCGGTATTATGTGCACTACTCCATTCAATCGGCGCTGACCGTGTAGTTTCACTGAAGGAGCTAATGGCTGAAGGCTGATAGCTGAAAGCTGCATTTATGAACTTCTATTCCATCCGGCACCTCACGCGTTTCCGCTACTCGAGCCCCATCAAAGAGAGCATTATGGAGACGCGCATGCACCCGCGCTCCGACTCCAGCCAGCACTGCCTCTCCTTCACGCTCTCCGTCAGCCCACGCTGCCGCGTCTTCAGCTATCGCGACCACCTGGGCAACAACGTGCAGCACTTCGACATTCCCGGCGAACACAATCAACTCGTCATCGTCGCTGAATCCGTCGTCGAACAACAACCCCTGCCCGATGTTCCCGCCTTCCTCGCGCCCGAGGCGTGGAGCGAGCTCGACGAACTCATCGCCTCAGGAGATTACTGGGAGATGCTACTGCCCAGCACCTTCGCCGTTGAAACCCCTGCCGTGACCTTGCTCGCCCAGCAGATGGGCGTGACCCGTCGCGACGATCCCCTGATGCTTGTGCTGGAGCTGAATCAGCGCCTCTTCAACTACTTCGAGTACGTGCCCAGCCACACGCGCGTCGACTCACCCATCGACGAGGCGATCGTCAGCGGCAAAGGCGTGTGCCAGGACTTTGCGCACACCATGATCGCCCTGCTGCGCCACGTGCGCATTCCCGCCCGCTACGTGTCCGGCTACTTATATCGCGGGCGCGAGGATCACGACCGCTCCACGCCCGACGCCACGCATGCATGGGTTGAGGCGTTGATGCCGAATCTCGGCTGGGTGGGCGTCGACCCCACCAACAACCTCGTCGCGCATCATCGCCACATCCGCACTGCCGTGGGCCGCGATTATGCCGACGTTCCGCCCACCCACGGCGTCTTCCGCGGCAACACCGCGAGCGAACTGTATGTGGCCGTGCAGGTCGAGGCCAGCGAGGCGCCGCCTGCGCTCGATCGCAAGCTGCCCATCCCCGAGGATTGGAGCGTGCTGGTGGAGCGCGCGCAACAGCCGCCCGAGCCGGCCGTGCCCTTCATCGACATGCAGCAGATGCAGCAGCAACAACAGCAGTGATCAGTTGTCAGTGATCAGTTGTCAGTATCAGGATTTGTCATGCTGAGCGAAGTTTGGCGCGCCTTTGCGCCAAACGGAGTCGAAGGATCTGCGGTTGCTCTTCTCGGCCATGCGCGGCCACATTCCTGGGCCGCACTACTTCGCCGTCGTCTCCTCCACTCCCATCGCCTTCAACCGTATCTGCGCCAGCTCCCACGTCGATGTGGAAAGCGCCAGCACCTCTTTCGGCTTCTCCAGCTTGCGATAGTCGGCGATGGCGATCTCGCGCTCGCCATATTGCTCCGCGATGCGGCCCAGCACGTACCACACCTCGTCATTCGGCTCGTCGAGATTCCAGACGTCCATGGCGCGCAGCAGAACGTCATGCGCATCCTTGGTGCTGCCCACTTCGGCATACAGGCATGCCAGCGTGTGCAGAATGGCCGGCGAGTCCTTCTGCATCTCGGTGGCGCGAATCGCCTTGGCGATGTCTGCTTGCTCCACCTTGCCTGTGAAGAGCGCGTACCACGTCTCGTCGTTCAGCAGCATGGCGTCTTCCTTGCCGAGGTCGGCAAGTTTTTGCGCCCAGCCGCGCGCCGCGGCAAAGTTCCCGCGGTTGGTTTCGATTTGGATCTTCATCTGGTAAGCGTCGCTGTCGTTCTCCAGCAGTTTCAGCCGTCCATCGGCCAGCGCCATTGCTTCATCGTTGCGGCCCAGGCCCATGAGCGCATACACGTTGTCGATGAAGGCTGTCTTCGATTCCGGCTCTTCTTTCACGAGCGCCGATGAAACCTCCAGCAAGGGCGCGAACTTATCCTGAATCAGGTACCCGACCGCAAGCGCAATCCGAATATTAGTGCGCTCGCGATCGCTGGTCGCGTCCTTCAGCGCTTCCTCCAGAATCGGCACGCCCTGCGCCGCGGTGGGCTTGGATACCGCCAGAATCGCCGCGGCGGCCAGCTTCATCTTGCGCGCGTCCGGAGCTTCGCCCTTTGTCCAGAAGCGCGGAAACACCGGCCCGCCCAGCGGATCGTCGCCGCCCTCAAGGTGCACGTCCTCGCGCATCCAGTCCAGCAGTGCCTTGGCTCCCCGCAAATTGCCGGCCTGAATGCGGTCGAGCATTTCCAGGCCGATGGCGTTGGGTTTCTCGCCGGTGTCGAGCAGTTTGTATTGCCCGTCCTCCTTCACGATGTAAATCGTCACCGTGTTCCCGCCCAGAACTTCAACCTTTTCGCGGTAGCCGGTCGTATCGTCGCCTTCGCCCTTGGGGTCGAGCATGTGCAGCACGATGTCCTCGGTAACATCGAGCGAGCTCCCCTCGCGCGCCAGTTCGCTGTTCATCTTCCTGCCGTTTTCAATCTCCTCCTTCAGCTCGTCCGCGTCCATGGCATTCAGCACCTTGATGGCGTTGCGGCTCAGCATCGCGGCCAAGCTGTCCTTGGTGAGATCGGGGTCGAACGGAACCAGGGAGAAGCGCTTCACGACGTCTGCCGGAGTGTTCGCGAATTGCACGTCTTCGTGGTGCGGCGCGCCGCGCAGCATGTTGGCCAGGCCCAATGTCCGCGCGGCATCGTCGCCGCCGGCGCCCGCCTGGTAGAAGTCGGCTGCCTGCGCATACTCCCGCATGTTCATGAGCATTTCGCCGGCGGTGCGCGCCGTCTCTTTGAAGCCGTTGTCGTCCGTAGCGCGTTTGTTGGCCTCGTCGAGGCCCGCCTGGCTGCCCTGTAGCATGGCCATCGACGCCGACATCAGCGCCTTGGGTTCGGGATTCAGCGCCTGTGCGGCCTTGTACGCGCCCGCATAATCGCCGCTGTAAAAGTGCGCGAATGCCAGGTTGTCGGTGAGTCCGAGATCGGCAAGCTTGTCCTGGCCCAGCTTTTCATATTCGGCGACGGCTTCCTTCATGTGCGCCTGGCCGCTGTAGCGGCGTCCCGCGGAATCGTATTCGAGAAGGATTGCCAGGTCGCCCTGCGCCGTGTGATCGTCGGGATCGAGCTTGATGGCGGCGCGATAAGCGTCCGCTGCGCCGGTCAGGTCGCTTCCTGCTCGTAATTCGCGTCCTACCAGATCGTGCTTGAGAATCTCGGCGAGAACGCGCTCGGCAAGCGCGGAGCTTGGATCGAGCTTCACGGCAAGTCGCGCCTCGTTGCGTGCTGCCTCGCCCATGCCCGCCTGCAGCAGCACGTTGGCCACTTGCAGGTGATGCACGGCCGCATTCGGGTTGGCGGCAATCAGCGCGCGATAGCTCGCCAGCGCCTCCTTCACCTTGCCTTCGCGCAGCAGCGCCTCGCCCTGCGGCTCAAAGTCGATTACGATGGCGGGACCGCTGATCAGATCGGCCACTTCATTACGCAGCGCCGTAGCCTCGGCCACCGTGTAGCGGCGCTTCACGGAATCGAAGACCAGGTGCGCCAGCACTACGCCGTCCTTGTCCGTGGCGAACTTCTCCGTCAACAACGCCGGGCCGAGCGCGATGGTCGCATCCTTGGGTAATTCCTTGGGGATGAATCCCGCTGGAGGAATGAAGCGATAGTTCCACTCGTTGGCGAAGGCCGCATTCAACCACCAGTCTTCGGTGCGCGGCTTCTTTGGCTTATCGGGGCCGTTATTCTTCTTCTCGTCGGAATCGTCCTTTTGCCTGAGCTCTTCAGGCAAAAACTCGAAGAGCCTGTCGACGCGGATCGCGGCTTGCGCACTTTCCAGCTCCGTGTAGCCGCGCTTCGCCTTTTCACAGGCAATCGTAAGCTGGAACGGCCGTGAGAGATCGGCGGGATCGGTGCGCTCGACCTTGGTGAGGTCGTCGCAGAGATACTCCGACTTCACGTAGCCGCGAATGCCTTCGCGCGTGTCCTTGTCGGGCTTGTCGGCGTAATAGGCGCGGTAGCCCGATTCCAGAACGCCATTGGGCTGCGTCATCTCCTCCACGTTTGCCGGACCGTTATCTGTGAGTGTGAACTCGCGGGTCTCCATCAAAGCGTTGTCGCGTGAGGAGGCTTCGGGAGTCCTGACGAGAGCCGTGGTTGCGTCGCTGGTGATGAGCGCCAGACGCCCCTGGTCGCCCATCGGCAACTGGCCGAGTTGCGCGTAGCGGTCGGTGGCATCGATCCAGAGCCCCGGGGTCCCCGCGGATAAATCTTTGTCCGTGGCGTGGGAGAGTGGGTTCTTGCCGGGAACGTACACGATGGCGTGATCGAACATGCCCATGCCGGGAAGATCCACGGACACATCCGAGCGGGTCTCTACATTGAGCAATGCGACGTACGCGGGAATCCCCGCAGCGCGCAGCATCGACACCAGCAGCGTGGCCTTGTCCTTGCAGTCGCCGTATTTCTTGGCCAGGGTCTCTGCCGGATCGTGAGGAACAATCGCGGCTTCGCCGAATTCGATGCCCGTGTAACGGACCTCGCGGTCGAGAAAATCCAGGATGGCCGCCTCTTTTTCGGCAACTGATGTTTTGCCGGCGATCAGCGGGGCCACGACGCTTTCGACAGCCGGTGAATGGACGCGGTCATCCACAATCTTTCCGTACGCTGTCGCGATGCTCTGCCACGACGCGCCTGTGGAGAACTCAATCATCGGGAAGCGCACGTCCTCGGGCGGCAGAAACGGCTCCCGGGCGTCGATCGCATCCAGCGGGCCGGCGTCGAACGTGAGAGTCACGCGGCCACCAGTTTCGGTGCGCACGGGTTTGACGCCGGGGAGCAACACCAGATTTGTGCGCAGCGGTAAAGCGGCGGGAGCATCCAAAACCACGCGGATGTGCGCCACAGGCACGTCTTCCTGGCTAAGCTGGATGCGTCCCACGCGGCCGGCTGCAAAAAGTGTCTCGTTTTCCGTCACGCTGAATTCTTGTTCCACCACCACCCCGGGCGCGATGGCCGGAAGCGGCGCGCGCAGGCGCTTGCCGTCGCTGTAGGTCTTGTAGTCGCCGCCGCGGGCCGGAGCTTCCGTGATGGTGTTGGGATCCAGAGTATGAACCGTGAAATCGGGCGCGATCACGCGGGCGCGGATGACGGGCCGCGCTTCGAGCCACGGCTCCCAGCCAACAGAGAGTGAATCGTATCCTTCGGCGCCCTTCTGCGTGAGCACCTTATAGATGGCGTGGCCTACGTGCACCAGCCGCCCGGCATCGTCGAAGATAAAGTGCTCATCCTCGCTGAGCTCTGTCACGTTTGCGCCGTCCGGCGCGGGCGCGGCGGAAGCGGCCTGGTACAGGGTCTTCGGGTCGATGGAGAAGTGCGGCGCGCTCCACGGGTCGGCGGTCGGCGCGGCATACGGAGCTTCCGGCAGCGATTGCGCGTCCACTGCGGCGGGCAGTGCCGGCAAGATCAGTGCGGCAAGCAGGTAGGGCAGATGAGAACGAAGTAATGAAGAAGACACGGGGCTCCCGGCGATTTGGATTGTGCAAACCACGGTAAACCGCGCCGAGCCGATTAGCAAGGGTGGCCGCGCTCGGCGCTGTCAAAAGGCTGGCGGTACGCCCCTCGCGCCTCGACCGTCATGTTGCCATTCTGAGCGGCCGCAGTCGAACGGGGACCTGCGGTTGCCTGGCCTGGCTCGGATGGGGAAACCATCGAATGCAGTCGCACTAGCCCGCCTTGTGCACTTGGGCTGCGATCCTTCTCAGCTCAGGCAGCACTTTGCCCAGCGCGGCTGGCGCGGCGTCGCGTTTGCCTAGGGCAAAGTACACATCGCGATAAAGCGGATAAAGCTGCTCGTACACCGCCGCAGCTTTCGCGTCCGGCTCCACGGTGCGGAAGGGCAGGCACACCGCGGTCTGAGCCTCCTCGATCGTCTTGTAAGCTCCGGCAGCGAGCAGTGCGAAAATCCCCGAGCCCAGGCTGGTGGGAACGCCTGCCGGCACCAGCACTGGCTTGTTCAGTACATTCGCGTAGACACGATTGAGAATTTCGTTCTTTTGCGGAATGCCGCCGGCGTTAATGATGCGATCGATACGCACGCCATGCTCGGCCATGCGCTCCAGAATAATGCGCGTGTGGAACGCGGTGCCTTCGATCGCGGCAAAGAGTTCGTCTTGCGCGGTGTGCACAAGGTTCCAGCCCAGCGTCACGCCGCCCAATTCGGGATTCACCAGCACGGTGCGGTCGCCATTGTCCCAGCTCAGCCGCAAAAGTCCGGTCTGGCCGGCCTTCCATGCGTCCAGCCCCTCGCTGAGCGCGGTCACCGTCGTGTTGGCGCGCCTTGCAATGGCGTCGAAAATATCACCTACCGCCGACAAGCCCGCCTCAATGCCCGTGTAATGGGGATGCACGCTCCCCGGCACCACACCGCACACTCCGGGAATCAGCTCCGCCTTTTTCGCGATGGCGATGATGCAGGTTGAGGTGCCGACCACATTCACCACGTCGCCTTCGCGAATATTGGAGCCGATTGCGTCCCAGTGCGCGTCGAACGCCCCTACGGGAATCGGAATCCCGGCGCGAAGTCCGAGTTCCGCGGCCCATTTTGCCGAGAGATGCCCGGCAATGCGATCGCTGGTCAGGTATTCGCCGCCCATCTTGGCGCGCACACCGGCCAGCAGCGGGTCCACGGCGACGAGGAATTCCTCCGGCGGCAACCCGCCCCACTTGGGATTCCACATCCATTTGTGGCCCATGGCGCAGGCGCTGCGCTTCAGCGCGCTCACCTCGGTCACGCCCGAGAGCGTGGCCGCAACCATGTCGCAGTGTTCCAGCGCAGTCACAAAGCGGGCACGCTTCTCCGGGTTGTGGCGCAGCCAGTGCAGCAGCTTCGCAAATCCCCACTCGTGCGAGTAGACCCCGCCGCACCATGCAATGCCTTCAAATCCCAGCTGGTGCGCCTTGTGCGTAATCTCCTCGGCCTCGGCAAAGGCGCGATGGTCGCACCACAGGTAGTATTCATCGAGCGGCTCCAGACCCTCGCTCACCGGAATCATGCTGGAACCAGTCGTGTCGAGTGCGATGGCGGCAACCTCCGCGCCGTTCACGCCGGTGGACTTGAGCGCGTCCTTTGTAGCCGCGACCAGGGCGGCCATCTGATCGGCGTGTGATTGCGTAGCGTAGTTGGGATCGTCGCGGCGGCGATGGAGCGGATACGAGGCCGATGCGGTGCCGATCGGGCCTTTCTTGCTGTCGACGAGAGCGACGCGAACGCTGAGTGTGCCGAAATCCACGCCGGCAACGATGGCCATGGAGCTTGCCCTCCGGTAAACGCTTGCCAGTCCGCAGACCAGACTACACCATGCGGCTCGCCACGTCCTGCAACCGAGAGACCGCTCTCCCAACTCCTACCGCTTGAAGCCGGACGGCAAGCGAAGTTACTTCTTCGCTCCCGGCAACAGACCCGCGAGCTTGCTGAGCAAGCCGGGTTTGGCCGGCGGCGAGGCGGTTGGCTTGGCCGGAGCCGCTGACGGCGCTCGCGGCGGCGGTGGCGTTGCAGCCGTGCCCGGAGCAGCGGCCGGCGGGGCAGGTCCGGTCGCGCCGTCGACAACGTGCGCGTGAACCAGCTGCAGCGGCGGCGCTTCATCGTTGTTCTTCACAAGGATGGTGATGCGGCGGTTCGAGGGGTCGTACGGATTGCTTTTCACGCGTAGAAACTGGTCGGCGAAGCCGCGCACCTGCGTCACCTGGTCGGCGCGAACACCATCCTGTTGCAGCAGGCGGCGCGCGGAGTTGGCGCGGTCGGCTGAGAGCTCCCAGTTGCTGTAGTTAGCGTCGCTCGAGTACTGCGCCGCATCGGTGTGGCCTTCGATCAGCAGTTGGTTGGGCAGGGTTTTCAGTTCCGCCGCCAGCAACGCAAGCAGTTCTTGTCCGCTAGGACTCAGCTTCGCGCTTCCGCTCTGATAGAACGTGCCGTTCTTGTCTTCGATCAGCTCGATGCGCAGGCCCTCCGGCGTAATCGTGATCTCGATTTGTTTGATCAGCTTCTCTAGTTCCTTGCGCGCCTGGATTTCGCGCTCCAGTTTCTCTTTGAGGTCCTTCAACTGCTGCAGGTTCTGGTCCGGCACGGGTGTGGCGCCGTCGCCGATGCCCGAAAGGGTCGTGCCCATCAGGCTTGCGGTCCCCTTGGGGTCATTGAAGTAGCCGGCTACGGCTTTTTTCACCTGCTCGTTCTGGCTCATCAGCCAGAGCACGATGAACAGCGACATCATCGCGGTAACAAAGTCGGCGTAAGCCACCTTCCATGCGCCGCCGTGGTGACCTCCGTGGCCACCCTTCTTCTTGATCACGATGATGGGTTGTGCTTTGGCTGCCACGGCCTTGGTCCTTTGCCCTCTGCTCCCTACTGACCACTCCCTGCCTTCTCGCTCCCTTGCTCCCTGCTCTTACGCTGCTGCCGCTTCCACCGGCTCGCTCTTGTTCTTGCAGTTCCTCTCCATCTCGTCGAATCCCGGCCGGGCATACGCTGGAATGGCGCGGCGGCCCAATTCGATGGCGATCATCGGCGCGGAGCCTTTGAGAAACGCCAGCAGAAGCACGCGCAGCACATGCAGATACTCGTTATGCTCGTCGGCAAGCTTGCGCATGTTGGCGGCCAGCGGCCCCACCACGCCGTAGCACAGCAGAATGCCTAGAAACGTGCCCACCAGCGCCGCGGCCACGTGCTTGCCGATCTCTTCGGGTGGTCCGCCCAGCGCGCCCATGGTAATCACCACGCCCAGTACCGCCGCCACAATGCCCAGGCCGGGCAACGAGTCGGCAACCGTGGTGAGCGAGTCGCACGGCTGTGCGGCTTCATTGTGGTGCACTTCCATGTCCAGTTCCATCATCTGATCCATGTCGAACGGCTCCACGCCGCCGGTAATGGCCGTGCGCAGCGTATCGCAGACAAAGTCCAGCGCGTGATGGTCGTTGATGAATTCGGAATAGTTCTTGAAGATGGCGCTTTCCGTGGGCTTCTCTACGTCCATCTCCACGGCCAGCAGCCCCTCTTTCCGCACTTTGTTCAGGAACTGATACATCATCTTGAGCGTGCTCAGGTAGCGCGCCTTGGTGTAGGGCGATTCTTTGAGCGTGCTTGCAAGACCCGCTGCGATCGCCTTGAGAATGCGCATCGGGTTGGCCACCAGCAAGGTTCCCGCGGCAGCTCCAGCGATGATGATCAACTCGGCGGGCTGAAGCAGAACGGCCATGTGCCCCTTCTCCATCAGGAAGCCGCCGATAATTGCAGCGAAGACAAGGAAGATGCCTATGATGGCGAACATGGCGAATCCTCTTGCGCATGATTTGATACGCTGCTGCCCGCAGCGGTCGTGGCCCGGTTGCCGCCTTCCCGGATGCTGCTTTCCATGGCGTCACGGGCGCGCCGAAGCAACTGTGTCAAGCTTTCCGCCAAATCAATGCCCACCTGCGCCGCGCCAATGCTCACCGTGAGCGAAACCCGGTCGCCCCACCAGCGAAAATCGGCCGTGCGCGCCAAACCGGCGAGCGTTTGTGCGTGCGCAGCCAGCATTTCCGCGCTGCGCTCGTGGGCGATTACCAGAAAACCGTCGTTGGCCCAATAGCCGATCTCTTCGCCCGGGCGTAGTCCATGGGCGAGAGCATAGTAGACCTTCTCCAGCATCGCCTGGCAGGCAGCGACGCCATGCGTCTTGCGCAGTTCCTGTGCCTGATCCACGCTGATGCGCAGAATGCCAAGTGGCGCTCCGCCGCGCGCAAAATCGTCGTATTCGATTTGCAACCGCTCCAGCAGATCGGCGCGAGCGCCCTCCGTGCAGGAAACGTCGCTGCCTTCGCTTTGCGGCAGAGCATCCTGGCTCTCCACAGGATGAAAAAGGACTGCCGCTCCGATGCGTTCCCCGAGTCCGTTGATCAAGATCAATTTGTTGGCGATCACGGGCACAAAGTGGCCCAGCTTATGCCGTGCCCGCGCTACCGAACGATGGCTTTCAGGCGGATTGCCCGGCGGCTGCTCTATGCCGTTTCCGTTTGCCAGCAACGGCTCCAAGCCCTCGGGAATGGGTCGGCCCAGCAACTCCACGGCTGTGTAACCCGTGATGCCTTGCGCCGCTTGATTCCAGAACATGACCTCGCCTTCCCCGCCAAAGAGACCCACGCCGTCGGGCATGCTATCGAGGGCAGCTTCGAGCAGTTCAATGCGGTCGGTCATCGAAGTCTCCCTCTCTGGCGTCGTCATTCCCGGGGATGTTGCTCACAACACACCCGCTACGCGCACACCGCGCACCTCTTCTACACTTCTGCATCGGCCTCTCGCGGCATAACTTCATCGCGTGATGCCTCAATGTGAGAATCCAAATGTGGAAAGGGACGCAGGCTCGGATATCGGCCCTCACGGAGAATGGTCGCCGGACGACTCTTGTGGAGATTGCCTACCGAACTTAAAAGCTCCGCACCCACTCAAGGATCGACCGCACCCCGATCCCGCTCGGCCCTTTGGCAATGTACGGCCGCGACTCTTCGACCCATGCCACGCCGGCAATGTCGAGATGAATCCAGGGCGTGTCTTCCGCGAAGGTGTGCAGGAATTCGGCGGCACTGCTGGCTCCGCCATATCGTCCGCCGGTGTTCTTGATGTCACCGATATCCGACTTGATCAACTCGGCGTATTCATCGCCCAGCGGCAGGCGCCAGAATTTTTCCCCGGAAACAGCCAGCGCCGCCTCGAATTTCGCATACGTGGCATCGTCGTTCGAGAATACGCCGGCGGTGGTCTTTCCCAGGGCCACGGAGATCGCGCCGGTGAGTGTGGCCGCGTCAATCAGGTGGGTCGCCCCGAGCTGCCGCGCGTAAGTAATTCCGTCGGCCAGTACCAGTCGTCCTTCGGCGTCGGTGTTGATGATCTCGATGGTCTTGCCCGGCTTATCTGGAGCTATCGGCATCGCCGTCTGCACGTCGCCCGGCTTCTGCGCCGTGCCAGACGGCATATTTTCGGCCGCGCACACAATCGCGATCACCCGCACCCGTGGCTTCAAGAGCGCAATGGCGCGCATGGCGCCGATCATCGCCGCGCCTCCGGCCATGTCGTACTTCATCTTTTCCATGTTGTCGGAGGGCTTGATCGAGATGCCGCCCGTGTCAAAAGTGATGCCTTTGCCGACTAAGCCTAGAACCGGTCCTTCGTTCACGCCTTCAGGCTCGTAGCGCAGAACAATCAGCGCGGGCGGCTCCGCCGATCCCTGCGCCACGCTCCAGAATGCGCCCATTTTCAGTTGGTGCAGCTTCTCGGTCGAGTGCACCTCCCATCCCAGCCCGGTCTCTTGCGCCATCATCGCGGCGCGCTGCCCCAGAATCGTCGGCGTCAGCTTGTTCCCCGGCTCATTCACCAGCGAGCGCGCCAGGTTCTGGCTCTCGCCAACAATCACTCCCTCGGCAATGGCCGTCTCAGTTGCCGCGTGGTCCGCATCCGCCGCCGCCGCGATGATCAATGTTTGAACGCTCTGGTCCTTGCGCTCCGTGCGATAGGTGTCGGCATCGAAATCGCCCACCAATGCCCCCTCAACCGCCGCCCTCGCCACGCTTGCCGCGGGCAGCCTCTCGGAGGAGTTCTCCGGCAGTGCCAACGCCAGCTCCCGAATCCCCCTCGGCTTGGCAAACCGCACAGCCGTTCCGGCCGCGTCCCGCACGCTATGCACTGTGGCCTTGCTCAGCTTGCCGAGCCCGACAATCAGCAGCCGCTTGGCCTTGAGTCCCACCGGCGAGTGGATCAGAACAGTTTCATTCGCGCCCCCTTTGTACTCACCGCTCTCCAGCACGCCGGCCGCGGCTGCCTGCACGGCGGCGTCGGCCGTCAGCAGCGTCGGCTGCGGTTTGGCATCGGAGCCCTTGGCGGTTTGGGTGTCGGCGGCCAGAACGGCCAGCAGTTCGGTAGCAATCCCCGCAATCGGGGCAAAGGAGATCTCAGTCCGCATGCTTCCTATTCTTCACGGAACACTCGGCCTGAAGCAAACGCGCCCCGATGTGGGCCGGAGACGAGGCATGGAGGGCAGCGCAGTTTCCCCACTGAGTTTGCAGGGCCGGTTATTGCGCGCTGACCTGCAATGGAACCTCCAGCGAACCGGCGCGGTTGGCATTGAGGTCGTGGATGCCGATGCGCAGGTAAATCTGTCCGGCTGGAAGATCGAAGGCGAGCCGAAGAGGGATCCCGGAGGTCATAACTCTTTGCATCAGGGCGTCTTTGAGGCCGAGTTGGAACGGATGCTGATAGAGATTCACGGGCTGCCCAATGGCGTCGTAGCCCACGACGGCCAGCTCGAGAGCAGCTTGATGGCTGCCATCCGGTTTGGGGTCGAAGGTGAGGCTGTGCGCGTCCAGAGTCAGGTCGATGACGTAGCGATGCGGCGTCCCTTTGAGAGTCATCTGGCCCGGAGCCGGGCTGGGAATGCTGACTCCCTTGAGCAGAGGATCGGAGGCGGGCACGACGCGCGCCTCAAAGAGAATCTGCGTGGCCGGCGGCGCATCGTGCGCAAGGGCGGCGACGAATTGCTTCGATGCGCTGTCTTGCCCAGCCAGCGGCGCATCCGGCTTTTCCGCGTAGTAGCCGCGACGGTAGGCGAGGTTCAATTTGCGGCTGTAGTCCAGGCGGACCTCGATCTTGTGGAATTGGCCGTCGAGGTGATTGCTGGGGGGAACGTACGAGATCGTATAGTAGCTGGAGCCGTCATTTACGGCAGCCGTCACGGCCTTGTCAAAGTCGTTGGTGTCGACGAAGGCGCGGCCGCCGGTTTCCTCGGCCACTTGCAGCATTGCGGACTGTTCGCTGTTGCGTTGTTGGCCTTCCTTCCAGGGAGGCTGGTTGGACCCTGGGCCCGCTTGGGCGGCGTTGAACTCGGGGGGCTCGGCGAGTCCACGAGCGTCTACGGGGTAGAAGGCAACGCGCGCGGTGGTGAGCATTTCGGAAGTTTGTTGAATTTGCTCCCGGTAGTTGGTTACATTTTGGAAACCAGGGGAGAGCATGGAGTCCGGCAAGATGGCAAGTGGAAACGAGCCGGAGAACCAGATGACGTTTTTGCGGCCCGGAACGCCTCTGAGATAGCCGGCGAGCTCCTGCATGGCGGCGAGTGTCACTTTCGTTCGCGCATCGGTTTCAGAAGCGGCATGGTCGGCCAGAAACCTCTGAAGCGCTAGTTGCGCATTGCCCTGTACCTGGGCGAGCCAAGCGGCGTTTTCTTCGGATTGCTCCGAGGCGAGAGTTGCGGATTGCTGCGGATTGGCCTTCGAGTTTTTGAGCGCGGCAACCAGGGCGGCAGGGTCAGTGGTGAAATCAGTGACCATGCGCAGTTGGGACGAGAGCGTGAAGACGGCCATGGCGGTACCGGGTTTTATGGTCCCCAGGTAGTGGATCATCCTCTGGCGCATGTTCGCCTGATCGCTGAGCGGTGTGTTCAGCGCGTCGAGCAGCAGCACGTTGACGGCGCTCGAATTGGGCCAAACGGGCTGGTTCGAGTAAGTGTTAGGAGGAAGCGCGGAACGCGTGACAACGGGTGGAGTAGCGGCAGGTTGATGTTCGTCGAACGACGAAAGGGGCTGCTCTTTGCCGTCCTCGAAGACATGAAACGCGGAGCGGTCGAGCCCGAGGACCGGTTGATCGTGTTCGCTCACGACCACATCGACCACAACGAGATTGCTGCTGGTGCGCAAAGTAGGTCCCACCGCGCCTGGGCTGGAGGCTGGCTCCGGCCCGGCGGTTTGCGCGGGGGCGTTGGGGGCAATGGCCAGGAGTGCGGCGACAGTGAGGCGGGCGATAGTCCGAGACAGGCTCATCGGCGAACCCTCCCTTGACTTCTAGAAAGTGGCGGGAGTCCATTTGAGCACCCGAAGCTATGTCACGCAAGGACCATTGCTCCCCGCCACCGGCCTCCGGTCCTAGACTACCGGCGGCCAGTACGGCCAGTAATTCAGTAGCTATCCCCGCAACCGGGGCGAAAGAGATCTCAGCCCGCATAGTGCCCATTTTTCATGGCAAATTTGCCCCGAGGCAAATCGCATGGGTGCGGCCCCTCGCCGCGAAACAGGATCTGCATAATATCGATCTGCTGTATGACAGTTTATGTCATATAGACCTGATTGACATTTGGGTATAAATGTCATATTATGACATTTTTCGGTACTTCCCTATGAAAATATTGGGCATAGAAACTCGCATCAATCAAAACGGACGTATCGTCATTCCCGCCGTCATCCGTAAAGGTATGGGTCTCAAACTCGGCGACAGCGTTGTCATGTCGCTCGAGGACGGCATCCTGCGTATCGAGCCGCAAAGAGCGCGGGTCCGCCGTGTCCAGCAGAGCCCTGGCAAGCTCATTCCCGCCGATCGCGTACTTTCCGGCGAGTTGATTGCCGAGCGGCGGGAAGAAACGCGGCGCGAGGCGGAGGAATGGCTTGGCTAGCCCGGTAGTCCGCGCCTGCCTGGCCCTCGCCATCCAGCGCCAAGCCCCCGTCTACTCCAACGGCGCCGCCGGGAAGAACCTCGGCTTGGAGTTTTAATTGCATGTGATCCGGTAGTTTGCGGATAAGGGAACGGCGCGCCTCGGGCGAGCCCTCCATCGGATTTCCCTTTCGCTGCGCTGCGCCAAAATGCTAGAAATAATGATGTTGCTGGATTCCCCGTTTCAATCCCCCGATTCTTCAAGCTAAGAGGAGATCGCAATGGAAAACGTCATCTGGCGCTTGGCGAGCGCATTTGGGAGATGCAAAAGTGCCACGCAGGCTGCGTGGCTTTTGCTTTTGATTTCCGGCGCCCAATTGTTCCTGCCCCATCTTCTCCCGGCCCAGGAGACGATTGTTGCCATCCGGCACGGAGAGAAGCCCCCGGACGGGCTGGGGCAGCTCTCATGCAAGGGCCTTAACCGCGCATTGGCGCTGCCCGGCGTTTTAACGCAGAGGTTCGGCAAGCCCGACGCCATTTACGCGCCCAATCCGTCTCCCCGGATCTTCGACGGACCGCATCTGTACTTCTACGTGCGCCCGCTGGCTACGATCGAGCCGACTGCCATTTCGCTCATGATGCCGGTGAACACAAAGATCGGCTATCTCCAGGTCGGGAAACTGCGATCCGAACTGACCGCCCGTTCGAACAAATCGAAGCTGATTTTTGTGGCCTGGGAGCATACGGAACTGAATGATTTCGCGAAGCAGATGCTGCGCAGTTTTGGAAATGACCCGTCTGCCGTTCCCAAATGGCCAGACGACGATTATGACCGCATCTATATCTTCAAGATCGACACGAGTCACGGCAAGCCCAGCTTGACGTTCCAGGTAGACCAGGAAGGCCTGAATAATTCCATCAAAGAGACCTGCCCGTAGCGGCACGAGCGGAGAGTTGCCAGGAGCAAGAAGGAAGCGCTATAAGCGGACCGTTGAACCATAACGTTCGCTGCCACTGCAGTGCCTCGCGCGATTCTGCTATCGGGACTCCGCCCTCGCCTTCGCGCCGCGGGCTGAAAGCTGCTTTACCGCCCGCCCCTGTGCTTATTCGCCTTGATTGCCGCCCGCGCCTCCCGGTCGGCCTCCCGCCGCCGCTCCGTCTCCCGCTTGTCCCAGTCCTGCTTGCCCTTGGCCAGCGCCAGCTCGCACTTCACCCGCCCCTTCCGGAAATAGAGCCGCGTGGGGATGAGCGTATGCCCCTTGATTTGCGTCTTGGAGAGTAGCTTGCGAACTTCCTCGCGGTGCAGCAGGAGTTTGCGGGTACGCGTCTCGTCGTGGTTGGCCATGTTGCCGTGGGAGTACGGCCCGATATGCAGATTCAGCAGGAACGCCTCGCCATCCTTGATGAGCCCGTAGGAGTCTTTCAGGTTGGCCTTCCCCTCGCGGATCGACTTCACTTCGGTGCCCCGCAGCGCCACGCCCGCCTCGAATTTCTCCAGCAGAAAGTAGTTGTGGCTGGCGGCGCGGTTGTGCGCGGCGTCGCGCTCGCCGCTGGCCACGGGATCGCGCGGCTTGGCCGTCTTTTTCACGGCCGGTGCGTCTTTGGGAGTGATAACGTGGCTGCTTTGGCGAGGCACGGGCAAGCGTCCTTGATCCCTCATCGTAGCATCGGCGCGGATTCGAATGGAGATCAGCAGGGCTTTGTTAGAATGAAACAGCGTTTATCGCAATGGATCGGCACCAGGAATCTCATCGGGATGCTCGCCGGAGACCTGCAACCCGGGCTCGAAAAAGCCGCCCGGAACTGCGTGTGCGGACCCGTAGAGACCAGCGGCGAAACGCCGGGGAGTAGGATGAAACGCAAGCCCGCTCCGGCCGTTGCCGGAATCATGACATCGAAAACTCTCTTCGCCACCGTCCTGTTTGCCGCAGCGGCAGGCTTTGGCCTGCCGTGCGCGAAGCTCTACGCCGAGTCAGCCAACGCCGATTTCAAGCAGGGCCAGGCTGCCGAGGCCCGCGAAGACTACGACACGGCCTTTGAAGACTACCAGAAAGGCTTCAATCGGGATCCCAAGGACACGCGCTTCAGAATTGCGCTTTCGCGCGTGCGCGTCACCGCGTCCGCCGTCCACGTCAGCAAGGGCCGCAAGTTGGCGCAGGCCGGCGACGCGCAGGGAGCGCTGGCGGAGTTCCTCCACGCCGCCGAAATCGACCCCGGCAACGAAGCCGCGCAACAGGAGATCGCCCGCATCCGCCAGAAACAGGGCCAGAGCGCGCCGGTATCCGAGGTCGGTCTTCCCCAGCCTCCCGGGGAAGCACAGGAACTCCAGTCCATCCTGTCTCCGCCGGAGCTCAAGCCCGTCTCCAATGAACCGCTCTCGCTGCACATGGCCGAGGACTCCAAGGTGGTGTACCAGACGGTGGGCAAGGCCGCCGGCGTGAATGTTCTGTTCGATCCGGACTACCACTCCAACCGCATCGATGTAGATCTGAATAGCGTTTCGCTGCTCGATGCCCTGCGCATCGTGGGTGTGATGTCGAATACCTTCTGGCGCCCGGTCACGAGCAATACCATCTTCGTCGCGCAGAACAATCCCTCCAAGCGGCGTGACCTGGACGAACAGGCAGTGCAGACGTTCTACCTCGCCAACGCCTGGCAGCAGAACGACCTGAACGACGTCTCCACGGCCATTCGCAATCTCATGCCCTCCATCAAGGCCTTTCCCGTGCAAAGCCAGAACGCCATCGTGATGCGCGGCACGCCCGACGAGCTGCTGCTGGCGCAGCAACTCATCGATGACCTCGACAAGGCCCGTGGCGAGGTCGTCGTCGATATCGCGGTGCTCGAGGTAAGCAAAAACTGGGAACGCACGCTGGGAATCGCCTGGCCGAGCAGCTTCGGCGTCGCCTTGCAGCCTAACTGCACGGCTACCAATTCCTGTAGCACTTCCACCACCACCTCCACCACCGGCTCCACCACCGGCGGCTCTACCTCGACCGTTAGTCCCACTCTCTACAACCTCGCTCATCTCAACGCCACTGATTTCGCTGTCACTATCGGGTCGGCCACGCTCAATCTGCTGCTCACTGATAACAACACCAAGGTCCTGCAGAGCCCGCGCATGCGTGCCCTCGACGCGCAAAAAGCCACCATGAAGATCGGCTCGCGCATCCCCATCGCGACAGGTTCCTACCAGACCGGTGCGGCCACGGCGCTGGTCAGCTCGCTGGTCAACACCCAGTTCCAGTACACCGACGTCGGCGTGAAAATCGAAATGACGCCGAGCGTTCACTATGACCATGACGTGACGTTGAAGATCAGTATGGAGGTCTCCGCGGAGAGCGGCCAGGTAACGATCAGCGGCGTCACCGAGCCCATCATCAGCCAGCGCGTGGTCGATCAGACCATCCGGTTGCGCGAGGGCGAGGCCAGCATCCTGGGCGGCATTCAGAACAAGCAGGAATCGCAAAACTGGTCCGGTATCCCCGGATTGAGCGCCATCCCCATCCTCAAATACATCTTCGGCTCCAAGGACCGCACCATCCAGGACGACGACATTGTATTCGTGGTCGTGCCCCACATCGTGCGCTCCCAGGAGCTCGATCAGGCCAACCTCCGCGTGATCGACACCGGCCTGGGGCAGACGTCTATCGAGCTGCGGCACAGCGACGAGAATGGCGCCGCAGCCCCCGCCATAGTGCCCGCAGTGCATCCAACTGCGACAGAACGGCCAGTCGTGGGATCGATTCCCTCGCAAAGTGCGCTTGAAGCGGCGCCGCAGATGCTGGCGCAGTTGCGCTCCGATATGGGAGCCAATGCAGGCCCTGAAGCGACTGCGCAGGCGGCCGTGCCGTCACCCGATCGGCCCCCCATTTCGCGAACTGCCCAGCCGCCCGGCCAGCCATCGGTAGCCCCGCCGCCTTCCGCTCCGGCGGCCACACCCGCTCCTGCGGCCGCTGCACCTGTGCCGCCTGTAGTCAGCGCCAGTCTGGCTCTCAATGTGCCTGCAACGCCCCAGGCCTCGGGCTCCACCTTCCAGGTCCCCGTGGTGCTCAACGGCGGAGCCAATGTATCTTCCGTTGCCTTGCAGTTGCACTACGACCCCGCGAAACTGCAATTGGCGGGCGCGGTGGCCGGAGATCTCCTGAGCCGCGACGGCCAGCCGACGGGACTCAGTCACGTCGAGGAACCGCCGGGGACCGTGATTGTCAGCATCTCGCGCCCGCCGGGCTCGCACGGCGTCACGGGCACGGGCGTGGTGTGCGTTCTTACCTTCCAGGCCAAGGCCTCGGGCGAGAGCGGCCTGGGCATCACGCGCGCCTCGGTCGTGAATAGCGCCCAGCAACAAGTGCCGGTTCAGACAGGGCAGGCCACCATTGTGGTGAAATAGGCGGCCGTACCGATGAATCTGCGATGCTCCATTCCGACGCGAAGCAGCCAAAGCGGCTTGACGCTGGTTGAGCTCATCGTGACCATAACCATCCTCACCATTCTCATGTCGGCTGCGCTGCCGCTCGTGCGCTTCCAGGTCAAACGGCAAAAGGAACGCGAGCTGCGCTACGATCTGTGGATGATGCGCGACGCCATCGACAAGTACAAGGACGCCGCCGACAGGGGCGCATTCCAGACCAAGGTCGAAAGCCAGAACTACCCGCCTGACCTGCAAACGCTGGTAGACGGCGTGGACGTGCAAGGCAAGAAGCTGAGGTTTCTCCGCAAGATTCCCACCGATCCCATGACGGGCAAAGATGAGTGGGGACTGCGCTCCATGCAGGACGATCCCGATTCCGATTCGTTTGGCGGGCAGAGTGTCTTCGATGTGCATTCCAAGTCGCAGGGAACGGCGCTCGACGGATCGAAGTATGTCACGTGGTGAAAAGAGCTGAGGAAACGCATTTGCGCAAAGTTCGCACACAATCCGGCTTTACGCTCATTGAATTGATCATCGTGATCAGCATCATGCTGATTCTCATCACGCTGGCGATTCCTCGATTCACCGGCGCGATCAAGCACGCGCGCGAGGCCGCGCTCAGGGAAGATCTCCAGACCATGCGCACCGCCATCGACACCTACACCATGGACAAGCAGAAGGGCCCGCAGTCGCTCGATGATCTGATTCAGGATGGTTACCTCAAAACCGTCCCGGAAGATCCCATGACCCGCAGCAAAGACACCTGGGTGACCGATTCCAGCGACGCCATGTACTCGCTCGATGAAACCGACCCCGGCATCACCGACATCCACTCCGGCTCAACGGACGTCGGCTCCGACGGACAGCCTTATTCTTCCTGGTAAATCCGGTACCATAAGAACGCTATGGTTTCGCTGCGAACACTGGCACGATGTGCTTGGGCCCTTGCGCTCTGCGCCTTGCTCCACGCTCAAACTGAAAACACGATCCATATCCGCCTCCTCGACGGAAAAACCGGGCTGCCCGTAAAGGCCTCCAACTATCTCGTTCGCGTCGACCACCATGACACCGCGCACAACGATTGGGTGCATATGAATGACGACGGAACCGTGATCGTGACGCTTCCTTCCAACGCTCAGTTGCTCGCGGTCAAGGCCACCTACGAAATGTCGATGGAGACCTACATCAACTGCGACGCCGCAAAGGAAACCGACAAAGAGCGGGACATTTGGTACCCCATCTCCCAGATCCTTCAATCGGGCGTCGTTGCTCCCAACGAATGCAGCCAGACCCATTACACCGCCAAGCCCGGCGAATTCGTTTTCTTCGTCAGGAAACGCACCTGGCGCGAGCAGCAGAATTAGCCTTCGCATGATTCGCCCCGCAGGCCAATTGATCGTTAAGATAGGGTCGTGGCGCTCGCCCCTCCATCTCCGGACGTTCTCGATTTTGTTGCCCACGTAGCCCAGGCCTACGCAAAGCTGATCGCATTCCCGAAAGCCAATCCGGAATCGGCCCTCGGCGGCAGCCTCTTCTATGCCGGGGAAATGGATGTGCAGGGCCGCGCGCTCGTCGTGGCCGCCAACATTGCCGGCGCAGCTACGCTCGTCGCATCCGCTGACCGTGCCGCGCAAAAGCAGGCCATGCGCGACGGCGTCGTCGATTTCCTTGTGACTTCGCTCGACGAGGCCCTGCGCATTCTCAAAAATCAGCTTCGTAAGCGCGAAACGGTTTCAGTTTGTGTCGCGATCGAGCCAGCGGCCATCGAACGCGAAATGAACGAGCGCGGCGTGCTGCCCGACCTTCTGCCCCAAGACGTGTCCCTTGCGCCTCGCCATGAAGCGCTCCTCCTCCAGCAGGGCGAATACGACGATACCGACCTCACCGGCATTCCGGCGCTCGTCATCTGGCGCGTGGACTCGACTCGTCACAAAGATCTCGCTGCGCTGGATGAAATCGCGCTTGCATGTCTCGACGCGGACGCGTGGGCCGCTCGCCGCTGGCTACGCCTTGCCCCGCGCTACCTTGGCCGCCTCGCGCACGGTCTGCGCCTGCTCTCTATCCATCGCGAATTCGTTGCCCGCTTTGCCGAGCAACTCCGGGCCTGCGTGGATCGCTGTGACATCGCGTGTCACTATGAGATTCGATCCTACGTTCGCGGTCTTGAGGACAGACATTGGTTCGACCCCGAGAAGCTCTGACCGAGGAATGTTCAATTCCCGCAGCCCCCAGTCCCGAAGTCCCGTCGTCCCCTAGCCCGTAGCCCCTGTTTTCTTGTTCCCTTGCTCCCTCGTTCCCTTGCTCCCTGCTTCTTCAATCCGCGCCCACAACTCCTTGATCCCATCGCCCGTCTTCGCCGAAACCGGAAGAATCTCCTCGATCTCGAGCCCCCGCTTGAGTGCCGCCAGATTGCGCGTGCGCTCGTTCCCGCTCATCCGGTCAATTTTTGTGGCAACCACCACAAACTCGCGGCCCACCGCGCGCAACCAGTCCAGCAACTGGCGGTCGTTGGGGCGCGGCGGCACGTTCGCGTCCACCAGGCAGATGCACAGCGCCAAAGTTTCGCGTCCCGCAAGATACGGCTCGATGAAAGCCGGCCAGCCCGCCGAGACAGATTTCGAAATCTTCGCGTATCCGTAGCCGGGCAAATCGGCGAAGATCACCTTCCGCTTGCCCCGCTCGTCCGGCACCAGAAAAAAGTTGATCGCGCGCGTGCGCCCCGGCGTGTTGGAGACTCTTGCCGCCTTCTCGCCCACCAGCGCGTTGAGCAAGCTCGATTTGCCCACATTCGACCGGCCCAGAAACGCGATCTCCGGCGCTTCGGCCCGGGGAAACTGTGCCGCCGAGACCGCGGAGAGTAGGAATTGAGCCGGCCATTGCATTGCGCGTAACCTCTCTTCTCAGTCTACGAGGCACACATGCCCGCTTGCGCTCTGACCGCTTGAAGAGAAACTTTCCCGCGCCCCATCCTTTCGCCCAATTTTCGGGCGAAAGGGTGGGATAGCGAGCGCTAAAATCTGCTTCCTCCACGCCGCCTTTGCCTCAAAATCTGCATCTATTGATCCATGCAAGTCGATGATGCGGAGGTGAAGGATGCGTCTGGTCAAATCCCTTGTATTGCTAAGTTCGCTGTGCCTCTTTGGCTTAAGCAGCGCCCGCATGCCGGCTCAGATCGGTGTCGGCATCGGCGTCAACATTGGCCCCGAGCCCTACTGCCCCTACGGCTACTTTGACTACGCGCCGTACGATTGCGCCCCCTATGGCTACTACGGGCCCGATTGGTTCTTGAACGGCGTGTTTATCGGCGTCGGACCCTGGTTCCACGGACCCCACGGTTTCTATGGCCACGTGGACAATCGCTATGATCCGCGTAACGGTTATCGCGGACCCTTGCCGTCACGTGGCGAACGTCCCTTCAATGGTTTCCGCGCCAATGAAGCGCGCGACGGCGGTGGCCACACAGGCACCGCCAACCACGATGGAGGCCGCGAACATAGTCCCGGATTTTCCGGAGGCGGCCGCGCCGGCGGAGGTGGCCACGGCGGCGGGCACCGCTAACCAGCGGTGTTCAGGTTTGATTCTCTCGTGAAGACGCACGATTGTGCGGTCTGGGCCGGCGGCCACGCCGGCCCCAGGCTGGGCAGCCCGCGAGCGAAACCCTAACCGTGAACCCAGTGAAAGGAAGGATCCAGCCCTTAGAAGAATTTTGGCGATTTTGGTGCCGAAGAAGGGATTAGGAAGGCGGAGCCGAGTTTTCCCAAGAAAAATGCTAAAACTTCGATTCCAAAAAAGCAAGGGTTTAGGACGACCTGAATTTTTGCAACAGGACTGCAATTTTTGGTTAGGGTGACGCCCCTGCCTTAGGACGATTTAGGAAGCCTTAGGATTTAGGAAGGGTTTAGGATGGCTTCTGAAGGGCAGGATTGGGTCAGACTCGTTTGACTCAAGCCGCCGCCGCGACGTGCCGTCCGGGCGGGATGAATTCCCCTTTCAGTCGGTCGCCGTCGAGTGTCCATACCCCGTGAGTCCCAACAGGGCGGAGGATTCCAACCATGTTGAGCGTGTTCTATCAGCGGAAACCAGCGCATGACACCCCGTACCGAACTTTGCGCCTCTGGCGCGACTCTGAGAAGGGATGGTGCGTTCGATTGACGGGCGGAACGAAGTTTGAACCGGGCGGTGACTCAGAGGTATTGAAAGAGGAATTGGTGAAGGATTGGAACGCAGGGAAGATTGTCTTTGACGAACTCTTCACTGAATTGACGGGAGCCGGTTGGCGACTCTACACGCCGCAAGAGGATTGGGAGCCGAGACGGGTTGCGACTTTCCAAACGAAAGTGAAGTGAGGGTTTGCTCACGTCATGCACAAGGTCTACATAGGATTCACCTAAGATGACCGAACAATGCACGCCGCGACGTGGCGGAATACTCCTCCTCGGGCGCGGTGGGGCCGCGCCGGAACCTAGATTCTTGAGAGGGGGTCAAGCCAGTCCGCTTTCTCCCGTGCCCATTGAATCCATTTGCCTCGTTCACTCTCAGGATCGGTCGATTCGCCCTTCTTCTCGCAAGCAAATTCGTAAGCTTCAATAAACTCTCGAATATGCTTCGCTCTTTTCCAACTCGATACGCAATGTTCAAGGTTTTCAAAACGCTTTTGCTCCTCCCGTTCTCTTCTCTCACGTTCTACGTGCTCAAGCCGCTGGCGCTCCCATTCCGCCTCTCGCTCCTTTCTCTTCTCGTCCTCAATTCGATTGAGGCGAGCGTGACGAAAGATTCCACCGATGCACTTTGGCAAGAGTTGCTCAAGCTTCTTTGTCCTGCCGTCCCCCCAAAACGCTCTTTGGCCTTTTGCGTTGCTCAATACATGAAAAGCGATTCGTCCGCTGCGCTCGTAGACGTTCACCATTCTCTTTCCCGAGTACGACTGTACTTCTCGCCTCTCCTTGACTTGGAGGTCTTCTGCAATTCCAAACCTTACTGTTTGCCCAAAGGCGACAACCGATGTAGATTTCTCCGTGACGGATACCTCAAGCCCCTCTTCTTCTAAGGCAAATAACAGGGTGTTCATCACACTCAAGGCACGGTCGAGCAATTCTGCCGAGACATGGATGTCCACGCATCGCTTGCTCGAAGGCGACTCAAGGCGACCGTACTCATCGGGCTTTGCGCGTAGAAACTGCTTCCTCGCCTCCTCGATCAGGGAGTGTTCGGACGCAGGATTAGGGAGATTCTTGGCTTCGACTGCCGCAATCTGGAGGAGTTCCGGGTCTGACGGGTCATTCGGAAGCTTAGGAGGTCTTGTACGCACAGCGCGATAGAGAACCGGCGCGTTCTTAAACGGCGGCAGAGGTTGCCTCCTGAGCGAATACCCGGCGCTTTTCCTCGCCCAGTACCCGCGTCCGGGGACGGGGATTTTGAGTTTCCTGCATACCTTTGCGATTGCGACGTCGGAAATCCCGTACTTCTCGGCGACCTTCGAGACTGGGCTTTGCCAGACTTCCTCGTAGAGCGATTCACGATTCCATTG
>JBEKIE010000015.1:0-64456 GCA_050011915.1 Occallatibacter sp.
CAACTCCGCGGCCAGAAACGGCGCAAACGGAGCCAAAAGCAGGATCAAGGTCTGCAGCAGTTCGCGCACCACCGGCGCAGGAACTTCGCCCGCCGTTAACTGCGCATCGGCGTCCTGCAGTTCGTTCACCAGTTCCATGATGGCTGCGACGCAGGTATTGAAGTGCCAGCGGCCTTCAAAATCCTGCGTGATTTTGGCGATGGTCTGGTGCAGCTTGCGCAACAGTTTCTGGGATGAGCCGGTTGAAGTCCCCAGTTCCGGGGCTGAAGCCCCGCTTTTTACGGTCGCGGCCTTGTCAGGGCCGAAGCCCTGATCTCCCTCCCTGATCGCCGTTGCGTGTTTTGTTACCAGGCGCCACACGCGCGCCAGGAAACGGCTGACGCCGGCGACGCCATCTTCCTGCCAATCAAGGTCGCGATCGGGCGGGGCCGCAAACAACGCATACATGCGGGTGGCATCGGCGCCGTAGCGGGCCACCATGTCGTCGGGCGAAACCACGTTGCCTTTCGACTTCGACATCTTGGCGCCGTCTTTGATCACCATGCCCTGCGTGAACAGCCGCCTAGCCGGCTCATCGTTCTTCACCATTCCCAGATCGCGCATCACCTTGGTCCAGAAGCGCGAATAGATCAGGTGCAGAATCGCGTGCTCCACGCCACCAATGTATTGATCGATGGGGAACCAGTACTGCGCCGCGGCCGAGGCGAACGGCGCCTTGGTGTCGCGCGCGTCCGTGTAGCGATAGAAATACCAGCTCGAATCGACGAAGGTATCCATCGTGTCGGTCTCGCGCCGCGCCGGTCCGCCGCACTTCGGGCACGTCGTATTCACAAACGACGGCACGCGCCCTAGCGGCGAGCCGCCCTGCTGCGTAATCTCGATCTTCTCGGGCAAGATCACGGGCAACTGATCGTCTGGCACCGCAACCAGCCCGTCGCGCTCGCAATGAATCATCGGGATCGGGGTGCCCCAGTAACGCTGCCGGCTCACGCCCCAATCCTTCAGGCGGAAGATGACCTTCCCTTCTCCGAATGCGCCGCGCGCGGCAGTCTCCTGGAGTTGTCTCTGGGCTTCGACGCAGGTCAGCCCGTCGTACTCGCCGGAATTGACCAGCACACCGTCTTCCGAAATGAACGGGAGCTTCACTCCATCCTCGTCTTGGAGCGGCTTGATCACGCGGCGAATTTCGATGCCGTACTTCGTCGCAAACTCGAAGTCGCGTTCGTCGTGCGCCGGTACGCTCATGATGGCGCCGGTGCCGTAGTCCATCAGAATGTAATTTGCCACCCAGATGGGCACGCGCTCGCCGTTGTAGGGATTGATGGCGAAGCGGCCGGTGGCCACGCCGTGTTTCTCAATGGCGCCCACGTCGCCGGCTTCCCTGGCCTTTTTCTGCTCGTCGAGCAGCTCCGCCACCTGCGCCCGCAGCTTGGCATCGGCCGCCGAAAACGTCGCAACCAGGGGATGCTCCGGCGCCAGTTGCACGCTGGTCGCGCCAAAAATCGTATCGATGCGCGTCGTAAACACGCGAATGCGCTGCCGTTCTACTCCCTTGCTCCCTTGCTCCCTCGCTCCCACGCGAATCTCTTCTTCCAGGAAGAAGTCCACCTCCGTCCCTTCGCTGCGCCCGATCCAGTTGCGCTGCATGATGCGCACTTTTTCCGGCCAGCCGTCCAGCTTGTCCAGCCCGTCCAGCAGCTCCTGCGCGTAGGCAGTGATGCGGAAGAACCACTGCTCCAGATCGCGCTGCTCTACCTTGGTGTCTTCGTGCCGCCAGCAGCATCCATCCACCACTTGCTCGTTGGCCAGCACCGTGGCGCACTCCGGGCACCAGTTCACCTTGCTCTTCTTGCGATAAACCAGCCCCTTCTCGTACATGCGCAGGAAAAACCACTGGTTCCAGCGGTAGTACTCGGGGAGGCAGGTGGTGACTTCGGTGGCCCAATCGTAGCCCAAGCCGAGGCGCAGCATCTGCCGCTTCATGGCGGCGATGTTCGCGAGCGTCCACTCGCGCGGCGGCATATTGTTCTTGAGCGCGGCGTTTTCGGCAGGCAGCCCGAAGGCGTCCCAGCCCATGGGGTGCAGCACGTTGTAGCCGCGCATCCACATCTGCCGCGCCAACGCATCGCCGATCGCGTAGTTACGCACGTGTCCCATGTGCAGTTGGCCGCTGGGATACGGCAGCATCTCCAGCACGTAGTATTTTGGCTTATTGCTCTCGGCCGGCTCCGCTGCGTAGAGCTTTGGGTCCGCGGCCCAACGCTCCTGCCACTTCTGTTCGATTGCTGCCGGATCGTAGCGCAGTTCTTTATCGTCCGCCATAACCTTTCAGTGTAAACGGAGGCGGCGTTTATGGCAGCGAAGGAAACTCGTCGCCGCTGAGCGTGTACCCCGCACCCGATCGCGCCGAGATGCCCATTCGCCGAATTGCTATACTCATGCCCATGAGAACCCGCTCTGCGTTTCCGCTCCTGCTTGCCGCTGGGATTCTCGCGGCGCAGCTTCCCTCTTCCGCAGCACAGGACAAGAACGCGCTCAAGTTCGTACGCACTGCAGCGGACGTCGCAACCAACGTGCAGTCCGAAGCGATCGACAGATACATAGCGATTTATATCGATCGAGAGAACTGGAAGGCCGCTTCGACGGACAACGATCTTGGCCCCTTCATCCAGGCCCAAGAGGCGAGCCCCACGCGCAGCATGGCCTGCCTTTTTTCCCAGGCAAAGACCACGGCTGTGTGCGTATACTTCGACGGCGCGCGCGCCGACGGCGTTGCGGCGCTCAAGTCTGACCGCGACACCCCGTTCACATCGGCTGCCGCAGTCGCCTCCTACAAGTCCATCACTCGCGAAATGCTCCGAAAGGCGCCAGGAAAACTCGCGTTCTCGCCGATGAGCATTATCCTCGACAACGGGCAGAGGCTCGATGCTTACCAGGTCAAGCTGGGCGCGCATTAGGACGCGGAATCATCGCGCCCATCAGCGCTTCACGAGGCCCTTGAGCACGCGCACGTTTCGTTCCTCGTCGCCGGGTTCGTCTACTGGTGTTTCGGCGATGAAGGCGCAGTGATCGAAGCGGCGATCATTCAGCAGCCGCCGAAACGGCTCAAGGCCCATGGTTCCTTGCCCGATGTGTTCATGGCGGTCGAGCTTCGACCCACGCGCGGCCTTGGCGTCGTTGCAGTGCCACACGCGGACGGCTTCAAAGGTCACGGTCGCGGCTGCCTGCTTCATCGTGTCTTCGTAGTTTTCGGCCGTTGAGAGATCGTATCCCGAAACCCACGTGTGACAAGTGTCGAGACACACGGCCACCGGCGCATGGTGTTTCAACCGCGCCACCAGCTCCGCTACCTGATTGAAGCTTCCACCTAACGAGAACTCTGCTCCGGCTGTGTTCTCGATGAGGATGTGAAACGGAGTTCCTTGCCAAGCGAGTCCGCCGATTGAGCGCTCGATCGATTCCGCAGCGAGCTTGAGGCCTTCGTCGCGTGTGAGGCCTTTCCACGAGCCTGGATGAAGAACGAGATATTCTGCGCCGAGTTGAAGCGCGCGTTCGATCTCGCCGCGAAATGCTGCAACGCTTTTCTCGCGCACTTCAGTGTTTTGGCTGCAAACGTTGACGAGATAGCTTGTGTGAATCACGAGCGGCCCAACGTCGAGTTTGGCGCGCAACTCGCGCATGCGCTCCGCTTGTTTGGGATCGACTTTCGGCGCGTGCCACATGCGCGGACTTGAGGAGAAAATCTGAAAGGTGTTGGCGCCGATTTCTCGCGCGCGTTCGACGGCGTTGGAGGCGCCGCCGGTGGTTCCGAGGTGCACGCCGATTCGCTTCGCCATGGGGACAGTCTACAAGGCGGTCCGTGCTGCTGCCGCCTTACGCCGCATCCACGTAAAGGCGCTTGCCCAGGCCACTTAGATCGCGATGCGTGTCTCAATCGCGTCGTAGTCCGCGTGGACGCCCTTCGAGGTGGTATCGAGCAAGCCTGCCTTGGCGAGCGCCTGAACATCGGCGTGAACGTTGCTGTAGTCGCGGCCGAGGGCTTTGGCAAGCGCGCGCACGCTGGTGACATGATTGCGGCGAACGTAGCCTAGCAATTCCATGCGCTTGCCGGTAAGAACACGGGCCAATGTGTCCCAGCTTTCGAATGCCAGGTGGCGCTCATGAAAAATTTCCCCTCGCTCGGCGCGATGCCAAGCGTCGATGAATTGCCGGGAAGCTTCCTGCTCCATTTCGCCGCCGACTGTGATTTTGATGTCATTCATTAGGTGCCTCTCAATCTGTGCACGTCGGCCCAGAAATCAGCTATGAGCCGTTCGACCGTCGTAAAGAAATAGGCGGTCTCGACGCCTTGAAGATGCCTGTGATCGCCCTTGCCTCGCTCGTTGTCGTACCCAACTTCGCGAACTCCTGGCCGCCCATAGAAGAGCGAGTACTTGAGGTCGTGGGCCGACGGTGGAACGGGGGTTGGAACTCTCCACAAGACCATTTCAACGATGGCGCCGTCGTCGTAGTCCATCCGCCAGTAGTAGAGCAGTTGGGCTTTCATCTTACGCTCTATATGGCATTGTATACCATATGGCATAGCCGCAGATACTTCCGATTGACGCAACCATGCCAATGGCATACTATTTTCGCGTGCGAACGGTCTACTGGGGACGCGATGAGCAAAATCTTCGAAGAGATGGCCCAGGGAACGGCGGAAGCGCGCGCCTACATGGAGGGGAAACGCAAGGGATACAAGGTGACGCTGCCGGAGACTGTCGATGTGCGCGGCATCCGCAAGCGCCTGCGCCTGAGTCAGGAACGTTTCGCCGATCGTTTTGGGCTGTCGGTGGATGCGGTTCGGCATTGGGAGTCGGGGCGCCGCCGGCCGGAGGCAGCCGCGCGGGCGCTTCTTACGTTGATTGCCGCCGACCCGCAGTTCGTGATGCGCACGCTGGCCAAGAGCGCGTGATTCCGCTACAGGAGGATCTTTGGCGCTTTGGGTGCCCGCCCTAACGACAAATCGCTTCGTTAGGATGGGACACACGGCAACTTCGGTCATGCCTGTCATCCTGAGGCGCAGCCGAAGGATCTGCGGTTGCTTTTCGCAGCGCCATCCCTGCAGGCGTACGATGTGCTCATGCACGAAGGCTCCTACTGCACCTACATCATGGCCAGCCGCAGTCATACGCTTTACGCCGGGGTGACGGGCGATCTCGTGAAGCGTGTCTTCCAGCACAAATGGCGGGAGCATGACGGGTTCACCGCGCGTTACAACTGCGATCGTCTGGTTTGGTTCGAGCGTCGCCAGGATGTGCAGACGGCGATCGCGCGAGAGAAAGAACTCAAAGGCTGGCGACGCTCGAAGAAGATCGCGCTCATCGAATCCGTGAACCCAACCTGGACCGACCTCAGCCGTGACTGGTACGACTGCGAGCCTGCCGATTACCGGCGAGCCTTGGACCGCATGGACGCCTGAGAAGCAACCGCAGATCCTTCGTCCCCTTCGTTGCGCTCAGGGTCCTCAGGATGACAGCGCATGGGGAGGGGTGGAGAGGCGGCGGATTGAAGATGGTCTCCCGCCATAATGACAAACAACGTCGTTAGGATGGGGCACTCGGCCTTAAGATAGGAAGAACGCCGTCTTGGTACATATCCATGGATTTTGAACAGATCCGCGAGTACCAGATCAGCCAGCGGGCGAAGAACGTCGCTGAGACGCCTTGGCTCATACTCCCAGGCGAAAACAAGTTAGCAAGACGAGTCATAAAACTCAGCCTTATCAAGAACCCGAGCAATCCCGCCGAACTCATCGGTGTACATGCTGAGATTCTCTATCAAAAAAGGCAAAATCAGAGTTCCCCTTGGCCCTCTAAAACCGTCGACCTCACAAAGATTCCGAAGGATTTTGGGTTCAAGTTCTCTTTGGATTCCGCTCAAACATCGGAACTGGCGCAGGCCCTCCAGGACGCGTATTCGATTGGTAGCGGAGAAATCAAATCGGGAAAGAGAACCGTACTTCGCGGCGTTAGCCAAGAGGAAGTTATTGTTACACCCAAGAATAAGGCGGAGGTCCTCCGCCAACTCAAGACTCTGCTTGATCAGGATGACCTTAACGACTGGATTGGGGCCAACCTCCAAACGCTCTCAGCTGACCTGGCGGTCGCTCGCCTCTTCTACGACCGTAAGACGTCGGTTGAGGAGTTTAGGAATGCCCTAGGACGATCCGAGAACGAGCATTTTTGGCAGAAGTTCCTCAAGAAGAACAGCTGGATGTTCGGATCGGGCTGTATTGAGATCCTGTCCGAGCGGAGATTGGATATCCACCACGACACCGATTTTCCAATTCGGGTCGAGGGTGGTTTTATGGACATCATAGAAATAAAGACGCCGCAACTTTCTTTTTGGGCGACGACGAAGTCAGGTGATCGCTATAGATATCGCGGGAAATATCTAATACCTCACGGTGAGCTGCAAGGCGCTATCGCGCAAACGACTAAGTATATTCTCCAAGCGGAGAAACAAGTGGACAGCGAAGACTACATCCGAGACCACGGTGGGATTAAGCCCCTCAAACCTCGCGGCCTAATTGTTCAGGGGAGAAGCAGCGAGTGGGGCGGAGTTGAGTGGGAAGCCTTTAGATTGCTCAATGACGAGTTGCACTCAATTCAGGTGATGACGTTTGATCATCTGTTGCAGCAAGCTGAACGGATGCTCGTTGTTATGAAGGCATCTGATGGGAGCCCACGGCTAGAAATCGTTGACCCAGGCGAAATTGATGACGAGGATATTCCTTTCTAGCCCGTGGCCCGGTTCCCTGCGATCTGGATAACGAATGCTCAAAGTGATACTACATTTGCCATCCCGGCTTTCAGATCACAGAGGCACACGGGGCTTCCCTCGGAGTATCCAAGGCATCTGCGCTTCTCTCTAGGTGAAAGCTCTCAGGTCTTGATTGCAATCTTGGTCAGCTTAGTCTATCGCTACTTGCGTAGCACTCCATTTGACCGGGACGTAGCCCTGATGCAGGATCAAATACCTGCCCGTTGCCCGGATTTCGCTGTGATTGCTTTCATGGGTGCCTATTTCCCTACCTGTCTTACTCAAGCGGCCCGTTGTTTCTGGGAGGAGTGCCGCGAACCATCCCGAACCGGTCAACCGGTTCTGCTTCACCTAAGCATAATCAGCGTCTCGCCTGCTCAGCGCGCTATGGCTTACGCCAATGGTCCGGCCTACCGCCGGTAGTGTGCCGCTGACGCTCGACCAAGGGCGTCCTTTCCGGGCTCAATTCCCTGGCCCTATTAATTGCCTCCGCCTGCGTCGGCAAAACTGCGCTGGCTCGATCTGAAATGGACCTCCGGACGGCGTAATCCCCTTGCGGGCGCCTCTCTACGAACAACTGATCATCCGCCATTCTCTACCTCCAAGTTACATTTTACCACAATATGTGGGGGTTGAGTTGAATACGAGCGCAATGACTAGGTGCAATGATGCCCATTGCAAGCTTTCTGGCCTCGACCTTTGCGCACGCACCGAGAGCCGCTTATTCGTCCTCTCTTCGCCGACTCAAGTATAACATCTTTCGCTCATTATTCGCCATTTTGGTATAATCCCTCCATGGACTTTCAGCTCGTCACCAGCTACAAGCCGCGGGGCGACCAGCCTCGGGCGATCGACCAGATTATGGAGGGGCTTGCCGGGGGCGAGCAGCACCAGGTTCTGCTGGGCGTTACCGGGTCGGGCAAGACTTTTACGATGGCGAAGGTCATTGAGCAGTCGAACCGGCCGGCGCTGATTCTGGCGCACAACAAGACGCTGGCGGCGCAGCTTTATCACGAGTTCAAGCAGTTCTTCCCTTCGAATGCGGTCGAGTACTTCGTGAGCTACTACGACTACTACCAGCCCGAGGCCTACATTCCCGCCGGCGACCTCTACATCGAGAAAGAAGCCACGATCAACGAGGAGCTTGACAAGCTGCGGCTCTCGGCGACGCGGAGCCTGTTTGAGCGGCGGGACGCGATTATTGTGAGCTCGGTGAGCTGCATCTACGGGCTGGGGTCGCCTGAGGCGTATTACGGGATGTTGCTGCTGCTCGAGAAGGGGCAGCACATCAGCCGCAAAGATATTACGCGGCGGCTGGTGGAGATTCTCTACGAGCGCAACGATACGGACTTTAGGCGCGGGACGTTTCGCGTGCGCGGCGACGTAATTGAGGTGTTCCCTACTTACGACGAGAATGCGTACCGGATTGAGATGTTCGGGGATGAGATTGAGTCGCTGGCGCAGATCGATCCCCTGTTCGGCGCGGTGAAGCAGAAGTACTCGCGGCTGCCGATTTATCCCAAGAGCCATTATGTGGTCCAGCCGGAGAAGAAGGCCGAGGCAATTGTTTCGATCACTTCTGAGTTGAATGAATGGGTGAAGTATCTGGAAGGCGAGGGGCGCATGGTGGAGGCGCAACGCGTGCACCAGCGGACGCGCTTCGATTTGGAAATGATCAAGAGCATGGGCTACTGCCACGGGATTGAGAACTACTCGCGGCATTTTAGCGGACGGCTGCCGGGCGAGCCGCCGCCGACGCTGCTCGATTATTTTCCGCTGGATTTTCTGCTGTTTGTGGACGAGAGCCACGCGACGATTCCGCAGGTGCATGGGATGTGGCATGGGGATCGGAGCCGGAAACAGACGCTGGTGGATTATGGGTTCCGGCTGCCGTCGGCGATGGACAACCGGCCGCTGAAGTTCGACGAATTTGAGAATCGCGTGCACCAGACGGTGTATGTTTCGGCGACGCCGGGGCCGTATGAATTAACAAGATCGGCCGGCGTGGTCGTTGAGCAGGTGATCCGGCCGACGGGACTGGTTGATCCCGAGGTGGAGATTCGCCCCGTGAAAGGCCAGATCGACGATCTGCTGGCCGAGATTCGCGACCGGGCGAAGCGCAATGAGAGAGTGCTGGTGACCACGCTGACCAAGCGCATGGCCGAAGACCTGGCCGGCTATTACACCGAAGTGGGCGTGCGCTGCCGGTATATGCACTCCGAGATTGAGACTCTGGAACGCGTGAAGCTGCTGGCCGGTCTGCGCAAGGGCGAGTTCGACGTGCTGATCGGGATCAACCTGTTGCGCGAGGGGCTCGATCTGCCCGAAGTTTCGCTGGTGGCGATTCTGGACGCGGATAAGGAAGGGTTCTTGCGGTCGGCGGGGTCGCTGATCCAGACCATGGGACGGGCGGCGCGGCACGTGGAGGGGAGGGCCATTCTCTACGCGGATCGGATTACCGATTCCATGCGGCGGGCGATGGATGAGACGGATCGGCGGCGCGTGATCCAGCGGGCCTATAACGAGGAGAACGGGATTACGCCGCAGTCGATCATCAGCCAGGTGGATATGGGCCTGGCGCACATTTTGAAGGCGGAATACGGGGAGATTGACGTGGAGGAGACGGCGGCCGTGACGGACTTCAAGAGCCAGGAAGAGCTGGATACCTATATTACGAAGCTCGAGGCGGATATGCGCGAGGCGGCGAAGAGGTTCGAGTTTGAGAAGGCGGCGCGGCTGCGCGATTCGATCAAGGAGTTGCGCGACAAGGAGTTTCTCTTCGGCTAAGGAGCGGGTTCCGCGCCGCCGCAGACAACCGGAGGGTGCAAAGAGCCATCCTAGTGTTTGGTTAGTTAATAGAAAGGGCGCGTTGGAGCGGAGTTTAGGACGCGTCAGTCTGGGCCCATGACAACAATTCTCCTCGTGGACGACGATCCGATGCAAGCATCCTTGACGATGTCTCTTCTTGGCCGGCGGTTCGGAGAAGTGCGCCGGGTCGCCGACGCCGCCGATGCCCTTTGCCTGATTGAGCAGCCTGAGTTCGCGAGGAAACTGAGCCTGGTGATCTCCGCCCACCCCACGCTGGGGGTCAGCGGCCCGGCGTTCGTTAACGAGTTGCGCACCCGGATACCAGACCTGCCGGTTCTGGTTCTGGGCACGGCCGGGGAAACCTCCGCTGAATACGTCAAAGAGCACGTTGTCTTCATGGCCAATCCCTTTGCCCCGGAATTGATGCTCTCCCTTACCGGGCAGATGCTTGCCGCTCGCAGGCAAGCCGCCGCCTAGGAGCCCCCTTCTGTCACGTCTCCCTGCACCAGCTCCCATGGTGTGAGCCAAATCACACTGCATCCCCCTATCATGGATAGAGAATAGCTACGTCGGGGAGGTCTCCGGTTCCCCTCACGTGCGTGCGAAAATTATTGTGGAGTCATCATGGCAGCCTTTGGAAGTCTCTGTCTTCTTATTGCGTTAGCTTTGGCCGCCTATAACCTTTTGGCGGGAGCGGTAGCCTTGCGGCTGATCGCCACCGGGCAACCGACGCGGATTTCGCCCGAGCGGCTCGCCGACACCGCCCGCCGGGCCGGGATCGCCGGATTTGTGGCCGTGACCGGGGCCGCTTTTGCCCTCATCTGGTCGGTCTTTACCAACGATTATTCCATCACGTACATCCTGGAGCACTCCAACAGGGCGTTGCCCATTCCCTACAAGTTCGCGGCATTGTGGAGCGGACAGGAGGGCTCGCTGCTGCTGTGGGCGTGGCTTTTGGGAATCTACGGCTACGTTTTGAGGCTGCGGCATAAGACGGATGTGAAGCTCTATGCCTACGCGGGAGCGATCCTGGCCGGCGTGCAGGTGTTTTTCCTGTCGGTACTGGTCTTTGCCGCGCCGCCGTTCTCGCTGCTCCCGGGCTATGTTGCCGGGGGCCCGGTTCCTGCAGACGGCAACGGCCTCAATCCCCTGCTTCAATACCCTGAGATGGTGATTCATCCGCCGATGCTCTACCTGGGCTACGTGGGGTTCTCGGTTCCCTTCGCGTTTGCGCTGGGAGCACTGATGATGCGCTATCCCGGCGAAAAGTGGATCCGGATCACGCGTGCCTGGACCATGGTGACCTGGCTGTTTCTGACCTGCGGCATTTTTCTGGGCATGCATTGGGCCTATGCGGTGCTGGGTTGGGGCGGCTATTGGGGATGGGATCCGGTGGAGAACGCGAGCTTTATGCCCTGGCTCACCGGGACCGCCTTCCTGCACTCGGTAATGATGCAGGAGCGCAAGGGCATGATGAAGAGCTGGAACGTGTGGCTCATTTTTTCCACGTTTCTTCTCACGCTGCTGGGAACGCTGCTGACCCGCGCCGGCCTGGTGAGTTCGGTGCACGCCTTCGCGCAATCGTCCATCGGCACATGGTTCATTGTCTTCATGTGCATCGTGCTGGCGGTGTGCATCTTCACCTACGTGCTGCAGCGCAGCCATTTGAAGTCCGAGCACCAGTTGGAGTCGCTGGTGAGCCGCGAATCGAGCTTTCTCTTCAATAATCTCGTGCTGCTGACGGCCTGCTTCGTGATTCTTTGGGGGACGCTGTTCCCGATCCTCTCTGAGTACGTGGAAGGCAGCAAGGTGACGGTGGGCGCGCCGTTTTACAACGCCGTGGCCGTGCCGATTGGGCTTTTTCTCCTCTTTCTGACCGGCGTGGGACCGCTGCTGCCGTGGCGATCCACATCGCTCAAGGCGATCAAGCGGAATTTTGTGTTGCCAGTGATTGCGCTTTGGGCCACGGTGATCGTTTGCGTGGTGGCAGGCGTGAACCCATGGAAGGGCGGCTCGTTCGATCAGGGGAGTTTCTATGCGATCGTGGCATTCGCGCTTTCGGCCGCAGTGTTCACGGCGATTGTCTCTGAGTTCCTGCGGGGCGCGGCAGTGATCTCGCGGCAGACGGGGCGCAACCTGTTCGCGGCGCTGTGGCTGCTGACACGGCGCAATACGCGAAGATACGGCGGCTACCTGATTCACATCGGGGTGGTGATTGTGGTGGTGGGACTGGCCGGATCGGCTTTCAACCGCAATGTGGAAAGCGAACTCGGATTGCACGGCACGATGAGCGTCGGACCGTACACGCTGGAGCAGGTGGGAGCCACGCAGGACACGAACGAGAACTACGACTCGGAATACGCCATGCTGGACGTGTACAAGGGCGGCAAGAAAGTGTTTCAGCTGAGCCCTGAGAAACGCGTCTACCTGGCGAGCGGCCAGCCACAGACGATGGTCGCCATTCACTCAACTCCGGAGTGGGACTTGTATGTGGTCTATGAGGGAACGAATCCCGACACCGGTCAGCCTATCATCAAAGCGTTTTTGAATCCGCTGGTGGGTTGGATCTGGTTTGGATTGGGAGTGATCGTTGCTGGAACTTTCATTGCGCTTGTTCCCAGCCTGACGCCCGCAACGGCTGCTTTAAGGGTACCGGCGACGCAACCGGCGCCGATCACGCCTGTATTGAAGGGAGGCGCCTGATGGCAACTCCGATGCGTTTTACCTTTTGGACGAGAACAGTGGAAGCATGCGTCCTCGCCGTGGCGATCTGCTTTTCGCTTGGCGCTACGGACGCCAGCGCACGCTTCAATAACCTGAGCCACCGGCTGTACTGCACCTGCGGATGCGCCGAACTGCTGGGCGAGTGCAATCACGTGGGCTGCCCGGAGTCGGGCCACGAGCTGAAGGAGTTGACTGCAGCCATCGCGTCGGGCTTAAGCGATCAGCAGATTCTGGATCAATTTGCCGCAAAGTACGGTGCAACAATGCTCGCCGCGCCGCCAACCAAAGGCTTCGACCTTGTGGCGTGGATCGCTCCGTTTGCGGTATTTGCCGCGGCGCTGCTAGGGACAATTCTGCTCATACGGCGCTGGGGCGGGCTGGGCGCTAAAACGCAGGCCGCAGCAGGAGGTTCCGCCGCAGACGATTCGGCAATAATTGGGCCCGCGGAACAGGAACGGCTGGAGCGGATTCGCCGCGAGACGGACAACGAGGGAGGATTCTGAGCGATGACGGAAACCGAGGGATTGATTGCGGGAGTATTCCTTTTGTTCGCTCTCGTTCTTTACACATTCTGGCCGGAGAATGGATTTGCCAGCCAGAAGGAGAAGACGCGGCTGGACTATTTGTTGGAGCGCAAAGAGCAGCTTTACGAGAACCTGCGCGACCTGAACTTTGAATTTCGCGCGGGCAAGTATCCGGAAGAGGACTACCAGTCGCAACGCGCGCTTCTTGAACATGAAACAGCACGGTTGCTCGCCGAGATCGATCTTCTGCAGCAGATTTAACCACCCGCTCAGCTACGCGCTGTCATCCTGAGTGATGTCCGAGCGCGGCGATGACGAGTCGAAGGATCTGCGGTTGCCTTTCGGGTGCTTTATTCCGTGCACGACTCGAGGAAAGAGACTACTTTCATGAAATCGACGAAATTCACTTTGTTTTACCCAGCGTTTTTCTTCTTGTTTGCCGGCGCACTGGCGCAGGCCGCGACTGTGAGCGGAACCGTGACCGACAAAACCACCGGCAAGCCCGCCGCGGGCGATGCCGTGGTGCTGGTTGAGCCGATGTCGGGGATGAGCGAAGTGGGACACACAACCACGGATGCCAAAGGGCACTATACGTTGAATCTGCCCGGCGCCAATCCCTACCTGATCCGGGTGACGCACCAGGGAGCCGAATACTTCGCTGACGTGCCGCGGGGTGGAGGACAAGGCGATATCTCTGTGTACGATGTTGCGGCCAAGGTCCAGGGAGTCTCCATCGACACCGATATTCTGCAGGTCGAGGCACAGAACGGCCAGCTCAGTGTGGACGAGCGTTTCTTTGTGCACAACACCAGCTCGCCCGCGCTCACGCAATGGAGCGCGAAATCGTTTGAGATCGTACTGCCGTCCGATGCGGTTGTGGGAGACGTGGCTGCGCAAAGGCCCGGCGGCCTGCCGACCAACGCCAAGCTCCTTCCCGATGGCGCCAAGGGACACTACGCTTTCAACGTCCCCATTCAGCCCGACGAGGGCGACAAGGATACGCTCTTTCAAGTTACGTACACGCTGCCCTACTCGAGCGGCAAATACGATTACCACGCCCAGCTTGCGATGGCGGCAGATAACTTCGCCGTTCTTCTGCCTAAGAGCATGTCGTTGACCGGCGAATCAGGCGCAAGCTTCCAATCTGTTCAGGCCGACCCCGGCATTCAAACCTTCCTTATGAAGCATGTGGAGGCGGGCAAGGCGATCAGTTTTTCGATCTCCGGAACGGGGTCGATGCCGCGCGAAGATCAGAATGCGCAAGGCGATAATGGCCAGGGACCCGCGGCGCAAGGCAGCCCGGGAGGCGGAATCGGCACGCCCATCAACACGCCCGATCCGCTGTCGAAGTACAAATGGTGGATTCTCGGTGGACTCGGATTAATGTTGGCGGCTGTGGCAGCCTTCCTGCTGCGCAAGCCGGCGAATGCAGGAGCGGGAACCCTAGCCGCAGTTGCGGCAGCGGGAGTTCCAGCGGCCTACACAGCACCTGAAACGCCCGCAGCCAAGAATGCTGCACTGCTGAACGCGCTCAAAGAAGAGTTGTTTGCGCTGGAGAGCGAGAAGATCGCGGGCACGCTCGCGCCGAATGAGTACGCGGAGCAGAAGGCGGCGCTGGAGACCGTGCTGAAGCGGGCGCTGAAGAAGAGCTAGGTTTCAGGGGTCAGGTTTCAGGTGTCAGTTCGTGACTCGGAGTTCAATGGCTTTGGCCGGAAACGCGCATTTGTTCCTCGTCCCCAACCCAGTTTGGCAGTTCACTGGATCGCTGAAACCTAGCACCTGACACCTGAAACCTCTCATGTATTCTTCCTCAATGAAGACCCTGCTTCGTACGCTTCTTTCATTCGCTCTCATTGTCTGGATCGGTGCGGAGATCTTCTTCCCCATCGTTGCCGCCATCGCCTTCAACGCCCTCCGGCCCGACACACACACAGCCGGCGCCATTGTGGGCCAGTTGTTGCGCATCCTGCACGGCATGGGGCTGGTTTCGGGCATGGTGGCGCTCGCGGTTCTTGCACTGGCTCCGGCGTGGGGCATCTACAGGCCGCGCGCGGTGCTGGCGCCCATGATCCTGCTGGTTGTAATGATCGCCGGCACCGTCTACTCGCAATTCGGCATCATTCCTGCCATGGAGCGTGACCGCAGAGCCGCAGGCGGCGCCATCGACATTTCAGACACAACGAATCCCACGACCATTGACTTCAACAAGCTGCATCGCCGCAGCGAGTTTGTGGAGGAGACGGTTCTGTTGCTGGGGCTGGCGACAGTGGTGCTGGTGGCGAAAGGCAGCCCCTAGCTTCTAGCTCCTAGCTTTTAGCTTTTCGTGCTGCGTAAGCACCTGCGCAGCGAAAAGCGCCGTTGCTTGAGGGCATGTTGTTTTGGGTGTCGATCAAGAAGGCAACAGCTCTGCGCGGTGCCACAAGTGGAGCTAGCGGCTAGAAGCTAGAAGCTGTTCCTGTATCATCGAAGAGGCTCAGACGATGGTTGATGATTTGGCCGCAGCCACGATGGAACGACGATGAAAACCGGAATTATCGGCCTGCCGCAGGTGGGCAAGACTTCTCTTTTTAAGATTCTGACCAAAGCCAGGATTGAGGATCACGGATTCTCGCGCGAGGCGCACCTCGGAGTGGCCCGGGTGCCCGATGAGCGCCTCGACAAGCTCTCGGCACTGTATTCTCCGAAAAAAACCACCTACGCGTCGGTCGAGTACGTTGATGTGGCGGCCATCGGGCAGGAGGCGCTGAAGGAAACGGCCTTCCTGACCAACTTGCGCAACGTGGACGCGCTGATTCATGTGCTGCGGACCTTCGAAAACGACGCCGTTCCTCATGAAGGACCCATCGATCCGCTGCGCGATGCCAAGAGTGTCGAATTCGACCTGATGGTGAGCGATCTGACGCAGGTGGAAAAGCGACTGGAGCGCGTTGAGAAAGACATGAAGAAGGGGCGCACCGGTGAGTTGGAGCGTGAGCAGGCGCTGCTCTTGCGGTCCAAGGAGTCGCTCGAGAAAGAAATTCCTTTGCGCGAACTGGAGATGACTCCGGACGAAAAGAAGCTCATTCGCGGCTTCATGTTTTTGTCGCAAAAGCCCATCATGTATGTACTTAATGTGAGTGAGAGTACAACACTGGGCGCCGATCTGGAGGCGGCGGTGAGCCGCTACAAGCTGGATGAGCTCGCCGCACGGCCCAATGCCGGCGCGACCGCGATCTGCGGCAAGGTAGAGGCGGAGCTGGCGGAGATGGACGACGCCGAGGCCGCGGATTTCCTGGAAAGCTACGGGCTGCACGAGAGCGGCCTGGTGCGGTTGATTCGCAAGAGTTACGAGCTGCTGGGGCTGATCAGCTTTTTTACAGCCGGAGAAGACGAGTGCCGGGCGTGGACGGTGCCGATTGGCTCCAAAGCGCCGCAGGCGGCGGGGGCGATTCACTCCGACCTGGAGCACCACTTCATCCGCGCGGAAACCATTCGTTGGGACAATTTGCTGGATGCCGGCTCCGAGGCGGCGGCGCGGGCAAAGGGTACACTGCGGCTGGAAGGCAAAGAGTACGTGGTGCAGGACGGGGATGTGGTGCATATCAGGCACAGCGGGTGATAACAGGTTTCAGGTGTCAGGTATCAGGTCTCAGCTGACCGGAGGCTTTTTGCTTGAGAAAGGTGAGAATTATGCTGCGATCGTTTCGTGAGTTGACGGTGTGGCAAAAGTCAATGCAACTAGCAACGGGGATCTACAAACTGACGCGAGCTTTCCCACGCGAAGAGACATACGGGTTGGCGAGCCAACTGAGGCGTGCAGCAGTCTCGATTCCAAGCAACATTGCCGAGGGACATGGCCGATCAGGTGTCGCAGAATACAGGCACTTTCTTTGGATTGCGCGGGGATCGAACTTCGAGATTCAAACCCAGTTGGAGATTGCACGGTCTCTCAAAATGGGCGACTCGCAATTGCTCAAAGAATCCGAGGCACTTTCACAGGAGATCGGCAAGATGCTTTATGCGCTTCTCGACAAACTACGGCCAAAGGCTCAGGCGCGTCCCGCCTGAAACCTGAAACCTAACACCTGAAACCTGCTGGTGGAATGCTCAAGATCTCCCTCATCCTCGGAACCATCGCGGCACTGGCCGATGTGGCCGGCGGGCTGGTGCTGGTGCGCGCGCGCGGCGTGGAGCGCTATCTGCGCTACTTTGTCGCGCTGGGCGCTGGATTCTTGATGGCCACTGCCCTGCTCGAAATGACGCCTGAAAGCATACGGCTGAATGCGCGGCTGGCGCCGGCGCTGATCATGGCCGGATACTGCGCGGTGCATCTGCTGGAACACACCATCAACGCGCATTTTCACTTTGGCGAGGAGACCCATGCCGGCGAGTTTGTCTCCAAACGCACAAGCTATTCGGTGCTGGGGGGCTTGAGCGTGCACGCGCTTTTCGACGGCGTGGCCATCGGCTCGGGCTTTGCGCTTTCCAATTGGCTCGGCTGGCTGATCTTTCTTGCCATCCTGTTGCATAAGGCGCCCGAAGGATTCACCATGGCGAGCGTGATGTTGGCGAGCGGGCTGAGTCGTGCGGCGGCATTTTCCTCCGCAGTGGCGCTGGCCGCGGCCACGCTGGCCGGAGTACTCGTGATCCAACTGGTGCCGCGCTGGGTACCCTATGGACTGCCGGTCTCGGCGGGCGTTGCGCTCTACGTGGCCGCGACCGACCTGGTGCCCGAAGTCAACCGCGAGCCGGGGATTCACATGGCCCTGGTGTTTTTCGCGGGTGTGGCCGGATTCCTGCTGCTGCGCCTGCTGCTGCCGCAACTCTAGCTCGGAACGTTATCCTATCTCCTGTGGCGCATTGCGTAGCACCTGTTCTGGAAGCTGTTAGCGAATCCCGGCCGATGCGCCTTCCCTTCTCTTTTGAGTTGCCGGGCGTTCTGTTCTTCACGGTGCTGGGATTTCTGGTGATGGGCTACCACCCCGGTCTGGAAGACGACGGAGTCTATTTGTCCGCCGTCAAAGCGCACCTGAATCCCGCGCTCTACCCCTACAACGCGAATTTTTTCCGGCTGCAAATGCAGGCCACCGTGTTCGACGGCTGGATGGCGCATTTTGTGCGCTGGACCAGGATGCCCTTGGAGTGGGCCGAACTGTTCTGGCAACTGGCGGCGCTGTTCTTGATTCTGTGGGCGGTGAAGAAGATCGCGAGCCTGCTGTTTCGGGAGGAGAGCGCGCGATGGGCAGGGGTCGCCATGGTGGCGGCGATGTTCACGATGCCCGTTGCAGGGACTGCGCTCTACTTGGCCGACCAGCATCTGCACCCGCGCAACCTGGCCACGGCCATGATCCTGGTTGCCATCTGGCGCATTCTGGACGCAAAGCCCTGGCAGGCAGCGCCGCTGCTCCTGTTAGCGTTTCTGATGCATCCGCTCATGGCTGCCATGGGAATTTCGTTCTGCCTTTTTCTTACTCTGGCGTTGCTGGATCCTCTTCAAGTAAAGCTGCGCTCGTTGCGAAGCTCAGTGGTTGCGCTGGTTCCGCTGGGATGGGTCTTTGAACCGGCGGATTCCATCTGGCGCAAGGCGTTGAGTACGCGAAGGTATTTCTTCCTCTACAAGTGGACCTGGTATGAGTGGCTGGGAGCACTGGCGCCGCTGGTTCTCTTCGCATGGCTTTGGCGCGCCGCAGAGAAACGCGGAGAGACACGGCTGGCCCGATTCGCAGCGGCCGTGTTTTTCTATGGTGTTTTTCAGCAGGCGCTGGCCATGGCGCTGCTTGCACCTTTTTCCCCGGCGCGGTTGATGCCCCTGCAGCCGATGCGCTACCTGCACATTGAGTATTTTCTCTTCATGACGACGTTGGGTGCGCTACTGGGCGGATTTGTGCTGAAAAAGAGCGTGTGGCGCTGGGTGGCGTTTTTGCTGGTCATCAACGGCAGCATGTTTGCGGGTCAGCGAGCAGAGTTCAGCGGCGTCGCACATCTGGAGCTGCCGGGGATGCAGCCGGCAAATCCCTGGCTACAGGCGTTTGCCTGGATCAAGACCAATACGCCGGTGAACGCATATTTCGCGCTCGACCCGCATTACCTGGAGGCGCCCGGCGAGGATTTTCACAGCTTTGGCGCGCTGGCGGAGCGGAGCCAACTGGCCGATGCCGTGAAAGATACCGCAATGGTGACGCAAGTGCCGGAGCTGGCGCCGGCGTGGGCGAGACAGGTGGCAGCCACAGAAGGCTGGGGCCATTTCAAGCTCGCCGAATTCGAACGGCTCAAGGCGGCCTTTGGCGTGGATTGGGTGCTGGTGGCAACTCCGCAGCCGAGCGGCCTCGCCTGCCGGTGGCACAACGATTCCCTCGCCGTGTGCCAGATTCCCTGACAGCCTAGAATTCCTCATGCAAACGGGGATTTCTAAGTGCGAGAATGAGTGAAGCCACCTTTCACCGGCGCGGATCGCGGACATGCTGAATCTTACCCAGCGACTGATTCTCGGTTGTGTGCTCCTCGGCTGCTTGACCGTGGGCCTGGCAGTTGCTGCGCACAAAGCGCTGGCGGCGGCCGGGCAACTGCACCTGGCATACGCGCTCAGCGCGGCCGCCCTGGCGATTGCGGCGGCCACCATCTTCTTTGCGCTGCGGCCGATTCAGGACTTGGCGCGCGATGCGCGCCGCATTGCCCAGGGAAATCTTGAGCACCGCGTCGACTGGAGCAGCCGCGACAGCTTCGGCGTGCTCGCCAGCGAGTTGAACAGGATTGCGGTGCGGCTGCGCGAGTTGCGCGACACAGAAGCCGGGCGGCGGCAGATGGAGTTTCAGCTCTCCGATGCCGTGCTGCAGTCGATCTTCGAGCCCATTATCGTGACCGACGGCAAAGGGCACGTGCTGAAGGTGAACCAGGCGGCCGCGGAGTTGCTGGGCGAGGCCGCGGGCGACCGCATGGCGCTCGCCAATACCCCCGGCGGAGAAAAAATCCTGAATGCCATTCGCGATGTGGTCTCCATGCAGAAGGCAATAGCAGCCGAGGACGAGGCATCCATGCTGCCGATGCGCATCGGCCAGAAGGAGCGGAGCTTTCGGCTGCGCACCACGCCCATGCGCGATTCGGAAGGCCGCTTGCTCGGCGCCGTAACGACGCTTGAAGACGTGACTAGCCTGCAGGACATCGATCGCTTCAAGACGCAGTTTATTGCTGTGGCCAGCCGCAAGTTGCGCGATCCTCTGCTGCAGTTGCGGCGCGGATTGTATGCGCTGGCCCAGGGCTTTAGCGGCGAGATGACCCCGCTGCAGACCGATTTGGTGGCCGACGCCAGCCGAGACGCCGAAAACCTGGACGACCTGATGAGTGACCTGATCGATGTGGCTGAGTTGGATACGGGCAAACGCGAAATGAAGCTGGAGCGCATTCGTCCACTGCAAGCCCTGAACGAGGCCCGCGACCGCCTCTGCGACGAGGCGACCAAGAAGCACATTCGGCTGGATGTGATGGCCTTCGCCGATCTGGCCGCTGTGCAAGCCGATCGCCGTGCACTGCGTTCGATTCTCGACAATCTGCTTTCCAATGCGCTGCGCTACACGCCGGAAGAGGGTGAAATCCTTCTTGCCGCGGAGGAGGTAAAGAACTTTGTGCAGTTCAGCGTGCGCGACACCGGCCGCGGCATCGAGGCCGATCGGCTGAGCTCCATCTTCGATCGTTTCAATCCATTTTCCGAGCGCGGGTCCGGGCTCGGCCTGGCGCTGGTGCGGCGGCTGGTGGAGTCGCTGGGCGGCCAAATCGCCGTGGAGAGCAGGCTTGGCCACGGATCGACCTTCCGCTTCACGCTTCCCGTGGCTGTGTCTGAAGAAGTCCGTCATCCTGTCGAGGTGGGTTGAGCGATGGCCGAGATTCAACTCGAGAAAACTCAGGAACCCGCGAAGCTGCGCATCTACATTGGCGCGGCGCCCGGCGTAGGCAAAACCTACGACATGCTGAACGACGCCTACAACATGAAACATCAACAGGACGTGGACGTCGTGATCGGGCTGGTGGAGACGCACGGGCGAAAGGAGACCGAGGCGCGCATCCGCGATCTCGAGGTGATTCCGCAGAAGGTGATTCCCTACCGCGGCGTGAATCTGAAAGAGATGGATGTGGACGCGATCGTCGCGCGCCACCCGCACACCGTGGTGGTTGACGAACTCGCCCACAGCAACGTGCCCGGCAGCAAAAACCGCAAGCGGTATGAAGATGTGCTGGAGCTGCTCGACGCGGGCATCAACGTGATGACCGCGGTAAACATCCAGCACCTGGAAACGCTGAACGACGCCGTGAACCGCTCGGCGAGCACGACCATCCGCGAAACCGTTCCCGACAGTTTCTTCAAGCGCGCCGACGAAGTGGTGAACGTGGATGTGACGGTGGAGCAACTGCGCGACCGTCTGCGCCAGGGCAAGATTTACGCGCCGGAAAAGGTGGAACAGTCGCTGGCCAACTTCTTCCGCAAGGGCAACCTGAACACGCTGCGCGAGCTGGCCCTGCGCACCACCGCGGAACAGGTGGGCAACCGGGCCGCGGAGTATCGCCGCACGCAGGGTCTGGAACAGGCGCCTATTCCAGAGAAGGTGATGGTGTGCCTGAGCACGCGGCCGGGGACGGAGCGGTTGCTGCGCATCGGCGCGCGCATTGCCGGCCGCTTGGCCAGCAATTGGTACGCCGTGTACGTAACACGGCCCGACGACAAAGGCCACGGCGATCCCGAGGCGTTTCACCGGCTGGAAGAGTACCAACGGATGGCTCGCGATCTGGGCGCGCAGGTGGTGACGCTGACGGACCGGAATGTTTCCGACGCGCTGATCCGGTTTGCGCAGCAGGAGAACATCAGCCACGTGGTGTTTGGGCAATCGGCGCGCTCGCGCTGGGACATTCTGTGGGGCGGGTCGGTGCTCAACCGCTTCCTGTCAGAGGTGCGCGATGTGACGGTGCAGGTGGTGCCGATGCAGAGGCCGGCCAAGCGGGGATAGGCGCGGACTGCCTATTCGCAAAAAACGCGGACTTTGGCCTTTTCTTCTTTGGCGTCGACGTCGACGCTCAGATCTTCCAGGTGGTCGATCAGCTCTTCGAGATTCTCCGGCTTGATTTGGGACAGTGTCAGCGGGATGCCATGCTTGCTGAGCGTCGCGTCCAGTTCGTCGTGTGCCTGCATGGGGATGAGGCTGGCGAGGCGCACGCCGGCGCGCAGCAGTTGCATGGGCACGCGGACGTTGACGGTGGTGGGCTTTCCTTTTTCATCGGCTTCGACGAGCACGCGCAGATATTTGGCGCGGGCTTTGGCGGCAGATTGGCTTTGAGGGCCGGAGCCGGGGAGTTTGCCGGCAAATTCAGCGGCGGTTGCAGCGGCGTCAGGCTCGAGCGCGGTTAAGAGCTTTTCCGCTTCATCGGCGGTGATCTTGCCCGCGGCCAGCATCTCCAGAATTTGACGGCGATTTTCGTTCATGAAGGTCCTCCCCTTGAGCGTGAATAAGTAAATGAGTGACGCGAGTGAATAAAAAGCGCGGCAGCTTCAGACGGAATGCGCCTAGAGGATGCGCACCAGGACTTTGCTTTCCTGCGTGCTGACGTGGACGTGGGTTCCGGGGAAACCACAAAGAATCGACCAGAAGACCGCGATGGCGCGCCAGGGACTGATGCGGCCTGCCATCGACAGGCCATAGATGACGATGAAGACGATCGGCGAAATCAGAAGGGCCGGAATCCAGAGCAAAAAGAGCGGCAGCCAAAGCCGTGGCATATGGAAGTGCGGCGCTTCGACCTGGAGGACGGCGAAACTGGGAATCATTTAAGGGCCTCCAGTGCGCGGATAGCTTCGGCGGGCGTGAGCTGGCCGTTCTTAAGGCGGTCGAGGATGTCTGTGCGCGCCTCGGAGGTCGTGGCTGCGGGGCTGGTTTCGACGAACTCCAATTGGCCGGAAATGCGGTTAAGCCGTGCTTTGATCGTCGGATAGCTGACGCCGAAGGTCTGCTCCATGTCCTTGATGGTGCCGTGGGAGCGTAGGAAAGCGATGACGAAGACCTGGTCTTCAAGGCTGAGCCGGGCCAATTCGGGGAGGGTGAATTGACCTTCGACGGCGATTCCCTTCTCCGGGATGCGGACGCGCTCGATGACGAGGGGCGATCCCTGAGCGATGCGGAGCAGGTCTTGCCAGTCGGAGGCGGATTTGGGGTCAGTTGGCATTGTTGGAATCGATAATCTTGAAATACACCCAAATATTATGTGTAAATCTTTATAAAGTCAAGCACTAATATCAATATATATGAGTTTGGGGGCGACTGAGTGCAATATTCCTGCGATCGGACTGTGAGGACCTCAAACAAACGCGTCTTCCCGATTGAACGCGGCCGCGCTCCATGCGATGACGGGGAGTCTTAGTGAATTTCGCGGTTGACCCGGGCTATATGCAGAAAATCTTCGTTCGTGGTTCCCTGGTTCGAGACCTGTTCCGCTCTCGTATTCCTGCTACTGAATGGCCATCATCGTAAGGCCCTCCGGCTGTGCCACGGATGGAAAAGGCGAACCCGAAAGGGCTGTCAAACTGCCTGTCGTTGCATTCATTTCGAAGCCGTAGATCGTGCTGTTTGCGGGGTTTGACACGTAGAGAAACTGCCCCGACGGATCGACGATGATTACGCCAGTGACAGACCCCGCGGCGAAGGGAGAACCTGGCACCGAGCTGAGCGCTCCACTGGCAGGATTGATTGAATAGCCGTTAATGGTGCCATCCTTGGCGTTTGAGCTATAGAGAAAGCTCCGCGAGGGATTTGTGCATATATACTGGGGAGCATTGTTTCCGGCCAGAAATGGTGAACCTGCAACCACAGTCAGCGCTCCGGTTGTGGTGTTGACCGAAAATGCGGCGATGCCGCCTCCGTTCGTGTTATTGACCGACGTATACAGGCTTGCATACAAGAACAGAGATGTGCCTGACCCCCCAACTGCCATGAAGCTCGGCTGCTCGCCGGATGGAAGCGTAAAGGGCGAGTTTGCGGCTGCGGAAAGCGCACCGGTGGTTTGATTGATCTGGTAGACAAAGATTTTCCCCGCTGCCACATCGCCCGCGAATAGGAATTGTCCTGAGGGATCGACTACTGCCACAGCGAAGTTCGCGGTTTCCGAGACCACCGAACCGGGAGTCATCACGCCGGTCGTCGAGTTGAGGGAGACTTCCTGAATCTGTTTTTGCGAATCAGACACAACCACATAAAGAAACTTCCCGCTGGGATGAATCACCATGGATTCCTCGTAAGGGATCTGTAGTGCGGGCTGAACCCCGGTACTTGCAAGTGACGAGACCTGGAGGCCAGGGCCTGTCACCTCGAACGCCTCGAGTTCGCTTGACGTCATATAGAACGCATAAACGAAGTTACCAGCCGAAGAAACCGCGACAGACGGATCACCCGAGTCGCTGCCCGCGGGACTGCCTGCAACGGTTGGGGAACCGAGTGCCCCGGTGGTCGTGTTAATCGTCGCGTAGGTCAGGTTGCCTGAGGTCATCGAGGTCTCCCATAAGTACTCGCTACTGGCCGGGCCGGTGGTTCCGCCTCCGCCACCGCCTCCCGAGCTTATGGAGCCACTCGATCCTCCGCCGCAGGAAACGAGCAGCAAAGAAAACGTAGCGGCGACGTAAAAGACCACGAACGAAAACCCTTTGAAAGGAGTTGATCTCGATTGGATCACTGTGGATCCTCCTTATTCGAGACCTCCTGTCAGGGAAGAGCCAAGTGTACCACCTTGCTATGCGCGATTACGGCACGGAGAAGGGCCGCATGCCGTCCCACGGAAAGAGGCCGGTAGGGGTGGTGGCCGTCGAGGGTTGTTCGCGGAACATGAAGCGCACAAAGAAGCCGACCGTAGTCGATGTGTAGTCGCGGGAGTTGTTGGCCGCAAGGTAGCCGCCCATGAACCAGTGGGGGCTGAACTGATACGCCACCTGGCTGCGGAGGTCGTAGTTGCCGCTCACCGTGGTGATATTGGGAAGCACGGGGTTGTTCTGGGCGGTCTCAAGCGGCTTGTCGACGGCCAGAGGCCAGAGCGGCGCGGAATTCTCCTGAAAGGCCTGCACACCGACTGCACCCACGATGTTGTAGTGCAGGCGAGTCAGATAGTGGCCCGACCATGTGAAGGGCATATTGGCCAGGAAGTAGCCCTGCGGACTGAAGTATCCGCCCAAACCGTGCGTAAAGGCGTTCTGGTTATTCGCGTAGTGCATAGCGAAGAAGTTGGCGCCGACGCTGAGGGCGCCGGCCTCCGGCGCGGTAAATACGCGCCAGTAAGCGCCGCCGTTGCCATCGATGCGCTTGTTGTTGAGGACGTTGTAGCCGGTGATGTACTGGCCGCCGGCTGAGAAGTAGAAGCCCGACTGCGCATCGCCGTGGGCGATTTGCACCTGGCCCTGGTTATAGACCACGCCGCCCCAGATCTGGCCGGGATTGCTGAGACTGGCCTGGCCCGGATCGCGGAGACCGGCATAGGAGAGCTGCGAGTCCTTGATGGAGTCGCGGGTGAGCGAGAAGGTGAAGGGGCCGTTGCCCGGCTTCCAGATCACGCGCCCCGTGAAGTTGGCGACAAGAAAGCTATAAGGCGTGTAGCCGCCGGCGAGGGCGAAGTGCGGAAAGGCCAACTGCAGTTCGCCGCCGAGGCCCACGGCATTTTGCTGCGCGGGCGGGGTGATCGTTCCCGTGGCGCCGCCGCATGGAGTCGAACTGGCGGTTGCGGCGTAGGTGCCGAGGGGCTCCGGTATGGTGACCAGACAACTTCCGGAGATGGTGGATTCGGTTACGGAGATCACTGCGTTTCCGGTGGCCTGACTGGAGTCGAGAAAGACGGGCTTGGCAACCACGGTGATGCGCGCGTGATAGCCGAGCGGCGCGGAGGCCTCAAAGGGAGCTTCGATCGCGGCCAACTGGCTGTAGCCGGGATCGCCGGTGCGGTAGTTGAGGATGGCGCTGCCGCCGAGCCAGCCGCTGTAGCTGCTCTCGATAGCCTGCAACTGCTGTTCGGCCAGGTCGCGTGGGCTGAGGGTGTTGTCCTGGCGCTGAATGCGTATCCAGGAGCCGCGCAACGGCGGCAGATTGCGCTGCTCGAGTTCTTCGTCGCTAAGGCCCGTGCCGGTGGTGGATTCGCCAGCGGCGGTTGTCGACGGCTCCTGCGGCGCGGGTTGCGGCTGCTCGGCCTCGACCGGCGGAGCGGTTTCAGCGGGAGCAGCTGCGGCCTCCGGCGGATTGCTGGTGGTGGGTGCGCTGCCGAGAGATTGCGCCTGCTTGCTCTTGCGACGTTTGTGGCGCGTAGTGCAGTTCGTGGTGCAGCCGGCTTGCGGCTTGGGCGGCGCTGCCTGCTTCTGTGGCTGCTGCGTCTGTTGCTGAGGCGCGGAGTAGGCGCCCGTGGCCGCTTCCTGCGCGGATGGCGTGTACTGCGCCAAGTTGTATTCGCCCTGGTTGCCGGAATTCGAAGGTGGAGATTGCACCGTGGGCATCGGACCGACCGGCGCATTGGGCACGTTGTGAATGAGCGTTGCCGAGCCTTGCGTCAGCTGATTATCGGTCTGGTCGGCGAAGAGGGCTTGTGTCTGGGCAGCCGCGGGGCCCATGGGCTGTGACGAAATGCGGGGATTGGCAGGTGGAGTCTGCGGCGCGACGCCACTCGACGCCGGCGGCGGGAGGCGCGAGTTCTGGGTTTCCTCGCCCGGCGTGGACGCGATGGTTTCTTCCGTAGGCGGCAGATGGATTCTGCCCGTCAACGGCTGCTCGCGGGCGCTTTGTTCGATGAGAACCGGGCCGGAAGCCGGAGGATTGCGATTCGTAGCCTGCGGAACGTAGATGGGCTGATTCGAGGGCGCAGTTCCCTGCCCGTTCGGGATGTAGCCGGCGCCGGGAGGGAGCGGGAGCGGTTCGGTTGACGGCGCGGTCGCATGGGCAGGCGCGGGCGTTGGCGCAGGAGCTGGCGTGGTGGTTTGCGGCGTGTACGAGGGCAGGGGCGCAAGTTGCTGAACAGACGGCGGCGGATCGAGGCGCGGATCGAGGAGACGCTTGGTGTCGCCGGGGCTGGGCATGCGATAGGTACCCGGCGGGGTAACAAGACCGTAGTCAAGGCTCTTGACGCTCGAGCCGGGAGGCATGGCGGCGATGGATGCGCGCCAGAAGGCGGCGGCCCGTTCGCTATTGCCGCGGGCCTGCTCAAAACGCGCGGCGAGGCCGAGGACGAGGGGATCGTTGGGATATTTTCCCAAAGCGATGCGCAGCCAGGCCTCAGCCTGAGCCATGTCGCCGGCGGAGATGGCTGCCGAGACCGCGCCCTGAAAATCGCCTGCGCTGGCGTCGTTCATGTTGATGGACTTGAAAAGCGTGACAGCTTCCTGCGCACGTCCCACGCGCGCGTAGGCTCCCGCGACAGCGATACGCACGGTCAAATTGTCGGGATAATCCTGCGATGCGGCTTGGAGGATTTCGACGCCGCGGAGCAGGTGGCCATGGTCCATGGCATCGCCGGCGCGGCGCACGGCCCAATCGGCCCAGATGGTTTGTAGCTGCTGGCGCTGATCCGTGGAGAGGTCGGCTCGGGTATCGAGCCGCTGGAGAAGCGGATAGAGCGCCGTTTCGTCCCTCAGGTTGTAGAGAAGCCAGGCATGCTGCAATTCCAGACTGCCGGGCGCGAGCGAGCGATGCACGAGATAGTAATTCTCCACGCGATTGAGATAAAGCGTGGCGTGCGGGACGTCGCCCACGGAGAAGTAAAGGCTCGCGATGCCCTGCACCCATTCGATGTCGGATTCAAGCTGGCGGCGAACATCGCTCGGAATCTTGCCCATTTCGGCGAGCGCCTCGGCATTGCGATTGCCTGCCATGAGCGAGAAGACGAGGCCTTTCCACGCGTCGGAGGCAAGCGAGTGCGGAGGATTGGGAACGATGTCGACCTGGCCGAAAGCTTCAATGGAAGACTGGATGACGGGACAGACCGGGATAATGCGCATGGAGGCATGGGTTACTGCGACGGATGGGCGGGTGCGCGTCCATGATGCCAGGACGAGGTGAGCGCCGCCCTCCCGGTTTTGCATCGAGATTCGGAATTGTCCAGGCGCGGACGACCGCACGAATCCCTCAGGGGCTAAAGCCCGATTGCTTTTGTGCGCTTCTCGGCACGACTGAAGTTGTGCCCTTTCAAAACCCGGCTTTTGTTCCGAACTGTTCAGTGCGCCGGGGCCAGGCGTTCTGGCAGATGGCGTTGCAGGAGCCTGCTGCGAAGGCTGCGACGGCAGCATGACCGGAGGGGGATTGTAGGGATCGGGCCCGTAGGCGGGCAGCGGCGGAAGCTTCGTGGTTTTGGCGAAGGGTTCGTAGTCGGGATCGAGAAGATGTTGCAGATCGGCCGCGGTGACGGCGCGATGCGTTTTGGTGTCCTGCTCGGGGTAGACGAGTGTGTGGGCGAGGCGGTCGACGGGCGAAACCTTGGGCATGGCCGCGAGTGAGGCGCGATAGTAGTCGGCGGCGCGCTGATTATCGCCGCGGGCCTGCTCGTAGCGCGCGGCAAGGGCCAGAATGGCAGGATCGGTGCCGAAGCGGTCCAGGGCCTGACGCAGCCAGAGCTCGGCCTGGTTTTTGTCATTGGCAGCCAGCGCTGCGCCAATGGCGCCCTCGAAGTCGCCGGCCGATGCGTCCTGCATGGGGATGGTCTTGAAGAGGGCCAGAGCCTCCTTGGTGCGCCCTACGCGCGCAAACCCACCGGCCACGGCCTTGCGCACTGTGAGGTTGTGGGGGAACGCCAGCGAGGCGGCTTCAAGAATGTCGACCGCGCGTTGCACGTTGCCGTTGTCCATGGCCATGCCGGCGCGGCGCACGCTCCAGTTCGCCCAGATGTCCTGCACGGTTTCGCGTTGCGCGACAGTGAGATCGGTACGCCCGCCGATGCGCATCAGGTCCGCGTAGAGGGCGCGATCGTTACCGATGTTGTAAAGCAGCCAGGCGTTCTGAATTTCAATGTTGGGCGGCAGCAACTGCTTGCTCTTGGCGTAGTAGGCCTGCACGCGGCTCATGTACTGCACGGCGCGGGTGCTGTCGCCGGTGGTGGCGTAGACGCTGGCCTCGGTTTGCAGAAAGTCGATGTCGCCCTCGAGCTGCTTGCGCACGGGCGCTGGCATCTGCGCAATCTCCTGCAGCGCTTCTCGATCGCGATGCGTTGCGGTCAGCGCGCCGATGAGGCCTTTCCATGCGTCGGCACGGTCGGGGTGATCGGTCAGCACCTGGCGATAGAGCGCGTAGGCTTGATCGGTGTTGTTGCGGAGCAGATAGATGCCCGCCAACTGCATTTGCAGGGCGATGGTGGGCTGGCCACCGGCCGCGATCTCGAGTTTTTCGGAGCGCTCGAGAAGTCCCTGCGCCACTTCATACTGATTGGCCTGCTGATAAATAGCGCCGAGCATGGCCACGAAGCTTGGATCAGCCAACGCGGTTTCGTAGCTGGCCGCGGGCATCCTTTGCACGTCCGCGATGGCCGCGGTGTCCTGCCCCAACTCGTGCCGGGCGCCGATGAGGCCCTCCCAGGCGGAGACGTTGGAGGGATCGCTCTGCAAAACCTGGGAATAGAGAGCGAGCGCCTGGTCGTAATGCCTGGCGTCCATCAGCATGCCGGCGTATTGCAACTTGGTGCCCATGAGAAGCGCGCCGCCGTTAGCAGGGAATGGCAGCGAGAGCGCGAGGGCGAGGGCGCGTTGCGCATCGGCGGGGCGGTTCTCGGCCTGATAGATGCCGGCCAGAGCGTGGAGATACTCGGGGTCCTTGTTGAGCGAAGCTTTGACCGGCGCTGGAAAACGCGCGGAGATAGCAAGCGCCTTGGCGTTCTGATGGTCGTGCGCGTAGGCGAGAAAGAGGCCGCGCCAGGCTTCAAGCAAAGCAGGTTGGACGCCAAGAAGCTGCTCATAAACCGCAGCGGCGGCTGAGTAATGCTGCTGCTTGATGTAGACGCCGGCAAGACCGTTGAGCGCGTCGGGACTGCGCGGGTCGATGTCGAGCGCGGCGCGAAACCTGGTGACAGCAAGATCGAGTTGATTTTCGTTGAGAGCCTCAGTGCCCTCACCCATGGTGAACCAGAAGCGGGAGGTGCTGAGCGCGGTGTCAACAGTTTTGACTTTGTAGCCGTTGTGCTCGGCCTGCACCAGATAGCTGATAGCGCCGCCGAAGTTTTTCTGCTGCATGCGCAGGAAGCCCATGCCGGCGGCGAGACGGCCGTTGTTGGGATCGGCGGCCAGAAGCGCGGTAAAGCGCTGCTCGGCTTCGTCCAGGCGATGCGCGTTGAGCGCAGCGAAGGCCGCACGCTCATCGGGCGTGCGCGCGATGCCGTTGTTCATCTGCGCCAGCCTGGATTCGCTCTGCCTTAGTCCCTTCGCGATCTCCTGGTCCTGGGGATGGGTCTTGAGATATTCGCGCATCTCCTCGGCTGAGCCGGGATTGGCAGCATCCCAGATGATTGCCTGGCGATAGGCGGCTTGAGCGTCGGGATCGGAAGCGTGCGCGCGGAGAATGCGAATGCCTTCAGCGCGTGTGCGCGGGTCATAGGTGAGCATGGTGCCCAGCTGCACGGGATAGCGCGAATCGCCGGGGTTGCGCTCGGCCAGGCTGCGCATGCCGGCAATGGCTTGTTGCTTGCCACCGGCGGTGCCATAGAGTGTTTGATAGTAGGCCAGCGCGATGTCGCCATCCGGTGGATGGTCGGCGTAGAGCTTGCGGTAGATGCGCATGGCATCGTCGTTGTGGCCCTGCTTGGCGAGGTCGCCGGCCTGACGCAACTCCTCAACCGAGCCGCTGGTGGCGGGCATGGCCCCGATCTTGGCGATGTTGGGATCGTTGGGACTGACGCGGCGCAGATGCAAGAGAGCCTGATCGGCCTTTTCCTGGTTGCCGGTAAGCTTGTAGTCGCGGGCGAGTCCCTCAAGAGCTTCAATGTTGTCGGGTTCGGAGAGCAGAATCTGCTGCCAGATCTGGAGGGCGAGATCGGCGCGGCCGCGCGCTTCAAGGTTGCGCGCCTTGGCCGCTAGGCCTGCACGCATGGCGTCGGCCGAGGCGGGAGCAGAGGGTTTTTGGGCATGAATTGCCGGGACCGCCAGGATCAGGCAGCCCGCTACCAAGAATTTCGCTTTCCAAGCTCCCCAGCCCAACCTCATTGGCGCTTCCATTCTACGTTCAGTTCGCCCCCGGGGCCAAACCGAAATCTGGCATCGAGAAATCCAGTAGCAAACAGGGCAAGACTCTGATCGTAATACGCCTTGTCCTTTCCATACAATCCCGAAGTTGCGTCTTTCTGTGCATTTAGGCGAACTAACTGCCGGACAAATGCCCGGGAGAAATCCGGATAAACGCGGAGATAGGGCAACATGGCCGCAGAAAAGCCTACAGGTCCATCTTGCGCCAACGGAACGCCCTGGTCACTTACCTTTTCCGGGGGGGCATCATGATTGGCAAGGTATCCGCTCATGGTGGCGACAGCATTAATGATCGGGGTGCGCGAAGGGTCGTTCGGGTCGATCATGCCGGCCCAGAGGTAGACGCGGATGGCATCGTAGCTTCCACCGGGACTTGGGCCATTCGGGTCATTTTGATCGGAATCAGCGGGCCTGGGCACGGCATAGAAGCCGCCGCCAGGGACGTATTCGACCCAATCCATGGCAAAACCATGGGGGGAACTTTGCGCGAGGAAGCCTGGAATCCCCAGCACGATCTGCTGCCACGGACCGGCGGGATCGAGGGCCGCGAAGCGCTCAAAGAGGAAGATTGGCACGTAGCTGGGATTCAGGATCCAGTCTTTGTCCTGCTGGAAGCCGACAGGGCCGGGCACGAGCATTGGGCCGAAGCCCTGAAGATTCACGACTTCGTTCTTCGCGATGAGAGCCAGCATCCCGCGGCCGAGATCGGTGTCGGCGCTGGATCTCCAGAGGCGGCCGGCCTCGAGCAGGGTGTATGCCATCCAGACGTCGGCGTCGGAGGCGGAGTTGGGGTCGAGGACCTTCCACTGGCCGTCCTTGTCTTTGCCCCATAGCCAGGCCGGCAGGTGGGTGGAAAGGTCTCCGCCGGCAAGATTGCTCTCAGTCCAGGAAAGGATGCGGTTGAAGGTGGGGCGATCGTTGTCGGCCAGTGAAAAGAAGAGCGCGTAGGCCTGGCCTTCCGAAGTGGTGTGCTGGTCGCCGTTGGGATCGAAGACGCGTCCCGTTTGCGCGTCAATGAAGCGGCTCGCGTAGGAGTTCCAGAGCTGCCAGGGACCTTCCTTGCATCCGCCGGTCATGGAAAACATGGATAACGCCACGAGCAGCAGGAAACGCTTCCCAGACCGGGATGTCGTGAGGCCCATCGTTCGTGTCTCCACCCAGAGGTGTACAAGCCGCCCGGAGCTCGCGCCGCGACGACGAGAGAAACAAGGACAACTCCAGGAGATCAACGCAGCCCATATACGAGCGGAGGTGAATTAGTCCTCCACCATCGTCAGGCGTGCTCTGGCCCTGGAGCGCAACCATTGCCGGGTCCAGATAGCAAGCAGGAACGCCAGAAGAATAACCACCAATGCTGCAAGCCAAGGCACCTGCGTAAACCACAACATCAGGTGAGTCCACCATGGCAGCACACCCACATGATAGACCTCGGAACCGATGCGGAAGGATTGAAATTGGGTGCCGTGGAAAACCGCGACGGAATCTGAGATGGTGCCTTTTTGCTGCACATCCATGAACGAATCCATGAAAGGCGCGAAGGTGGTTCCGTCCTTGAGGTGAATGGCAACAATACTTCGGCTGCTGGTGGCATCGTAGGGAGACTTAATGCCCTCGATGATGGCGTCGGGAGTGCCTCCGGCGGTTAACACGCCGGATTCGCTATGTTCGTTGCTTTCGACCTTCCACCAGGCGTGGTGCAGCGGGCTCAAAAATCCCTGCGTATCGCGCACCTGAACCTGCCCGCTACCCAGGGAGACGGGCAGATGCGTGCCGAGCTTGTCGAATCCGGGCTGATCGCTGCCGGAACCGATGATCAGGAAGTCCGTGTTGGCTCCGTCATGGAGCGCATCCGGACCAGCCACGGTGACGAGAAGGCCGGGGAAACCGGTCTGGCGTCCGAAGTGGCCCATGAGGGTGACAAAGGTCTCGATCTCCGGCTCGGTGGGGTTGGGCGGCAGGACCACCGTGGTTTCGCTCAGGTCGGCAACGCGCGTGAACGGGAAGCCGGCGTTGGCGAAGATTTCGAGATTGGGCATCGGAGCCCAATGGGGAAAACCACGCAGATCCAGGTAAGAATCGCGCAGGATGGCGCCCTGCATATTGATGGGCGTCGTGTCCTGGCAACCTTGCTTCTTGAGCAGTTGGAACGTGAAATCGAAGGACAATGTGTTGGAGAAAGGGCGAAGGTTGACCACCGGAACAGGCACATCGGTTTCCATTCTCCGCGAGGTTTCCTGGCCGGGGATCAGCGGAATGGAGCCGAGAAACGCATCGTTGATCTTCACCTGCATGCTGGAGATGGGCCCGATGGGAATGGAGTTGTAGCGGTATTCCACATGCAGCTTGGTATTCGGCCCTTCCGTGTCGTAGTAAATGTCGGGCGGAATGCGGAAATAGACGTTGAGCGCCGCGGTGCCGTCGCCCTGCATCTGCTCCGCGCCGGTGTAATCCCAAAGCGCGATTTTCTCGTCGGTACGCGCCCAGCGTGGAGCTGCATCCGGAGCTTGCTTTTTGGGCAAGCCTGGGTTTGAAATCGAGGTCTGCGCCCCGTCGAGCATGCCGCTGTGCAGAGCCACAGCCTGAGCCGCTTTGATGACATCGTTGGCATTGCCGCCGGTAACAATCAGGAGCTTGCTGAACGGATCGTTGGGATTGTCGCGCATGGCGACGGTGGGTGAATTAACGCTGGAAAGCTTGAAGCTCGCGGGAAGACTGGATGGATTCTCGGCGACCAGGATGACATTGCCGGGAGGGATGGCTCCGATGTGCACCGGGAAGCGAACCGGGCGATTCTCGGAGATCATGCCGAAGTAGCCGGTGACGATGCCGGCCGCCTGAATGGCTTTGTACGAAGGCGCAGTGGGAAAGACCACGGGAACGCTGAGCGGCTGAATGACGGCCGGATCCACGAACGGCGTGGGCAACTGCTTGAGATCGTCGGCCAGATGCAGCAGCTTGCCCCGGATGTCGATATAGGTGCTGTGATGCACCCGGGCCCACAGCGTGGTATTGGCAGGGTCTTCGCAAACCATGGTGTAGTGGCCGATGAATTCGATGGTGAGCGTATTGTTGTGCACCAGCAGCTCGGAAGGAATCGTGAACTCGGCCTCGGCATCGCGGCTATCGGACCCGCCATTCTGCCCCGGGGTGGGTTGAATGGTGGCAAAGAGGGTTCCGTTCATGATGAGCTTCAGATGGCTCAACTGCGGGATCAGGCTCGGAGAAAACGAGTAGTAAATGTGAATCTTCGCGGCGCCGATGACGTGGGTTTCAGGCAGCGTGAAGAAGGTGCTGTTCATGGTGTCGATGCTGTGCAGTTCGATCTGCCCCGACCCGGCATCGGCGAGCGTGAAGTGATCGTGATATTCGCCGGGAGGAACAGGCGCGTTGATGTCGGTGGCCGGAGTTTGCAGCGAGCCCGCATAGCCCGGCGACTGCGCGTGCGCCTTTTGACCGCCCAGGGCCAGCGCCGCGGCCAGGAAGAGAAGCATCGAGCTGCGGGCGATGGAGAGCGTCGCCGACTTGCGCTCCGACGATTCACTCCTGCTGAAGACACTGCGGAAGGTGGCCCACATGCCGTGCAGCGAGATCTGGAAGATGCGGCCCAGGCTGCGCAGCACATTGTCGCTCTCGCGCGCCTCGCCCCAGCCCAGCCATGAATCGGCACGTGAGTAAAGAGCGATGGTCAGCACTTCCTGTTCTTCGATCGTCAGGTTTTCAAAACAAACGCGCAACACGGATCCCTCCGAAGAAACAACCGTGGCAGGCAAATCGATGGCCGCCGACGGGACGGGAAAGGCCAGATGGACCTCTGACTGGGGCATCACATCGAGGGCCTCATGGAGCCGGATGCCTGTACCGCCGCTGGAGATGTCGATGGTTTCGGCGTCGACCGATTGTCCATCGGGGAATTTGACAACGAGCGGACTCACAACGTTGATGCGCACCGTGGTGCGCAGTTGTTGCAGCTCGCGCGCGACGGCCGTGCAAACGCCAAGAATGATGACGTTGAACAGGCACCACGCGACATTCATCAGCACCGTGCCGGGATGGTCGCGGTCGAAGATGAAGAAGCGCGGAATGGCAACGATCAGGCCGGCGATATTGAAGACCAGCAGAACGAGGAAAGGCTGCGCGATCTTGGAATCGAAGAAAGTGTGCCGCACCACGCCGCCTTTGGCCGTCACGTTGAACTTGCCCAGCCGGGGATTGATGAGCGCCAGCATGGTGGGCAGCAGAATGTAGGGCGAAAGCACGGTTTCGTAGATCTCGTTCCAGAAGGAATAACGGTGCTCGCCTTGAATGCGGGAGTTGGTGACGTTGGAAAGAATGAGGTGAGGCAAAGCGAAAGCGAGGATGGCGGCCCAGTATCCGGGAATGTTGGTGTGATTGAGGAGCAGGTAGATCAACGGCGCAGTGAGGAAGATGAGGCGCGGCACCGCGTAAAGGAAATGGCCCATGGCATTGAAGTAGCAGAGCCGCTGTGCGAAGGTGAGCCCGGGGGCGAAAAGCGGATTGTCGGTGCGCAGGATCTGGATCATGCCGCGCGCCCAGCGAATGCGCTGGCCGATGTGCGCGGAGAGGCGCTCAGTGGCGAGTCCCGCGGCCTGAGGAATGTTGATGTATGCCGTGTTCCAGCGGTTCATCTGCATGCGCAGAGCCGTGTGGGCATCTTCGGTGACGGTTTCTACCGCAATGCCGCCGATCTCGTCGAGCGCTTCGCGGCGCAGCACTGCGCAGGAGCCGCAGAAGAAAGATGCGTTCCAGAAGTCGTTGCCGTCCTGCACGATTCCGTAAAAAAGCTCGCCCTCGTTGGGAATGACGCGGAATTGCCCGAGATTGCGCTCAAAGGGATCGGGAGAATAAAAGTGGTGCGGGGTTTGCATCACAGCCAGCCTGGGATCGCGCAGGAACCAGCCGACGGTCATCTGCAAAAAACTCCGCGTGGGCACGTGATCGGAGTCGAAGATCGCGATCAGCGGAGAATCGATGGTCTTGAGAGCGGCGTTGATGTTGCCCGCCTTGGCGTGCTCGTTATCGGGGCGCGTTCTGTAGCCGATGCCGGCATCGAATGCAAATTGCTCGAACTCCGGGCGGCGTCCGTCGTCGAGGATGTAGACGTGGAGTTTTTCCGCGGGCCAATCCATGTTGAGCGCGCCTAACGCGGTGAAACGCACCACGTCGAGAGGCTCGTTGTAGGTGGGAATGATCACGTCAACATGCGGCCATTCGTCAGGGTTGTCCGGCAAGGCGACGGGAGCGCGGCGCAACGGCCAGATGGTCTGAAAGTAGCCGAAGAAGAGGATGATGAAGGCGTAGAACTCAGCGAACAGCAAGCAAAAAATGAAAAAGGCGTCGAGGGCGCCGGGATGGCTCGCCGGATCCTGAAAGAAACGCACGACCTGCGTGACGCGCCAATATCCGTAGCGCAAGGTGCAGAACATGGACAGCATCATGAGAGCAAGCGTAATGAGGTAGGAATCGGAGCCGCGCGCCATGGCCAGGGCCATCAGCAGGCACAACAGTCCAAGGACTGCCTGTTGCGGCCAGGTAAGCGGCAACACTGCCATGAAGCAGAAGATGACCGCGGCCACAATCAGGAAGAGCAGACGGAGAATCCGGGTGAGGAAATTCTCACCTGCCCCGATGTCGTGCCAAACTTCCGATGCCGTCATCGTTCGCTCCAGCGCACGCCGCGGAAGCTGGTGCTTGCGGGTGCGGAAAGGTTCTTGACCCATCCCGCAAGGCTGGCGTAGTCCTCGGTCACGGCGGAATTGGGGGCGTAATCCACTACGGTCATGCCCTCAGCCAGCGCCTCGCTGACCGTCGGGGCGTGGCGCATTGCAAAAGGAAGCAGGCGATCGCCCAACTGCTCGCGGAGCACTTCCCGCACGTCGAGGTGCAGCGGCAGCGAGGGATCGAACTGGTTGAGCACATAGTGCGGAAGCGCCGGCTTGCCGGTGCCGCCATTGTTGTGGTCGAAGAAGGCGTCGATGGAGCTGACACTGACCACGGAACACATATCGGGGACGAGGGGTACGAGAACCTGTGGGAACAAACGCATGACACGGCGCGTCGTGGCGCCAGAGGCGGTGGCCAGATCGACGATCACACGGCTGACTCCGCGGGCGTGCTTCTGGATCTCTGCCGTGAGGGCTTCGCCGGTAGCGGTTTCAGGGCCCAGCGTCTCCGGATCGAGCGTGACCATCTGGATGGGCGCATCGCCGCTGGCGGCCGGCGGACTGAAGGTGCGCAGCAGGCCGGGGCGCTGATCGCGAGCGCCAAAGAAGAATGGCAAAAGGCCGTAGGCAGCGGTATCGACCAGCAAAACGCGCTCACCGCGCGCGGATAGCACGCGGCCCAGCGTAGCAACCAGACTGGTTTTGCCGACGCCGCCGGCCAGGGAAAAAATGGCAAGCACGGGCGCGCGCGCGGCTGTAGGAGTTGGCGCCGACTGCGCGGGCACATTGTCTTCAAAGATGCTGCGCAACGCAAACCAGCGCGAAACGAGGCGATCGCGGGAGCCCTGGAGAGTATCTTCAGGCGACGGAGGAAGAGCCGGCTGCCCTGAGGACTCAGGATGCTCCGGCATTAACCAGGCAGGGCGGCCTGTGTTCTCAGGCAAATCGGCTGCGAGCCAGGGCGCGCGTTCGTGAGCATACGCTTCTTCTTGCAAAGGCACGGCCGGTGCAGCGGGTTGACGGAAAGAAGACGGTGCGGAATAGCGATCCTGCTGCGGCGGTTGCCACGCCGATTGCTGCGCGGCTTGCGCCTGTTGTGCAGCCAACTGCGCAGCTCTCGCCTGTTGTGCGGCAAGTTGCGCAGCCTGAGCCTGCTCCGCAGCCTGTTGCGCGGCGTACTCCGCGGCCTGGCGGGCGCGTTCCTGTGCGACGAGTTGAGCAGTTTCGTGGGCTGCCCGCTGCGCGGCCTGCTGTGCGGCGAGTTCGCGCTGGCGCGCCTCCTCCGCGGCTCGAGCGGCTTCAGCGGCTTGATACGCCTCGGAGCCCTGGTACACACGGAGCCGTTCCTCTTCAATGGCCTGCTCCATGCGCTGCCGCGATTTTTCGCGCATCTGCGCACGCGACGCGGAGAAGTCGCGGTACTTGCCGCCGTGCAGATTCGCCCACGAATACAGCGACGCCACATCTTCCGGCGTCTCGTTCGGGTCGGGCAGCAAGTGCTCAGTCATGGTTTACCCCTGCGCAATTCCTGTTCTGCCGAGTTCCTTTTGAAGGCAGCACCGTGAACGGGTCTTGCGGTCAAATGAACCGGGAATGCACACCCGGATGGCGGGTATTCTCACCGGTAATGGTAGCGGCGCAACTGTTGCCAGAACAATAACACTTCGAAGGCCACCCGGCTAACACTTTTCAGCCATCGAAAAGGCGCGAAATCCCTCATTTTCTGCGTGATGCGGGAGTTTCTCCCCCATCGGTAATCGATGTTGAACGGGCTCGCAATTACCATGGTACCAGCGCAAATAGTTACCTGAAAGGTCAACGTCCGGGACAGTCGCCAGCTGGATCAAAACTAAGCGGCGAGATGGACAGTGCAAGCGGGGTGCGGAAGGGCTTTTCCGATCTGGTCGATGGATCCGGCGGGGCGTGAGCAGCCAAACTCTCGCTGTGATAGTTTGAAAGCAGCGGCCTTGAACGAGCTCGTAGCTCAGTTGGTAGAGCAACGCCCTTTTAAGGCGTGGGTCGTGGGTTCGATTCCCACCGAGCTCACCACACAGGCTGCGAATTCCCTGCCCTAGAATCCCGACGAAAATCCGAAAGACATCCTTGCCGGATTGCTTGTTCTGATCGGAACAATAAGCCGGAGACCCTGATTCGAATCACTGCGGCTCGTCCACTTGCCCCCTCGGCACGGGTCGAGCGATGCGGCGATCGAAGACCTGATAGTCGGCTGGAATCTGGAAGGTTTCCGAGTCGGCCGCGGTGAGCGAGATATTCGTGAGCCAGAGAGTCTGGTCGCCGTCGCGCGGGTCGTGGCGCTTTACCTGCACATTGACGCCTAGCGCAGGCGAGTACCAGTACTCGACCGTGCGCAGGATGGTCTTGGTGTTGCCGATGGTTTGCTTGTAGTAGGTGTACGTCTCGCGCGAGCGCTTCACTTCCAAACCCTCGAATGTATCCACGCCCAGGTTCTCGCGAGTCAGATACGTCGTTCCGTCCGGCTGCAAGCCTACCGGGGCGGGCGGCTGCATCTCGCCTGGAAAATAGTTGTACAAGTCGCAGCGCTTTGAATTGGGGTTGCAGTTGTACAAAGCGTGTTGCTGAGGGTCGGAGTATTCCAGCAGGCGCAGCCCCGGCGGATCCTTGCTGTTGTCCGGTACCAGAAAACGCCGTTCCTCAAAGATGCGGCCCTCCATATCGCGGGCCACTGCGCGCTCGTTCCACGTTGTGACGGTGGAATCGTCGGGCATGATCTTGACCCACACTGTTTTCGCCGTGGCCGAGAAAGGAGCATTCGCCTTGGGTCCGAAGTACAGCGCGATCAGGGCCTGTTGCGCCCGGTAATCCGGCGCATGCATCGGGCCGTCGTCCTGCGCAGAGAGCTGGGCGGGGCCGAGCAGACAGGAAGCGGCCGCGACAACGGCAGCCGCAATCAGATCACGACGCCTCATGAACAAAACCCCCATTTGGCCCCGAGAATATCACGATTCCCGAAGCGCCGAAGCAAAGATCGGAATGAGGCCGGGTTATTTGCCGGTGTACTCCTGGAACAGGCCGGGAAACTCCTTCTTGAGCGCCTCGATCTTGGGCCGGTCGCAAACCAGGATGTATGGATTATCGGGATGGTGGAGCGCGTAGTCCTGATGGTAGGACTCGGCGTCGTAGAAACCTCTGAGCGGCGTCACCTCAGTCACAATGGGCTTGGGAAACACGCGGGCCGCGTCGAGTTGCGCAATGTATGCCGTCGCGATCTTGCGCTGCTCTTCGCTGGTGTAGAAGATGGCGGACCGGTACGAAGTTCCCACGTCCGGTCCCTGGCGATTGAGTTCGGTCGGATCATGGGCCACGGAAAAGAAAATCTGCAGCAGCTTGCCGTAAGTGATTTTCGAGGGGTCGTAGACGACCTTGACCGACTCGGCGTGGCCTGTGGTTTCGGTGGTGACTTGATCGTAAGTAGCTGTGGCGGCAGAGCCGCCCGCGTAGCCCGCCGTTGTGGCCACAACCCCTTTCACGCGCTCGAATACCGATTGCGTTCCCCAGAAGCATCCGCCGCCGAAGATGGCTGTCTGCTTTCCGGGTTGGGATGCGAGGGCGGCGTCGAAATGCGGCGCAGGAATTCCGCCTCGGGCCTCGGCCTCGATTGAAAAATACACGCAACAACCGATCGCAATGGCAAGAAATACCAGCCATTTCGCCGCGCGTGGGGAGCCTAAGCGGTTCATGGAACCTCCGGACTCGTGAGAGCCTAACCTTCAGACGCGCCGGAGGAGGCAGAAGTTACTTTGTTTGCGCTGCGCCGGCCGGTCTTTGGCTCGCCGGTCCGGTTCGTCTAGGATGGACCTGCGGCCCGGAAAGGCTCGGGAGCCCGAGGAAAGCTGAACCATGATTGCGCCTGGCGAGATCGTTGAGTTGCAGGACCGGCTTACGCAGAGATGGCACGAGCCGGCCGAAGCGGTTGCAATCCCGCTCGGCGAATGGCTTGCGCTGGTGGCTCGGCAGCATCGCGCGAACTTCGATCTGTGGCATATCGAGGACGAGGCGCGTGCGCCGGGTGCGAGCGACAAAGAAATTGCCGCCGTGAAGCGCCGCATCGACCGGACCAATCAACTGCGCAACGATCTTGCCGAGGAGTTGGACCGCAAACTGCTGGAATGGCTTGCGCCGCGCGGCTTACCTAAGTGTGAAGCTGCGTTGCATTCGGAGTCGCCGGGGCTGATCATCGACCGGTTGTCGATTCTGGCGCTGAAGATCTATCACACGCGCGAAGAGACGGAGCGCAAGGACGCGCCAGAAGGGCACGCGGCGCATAATCTGGAGCGGCTTCGGGTTCTCGAAGAGCAACGGGCCGACCTGGCGGACTGCCTGGATACGCTATGGCGGGACACGATGAGCGGGGCGCGTTGCTTCAAGCTTTACCGGCAGATGAAGATGTATAACGACCCGGCGCTGAATCCGGCGATCTATGGTGACGTGAGGGGCGATGTGAAGGGAGAAAAGGGCCGTTAATAGGGCCTGCGAGAACCCCCATTGACGGGAAGCGGGGTTCTGCGTATAAACATGGCCTAAGTCTTGTTATGCTTCAGCGAAGGTTCCCCGCCGGCACGGAGCCGGGTTTCGGGGGAAAGGAATGCACGCCTCCAGTAATCCCATGACGCAAGATGCTCGCACCGCGGCCACCAGCCGCAAGAAAAATACTGCTTCAACCGCGAAATCCGACGGCCACACCCGTGGCGGGATGAATTCTGTCTTCCAACACTACGAAGCCGCTGTGCTGCTGCTGCAACAGGGGAAGTATGAGAAGGCGCTGACCGCTTTGCAGAAGCTGTTGCCAGAAGCGCCGGCCGAGATCCAGGACCGCTGCCGGATGTACATCAACACCTGCCAACGCCAACTGCAGGGGCGCGCGCGGTCGTTTCCGACACCCGAGGAGCACTACGATTTCGCGATCTCGCTGCTGAATACCGGCTACTACGAAGAAGCGCGGGAGCAGTTGAACCAGATTCTCAACGGCCACCCCGGCGCCGACTACGCCTTTTACGGGCTGGCGGTGCTGGAGGCCATTACCGGCCGCGCCCAGGACTGCCTGTCCAATCTGGCGCGGGCCATTGAGCTGAACCCCAAGAGCCGGTTGCAAGCGCGCGTCGACAACGACTTCCAGAATATGGCGGACGATCCGCGCTTTACTGAGTTGCTTTATCCCGAGGTTCCTTAGGGCCTGTTTTGAATTCATCGATTCCCGCGAACGTTGAAATGCTACAAGCGCCGGAGCACGATCCCGCGACGGGGCCAGTACAGCATCCCCTGCGCGTGGTCGCCATCGGCGGCGGCACGGGCCTGTCTACGCTTTTGCGCGGGCTGCGCCGGCACGTCTCCGCGCCCGGCGAGAGCCCGGCGGCTACCAGCGCCATCGCCGATCTTGCAGCCGTGGTGACGGTGACCGACGACGGCGGTTCCTCGGGACGGCTGCGGCAGGACTTCAACATGCTGCCCCCCGGCGATCTGCGCAACTGCATGGTTGCCCTCAGCGAAGAGGAGGACCTGCTGACGCAGCTCTTCGCGCATCGCTTCCGCGGTGGCAGCGGATTGCAGGGACACAGTTTTGGAAATCTGTTTGTGGCTGCATTGACCGAGATTACCGGCGATTTCGCCCAGGCGGTGCAGCTGGCGTCGAAGATCCTGGCCACGCGGGGACGGATCTATCCCGCCACAACGGCCAACACCACGCTCGTGGCCAGGATGGACGACGGCTCCGTCGTGCGCGGCGAAACCAAAATCACCGCCAGCAACCGGCATATCGTGGAGCTGACGTTCGATCCGCCGAATCCCAGGCCTCTGCCGGAAACACTCGAGGCAATCGAGCGCGCGGACCTGATTACGGTGGGTCCGGGGTCTCTCTATACCTCGCTGATCACGAATCTGCTTGTGGATGGGGTTCCCGAAGCGCTGGGCACGGCGCGCGGGGTGCGGGTGTATATCTGCAACCTGATGACGCAGGCCAATGAGAGCCTGGGGTTGAGCGCATCGGAGCACATCCAGCGCATTTACGACCACACGCACCGGCCCATCTTCGATTTCGCGGTCGTTAATACGGGGGAATTCTCGCCCGAAACGCTGGCCCGCTACGCCGCCCAAGGCGCGGCGCCGATCGTGCCTGACATTGAGCGCATTGAGGCGCTGGGCGTGCGTTGCATCGTGGGAGACTTCGCCAGCGAAGAGAACGTGGTGCGCCACACGGCCACCCGCCTGGCCGACGTGGTGCTGGAGCTGGCGCAGAATCGCCCCGGGCAGCCGCTCAAGTTCTGAAAAATCGCCTTCACAGCTCAGAGCCATTTGCGATAAAGTCGAAGAACGCGCTTTCCTCACCTGCGCGACGAGGAGGATTCATGCGGAAATTGCAAATTGGGGCCACACTGTGTTGTTGCTTCATCGCTCTTGTCGTCAATGCGCAAGGCCAAACCAAGCAAAAACCGGGATTGTGGGAGGTAACCGTCCAGATGAGTATGGCCGGCGCACCGCAGATGCCGCAACTGCCTCCGGGCACGCAATTGCCGCCGGGAATGCAGATGCCGGCCTCGCCGTTCGCGCCGCACACCTCTCAGGTTTGCGTCACCCAGGCACAGGCCGACAAATATGGAGGCCCGCCCACCAATCCGCCGGGCGGCAATTGCCAGATGTCAAATATCGCCACTACGCCGGCAGGAATGACCGCGACGATGACTTGTACCGGCCGGATGAATGCGACGGGCACCGTGCAGACAACATTTGTCGATGCGAATACGGTCAAGACGATGATGCACATGACGGGGACCATGCAGATGGGGTCGAACACACGGCCGATGGACATGACCATGCAGTCCACCTCGGTCTACAAGGGCGCGGACTGCGGCAACGTAAAGCCCGTAACCATGCCGCCGAGCCACTAAAGTGAGCGCGCGGGGTCGCGCTTATCCTTCCACGGTGCGTTTGAGCTGCCCGCAGGCCGCGAAGATGTCGCGGCCGCGGGGCTGGCGAATGGTCGCGGGAATTTCCTCCCTCATCAGCAGTTGATGGAAGGCAGCAACGGCCTCGGGACTGGGCATGGAGTAGGCAAAGTCTGGGCCGGGATTCCAGGCGATCAGATTGACTTTTGCGGGAAGGCCGGAGCGGCGCACCAGTCGCGCGACCTCGCGCGCGTGTTCAGGTCGATCGGTGACGCCGCCCAGGAGAACGTACTCGAAGGTGATGCGCTCGCGGGGGCGCAGCGGGACGCGACGCACCGCGGCAATAACTTCACTGATGGGCCACTTGCGGTTGATGGGCATGATTTCGCCGCGAATCGCATCGTTGGGCGCGTTCAGACTGATGGCGAGGCGAGGACGCACGTCGAGAGGTTCTTCTGCGAATCTTTCGATGCCGGGAACGATGCCGGAGGTAGAAACCGTCATGCGCCGCGGGCTCAAGCCCACTTCGCACACCAGCAGACGCACCGCGGCCATGAAGTTGTCGTAATTCAGGAATGGCTCGCCCATGCCCATGAAAACAAGATTCACGCGCTCGCGGCCCACGCGGACGGCGTGGCGATCGAGGACCGCGACGACCTGGCCGGCAATTTCACCGGCCGTAAGATTCCGCTGCAGGCCCAGCTTTGCGGTGAGACAGAACTGGCAGTTGACGGCGCAACCGATCTGCGAGGAGACGCAGATAGTGGCGCGCGACCAGTCTTTGGTCTCGGAATCGGACTCCTCGCTGGCTTCGCCGCCGTCGCCTTCAGGCATCCACACGGTTTCCGCGGTTTGATTCTTTTGGCCGGTGCCTGCAAATTCGATCAGGTAGCGCTCGGTGCCATCAACGGACTGGAATGCCCGTGAAATGGCTGGACGGCCGATCCGCCATCCTTCAGCGGCCAGCCGGGAGCGCAATGGGAGAGGCAAAGTGCTGATTTCAGCAATCTCGCTAAGCCATTGACGATACATGGCTTCAGCTAACTGATCTCCGCGAAAGGCAGGCTCACCCGCCTCGACCAGTAGCTTCGACAAAGATTCCGCATCCAATCCAAAGAGAGGTTCGCTGAAGCCGGGCGGCCTTTTCAGGTCGAATGAAACGAGTTGGCCTGGTTTCTTGGGCATCGCGGGCTCAGCTTTTAGCTATCTTAGCTTTTCCTGAGAGCCCCGGCCGCGAAACCAGTGCCTTCCCTGTCCCAAGTGTGGCTGCCGACTTGGCGCATTTGGCCTACAATCGAAGTTCGACCTGAAGCCGATGAGCACTGAGAGAAACCTTCGCCGCACCGTATTGCCGAACGGCCTGATCGTCCTGACCGAGCGCATGGATCACCTGCGCTCCGTGGCCATGGGCGTCTGGATCAAATCGGGGTCGCGATGCGAATCCCCGGAGATCAACGGCATCTCGCATTTTGTGGAGCACATGCTCTTCAAAGGCACGCGCTCGCGGTCGGCGCAGAGGATTGCGCGCGAGATGGATTCGATCGGCGGCAATCTTGACGCCTTTACCAGCAAGGAGACCATCTGCTTCAACGTGAAGTCGCTCGCGGACCATGTTCCCATCGCGCTCGACATCCTGACCGACCTGGTGATGAATCCCACCTTTGCCCCGCCCGACATCGAACGGGAGCGGGGCGTGATCCTGGAAGAGATCAAGATCGACGAAGACAATCCCGACGTGCTGGTGCACGAGTTGTTCACGCAGAGCTTCTGGAAGGGGCACCCGCTGGGCAAGCCGATCCTGGGCACCACGGAAACCGTGGCGCGGCTGGGCCAGAAGCAGCTTTTCGCCTATCACGGCGACCGCTTCCGCGGCGGGAACATCGTGTTTTCCGCGGCCGGAAACCTGGACCACGACCGGTTTACCGCGGGTGTGGCGGAAAAGTTCTCAGCCTTGGCCGGAGGCAACACACTGCACGAGCTCTCAGCGCCCGAGCCCACCGCCCGCATCATCCTGCGTAACAAGAAAGCACTGGAGCAGGTGCAGATCTGCCTGGGCGTGCCGGCGCCGCCGATCACCAGCGAGAACCGCTACGCGACGCTGATCCTGAACACGGTGCTGGGCGGCGGCATGAGCTCGCGGCTTTTCCAGACCATCCGCGAAGAGCGCGGGCTGGCCTACTCGATTTATTCTGACCTGAGCCCCTACCGCGACACGGGGAACCTGTGCGTGTATGCAGGGACTTCGACCAGCAAGGCTCTGGAGGTGGTGGACCTGGTCCTGGCGGAATTCCGCAGCTTGAAAGAGATACCCATCAGCGACGAGGAGTTGACGCGCGCCAAGGACCAGGTGAAAGGCAACATTCTGCTGGGTCTGGAGAGTTCGAACTCGCGCATGGCCAACCTGGCGCGGCAGGAGATGTACTTCCACCAGTTCTTCTCGGCCGACGAGATTATTGCGCGCATTGAAGAAGTGGATGCCGGGCAAGTGCAGACCATGGCGCAGCAGCTCTTCGACACGGAGAGCATTGCCGTAACGCTGCTGGGCCGGTTGGACGGGGTGAAGCTGAGCAGGACGAGACTCAGCTGTTAGCCCTTAGCTCTTAGCTTTTAGCTCTTCCCGCGCCCTGCCAGCTTTCATCGAGGAGCCTTGCAGCTTCACAAAGCGTATTTCCTGGATCTGGCAAGGAAGCCAACCGAGGACGAATCGAGCTAAAGGCTAAGAGCTAACAGCTAATAGCTGCTTTTCGAGCGCTCTGTTTCCCTTTCGCGTCTATACGTTGTAGCATTTCCTCGGATGGCCCTGTCGCTGCGGGCCCGCTCTAGAAGGACTGGAACCGCAATGAATCGCAAGACTTTGCCTGCTATCTTTCGTCGCTCGCGCCGCGCCGTGGCGCCCAACGGCTTTACTTTGATGGAACTACTGATCGTGATTGCCGTCATTTTGATTTTGATGCTGATGGCGATGAAGACCATCGGCTCGATGAAGATCCGCGCCAACGAGTTGTCGGCGATCAATTCACTGCGCGTGATTACGCAGGCCGAGATTGAGTACGACTCCACCTACCCGGCCAACGGATACGCCTGCGATCTGAAGGCCCTGGGCGGCGTGCCGGGAGCGGGATTGCCCACGCCGTCCGCGTCGCAATTGCTGGACAACGACCTGGCTTCGTCGGGCTTCAAGTCGGGCTACTACTTCAAGATTGCGAATTGCGAAAAGGTCACCGTGAACGGAACCGACCGCATCACCGGCTATCAGCTCACGGCGGTGCCGGCGGCTCCGGGCAAATCGGGCAATCGCGGCTTCTGCACGGACCAGTTTGGCGGCGCGCCTAAGTACGATCCCAGCGGCGGCACTGCCTGCACGCAATCGCTGCAATGAGGTTGGGCTGCGGATTGGCTGGCGTCATATTCCGTCGCTTTGCGCTTCTCTGTGCAGTTATCTCGCTGGGCGGCGGCGGCGGCGCTCGCGCGCTCTTGCTTTTTGCACAAGCTCCCACGCAGGTAAGCGCTCACGAGCTCGCCGCGCGCGTCGACCGCCATTACGACCAATTGCACTCGCTCAAGGCTGGATTCCGCGAGGATTACGCCGGCTTGGGCATGCAGAGGACAGAGAGCGGCACGCTGCTTTTGCGTAAGCCGGGGCGCATGCTTTGGCGCTACAGCACGCCCGCGGGAAAAATCTTCCTGCTCGACGGCAAATACGCCTGGCTCTACACGCTCGGCGACGCACAGGTGCAGCGGATTCCGGCCAAAGAGCTGGACGATCTCCGCTCGCCCTTGCGCTTTCTGCTGGGGCATACGCAGCTTGAAAAGGAATTGAGCGGGCTGAAGCTGGAGAGTACTTCGAACGGCCATTACACGCTGAGCGGCCTGCCCAAGGGGCAGGAAAATCGTGTGACACGGCTGTCGCTGACGGTGACGGCGGCAGGGGTTATCTCCGCTATTGAATTGGTAGAGCTGGATGGTGCGACCACGCGCTTCACCTTCACCGACGAGCAGCCCGATGTAACCATCCCTGCCGACACGTTCCGCTTTACGCCGCCGCCCGGCGTTCCAGTGGTGGATGCGATGCCGCCAGTGTGAAAGAAAGCTATTAGCCGTTAGCTGTTAGCTCCTAGCTCTTGGTGCTTTGGCAAGTGCGGCGACAATGCGCCGATCGCCAACAAAACGGCTCCCGGTTTGGCAAAAAGTTCGGCTCAGCACAGATTCAGCTAATGGCTAAAAGCTAAAGGCTGCCTTTACTTGCCAGGTTTCGCGGGAGCGCTGACCGGGGCCGTGTGCGTGCCTTCAAGCACGGAGTGCGGGTTGGTGTTGCGCACAAACAGAACCACCAGGCCGATGGACGTGCACATGAAGATGATGGCCGACCAGGTGGTGAGCTTTGTGAGCACGTTGGCCGCCGCGCGGGGACCGAAGGCGGTTTGCGAGCCCTGGCCGCCGAAGGCGCCGGCAAGATCGGCCGACTTGCCCTGCTGCAGCAGGACCACGCCAATCAGGAAGAAGCACACAACGATGTGCACGACGATCACGAAGTAAAACAGAATCTGCATTCTTAGCTGCTTTCCAATTCGTTCCGGCCCTGAGGGCATATATTGCGACGCGCCGGAGGCGAGAATCTTTGGTGCGGAAGACGGGACTTGAACCCGTATGCCTTTTGGGCGCCGCCCCCTCAAGACGGTGCGTCTGCCAATTTCGCCACTTCCGCAGTTCTCCTAAGTATATCAAACGCAGAATTCAAGAAATGCGGCTCCGAAAACGGCCGGCGGAAGGGCACTGGTAGGCCGCACCAAGGTATACACTCATCGCAAGACTATGCGCGCCCTTGCGTCGATTTCCCTGCTCATCGCTGCCGTTTCGACCCTGGCCCCAAGCCAAATTTGGAGCCAGAATGCAAGCCACCCCACTTCTTCCATGACGAAATCCAAGACACCCACTCCTCAAGCAGTTCACCGCTCGGCCATCGTGATTGACACCCACGTGGACACGCCACAACGCTTCGTGGACGAGAACTTTGACCTCGGCGATCCGCTGAATGGCGGCAACTTTAATCTCGACACCGCGCGCAAGGGGAACCTGGGCGCGGAGTTCTTCTCCATCTGGGTCGACCCCAATGTCTACAAAAACCAATATGCGCGACGCACGCTGGTGCTGATCGACGCCGTGAAGCAGCAGGTGGCGAAGCACCCCGATCAGATGGAATTTGTGACGTCGGCCGCGGGCATCGAGCAGGCGCATCGCGATCACAAGTTGGCGTCGCTGATGGGCATTGAGGGCGGGCATTCCATTGAGGACTCGCTGGCCTTGCTGCGCCAGTATTACGCGCTGGGCGTGCGCTACATGACGCTGACGTGGAGCAATTCGAACGGCTGGGCCGACAGCTCGGGCGATGCCGACGACGCGAGCGTGCCGCACACGGAGCAGGGGCTGAGCGAGTTCGGTAAAGACGTGGTGTACGAGATGAACCGGCTGGGGATGATCGTGGACGTGTCGCACGTCTCCGACAAGACGTTCTACCGGACGCTGAATATCTCGCGTGCTCCGGTCATTGCCTCGCACTCGTCGGCGCGGGCGCTGTGCGATGCGCCCCGCAACATGACAGACGACATGCTGCGCGCCATCGCCCGCTACGGCGGACCGGACTCGAAGGGCGGCGTAGTGATGGTGAATTTCTACTCCGCGTTTTTGTCGCAGAAGTACCGCGATGCGCAAAAGGCAATGGAGCCGGAGGTGCAGAAGGCCGTGGATGCGCTGAAGGCGAAGGCCAAGGCCGAGGGACGCGACAAGACGCCGGAGGGGCTCGCTGCGCTGCAGGACGAGATTGACAAGCTGCAACGGTCGTATGCCGACCGGATTCCCCGGCCGCCGCTTTCCGATTTGATCGATCACATCGACCACATTGCCAAAGTGGCGGGCGTGGATCACGTCGGATTGGGGTCGGATTTCGATGGCATTCAAGGGCAGTTGCCGGAGGGCATCGATTCGCCCGCCGATTTGCCGAAAATCACGGCGGCGCTGATGGCGCGCGGCTACTCGCCTGAAGATTGCCGCAAGATTCTGGGCGGCAATCTGCTGCGCGTCTTCCGCGAAGTGGAGCATGTCTCGAAGCAGTTGCAGGCGGAGCAGCGGCCGAGGATCACGGAGAAACAGCCGTTCGATAGGAAGTGACCAGCGGTCAGCCGTCAGTGTTCAGTGGTCGGTAGTCGGTGATCAATGGTCAGTGGTCAGGGGTCAAGGATCAACATCGTGGTCTGCATCCCGATCTGACACTTTATACTGACTATTCGTTCAATTCCCTTCCCGGAGAATGACAGATGAACATCTTCGAACGGCGGTCTGCCGCCCTCATCGCAGCCGTATCGCTCCTTTTTCTTGGCTCGGCCTTCGCGCAGGACGATAAGACGGCAGCGAAGCCCGCGACCGCGGAAAAGCCTGCCGAGCCAGCGCCGCCGGCCGACTCGACAACGCAAGGCGCGATCGACGTGGGCGGGCAGCACATTGCCTACACCGCCATCGCCGGAACCATCACGGTGGGCTCGACCGACGGCCAGGACGCGCAGTTGGGGCCGGACGGAAAACCGCAGCCGGGAAGCGAATTGTTGCTGGACGCGCCCGACAAAGCGAAGGATGCGACGCCGGTGGCGCGAATGTTCTACGTGGCGTACTTCAAGAAGGACGCCAAGGCCGAGGACCGGCCCATCACGTTCTTCTATAACGGCGGCCCGGGCAGCTCCACGGTGTGGCTGCACATGGGATCGCTGGGACCGAAGCACGTAGTGACGGCAGGCGACACGCATTTGCCCGCCGCGCCCTACACGATGGTCGATAACCCCAACAGTCTGCTCGATGTGAGCGACCTGGTGTTTGTCGACATGCCCGGAACTGGATTCGGGCGGCTGACCGGGAAGGACGCCGAGAAGGCTTTCTGGGGGATCGATGGCGACGCAGCCGCGTTTGCGCGGTTCATTGAACGATTCGATACCAAATATTCCCGGTGGAATTCGCCCAAGTTTATCTTCGGCGAGAGCTACGGAACCACGCGCTCGGCAGTGCTGGCCGATCTGCTGGAGAACAAGTACGACACCGACCTGAACGGCGTGATTCTGCTTTCGCAGATCTTCAACTTCACCACTGATATCGATGTGCCGGCCGCAAACCCAGGCGTGGACCTGCCCTACGTCCTTGGACTGCCCACTTTCGCAGCCACGGCGTGGTATCACAAGAAACTTCCCACGCAACCCGCCGCACTGGAGCCGTTTCTGAGTGAGGTGGAACAGTTTGCGATGGGGCCCTATGCGCACGCGCTGGCTCTGGGCACGGATCTGGGAGCCGACGAGAAGCAGCAGGTGGCGGAAAAGCTGCACGAGTACATGGGATTGCCGGTGACCTACCTGCTCAAGGCAAACCTGCGTGTGAGCGGCGGCGAGTTTGAAAAAACACTGCAGGACGATTCGGATATGACCACGGGCCGTCTGGATACGCGATTCTCCGGGCCCAACCTCGACCCGCTGAGCCAGAACGCGGAGTACGATCCGCAAAGCTCGGCGATTTCTTCGGCGTATGTCTCGCTCTTCAACGACTACGTGCGTCGCGACTTGAAATATGGCGACGGATTGACGTATCTGCCGGAGATCTACGATGAGGGCGTGGGGCATTGGGACTTCAAGCACAATGGCAACCCTGTGAGCGTGAACGTGGCTCCGGATCTGGCAGAGGCGATGAAAACCAATCCGCGGCTGAAGGTGATGGTGAACGGCGGCTACTACGACCTTGCCACGCCGTTTTTCGCGGCGCAATACGAAGACAAGCACCTGCCGATTCCGCAGTCGCTGGCCAAAAACATCGAATACGACTGGTATGAGTCAGGCCACATGGTCTACGTGCGCGATGAGTGCGTGAAGCAGTTGCACGATCGCGTGGCAGCGTTCATTAAGAGCACAGACTCGCCGGCGCAGTAGCCTTGGATCGTGAACCGCGATTCGCGGATCGTTGAGGGTAGCGCCGGTCTCCCGACCGGCTGTCGCGGGGGTCTCCGGACCCCCGCAATGCTGCCAGCGCGCTAGAACGACTTTGCGTAGACATAGGCAGCGCGGTGGCGCGCGTAGTAGTGCTCTTCCCTGCCCTGGCGCGCGTAGCCGCGGCTTTCGTAGAGACCGATGGCGGCGGCGTTCTCGACATCCACATGGAGAGCGATGCTGTGCGCACCGGCCGTGCGGGCTGAAGCTTCGGCGCGCCTGAGCAGCTCGGCGCCGATGCCGCGACCGCGAGACGGGGGGTGCACTTCGAGAGTTTGAATGTAGGCTTCGACCTCGTCGCTCTCCGCAGTCCAGTCAACGATCGAAAACCCAATCAGCTCCGCACCTTCTTCCGCGATCCACGTTGCTGAATCAGCGCTGTCGATCAGTTGGCGCATGTAGCTGCGGCTGAAGCGGAAGGCCGGCGCGAAACACAGCTCCTCAACCGCGTAGAGCGGGGGGAAGTCGGCCGGCGTGTAGAGGCGGTAGAGCATGATGTAGCAAGTCAGTAAGTCGACGAGTCAGCGACGCTCAATGTCCCGCCTAATCCATATAATCAAGCGCCCCGATTCGCATGACGATCAATTGAGGATCGCAGGCATTGAGTGCAGAAGCGTCCTCCGTGAACTTAACTTCCAGCGTATAAGTCCCGCCGCGTTCTCCTTTAAAGTACCCAATGTACTTGAGTATGAAATCATTTAGATATACGCATTGCATTCCTCGCTGGTGGAACGCTCCCTGTGCAACAATACGTTTGTTTCCATCCCTGACCGTCCAATCCGCCTGGAGCAGTTGTTCTTCGTTGCAGTCCCAAATCCCCAACGGCTTTGCAGTATCACCGATTGCACAGGGCATCTCGCGAAAGGGGAGCCGCTTTGCAAACTGAATAATGATCGCATAGGTGGCTTTCTTGACATGAAACGGAGGGGTTTCCACATTACCAATGGCGAGTGAGACCGGCATTCCAGTCTCAGGATTCCTGTAGGTGTGGTAAACCTGCTGGCTGCGGCAAGATGATCCCAAGATCATTGCGCTTGCCGACCCGCCTGCAAGGCAGAAGAACTTGCGTCTGGAAAGGAAGCTCATCCCATCCTCCGCTCGCATCCGATCGATTCGAGATGGATCAATCGTACCCGCTCAAGTTGGGCGATGCTGTTCTATGAGGACACTTCTTAAAGTGTCACAGCCGAGGAAAGAAGGTCTGGGAGGGGTGCTTGCCCACCCTTTCCGCGGTGATGCCGCGGAAAGGATGGGGCACGGAAATTCGAGTCACTAGCCACTAACCACGACACGCTACACCTTAGCTTCGAGGTCGGCGATCACGTCAAAGAAACGCTGATCAAGGCGGCGGTTGGTAGCAATGGCTTCCTTGATGGGAATGTCGGTGATGTCCAGGCCACGCAGGACGGCGATGCGGCCCCACTTCTCTTCGTGCACCATGTCAATGGCGTGCAGGCCGTAGCGCTGGCCGAGCACACGGTCGTAGGCCGTGGGAACGCCGCCGCGCTGCGTGTGGCCCAGGTTCACGGAGCGGGTTTCGTAGCCGGTCTTCTTCTCGATGAGTTCGGCGAGCGCTTCGCCAATACCAGAGAGGCGGGCGTGGCCAAAAGAATCAACCTGAGCCGATCCGATGACCTGGCCAACTTCAGGGAGATGGCAGCCTTCGGCCACTACCACGACACCGTAGTGCTTCCCGTGGTCGTAGTTGTATTTGAGCAAAGCGCAGACGTGATCGATGTCGATATCCTTCTCAGGAACCAGCACCACGTGTGCGCCGCCGGCAGTACCCGCGGCGTACGCGATCCAGCCGGCATCGCGGCCCATCACTTCAATCACGACCACACGATTGTGCGAGTCAGCAGTGGTGTGGATGCGGTCGACGGCTTCCGTCGCGATGGACACGGCCGTGTCGTAGCCAAAGGTCGCGTCGGTGCCGCTGATGTCGTTGTCGATTGTCTTGGGAACGCCCACGGCCTTGACGCCGTGTTCGGCGAGATACAGGGTGACAGATTGCGTGTCGTCGCCGCCGAGCGCGATCAGCGCGTCGATCTTGTTGGCCTTCAGAACCTCCTGCGCCTTCTCGATGCCGCCGGGAATCTTCTTCACGTTGGTGCGCGAGGAGTGCAGGATGGTGCCGCCCTTCAGCTGAATGCCGTCGACGTTTTCCAGGGTAAGCGGAATGAAATTGTTATCGAGAACGCCCTTCCAGCCATTCAAAAAGCCGATAAATTCGTCGCCGTAGTGGTTGATGCCTTTCCGGACCGCCGCATAAATGACCGCATTCAATCCGGGGCAATCGCCGCCGCCGGTCAATAAAGCAACTCGCATTTTGCAATCTCCTGGTGTTATTTCATCGGCTCATGGAGCCAGAAGTTCAATGGGCGCCTGTTGTGGGTTCCGGAGGCGGGGAGATCACCGGCCTTAACGCCTTAACCAGTGTATCGCGGAGCTGTCAATCGCATTCGGTGACGGGGAATACAGGGTTCAGGTTTCAGGTGCCAGGTTTCACGCAGCCGACGCTTAGGCCGCTCCTTCTCCGGCGCGCGAGTCCGCGGTTAAGCTGAAAGCCGATAGTTGAAAACTGCTTTCTGACACCTGAATCCTGACACCTGAACCCTGGAGATGGTTGAATAAGGTATGCCTGAAAACGGGGCTCAGTTTCTGCTAGCGTTCATCGGCCTGGTCGTCATTGTGCTGCTGGTGTTGTTGCAGTTGACGCGGCTGGGATACCTGATTCGCGCCACCATTCCCGACCGGCCGCGGCAGCGCATGTTCATTGCCTCGGTTTCGTTCCTGATTACATTCGTGGGAGTGCGCATTCTTGTACACCGGATAGCGAGCCACGAAGGGCGTATGCAGTGGGTGACAGTGCATGGGATGCATATTCATCACCTGGTGTGGGGCATCCTGATCCTGCTGCTGGTGGGTTACGGATGGCTGCTTGACCTGGGGTGGTCGAATTCGCCGGAATCGATCTTTTTCGGGCGGCTGATGGCCGTGAGTTACGGCGTGGGCGCGGCGTTGACCCTGGACGAGTTTGCGCTTTGGCTGAGCCTGGAGCCGGAGGCCTACTGGACGCGTGAGGGCCGTCTCAGCATCGACGCCGTGATCATCTTCGGCTCTTTTCTGGCGGTAGGAGCGTGGGGCGCGCCCTTCTTCAGGGCATTGCAGAAGATGTGGCGCCGGAGTGCGGCAGTGGACGAAGGCATCGGCCCGCTCAGTCCGCGGATGCGCCGCGGGAAGTTGCTTCGTCGGCGTAAAGTTCGGCGATCGCCGCCGCATATCGCGCAGTAAGAACGCGCCGCTTGATCTTCATTGAGGGCGTCAGCTCGCCGGAGTCCTGGGTCCACTCGTCGGCCAGGACGCGGAAGCGCTTGATGGTCTCAAAGTTGGCCAGAGTTCCGTTGACCTCGCGGATCGCCTCACTATAGATTTCGACGATGCGTGGATTGGCCACGAGCGCCGCGCGCGAATCGCCATGAATGCCATGCTGCTGCGCCCATTCTTCTAGCGCGGCAAAGTTGGGCGCGATGAGCGCGGAGATGAACTTGTGGCGATCGCCGACAAGAGCGGCATTCGCAATCAGCAGATTGTTCTTGAGCTTGTTTTCGATCGGTTGCGGCGCGACCATTTTGCCACCGGAGGTCTTCAGCAACTCTTTCTTGCGATCCGTGATGAAGAGAAATCCGTCGGCGTCCAAATGACCGATGTCGCCGGTGTGGAACCATCCATGGCTGTCGAAGCACTCAGCGGTAGCAGAGGGCTTGTGCCAATACCCGCCGAAGACAGATGGGCCGCGGACCAGCAGCTCGCCATCTTCGGCGAGCTTGAGCTCGACGTTGGCGATGGGCATGCCCGCCGCGCCCATGCGGTGCCGGATGGGCGTGTTGAGCGCAATGACGGGCGAGGTTTCCGTGAGGCCGTAGCCCTCCCACAACGCAATGCCTGCCGACGCGAACCAGCGCGCCGTGTCGATGCCAAGCGGCGCGCCCCCGGAGATGAAGATGCGGACGCGCCCGCCGAAGGCTTCGTGCACCTTCGAGTAGACCAGCTTGTTGGCCAGCTTCCAAAGCAACGAGTCGGGCTTGCGTCCGTCGTAGACGACATCGGCAAAGTGCGAACCGAGACGCACGGCCCAGGCCAGAAGCCGCTTCTTGATGGGCGATTGCGCCGCGCGGCGCTCCACCTCCTGGTGGATCTTCTCGAAGACGCGCGGCACTCCGACAATGACCGTGGGCTGGATCTCGCGCATGGCCTGCGGCAGCTTGTCGAATTGCGAGCAGTACGCCACCTGCGCGCCGTAGTTGTACATCACGTAGTCCAGAACGCGGGCTGTGACGTGAGAGAGCGGCAGAAAGGAGATGCAGGCGTCGGTCGAGTCGAAGTCGAAGTCGGCCGGCGCAAAGTTTTGATTTGCGGCGATGTTGCCGTGAGTAAGAGCGACGCCTTTGGGCTCGCCCGTGGTGCCGGAGGTGTAGATCAGCGTGGCCAGATCGTGCGGTTCCACGGAGTGCGCGAGGGCATCGAAGACTGGATCGCGCTCGGGACCGCGAGCGTCGGCGTCGCCGAGCAGCTCGCTGAAGGCGATGGCGCCCTCGGGCGCGGGAGCATCCATGATCACGATGCGTTCAAGATGGGTTTGGTCGCGCACGGAAAGAAGCTTGTCAAATTGCAGGCGCGTGGAAACGACGGCGATGCGGCAGCCGGCATCGCGAATCTGATCCGCCATCTGCTCGCCGGTAAGCGTGGGATAGATGGGCACATCGGCCGCGCCGATGGCTAAGGCAGCAAAATCGGTGACTTCCCACTCCCAGCGGTTCTCGCTGATCAGGGCGATGCGATCGCCCTTTTTTGCGCCGAGCTTGAGAAATGCGGTAGCCAGTGCGCGCACGCGCTGGTAGATCTGATCGGAAGAGAGCGGGTGCCACTGATTGAATTCATCCTGCCAAAGGACGGCGCGTGGGTTGGCGGCCGAGGCAACGCGAAAGAAGAGATCATTGAGCGTCGTGATCTGAGGCACAGGCATCATTACAGAGTTATCAGGAACGGGGATCATCCTAACACGCAGACCATGCGAGTGTACCATTTGAAGTTAAGGCTTGAAGTTATCGACTGCGGGCAGTAAAATTTCGCTATTCCTCCAAGGACCACTTTTTTCACCATTCGAGATGGCTGAGCGTAGACCCACATTTCCTGCGAATGAGGCAGACGCCGGTGTGCTGGAAAAGCTGCTGGTGGCCGAACGCGTTGCCCTGGGCGCGGTGATCGCTCTTGCCGTCCTGAATCTGGCCGGCTCTTTCCTGCCGCTGGCTCAGCAGTTGATGGCCACAAACTGGCGCCTGATGAGCGGTGAGGTCGTGCTGTTTGGGCTTATCAGCGCATTGAGTTTGCTCCTGCTGGAGCCGCGCCGCTCGCGGCGGACGGAGTGGATGGGCTGGGCGCTCGCAGCGGCCCTCCTGTTGCTGTGCGCAGTCATCGTCGACGATCGCTCGTTGAATACCACCATCGGAACTCCACCCCTCGCTTCCGCCTCGCAGCCTACCTGGCTTTCAAGTCTTCCCATCTCGACGCAGGCGGCGAGCGGCTTCGCGCTCCTGGGCCTCTCCATGATGTTTCTGCGCGCACGAAGCCGCGCAGCGGTTCTTGCTGCCGACATCTCCACCAGTTGCCTGATTCTGGTGGTGCTGGTGTTCGCATCGGAGCAGATCAACGACATGTCGCAGGTCTTCGGCCCCGCGGAGGCCACAGTCCATTCCTTCCAGTCCATGGTTTGTCTGCTGTTGCTCACCGCCGTCACGTTTTGCCGCCGTGCCCGGAACGGAGTGTTCTCAATCTTCCTGGGACGCGGAACCGGCAGCAGGATGGCGCGGGCATTGTCGCCCATTCTGCTGCTGTTCCCGTATCTGCGCGAGTGGGGGCGCGCTTACTTCCTTGGTGACAGCAGTATGCCCCCGCCTTATACCACTGCGGTCCTGGCCACGCTGGCCGTGACCGTGTCAACCTCTCTGATGCTCTATCTCGCGTGGCGCATTAACAGTATGGAAGTGCAGATTCACAACCTCTCGTTACGCGACGAACTGACGGGACTCTACAACCTGAGAGGCTTCCGCCTGCTTGCCGAGCAGGCACTGCGCATGGCGCGTCGATCGAAACATCCGTTTTCAGTCCTGTTTGTCGATCTGGACGACCTGAAGCAAGTCAACGATCGGTTCGGGCACTTCGCGGGTTCGCAGTGTCTGGTGGAGACTGCGGCAATTCTGCGGCAAGTGTTTCGCAAATCGGATGTGCTGGGGCGGATCGGCGGAGACGAGTTTGCCGTGGCTGGCGAATTCGCTGAGCCGGGCATGCTTTCGGCGGCCGGCCGGCTGGAAGAGCTCGTCAAACAGTTGAATGCGGAGCCCGGTCGGCCGATTCCCCTCAGTCTCAGCTTTGGAACCGTGACTTCAAAAACGGGATCGGATGAGACGCTCGAAGCCCTGCTCAAGAATGCGGACTACGCAATGTACGAGCGCAAGCGCCGCAAGAAGAGCCTGCCAGGGGAAACCGTGCAGTCGTGACGGGCGGTTGAGATGAGGAGTCCGGTGGACGCCGGACCCCTCATGATGCGTTACGGCAAGGCGTAGACGGTCTGAAGAACCTTGGCGGCCAGGGCCTGCGGCAACGGCGCGTAAGAGAGTGTCGGAGCTTCGCTTTCGCCGGATGTAATGATCCAGTTCAGCATGTCCTTGATGACCTTTTCCTTGTTCGCGTCGGCGGGATGTGCGGGGATCAGCAAGTAAGTGAAACTGGAGATGGGATAGGCGTTGGGGCCGGGAGCGTTGGTGATGGAGACGCGGTAATCGCCTGGTATTTTTGCCGTCGCCGCCGCGGCTGTTACGCCCTCGATCGAACCCTTGACCCAGTTGCCGGCTGCATTGCGAATGGCTCCGAAGTTGATGTGATTCTGCAGCGCGTAGATAAGCTCGACGTAGCCGATGGCGCCCGGGAACTGACGAACTTGCGAGGCCACGCCCTCATTGTGGCTGCCGCCGACGCCCGTAGGCCAGTTGACTGAGGTGCCCGAGCCGGGACCGTTCTTCCAATCATTGCTCACCTTGCTCAGATAGTCGGTCCAGATGAACGTAGTTCCGCTGCCGTCGGAGCGATGCACGACGACGATTCTGTCGCCGGGCAGCTTGACGCCGGGGTTGTCCTTGGCGATGCGGGGGTCATTCCACGTGGTGATCTTGGCGAGGTAAATGTCGGCCAGCACCTCGGGGCTGAAACGAAGATCGTTGACACCGGGCACGTTGAAAATGGGCACTACCGCACCCAGCACGGTGGGAATGTGGATGAGCTTGACCTTGGAGGCGGCCAAGGCCTGGTCGGTCATGGGCATGTCAGAGGCGCCAAAATCTACAATGCCGCTTGTCACCTGCTGAATTCCACCGCCGGACCCGATCTGCTGATAGTTGATCTGTACGCCGGGATGCGCGGCGCTGTACTCAGTGAACCATTTGGAATAGATCGGACCGGGAAAGGTAGCGCCCGCCCCGGTGACCTTCTGGGCCTGAGCTATGCTCAGCGACCCAACGAAAAATAGAACGGCAAGTAGCGTCTTATTCAAAATTTCCCCCTTGCAGTTTGCCTGCCGCTGATCATTGTCTACCGCGATTGTTAAGGGCAGTTGAAAAGAGACAGCGTTTCTGGGACAAACTGTGGGGAACCGGGCGAGGAACGGTCGGAGACTGCCGGATGGGCGCGCGACGATTCACTCCAGATCAGGTCGTCGCGTTTACGAAGAAGATTCGCGACCCTGGCGGATCCGTTACATGGGATGTGCCGGTGACGATCGACGGAACAATCACCGATCCGTTCATGGAGTAGTTGACGGCACTGGGCAAGGCGTTTCCGAATAGAGCTGCTAGCTCCCAACTCTTAACTCTTAGCTATTCTTGCCCGGACCGGCCTTATTGCACACAACTACGCGGACGGCAGAACCTTGACCCGCCGTCCGTCGGCCGCCCCAAAACTAGCACAATGTCTCGATCATCTACAGGCGCTCAAACTGGAAATCCAGGAGAGGCTGCGTCCCATTCAAGCCGCAGAACTACGGCGTGCACCCCGCGCCAGCTGCGCGCAATTCATTTTGCGCTGCCGCTAAGTCTTGCTGGGCCTTCGTCTGCTCCGCAGACGCTGTCTGATAATCCTTCTGCGCCTGGGCGACTTCGCTCTGGGCCTTCTGAATGGCGGCCTGGGCGCCTGGCTTGCCATTGGCCTCATCGTCCTCGGCCTGACTGAGAGCCGCGTTGGCCGCGGCCTTTTCCTGGTTGGCGGCCTTTAAATCTTGAGCCGCTTTCGTCTGTTCGGCCTGCGCCTTGCTCTCATCTGCCCGCGCTTTCGTGCATGCCGCCGAAGGAGGCGGTGGAGTCGCCGGCGCCTTCGTCTGCGGGGTCGCAGGTTTCTTTTGGCCCATCGTAACCGTCGCCGCGGCCGGCGCCAAAATGGCAATCGCTGCCAGAACAAACAGCTTTGTCTTCATCAGTTCTCTCCTGGTTGGTAGGTTGATTTGGGGGAGCCCGCGCATGAGTGTACCCTCGCCCTTCGCGTGCTGGCAACCCTTTTTTTATCCATAATCCGCCGCTGTGCGCAGTTAGAACCGAACGGTCACTGCGCCACCGGAACCGGCGTGAGAATGTCCTCCACTGCGGCCGGGTCTCCCGTCGCAGGGCCATACCAAACGCTTCCGCCGTAGGTGGTGATGAAGATCTTTGCTTCGTCGCGCGGATCCACGATCACTCTGTGACCCCACTTGAAATTGAAGCCGCGAATGCGGGTCCAGTGAATTCCGGCATCGGTAGAGCGAAAAGCCCCCGCATCAAAGCCGCAGATATACAACGTGTCCGGCGATTTGGGATCAATGGTCACATCGTAGACGTGCTGCGATGCCTGAAAGATGGGCTTCCAGTCTTCGCCTGCGTCGCTGGAAAGATACACGCCGCCTCCCACGTCCACATCGCTGTGCTCCTGTCCCCACGCGGCCAGGTACATTCGGGCGTTGTCTCTTGGATCGAGCGTGAGCCCTCTGGGCCCGTTCACGTCTTTAGGGAGCTTCATCTGCGTCCAGTGATCTGCGCCGTCGACGGATTTGTAGATCGCGCCGTCCCCCTGGGTCACGCCATAGTTTCCTTCATTGCTGCGCGCCACAATCACGTAGAGCGTCCCATCGTTCGCCCGCGTCATGCGCCACACAAAAGGACTGTCGTCAGAAATGCCTTCATTTTTCAATTGCCAGGTCTTTCCGTTGTCGGTCGATTTGTAGACTCCAACTCCGAAGCCGCAGGCATAAAGCGTCCGGCGGCCGGCAGGGCTCGTGGGATCGAGGAGGATATACGTGAACGCAGTTTCCTTCATGCCGCCACTCGAAGGCGTCCAATGCGATCCTCCGTCGGTTGAAACCGCAACGCCGCCCCGGTATCGGTTGAGCGCATCCGCGGCGCGCCACATCTTAGGCAAGGGCAGATCGTGAACGCCGCTGAATGCGCCCCACATTGTTCCCTTCACATCGGGATCGAATGCCAGCCAATACGTGGTATTGCGCCAGGCTTCCGGAATACCGTTGGTGGAGGACTCCCAGCCTCGCCCGCCATTCCGGCTCTCAAATAAGCCGATGTCGGTGTAATCGATGAAGATGTGATTCACATCGAATGGATCGAATTGCACACCGTAGTTCGTGGTCACATCGAGCCCGCGCGTGGTCCAGTTTCCGTCCGGCGTGCGCACCGAATTCACCTGTGCCCAGGTTCTGCCGCCGTCGAGAGTCCGGTAGGTTCTAAAAAGATCGGTGGCAAAGCAAATGTCGGGATTGCCGGGCGCCACGGCAAGGCTATAAGGTGCGTCGAAAAAGATGGGCGCGCGCATATCCGTGCCGCCTGCAATGGCCCGCTGTTCAATCCAGGAGGCATCAAGATTTTCGGCGGGCCGGGTGGACTCGTGAAAAACGATCGACCAGGTTTTTCCGCCGTCGGTCGTCTTCAGGATTCCGTTCGAGAGGTGGTCGGGGTCGTCGCCCAGCGTAAGGTCGCGAAATCCGAGATAGGCAATTTGGCCGTTTCCGCCTGTAGCCACCGCTCCGAACTCGCCTCCTCGGTGGGCAAGCGCCGGCGTGATCTCCTGCCAGGTGACTCCAGAGTCGGCCGAGACAAAAACTTGCCCGCTCGTGTTCGTGGCATAAATCGTCGCGGTTCCCTGCCCCTGGGTCGCAGCCGCGTATGTAATCGGATCACTGCTCCCCGCGATCGGCTTCGCCGTTTCCGTCTTGCCCAGGTACACGCCGCGGTTGCCGATAGCCACGCGTCCGCTTCCTAAGTCGAGAAGCACCAGGATCTTCTCGGAATCGAAGTCCTGCTCGTGATGGAACGAATCTCCGCCATCTTTTGAAATCAGAAGTGTCGAACCCTGAGTGGACGGGTTGTGAAAAGCCATGCGAACGATGTTGGGATCCCTGGGATCGAATGCAATCTGGCCGATCGAGAGCCCCGTCACGTAATTTGCGTCGTTCGAAGTCAAGCTGTAATCGGCGTGGTCGCCGTTTTGATGTTCGATCGTCTTCTTTTGCGGATTGGGAAAAACCATGCGCCAGGTCCGGCCCCTGTCGTCACTCCGCCAAAGCGCCGCGCCGCCGGCGAAGATGCGCTTGGGGTTGGCTGGATCGAATGCAAATACCGACAGTTCGCCGCGCAAATTGAACATGCGCCAGGAGAGGCCCCCATCGTGCGTGATGTACGCGCCGGTCATGTCGCAGCGCTCAACGACAAGATTTGGATCAGAGGGGCTAATCGTTGGATTGGCAGTAGTGCCCCCGCCGCCGGGACCGATGACGGTCCACGCGTCGAATCTCGGAGCCGGTCCGGGTCTCGGAGCCGGCCCTGGCGCCTGCGCGGCGGCTGCCAGAGCCACGACGGGAATCAGACAGAAGATCGCGCAATGCCGGGCGGGTTTCACGGCGGTTCAACCTCGGTAGAGACGATGCAGCTCCATTGTTGCACTGCGGAGTTCAGGATCTTTCGATTGCAGTCACACTGCGGCGGAAGAATGCTGAGCCGGCTGCGAGGCATTCTGCGAGGCAGGCGCCAAAGGCAGCGTGAAATGGAAGCTGGCGCCTTGGCCGAGGTCGCTTTCAGCCCAGACGCGGCCGCCGTGAGCCTGCACGATGTGCTTGACGATGGCGAGACCGAGGCCGGTGCCGCCCGATTCGCGCGAGCGGGCTTTGTCGACGCGATAGAACCGCTCGAAGATGCGCTCCAGGTGCTCGGACGCGATTCCGGGTCCGAAGTCCTGAATGGTGAATTGCACTTCGGAGGCGAGAAGGCGCGCACTGGCGGAAATTTTCTTGCCGGTTTTTGCGTATTTGAGCGCGTTTTCCAGAAGATTGCCGAAGACCTGGTGCATGGCGTCGGGATCGGCCATGACGAGAGCATCGGGAGCGCTCGTGGACCGGAGCTTGACGCCCGAATCGACAAATTTGCCGCCGATCGAGTCGATGGCGTCACGAAGAAGCACCTTGGCGCGGACAGGTTGCAGATTGACCTTGTAGTCGGGACTTTCGACACTGGCCAGGGCGAGCAGATCCTCCGTGAGGCGGTTCATGCGGGTGGCGTTCTTCAGTATCACGCTGAGGAACTCGAGGGTGGTTTCCGGGCTTGGATTGGGATCTTCAATGAGGGTTTCCACATAGCCCTGGATGGAAGTGAGCGGGGTGCGCAGTTCATGGCTGACATTGGCCACGAACTCATGCCGTGATTTCTGCGCGGCCTCAATGCTGGTCACGTCGTGCAGCACGGCAAGCGCGCCGCCCGCGGGCAGGGGCGCGGCATTCACCTCGAAGACCCGGCCGGGAGCCAGCAGGCTGGCTCGGCCAACGCAAAGTTCGCGGCCGTCCAGGGCTCCGCGCACACAGGCCAGCAACTCGGGGTCGCGGACAGAGTGGACAAGCGGACGGCCAGGGATGAGCTGCGAACCCGCGATGCGCTGCATGACGGCGTTGGACCAGCGCACGAAGCCTGTAGAAGTGACGGCAAACACGCCCTCCTGCATGGAGTCCAGCATCACGGCCAGCTCGGCACGTCCGCTTTCGAGTTCGGCAATGTCCCGGCCAAGGCGCTCGACGGCTTGATTCAGCGCGGTTTCGACGCCGTATAGGGCCGTTTCGCCGGGGATGTAGATGCGGGCGTTTAAATCGCCGTTGGCGATACGGCGGGCAAAGAAGACGAGGCGGCGCAGCCGGGTAGAGATGCCGCGCGCAACCCAGATCATTACCGGCACAGCAATGACCAGTGCGACGAACACGGACCATGACAGATCGCCGCCGAGCATACGGAGTGCTTTGTCCGTCGAGAGCCACCAAATGCGGTGAAAGACAAACTCCACCACCAGCATCTCGATGGTGAGAAGGAAGACAAACACTCCGAGCAGTTTGGCGAAGATGTTGGAGGTCATGTGAAGCAGCTTTCAGCCGAGCGATTGAGCCATTTGCCTCTCGCGTCTGGCCGCCGGCGGGCTATGGTTCGAGCGGCAATCTCCGCTGTTGGCAAATGAGACTAATGGCTGATAGCTGACAGCTAGTTTACTACTCGCCCTTGGGCAGTTCGAAGCGGTAGCCGGCGCCGCGCACGGTCTTGAGGTAACGCGGATTCTCCGGGTCAATCTCGATTTTCTCACGGATGCGGCGCACATAGACATCGACAGAGCGGGGCGTGACAAAGCGGGCATCGCCCCAGACTGCGTCGAGCAGGTGGTCGCGGCTGAAAACGCG
>JBEKIE010000016.1:0-63553 GCA_050011915.1 Occallatibacter sp.
ACCGCGCAGAATGCCTCCGTGACCCAGTTACAGACGCAGAACAATGCGCTGTCAAGCGTGAATCTGAACGACGAAGCAGCGGCGATGTCGAAACTGGAGACCAGCTACCAGGCGGCCTCGCAAGTGTTCACGCTGCTGAACACGATGATGGCCTCGGCGCTGAACCTGGGCGAGGAAACTGCGGTGTCGTAAAACAGCTACTAGCTACTAGCTTCTAGCCATTAGTTTGAACGAGCAAGAACCGGCACCATCGGCAAAAACAGGGCGTGGTTAAGTGAGGCGAGCGAGGAAGTTGCTCGCAGCAAGGACAAGCCAGAAGCTAGAAGCTGGATGCCAGGAGCTTTTGCAATGCGCGTTGATCCTTCGTACATCTCTAACCTCGTGGGTTCGCTCGATCAGGCGCAGTCCAACGAGCAGCAACTTAGTGCGGAGCTCTCAAGCGGCGTGAGCATCACTTCGCTGAGCCAGAACCCAGTAGGAGCGGGCGAGAATGTTCTGCTTCTGAACCAGATTCAGCAGGACGACTCGTTCACCGAGAGCTCGAATCTGGTCACGGGGCAGTTGCAGGTGGCTGATTCCGCACTGGGCAGCGTAGTCAGCGAGCTGACGCAGGCGGTTTCATTGGCCACCAGCGCCAATAACGGAACCATGAGCGCCAGCGACGCGACATCGATTGGCAGCCAGATTGCCGGGATTCTCAACGAGGTACAGTCACTGGCGAATACCAGCTACCAGGGCCAGTACATTTTTGCCGGGGGGCAGACAGGCGCGGCGCCATTCTCGACATCGACTGCCTCTTCGCCCGGGGTTACGGCTTACAGCGGCGACGAAGGCGTAAATTATCTCGAGCTGCCGAACGGGCAGAAGATCCAACTGAATGTTCCCGGAGATCAGATTTTTCTGGGCAGCGGCGCGAACAGCGTTTTCGGGGCGCTGAATGCATTGGTGGCCGATTATTCATCCGGCGCCGTGAATGCATCACAAGCGGTAAGCGACACGGAAGCTTTGGGGACAGCGCTGAATTACGTGTCGCAGCAGCGGGTGGCCGTCGATAATTCGATTACGCAGCTGACCGCGGCGTCGGGCGCAGTGACGAATGAGAAGACGCAACTGACCGCGGCGCAAACCGATCTGATGCAAGCCGATATCCCCACCGTATCGACGCAACTTTCACTGGCAGAGACGCAGCAGACGGCGCTTGAGGACGTAATCGCGCAGCTCGAATCGACGTCCAACAACCTCTTCAGCAAATTGCAGCCTTAACACACGCTCCGCCGCGCGTTCACTATACTAAAGGAAAGGGATTCTCTTGTTCTCGGCACTGCGATTTCTGTGGAATGCGACGCGCGGGCACCGGTTTGCGCCATGGCGCAGCCCCTATCTGCGCTGGCGTGTCGAGACCTATTCCGGCCGGCGCGCGGAAACGCTGACCGCCCAAAGCGTTTTCAGTTTTCTGTGGGCCACGCGCGGAGAACTCCTGCGCTTCCTCGCCTGGACGGGCGAGATGCAGCGCGAAGCGCGCAAGCGGGCGTGAAAAGACAGGGAATAGGACGTTGGCGAGGCAATTCCTTCCCGGAGAATGATTCCAGGCCTATGAGGGTTCCGAGACATTTTCTCTTTTTTGCAGCCCTGTTGCTGGCGCAGACGGCCGCAGTCCTCGCGCAGCAACTGCCTCCCGTCGAGCCGCCCGAGCCTATGCCCATCCCTCAAGGCGAGTCGGTGAATTTGCGTGTCTCTACGACCGAAGTGCTGGTGCCGACACTCGTGGAGAAGCATGGCGGCGGCATTCTCTACGGTCTGAAGGCCGGCGATTTCGTTCTTGATGATAACGGCGTGCCGCAGAAGATCCGCGTGCAGGAAGAGATGGACACGGCACCCGTGGCGCTAGCGGTCGCCGTGGAGCAGGGAGGCGCTAGCGTTCTGGAGTTCGATAAGCTTGCCAAGATGGGGCCTTTGCTTGACGTATTTCTTACCGACCCGCGCAGCCAGGCGGCGCTGGTGGGCTTTGATTCCGCGCCGCATCTGCTTGAGGACTACACGCCCAACGGCGACCAAATCAACACCGACCTCGAGCATTTGCAACCGGGCGATGGCGGAGCAGCGATCCTGGACACGGTGAACTACGCGGTGACCCTGCTGGAGACGCAGCCCAAGGATTTTCGTCGCGTGCTCTTGCTCATCAGTGAGGAGCGCGACCGCGGCAGCAAGCACACTAAGATTGCGCAACTGATTCAAAAAATCGGCGAGTCCGATGTGCTGGTGCTGAGCGTTTCCTTTTCGCCGGCGCTGGCCGAGTTAGGCCACGACGTCAAGGACTCCGAACCCGACCAAGCCACGTTGAACATGGTTTCAGCGCTGGTAATGGCGATCAGAGCGTTCAAAAAGAATGTCGCCAAGGAAGTGGCGGAGATGAGCGGCGGCGAGTACACAACCTTTGTCGGCGACAAGCGATTCGAGGCGCGGGTAATGTCTGCGGCGAAGGACGCGCGCAACCGCTATCTGATTACCTTCAGACCCACCGACCTGACCCCCGGTCTGCACACTATTCGCGTGCGGACAACGCAGGATTACGGCGCGCGAATCGTGGCGCGCGCAAATTACTGGCTCGACGCGCAGCCGTAGCGATCCCAGGCATAAAGAACGGAGCAGAAAGCGGCGTGCTCGAGAGCAAAATGGCTCACTCCGCGCTGCGCCGAGTTGGATATGTGGTTCCTTATGCCGGCTGAATTCCCCCAAGGGAGGCGCTCATGGTAATCTCACAATAGACACTGAAGAGTGGATCTGAGAGAAAAAGAGGAGTAATTGACGCCGTGCTGGCGACTCAAAAAAAGACTGACCTGATCAACCGTTTCCGTACCCACGAGACGGATACCGGATCGCCGGAAGTCCAGATCGCGATTCTGAGCGAACGGATCAGCGACCTGACCGAGCACTTCAAGACCCACAAGAAAGATCACGCTTCCCGGCGTGGGTTATTGATGCTGGTCAGCAAGCGACGCCGCCTGCTGGACTATCTGAAGACGCACGATTCCGATCGCTATCGCGACGTGATCGGCAAACTCGGTATTCGCAAGTAATCAGAAAGCTCACGTTGAACCGGAAGCACCCAGACCGGACATTGGTCCCGGTCCCCATCCGATACGGAACCCCGGACCAAGTCGCGGCCGGCGCCCTGCGTGGGACGCCAGGCCTTGCGCACTTGTGTCTCATGCGCGCACGCCGCGCAATCCCTATACAAGTTTCCCAAGCGAACAAAACGAAACGAGGACTCTATGTCTACGAAGCATGAAGTAGCCGTCGAGCTTGCCGGCGGCAAACGGCTGGTCTTTGAGACCGGACGCATGGCCAAGCAAGCCTCTGGCGCCGCACTGGTCACCACGGGCGAAACGGTGGTATTGGCCACAGCTGTGGCCTCACCCGATCCCCGCGAGGGTATCGATTTCTTCCCGCTCACGGTGGATTATCGTGAGTACACCTACGCCGGCGGGCGCATTCCCGGCGGCTTTATCAAGCGCGAAGGCCGTCCCAGCGAAAAGGAGATCCTGACCTGCCGTCAGATCGATCGGCCTCTTCGCCCACTCTTCCCGGATGGATTTCGCAATGAGACGCAGCTGATCGCTCTGGTTCTCTCTGCGGATAAGGAAAACGACCCCGACGTCATTGGCATCAACGCAGCAGCGGCGGCGGTTGCCCTTTCCGACATTCCCTTTAGCGCCACGGTGGGCGCAGTGCGCGTGGGACGCGTGAATGGCGAGTTCGTGATCAACCCCACGTACTCCGAGCGTGCCGGGACCACAGTGAACATCATGGTGGTCGGCCACAAAGACGGCATCGTGATGATCGAGTCGGGCGCGAAAGAGGAGACCGAAGAGGTGATCCTCGCCGCGATCGAATTTGCACACGAGGAAATCAAGAAGATCGTTAAGGCGATCGAGGAACTCGTGGCCAAGGCCGGCAAGGCGAAGCGAGCGTTTACGGCGCCGGAGTTCGACGAAGCTTATTACGCAGAGTTGAAGACGAAGATCGGCGACCGGTTGAAGGATGCACTCGACACCAAGACGCACGGCAAGACCGAGAGCTATGCGCTGATCAAGCAAATCAAGGATGAGCTTGCGGCTGAGATCCCCGCCGAAGACGCCGTGGCGAAGAAGAGGCTGGCTCATTATTACGAACAATTGCGCGAGCGAATCTTCCGCGAGCAGGTAACGAAGGAGCGCATCCGGCCCGACCGCCGCGCTTTCGACGAGATTCGGCCCATCAGCATCGAGACGGGCGTGCTTCCGCGCACCCACGGATCGGCGCTGTTCACGCGCGGAGAAACTCAGGCACTGGTGACGGCAACGCTGGGCACGATGGACGACAGCCAGCGGTTGGAGTCGTATGAGGGCGAGAAAAAGAAGAGCTTCATGCTCCACTACAACTTTCCGCCGTTCAGCGTGGGCGAAACCGGCCGCATGACCGGCGTAGGCCGTCGCGAAGTAGGCCACGGAGCCCTGGCAGAGCGCGCGATCACTGCCGTGTTGCCGACTGCCGACGAGTCACCCTATTCCATTCGCATTGTCTCCGACATTCTGGAGTCCAACGGCTCGTCGTCGATGGCTTCGGTCTGCGGAGCCAGCCTGGCGCTGTTTGACGCGGGCATCGCCTTGAAGGGCGCAGTGGCCGGCGTGGCCATGGGCCTGGTGAAGGAAGGCGACGATTACGCCATTCTCACCGACATTGCCGGCGCGGAAGACCACTACGGCGATATGGACTTCAAGGTGGCAGGAACGCGCAACGGAATCACGGCGCTGCAGATGGACATCAAGATCGGCGGCCTGACGCGCGAGATCCTGCAGCAGGCGATGGAGCAGGCGCGCCGTGGGCGGCTCTTCCTTTTGGACAAGATGGATGCCGAGCTCAGCGGTCCGCGCGTGGAGCGTTCGAAGTATGCGCCGCGCATTGAGACCGTGATGATTCCCACGGACAAGATCCGCGATCTCATTGGCAAGGGTGGTGCGACCATTCGCGGCATTGTGGAGCAGACGGGCGCCAAGATCGACGTAGACGACACAGGCAAGGTGAGTGTGGCGTCGAGCGATGCCGAGGGCCTCAAGAAAGCTCTCGAGATTATCAGCAACCTCACCGCCGTTCCCGAGATTGGCAAGACCTATCTTGGCAAGGTTGTGCGTCTGGCCGAGTTCGGCGCCTTTGTCGAACTCTTTCCGGGCACGGACGGCTTGCTGCACATCTCCGAGATCGCCGAGCATCGCGTAAAGGAAGTCAAGGACGAGTTGCGCGAGGGCGATCAGGTGATGGTGAAGGTTCTCGCGATTGAGGGGAACCGCATCAAGCTCAGCCGCAAGGCGCTGATCAAGGAGCAAAAGGCGAAGCTTGCGCAGTCGGCCCCGGTTGAAACCGAGGAAGCGGCGGCGCCTCCGGCGCCTGCGCCAGTTGCTCCAGTTCCAGTCCGGCCGCGCCACGAGTTCGACGAACGCCAGCCGAGCTCGAATCAGAGCACCATTCTGATCGAGGGTGGCGACGATTTCGAAGGCGACGGCGCGGTGGAGTTCGATGAGGAGAACGAGCCTAACTTCAACCGGGTAGAAAGTGCGCCCGCTCCCGGCGGCCAACAAGCCGGCGGAGGAGGACGTCCCGCAATCGCGAACCGTCGTCGCCGTCGCCGTCGCGGCGGACCTCGTCCGGGCGGCGGACAGGGATAAGCCAGGACTGGCAACGAATGAAGATGCCCGGGCTATTTGCCCGGGCATCTTTTTATGTACCGGTCTTTTCGGAGTTTTACTCTGCCGTTTGCAGCCCGGCGTCCTGTTCGGTTGACTGAAATCCGTCCGCCAAAAGCGAAGCAGACGCCACGCGATCCGTCCGGCTCCTCGCCGCGCGCTTGCTGGCATACATCCGCAGGTCGGCCGCAATGCACAAGGCTTCTCCATCGCCGGCATCTTCGGGAAAGACCGCAATCCCCACACTGGCGCCGATGCGCAGCGTGTTTCCTTCCAGCATAATGGGATTATCGAGGAGCTGCGTTAATGTGCGGGCCACGCGCATCGCGTCGGTGCGATTCGTGGGCTCTTCCAGAATTACCGAAAACTCATCGCCTCCGGTCCGGGCCACGGTATCGGTGCGCCGCACTCTGCCGAGGAAGAGACGGCCGACGTGCCTGAGCAACTCGTCGCCGATGTGATGCCCCACCGTGTCGTTGACTTGTTTGAAGCGATCGAGATCAATGAGCAGGAGAGCTGCCTGCGAACCGGTACGCCGCGCACGCTCGAGTGCATTTTCCAATCGATCCTGAAACAATCTTCGGTTTGGCAGGCTGGTAAGCTCGTCATGCAAGGCGAGGTATTTATTGTGCTCGATCTGGTCCTCGAGCAGAATCAGGATCATGCCCACGGCGACCACGTACTTGGGCAGATTCCAGGCCTCACTCTCCAGATGAAAGCTGGGGAAGAAAGCGCTCAGAAATGGCGCAACCGTAAATACGTTCGCCCAGGCAAGAAATCCCAGGACAGTGATGAAGGCTCCCGCCGTAGCGCGTCGATAGGCATACCAGAAATGGATGCAGCAGCCAATATAGACCGTGAAGAATACCGCGTTTATGGCCAGGTCGGGGCCGTCGCCGGGCCGATTCTCGACCGCAAGAAGGAAGACGGAGAGGGCAACGTAAAGAAGTACCAGCGCCCAGCGAAGCGGATGGCGAAACTTGCGAATGTTCCCGAGTGCAATGACCAGTGGCAACGCGCCCATAAGAACGGCGGCCGCTGTCAGGAGCCAGTGAGGCGTAGTAGCGACGGAAATGGCAGTAATGTAGAGCGTGTTGGTCGTGAACAGCGCCACGAGTATCATGCGGCTCGACACGCGGCTGCGGTAGGGAACGGACGCCCACATGAAGAGGATGCCCGCCCAGGCAAGCGCGGTTGAGCCCAGAATGGCGGCAGCAGTGCCGTAGTTTCCCGGCGCTTGCAGAAACATGAAAGCGGCAAAGTGAAGGACGATCATCAGCCAACCGATGAGCCAAACGCCGGAAGACGATGTCCGCCTGAGCCGCGCGACCGAAAAAAAGGCCAGCGTAAGCAGAGCAACAGCTGCTAAATCAGGGATTTTGCTCCAGTCCACTTGGCCCACCTCGGCAATCACTCCGTTAGCGAAAACCCGCCAACATATAGAATCGGTGAATTTCAAGAAATCACGATAACGCTTTTGTCGGCATTTGAGTTAACTTTGGTGCACTCTTTCGTAATCCGCGGTGTCCGCATTTTGAGAAAGCGGGCCCGACTTCAAAACGGGAACAAAATGGGCGAAAAAACATGCCAGCATGGGGCGCTATCCCCTGTGATTCGTTCACTTAAGTAACGCACACTCGCGCCGGCTTCCGCAAGATTTCCAGTCACTTGTCGCGTTTCCACACACCTCTCATGAAACGAACCCGTCCGGCCGATAACCGAAGGGGCCTGTGGTGCGGGAGAGCGCCCCGCAGAGTGGATTGTTCCGAGGAACCCATGATTTCCCTCAAAAGATACCTCGACTCCGATTCGCCGGAGCTTGGCCAGGAAGGCGAAGACATTCGGCAAGATCCGTTCGCCGCGGCCCTCGATGCCTATGGCTCCGTCTTGCTTGAGATGGGCAACTGCAGTCTGGATGCCTGTCCGGGCATTGGCGACGATCTGAAACAGACTCTCGGAAAGCTGAAGGCGGAGCTTTCCCCGGCCGCAAGCCCCGAGAGGCTTGCAGCCAATCGTGAGCAGGCGCGAGAGAATTTGCGGGGCTGGGGCCGCGACGCCGCACGCCACTATCAGGTGAAGGCGCGCGAAGTGAAAGAGATGCTCCTCACCATAGCGCATACTGCGGAATCGGTGAGCGCGCGCGATCAACGCTGCGCGGGGCAGATGAACGCGGTCACGGAGCGGCTCCAGGCCATCGCAAGCCTTGACGACCTGACCGAAATCCGGGCGTCGATTACGCAGAGCGCGGCCGAGCTGAAGTCATCGATTGACCGGATGGCGGCGGAAGGGAGGGAGGTCCTCGACCAACTGAAGAAACAGGTGGAGGACTATCAGATCAAGCTGGAGGAGGCCGAGGAAATTGCCGCGCGCGACGCGCTGACCGGCGCCAGCAGCCGCGTGTTCGTCGAGGGCCAGATCGAGAAGCGCATCGGGTCAAGCGACACCTTTTGCGTGGCCATCGTCGATATCGACGGCTTCAAAAAAGTAAACGACGTGCATGGTCACTTGACCGGCGACGAGCTGCTCAAACAGTTTGCGGGCGAGTTGCGGTCCGCTTGCCGCTCCACGGACGTGATTGGGCGCTGGGGCGGTGACGAATTCATCCTGCTCTTCGATTCCCCTCTTGACGAGGCAGAGGCGCAGACCGAGCGCCTGCGCAAATGGGTCTGCGGCAACTACACCGTGAAACGAAAGCAAGGCGCTCTGAAATTACGCATCGATGCATCCATTGGGCTGGCCGCGCATGTGGCCGGCGAAGAGATGAAGGAGCTAGTGGGGCGTGCTGACGCGGCGATGTACCGGCAGAAGACGACAGCGCGCGCCAAAGTTGCCTGACCGGAAGCAGTCCGGGCAGCCGATGTTGAGGAATAGACGCGCTTCGGGAGCTATAACCGCTGCACCGTTTTGGGACATCTCCTTTCCCAGTGCCATTCATGAAATTGTCCCAGCGTTTTTCTTCCGAAGAAACTTGAGTTCGTCTCTCTCTCGCGGGAAGGTGGAAGAAAGCCGCACGCGCACCCTGCCGAACTTGATCCAGCATGGTGAATTCGATCATTGATCGGCGCTGCGCTGGAAGTGCACAAAGGAAAGGCCCGCATGAGGTTACTCATTGCCGAAGATGACAGAGCGTTGGGGCTGTTCTTGAGCCGTGGTCTTGAGGCCGACGGTCACCGCGTTCACGTGGCCTGCGACGGCGCCGCCGCCGTGGAGGCGTTTCGAGCCGAAATGCCGGATCTGACCATTCTGGACTTGAACATGCCCGTGAAAGATGGCGAGCAGGTGCTTGAAGAGGTGCGCGCGCTCGATCCCGATTTGCCGGTGCTGGTGCTCACGGGCCGGCAGGAAGTCGATACGCGGGTGCGCTGTCTCGACCGCGGTGCAGACGACCTGATGACCAAGCCATTCAGTTTGCACGAGCTGCGTGCCCGCTGCCGGGCCCTGCTGCGACGCAAGCGCGAGACGCGGCTGCAATTGCGTGCCGGAGACCTTGAACTGGACCGTTTGGACCACACTGCGCGGCGCGGAAGCCGCCTGATCGTTCTCACCAACAAGGAATTCGCCCTGCTCGAGCATCTGCTTCTGAACCGCGGCCAGTGTGTTTCGCGGGTCGAACTGCTCGACTCCGTGTGGAACCTGGAACCGGCACAAACCACCAACATCGTGGACGTCTATGTCAATTATTTACGCCGCAAGCTGGAGGATCCGCCGCCGGGCCGCCTGATCCACACCGTGCGAGGGCAGGGCTACATGGTGCCGTCGGAGGCTGAGCTGGCGCTTGCCGCGCCTGTCGCTGCGTCTGCGGCCGCGGAGATTGCTTCGGGTCCGCCAGCCATGGCTGCTTCGTAGCGCGCCCATCCGTTGGTTCCACACCTTCGCCTCACCCAGTGGAGACTGCTTATGCAACTCTTTCCGGTTCCTTCTGTAACTCTCCCCATGCGGCCGCGGACTGTGCTGGTGGCCAGCGCCGATCGCAGCTTTCGCCAGCGCCTTGCGCACCTGCTTGCCGGCCTGCGCTGGCAGGTGCGCGAGGCCGAAGGCGGCGCCCAGGCCTGGACGGAGGCCGAGACGTCGCTCCCCGACGCGGTGATTGTCGATTCCTGGCTGCCGGATCTTGACCTCGCCGAGTTCCTGAGGGATTTCAGAGGCCGCTTTCCTGAAGTCGACCTGGTGACCACAGCAGGCAATGTTGCCGCAGAAAGTCCCCGCGGACCCTATCGGCAGGAACTGCTTTACGCACTGCGCCACTGCCAGGAGACCGATACGGCAGCTTGGAACACAAACCCCTCGTTGCAGACTTCCGCTACGGAGCCGGCGCGAGCCGAGACTGCGGCGCCAAAGGGTGCCGCGGCTGAGACGTTCATCGCGCCTCGCAACTTCGCGCCGCCTCTTCCCGCTCTGTCGCCGGGCGTCGGCAAGGCGGTCTCCATCCAGTCCGGCCGCACCGGGCAGGGCGCCGAACCGAATTCCTGCGATCGGCTTCCGGAGTTGGTGGGCAACGCATCGTGCATGCTCGAGGTCAGCCGCCGTGTGCGGCTGGTGGCCCCGCGCATGACCCCGGTGTTGATTGAGGGGCCTACCGGCTCGGGCAAAGAGCTGGTGGCCGAGGCGCTGCATCGCTTATCGACGCGCAGCCGCAAGCCATTTGTGGCCATCAACTGCGCGGCCATTCCCGAAGCGCTGCTCGAGGCCGAACTCTTCGGCCACACCCGCGGCGCCTTTACCGGCGCGGTGCAGGGCCGTACCGGGCGCATTGAAGCCGCCGACGGCGGCACGTTGTTTTTGGACGAAATTGGCGAGATGCCGCTGAGCCTGCAGGCCAAGCTCCTGCGCTTTGTGGAATACGGTGAGTTGCAACGCGTCGGCGACAACGACGCCGTCAAGGTGGATGTGCGCATTCTCGCCGCCACGCACCGGCCTCTGGCCGAGCACGCCCAGAATGGCGGCTTTCGCTCCGACCTTTACTACCGGCTGGCGGTGTTTCTCATCCGCACGCCGTCGCTGGCCGAGCACGCCCAGGATCTGCAATTGCTCGTCGAACACTTCCTGCAAAAGATGGGCCGGGATATCCCTGTGAAGCGGGTAGATTCGAGCGCGCTGAACAAGCTGGCCGCGCACGATTGGCCGGGAAATGTCCGCGAGCTCGAGCACGTGCTGGAGCGGGGCGTGATTCTGGCCGGGGAGGATCCGGTTCTGACCGAGCGGGAGATCGATTTCGGCCTCACGGTGAACTGAGTGCTGCCGGCGGCTTTGCGCAAGGGGCCGCAGCGAGGAGGAGCAGCCGAGAGAGAAGCGCTTCAGGAGGACGAGATGAACATGGAAATCGCAACCCAGCTAAGCGACCAGATCGCGCGCTATCTCGACCTGGCCACGACGGAGGCCAAGCTCACGGCGGTCAATATGGCCAATGTGGACACGCCGGGCTACCGCACCGTGGGAATGGACTTCGAGGCCGAGATGCGCGAGGCCCTCGTCGATGCGGGCCAGGGGCACGCGCCGCGTAAGGTGCGCGTCACGGAGGTCGATGGGCTAATTGCGCGGCCCGACGGAAACAACGTCTCCGTTGACCGCGAAAGCCTTAACCTGGCCGAGGCGCAACTCAAGTTCCGCATCGGCGTAGCGCTGCTCAGGCAGGAGTACCAGCGCGTGCTGGACGCGATTCACGCCGACAAATAAGCCGTTGACGTTAGAGGAGCGAGAATGCGCGAGGGCTGATCGGCAGCCGCGGCAAGGCCGGAAATGGGGAGGGTGCAATGAATCTGTTTGGCATGATGGAGACCTCCGGGAGCGCTATGGAGGCGGAGCGGATGCGCGCCGAAGTTGTGGCCGCCAACATGGCCAATGCCGAGACCACGCGCACCGCGCAGGGTGGACCCTATCGCCGCCAGGAGGTGGTCTTCTCCGCCAATCAGGGCGATCCCAACTTCCTTGATTCCATGACGTCGGCATCGGCTGGCGGCACGGCCACCACCTCCGCGGTACTCCAAACGCCCGCATTGCCTGACGGGACGGCGGTCGCGCCGGGCGTCCATATCTCCGCGGTTGTTGAAGATTCTTCGCCGCCGCTCAAGCGCTACGATCCCGGGCATCCCGACGCGGGACCGGACGGCTACGTCTCCTATCCCGACATTAATCCCCTCACAGAGATGGTGGACCTGATGGGGGCAACGCGTGCATATGGTCTGAACGGCGCTGCCGTCCAGGCCGAGAAGGGCATGATCACATCGGCGCTGGAAATTGCCAAGTCCTGACCGGGGCTTGCGAAGCGTTTGGGATCTTGCATTCGCAAACGGGCGCGGGGATCTGGATCGAGGAGGCGTAGAGCATGTTGACCGCAATGAACCCGGTAACGACTGCACTCGGTGCGGCAGGCACAGGCATCACAGATTCGCTGACGGCGCAGGCAAGACCGCCCGCCGCATCCTCTCCCTTTGCCGATCTGATTAGCGACGCTGTGGGGCAGGTGAACCAACTGGAAGAGCAGGCGCAGAGTGCCGTGACCGGCCTGATGACCGGCTCTGGAATAGACGTGCATCAGGCGATGATTGCCACGCAGAAGGCCGATATGGCCTTCGAACTGGCGCTGGCGGTGCACAACAAGGCCGTGCAGGCCTACCAGAGCGTGATGGGCATGCAGTTTTAGAGACAGCTTCTAGCCTCTAGCTCCTAGCCCGATCGCGGAGCGCGAAGGCTTATCTGACGGTAGGGAGACAGCTAGAAGCTAGGAGCTAGCAGCTAGTAGCTGAAGATCATGGCCACGGGAACACAGTTGGAGAAGGCTCCGCCGGCGCTTGGGCAACTGCAAAAAGGCGGAAAGTGGTCCGGGCTATGGGGCCTGGCGCGGGTGCGTTGGGCGCAAATGGCCCCCGCGCAGCGCGGCTGGGCGATCACGGCGGCACTGCTGCTGGCGGCACTGCTGGGAGGCCTGGCATGGTACGGGCTGCGTCCCGACTGGCGCACCCTCTACGCGGGCCTCGACCCGGATGACGCGCGGCAGATGGAGCAGGTTCTGGCGCAGGCGCAGATTCCTTTTGAACCCACCAGCGACGGCGCGGGCATTCTGGTTCCGGCTGCGCAAATGGACAAGGCCCGGCTGGCCGCTGCGGCCAAGGGCGGCGTCAAAAGCGGCCGGCTGGGATTTGAGATCTTCGACAAGCCCAACTGGGTAGGTTCGGAGTTTGACGAACAGGTGAACTATCAACGCGCTCTTGAGGGCGAGCTTCAGCATACGATCGGGACGCTCTCCGATGTTGCCTCGGCGCGCGTGCATCTGGTGATGCCCCACGATTCGCTCTTTCGCGACGAAGAGCGTCCTGCCAAGGCCGCCGTAGTGCTCAAACTGCGCCGCCGTGCGCTGGCCGAAGGCGAGCCTGAAGCCATCCGCAACCTGGTCGCTTCCGCCGTCGACGGGCTCTTGCCGGAGCACGTGGTGCTGGTGGATGCCGCGGGCAACTCTCCGCTGGGGCCCAGAACCGCCGAAGCCATACAGTTGAGCGCCGAGCAGGCCCTCGAAGACAAGCTGGTCGCGACGCTCGAGCCGGTGACGGGCGTAGGCAATGTGCGTGCTTCGGTGACGCTCGATTACGATGCGCAGGCCGCCGAAGAAACCGACGAAAATTACGATCCCGCCAAGACTGTCACATTGTCCCTGCAACGAACCGAGCAGACCACTGGCGCGCAGCCCGTCGCTGCCGGGGTTCCGGGCACGGCCTCCAATGCGCCCAATACGCAGGCTCTCCCTGTTTATCCGCATGAGACCTCCGCGCCCCAATCCGCCAAAACCGAGACCGGAACCTATGGCGTTTCAAAGACCGTGCGGCATGTGGTCGATAGCCCCGGGCGTGTACGCAGGCTTACCGCGGCCATTGTCGTGAACGACCGCATGCTGCAGGCGGCGAGCAAGGATCATGCGGCGGTCTGGCAGCCGCGTTCGGCAGACGAGTTGCGCAACCTGACGGCTCTGGCGCAGGCGGCAGTGGGATTTGACACGGCGCGCGGCGACGTCGTCACGGTGCAGGATCTGGCCTTCGACGAGAATCGTCCCGAGCCGCCGGCGACTCCCGCCCAACAACTGCTGCGTACTGAGCAAGACTCGCCATCTCTCGTGAAGTACTCCGCTCTGCTGATTGGCCTCCTCATGGTGGTGGCCTTCGGTCTTCGTCCCGCGATCCGCCACGCCGGCACCGCGCTGGCAACCGCGGGGAACCTGAAGAATCTGCGCCGCGAACTGCCTGCGGGATCGGGAGCTGCCCCCGCGCAGGCGGAATTGAACCCGCCTGATGCGGAGGAGATTGATCCTGAGCGACTACGGTCGCAGGAGATCTTCGATCAGGTGGCCAACCACATGAAACGCGAGCCCACGCAGAGCTCGCGTCTGTTGCAGAGCTGGATTCACTCGGATTGATCCCAGGGATGGGGCTCGGGCGTGAAGGAAATAGGCCGAGCCGGGGAGATGGGGAAAGGAGCGAGCCTTGGCGGAGCAAGCAATCGAAGGCGGGGCAACACGGCGGCGCCAGGCGGGCAATCTTTCCGGGGTACGCAAGGCGGCGATCCTGCTTGTCGCCGTGGGCGAAGATCTCGCCAAGGAAGTCCTGCGCGCACTGCCCGATTCAGACGTGCAGCGTATCACCGAAGAGCTGGCTGAGCTGCGCGGGGTGACGCCGGAGCTTTCCGCCGAGGTGCTGGAAGAGTTCTTTCAGTTGCTCGACACCCATCACTTTATTGTGCATGGCGGCTTGGATTACGCACGGCGTCTGTTGGTGGAGACCTTCGGCACGGAGCGCGCCGATGACCTGCTCACGCTGATGCGCCGCTCGCAGGAGGCGGCACAGGGCAATCTGGCCAAGCTGCAGCGCACCGATCCGCAGCAGTTGGGCAAGCTGCTCGACACCGAGCATCCGCAGACTATCGCGCTGGTGCTGGCACACCTCGATCCGCGCCGCGCCTCCACGGTGCTCGACAACCTGAGCGAGGACCACAAGGTGGTCGCTGTGCAGCGGCTGGCGGAGATGCGGCAATTTTCCCCTGAAATGGCCCAGAAGGTGGCGCTGATTCTGCATCGGCGGCTGGAGAGTGTGGGCGATACGGCGCGCCGCAGCTACTCCGGCTTCAAGGCCGTTGCGGACTTGCTGAACCGGCTCAATGCCGAAGAGGCGAAAAAAATTCTCGAGGCCATTGAAGAGGATCAGCCGGAACTGGCCCTGAGCATTCGCAATCTCATGTTCACCTTCGAGGATCTGATTACTGTGCCGCCGGCGACCATTCGCGAGATCGTCTCCGGCGTCGACAAGCGGCAGCTGGCGCTCGCCCTGCGCGGAGCCAATGAGGACTTGCGTGCTCAGATTTTCAAGGCCATGAGCTCGCGCGCGGTCGAAATGCTCAAGGAAGACATGGAGGTGCTGGGCCCGGTGCGATCGCGCGAGGTAGCGCAGGCGCAGCAGGAGATTCTGACCCTGGCGCGCCGGCTCGAGGCCGAGGGCAAGGTAGTTCTGAAGCTCGAAACCGGCGACGAGATGATGGCGTAGCGGGCGGCGGCAACGGGACAGGCAGGTTGGCGGAGAAGCGGGACAGTTCGAGGCGCGACTTAGGCAAAGAGAGTGGGGAATCGGAGGCTTGTGGCGGGCAATGGCATTGCAAGAGAGCGCCGAAGGCGGCAGAAGCGTAGAGAGCTTCGAATACCTCAACTGCCCCAAGGCGCCCCTGCCTGCCTGGGATGGTTGGGCCGAAGCCGGGGAGGATCCTGTCGCGCGCCCGCTCGAGGGCGTGGTTCGAGCGGAAGGGGGTGTGATCAGCTCGAACTTCGAGGAGCGGCTTGCCGAAGAAACGCGCCGCTCGTTCGAAGCCGGCCGGGAGCGCGGCCGCGAGGAGGGTCGTTGTGCTGAACGCGAGGCACTGGCTCCTGCTGCAACTGCGGAGGCCGAGCGTCGTCGACGTCAACTGGCCGATCTCGTCGAAAAGTTCACCCGCGAACGCGACCACTACCTCCATGCCGTCGAGGAGGAGGTGGTGCGTCTGGCGCTGGCCGTAGCGGCACGTATCCTGCGCCGCGAAGCACAGATGGATCCGCTTCTGCTGACGGGCGCAGTGCGCGTTGCCCTGGGGCAACTGGCGGCCACGTCGGAAGTTCGGCTCCGTGTGCCCGCCAGGGAAGCCGACTTGTGGAAGGAGACTATCGCGCTCTTGCCCAATCTGGCCATGAAACCGCTGGTTGTGGCAGAAGAAGGCATGCTGCTCGGCGACTGCATGATCGAAAGCAAGGTGGGAACCGTCGATCTCGGAATTCGCGCCCAGTTGGGCGAGATCGAGCGCGGTTTCTTCGATCGCGCCGTCACGCCGGATGCGCCGGAGCACCGACCGGTTGTCAGCACGCCGCAGGTGGGATCACCCGCGGGGGCGGGAGCATGATGGCCGCGCTCGAACGCTACTTTTCCCGGCTGGAAAGCCGCCAGCCCTGGCGCTGGCGTGGGCAAGTCCTCGAATCGGTGGGCCAAACGATCGAGTCGGCCGGCCCTCCTGTCTCGGTGGGCGAGTGCTGCGCAATCGATGACCGCATGGGGCGCGCGCATCCCGCCGAGGTCATCGGCTTTCGCGGCTCCTATGTGCTGTCGATGCCGCTCGAGACGACGGAGGGAATCCGCTTTGGCGATCCGGTATGGGCGCTGGGTACGATGCCCGAGATCGAGGTGGGCCCGGCGTTGATGGGACGCGTCTTGAATGCACAGGGTGCGCCCATCGATGGGGGCCGTCCCCCGGCCGTCGCGGCAACGCTGCGACTCGACGGCGCTGTGCGTCTGCCGCTCGACCGCGTGGCCATTCGCGAGCCGTTGGGAACGGGCGTCCGCGCGATTGATGGCATGCTCACAGTGGGCCGCGGCCAGCGCGTCGGCATCTTCGGCGGATCGGGCGTGGGCAAGAGCACGCTCATCGGCATGATGACGCGCAATACCGAAGCCGAAGTGACGGTGGTGGGCCTGGTCGGTGAGCGCGGCCGTGAGGTGGGCGAGTTTCTGCGCGATTCTCTGGGAAAGGAAGGGCTGGCGCGCGCCGTTGTGGTCGTGTCCACCTCCGACCAGTCTCCATTGCTGCGCATGCGGGCAGCGCTGGCCGCCACCACGCTGAGTGAATACTTCGCGGCTCAGGGCAAGCACGTGTTGCTAGTGCTCGACTCGCTTACGCGGTTCGCGATGGCGGCGCGCGAGATCGGTCTCGCCGCCGGAGAGCCGCCCACGGCGAAGGGATACACGCCTTCGGTTTTTGCTCGCCTCGCGCGTCTCGTGGAGCGTGCCGGCTGCTTCCGCACCGGCTCGATTACCGCTTTCTATACCGTGCTGATGGAAGGCGACGACCAGCAGGATCCGCTCGTAGACGCTGTACGTTCGCTTCTGGACGGACACGTTGTTCTTTCCCGAGCGCTGGCAAGCGAGGGCTGGTACCCGCCTATCGAAGTGCTGGATTCGATCAGCCGGCTCATGCCTGCGGTGGCCGCAGAACCGCACCGCGAGCAGGCTGCGCTGCTGCGTAAGTTGCTGGCGATCTATGCCCGCTCGGAGGATCTGGTGCGCATCGGCGCTTACAAGCCGGGCGCCGATCCGGATCTAGACCGCGCCTTGCGCGCCCGCGACGCGATCCGTGCCTTTCTCGCCCAGGCGGCCGGCGAGCGCGTCCGCTTTCCCGAATGCCTGCGCCGTCTTGCCGCGCTGGCCGCGGAGGTGTGAGCCATGGCTGTCTCGCGCGCCATGAGGCGTCTGCTGCAGGTTCTCGAAGTTCAGGAAGAAGAGTGCCGCGCGGCGATGGAATTGGCGCGTGCCGAGTTCAGGCAACTGGAACAGGCGCTAAGCCGGAGCGTGGAGCGCGAGCGCGGCGGCAGGCGGCTGGTTGCGGCCAGCGCCGTCACCGGAGAGATTACGGACCGAATTGCGGGTATCGAGGACGCGCGTACCGCCAGGCGCATTGCCGCGGCTCTGGCGCCGCGTATCGCGGAAGCGGAGTTGGCCCTGCAGTCGCGGCAGCGCGAGTTTCTCGGCAAGCGCATCGAACGCCGGCAGACGGAGACGCTGATCGAGGAAGCGGGAACCCTGGAAAAAGTTGAGGCAGGGCGGCGGGCGCAGCGCGATGTCGACGACTGGTTCTTGAGTCGACGGAGCAAACCTTCAAATACGCGGCGTGAGGAAATACCGGGGAACTCTCATCGGCCTGCGAACTCTGCGTCGCAGCGAGCGGGCAAATCTTGAGAGAAAATGTGCAATGTTTTAGGAGCACATTCCGAATCGGGAAAATCGGTTCCATCCCTGACATTCCTCTAACGCCTCCCAACGTTTATTTGGCACGTCATCTGCACATAGTTCTTGCGTGACCGAAGCCATTGGCAGGGAACTTGGGGCAGAGATCGAAGCCGGAGGGCGAACTGGACTGGCGCAGAGTCCGATGGCGGCTCGGCACGGGAAGGGGCTGAGCGCGAACTGGTTCAAGGGGGCGAGTGGCGATCTCCCAACCGGGATGGCTTCCGGAGCGCCAAGTTTTCACTCCAGTTGGCAATCTGTGATGAATGCGTGGCGGGGAGTTTCGAATGAAACCAGCGGCATCGAGACCAAGATCGAGACCAAGGCAGTGGGAGAATCGGGCACGACCGTTGCAATGAAGGCCGCGGAGGAGGATCTGGCCGCAAAGAACGGGCAAACTACGATCTCTACTGCGAGGGCAAGCTCGAGCGGCGCATCAGAATCGACAGCAACATCGCAGAATGTGCTCATGAGAGCCGCAGTTCAGCAGAATGACGTTCCCTTGCCCACAACCCGCTCCGCATGGAGAGCCGCGCGCAATGTTGACGCGCAGGCGCCGCCCACTGCAAGCGCAGATGCAACTCCAACAGAGCGCGCTGGTGCAGCCAAGCGCGATCACACTGACGCTGCGGTTCAACGCGACAACCAGGAAAACACTCGCCAGGTGCAGGCGACAGAGGACAACGTGCAAGCCCTTGCGCCGGCCGTCGAAGCGCCGATTGTGCTTCCCGCTTCTCCGGCTTCCTCGGGGGCTTCCCCGCAAGCCGAAACTGCCGCGACAACTCCTCTTTTTTCAAGAACTGTCGTGCTCCCGGACGTGAGCATCATACCGGCGCCGGGACGGGCAGAGCCGCACAGCCTGGACGTCAGATCAATTGCCACCGCGGGAAACTTCACAGCCGGGACCGTATATAGTGCCGCGCCAGCAGGCCTCACCACGCGAACCATGCACACGGCCCCAGCGTCCATTTTGCGCGGCAAAACACAAGCTAATTTGGCGCACTCAGCACCAGCCCCCATTGTGGCCGACAAAAGGCAAAGCGATTTGGCGCACGCGGCACCAGCTTCCAATGTGCGCAGCAGAACACAAGATAATTTGTCGCACGAGGCTGCGGCGTCTTCACTGGACGATACTTCGGAGTCAACTGCGAGCCCCCGGATGAACGCGGTCTCGTCTTCAGAGATCGCAGCTGCAGAAGCGAAGCGCGAACTGTCAAGCGCTCGGGTCGCCGCAATCGACAAAAGTCTCTCTGCCCAGCCCGTTCAGGCTTCAACAGCGGACGACCTCACAAATCCCGGACTCGCTGTCAGCGCTACACATTCTCCGACGCCTCTCGCAGCTTCTTCCGCCACGGTTCATATCAGCGCCGATGCTGTCCAGGATGGTTCCCAAACCGTTAGAGGTCCTACATCGCGAGCTACATCGCACAGCGCTGTTGGACAGACCGTCGCAACCGCAACGCCAGTTGATCCAGCTCAGACGGCCGCCGTCGACACCGCATCCGTCGCGTTGCGCACCTCTACGCCAACGGCTCAAGCGTCCGCGGCGCCGGCATCTGTCCACACACAGATTCCCGTACCAACTTCGGCTGCAGCGCCCAGGCAGGACACGATTTCCGCGCTCGATGCAGGGACTTCGCTGGGAACGCCCACTTGGACTCATGCGGGAGGCCAGCACGCCGAGGCCGGTTTCCGCGATCCTGCTCTTGGGTGGGTAGGCGTGCGCGCGGATCTCAGCGCGGGCGGCATTCATGCAACCGTTGTGCCGAATTCCGAGGAAGCGGCTCAGGCACTGAACGGGCACCTTGCGGGGCTCAGTGCGCACCTGGTGCAACAGCAGACGCCCGTAGTTTCTCTTTCGATGGCCTCACCGAGCGAGAGCGGAGTCGAAAACGGCATGGGCCAGCGCATGCAACAGGGCGCGCAGGGTAGCCCTCAGGGGGGCGCATCGGACGAACCGCAAGCGAGTTCGCAGGACAATGCGCCCCCGGCACCGACTTCTTCAAATCCAGCTGCATCGGCACAGAGTAGCGTTTTGGACACGCTGACATACACAGGAGAGCTGCGCGGCACACGCATTTCCGTGATGGCCTGAACCGGGCGCGTTTTTGAGCAGCGAAGCAGGGAGGGAAGATGGCAACAGCAGCAGGACTTTTCAGTCACCAAATGACGGCCGGGCAGGTCCTTACGCACAACACGGCCACGCCCATGGATAGCTCCACATCCGGCACAAGCGGCACCAGCAGTTCGGACGACTCGAGCGACAGCTCGACCACCATCTCAGCAAACGATTTCCTGACCTTGCTGGTGACCGAAATGCAAAATCAGGATCCAACCGCGGACACGGACCCGAATGAGTACATCAACCAGCTTGTCAATGTGAACAGCCTGGAGCAACTGATCGACATCAACCAGACGCTGAGCACGGATCTCGGTAGCACCTCCGGTAATGGCACCTCCACGCAAGCTACAGAGGCAGCTTCGGGCTCAACGAACGCGGCCACTCCGGCATTCGCTGCTACTTCGCTGCGTACAACCGCGCACGCCGCCGCATCGCCGCTTTCCGCCATGTCCGGCGTTTCCACATCCAATTCATCAACAATCTCTACGCAGCGCATTTCGGACAATCTGAGCGTTCCCAACGCCAATCCTGCAGCGGAACGCGTGGGGCATGCGTTAGCCGGACGAACGCATGCGACCTCGCTGGAGGGAACTTTGCCTGCCACCCAATAAATTTGTTGAACCGCCTGGCGCATGACCGGGCGCGACCGCGTCGCACTCTACGAGGAGATGAACCATGGCAAGTTTTTCGATTCCGCTGACCGGGCTTAAGGCCGACTCGACCGCTCTAAACACCGTTGCGAACGATCTTTCGAACATGAACACGACGGCCTTCAAGGCGCAGTCGACGAATTTTTCCGACCTCTTCTATCAGGAGATCGGCTCCACGGGCTCCGGCGACCCAATCCAGGTGGGAGCGGGCGTGCGCGTGGCCTCGAATGAGACGGACTTCACGCAAGGCTCTATCAGTTCTACAGGCAACTCCACTGACGTGGCCTTGAATGGAAATGGATTCTTCGTGGTCAGCAACGGTAGCGAAGTCTACGAATACACCCGTGACGGCAATTTCACGCTGGACTCCACGGGTGGCCTGGTCACTGCGAACGGCATGAACGTGATGGGCTATCCGGCGGTTGCCGGCGTGGTGAATACCAATGCTCCATTGACGGCAATCAACATCCCGGTCGGCCAGGTGCAGCAGCAGGCCACCACGACCATGAGCCTGACTGCCAACCTCGACTCCAATTCAGCCGCGTTGACACAGTTTCCCGCGCAGGTCACGGTCTACGACTCTCTCGGCGAGCCGCACGTAGCCACGGTGACCTTCGAGCAGACGGCAACCAACACGTGGACCTATTCGGCGCAATTGCCAGCTTCGGACTATTCCACTGCGGGCTCCAACGTGGTTCCGTCCGCGATCACCGGAACCCTGACATTCAATGCCAACGGCGACCTCGCAACCGTAAATGGCACAGCCGTGGGAACCGCGGGGGGCGATGCCTCATTCATTGGCCTCAACTTCAATCCCGCGCCGGCCACCAACGTATTCGCAGATGGAGCGGCAGGCCTGAACATCAAGTGGAATCTGCTGAGTTCGGCGGGAACGCCGACGATCAGCCAGGTCGCCACAGCCTCAGCGCTATCGGGGACCACGCAAAATGGCTACCCCAGCGGCCAGTACAATGGTTTCTCCATCGGTGCGGATGGCACGGTGACTGTGTCGTATTTGAATGGCCAACAAGAGAACGTCGGGCAACTCGCGCTGGCGAACGTGGCCAATCTGCAGGGCCTTGCGCTGCTGGGGAGCGGCGATTACGGAACCACGCTGGCCAGCGGAGCGGCGGCGGTCGGAACATCGGGCACTTCCGGTCTGGCCACCATGCAGGACAGCGCGCTTGAGGCATCGAACGTCAATATCTCCACCGAATTCTCTGAATTGATCGTTGCGCAGCGAGCCTTTGAGGCCAACGCCAAGTCAGTGACCACCTTCGACACTGTCACGCAGGACACCATCAATATGGTGCATTGAACTCCCTCCACCGGTTTGCAGATCCTTGAGGGCGGTCTTTTGGGGCCGCCCTATTTTTTCGCCTTCGGCTGGAACTCGATAAACAGCCCCTTGCCCCGTGCCAGCTCGACCTCCGCCGAGTCGACAATGACGGCTTCCGTCCAGTGCTTTCGCCCTTCATTGCGCATCACTCGTCCCTCGACGCGAAGAGGCGCGCCGCCTGGCACCGGACGAAGGTATTCGATCTCCATTTTCCGTGTCATCGAAGGCCGGCCCAGGGCGCGCACCGCTTTGCTCATCGCCTCATCGAGCAGCGTCGCAATAATTCCGCCATGCAGATAGCCCGGATGGCCCTCAAAGCATTCCGGCACAACAGGAAGGCTGACAACTGCGCCGTCCGGCGCGAGCAGGAATTCCAGGCGTAGTCCGGTTGCATTGGCCTGTCCGCAGCCAAAGCAACGGTTGCTTGCCGTGTGGGCGAATGGCGTAAGTGGTTTGTGAGAGTGAAGCTGCATGGCTTCAGCATAATTGCTGCGTATCGAGGGCCCGACACGGCGCCGGAACCGCAATTCGGATCCGCACTCTTGACCTGCCCGGCGTCGCCCGCGCAGACTAAAGAAGCGGAGTTCGCATGAACATCCGTTCATCCCCGGAGGACTTTCCCATGACCAACGTCAATCGCAGAACTGTACTCGTGCAAATGGGCGTGTTGGCAGGCGCCGCGCTCCTGGTTCTTGCCACCCATCCCGCTCCCGCCGCGGCTCAAACAGCACACGCCGATCTCGTCAATGCCCAGGGAGCCACCATTGGCCACGCCAAATTCTCCACCGTCTCAAACGGGGTCAAGGTCTCCGTAACGGTTTCCCAACTTTCTCCCGGCGAGCATGGGATCCACATTCACAACGTTGGCAAATGCGATGGCCCCGCTTTCACCTCGGCTGGAGGCCATTTCAATCCGACTGGCGCCCACCACGGAATACACAACGCACAGGACCCGCATCCGCACCTCGGCGACCTGCCGAACCTTGTCGTATCAGGGAAGGGGACCGGCAAACTCACCTTCACCGCGGTAGGCGCCACGATAAGTGCAGGCCCGAATTCTCTTTTCCACGAGGGCGGTACGGCCCTGGTCATTCACGCCAAACCGGACGACCTCACCAACGATCCGTCCGGCAACTCTGGCGATCGCATCGCCTGCGGCGTGATTGTCCAGTAGGCCCAGTGCGTATCGACGCGGTAGTTCGAAACCGTGCTGGGCTACCATACTTAAGATGCGACTGCTCAAGCTGGCTGCGACGGTGGCTTCGGGTCTGGCGCTCGCAGCTTGCGCACTTATGATCCCCGCCGGTTGTCACGTCCGGTCCGCGCTCACTCCGCAACAGGCACAAGGCAAGCGCCTCTACGATGCGGGTTGCGCGCACTGCCATGAAGAGAACGATCTGCACCTGAATAAGGTTCCACCGAATCTGCATGGCCTGTTCAGTCGCAAGGCGTTGCCGGATGGCGCTCCGGCAACTGACGCGGAGGTCGAGCGGGTTCTGCTTTCAGGCAAGGGAAAGATGCCGTCGTTTGCGTATCAGATGACGCAAGAGCAAATGGACGCGCTACTAGCCTATCTGCACGCGTATTGATCGCATCGCACATGCGTTGCTGCAGAGTACGAGGCGCAGCGAAAGTGAGCTGCATCACGATATACTTGGAGGTCTATGGCAACCGAAAAGACATTCTATTTGGAGACCTTCGGCTGCCAGATGAACGCCCATGACTCCGAAAAGGTGATTGGCACTCTCCGCCGGCAAGGCTATCGTCAGGTCGAAACAGAAGAAGACGCCGGCCTTATCCTCTACAACACCTGTTCCATTCGCGATAAGGCGGAGCAGAAGGTCTTCAATCGCTTGAACGATTACAAGAAACTGCACAAGCAGGGGAAACGATTCGGCGTGCTGGGCTGTGTGGCTCAGCAGGAGGGCGAAAAGATCTTCGATCGCGCGCCGTACGTTTCGCTGGTGTCGGGGTCGGCCTCGTACCGCAAACTGCCTGAGATGCTTACGCGGCTCGAGGCAGGAGAAAGCCGGATCACCGGCCTCGACGACCGCCAGACCGACGAAACCTTCGAGACCGAGTTCACCGCGCGCCAGAATCCCTACCGGGCCTACATCACCATCATCGAGGGCTGCGACAAATTCTGCTCTTACTGCGTCGTACCGTACACGCGCGGCAAGGAGCGCAGCCGCATGTCATCCTCGGTGCTCGACGAGGCGCGGCGCATCGCCGATCTCGGCTACACCGAGATCCAGCTTCTGGGCCAGAACGTGAACAGCTACCGGGATCCGGAAGGGAAGTGCAGCTTCGCGGAGTTGCTAGCGGCCGTGGGCCAGGTTCCCGGCATACGGCGCGTCCGCTTCACCACCAGCCATCCCCGCGACTTTACCCGCGATATCGTTGATGCCATTGATGCTGTGCCCACTCTCTGCGACCACGTGCACCTGCCCGTGCAATCGGGCTCGACGCGTATTCTTGCACGTATGGCCCGCGAGTATACGCCGGAGTGGTATCTCGAGCGCATCGCTTGGATCCAAGCGGCCAAGCGGCAGATTTCGCTTTCCACCGACATCATCATCGGCTTCCCGGGCGAAACTGCCGAAGATTTCATCCAGACCATGGACCTGCTCGCCGAGGTGCAGTACGATTGCGTCTTCGCCTTCAAGTACTCAGCCCGTCCCAACACGCCCTCCCTGGTGATGGTCGACTCCGTTCCAGAGGCCGAGAAAGCTCAGCGGCTTCAAGTATTGCTTGAGCGGCAGCGGGAGATACAGAGGGTCAATTATTCCAAGCACATCGGGGAGATTCTTGAGGTAATGGTGGAGGGGGCCAATCCGAGCCGTGGGCAGATCGCCGGCCGCAGCAGCCAGAACAAGCCGGTCAACGTGGAGTGGTCGCAGCCGATTGCACCGGCACCGGGGAGTTATCTTCGTGTGAGAATAACGGGAGCTTTTCCCAACAGTCTTGTCGGCCAATCCGTCTAAGATGGCTAGAGATGCCTCAAGAGGGAACTGATGGACATTGAAGTGCGCATTCGCGGACTGATGATGGACCCGGCGACGAATATGCCGATCGTGGTGCTGAAGGATGTGGGTTCCGATGCTGTCATGCCCATCTGGGTGGGCATTTTCGAGGCCAATGCGATTGCGCTCGAGATCGAGAAGATGACTGCGCAACGTCCCATGACGCACGATCTGACGCGTAACCTGATCCGGCACCTCAATGCTCAACTGGAACGTGTTGTGATTACAGAGCTTAAAGAGGATACCTTCTTTGCGGTGTTGTGGGTGCGGCAAGGGGAGGAGCCGGTGGCCATCGACGCGCGGCCCTCCGATGCCATCGCGCTTGCGCTGCGTGCCGATTGCCCGATCTTTGTCGCGGAGAAAGTGATGGAGACCGCCAAGCTGAATACCAGCGGTCCGCCCGAAGGACCCACGGCCGAGCAGTTGCGCGGGTGGCTTGAGGGACTGAACGACGAGGATCTCGGCCGCTACAAAATGTAGTCCATCCCAATGTTCCGGGGGAGGGGCGAGGCGGGGTAGTGCACGGCCCCGTAACACTCCTCAGTACAGCAGTTTCGGTATGTTTGCTAAGGGCAATGTGTAGTATACAGAATATCTGTTATCGGACATGCTGGTAATCGCTTAGGTGCTGATTTCTAGGGGATATCCGCGCCACCCCCGCATGGATTTTGGTGACGGTCCCTCGCATAGGGATAGAACACCGCTCCGGTGAGGCCGTCTCAGTGCATTTTGCGTTTGATGGTTCCTATCACCGCGCCCATCAGCCCGGTCAATATCATGGTGAAAGTGCTCGGCTCGGGCGTTGCCGTCAGCGACACGTCATCGACATAGTTGTAGCCGTGATAGCTGTCGCCCCCTAACTCAACTGTGTCGTCCCCGGTCCCGACGACGGTGACGTTAACCTCGGTCCAAGACGTGCTGAGCGGTTGGTCGGTCTCCGCGAATACGATAGTCCCGTCCCATTCCGCCCCGTATGCCTGACCCGGACCGGTGGAGTTGTCGCCATCCTGAAACAGCCAGAAGCTCAAGGTGTAGGTCTGGCCTGCGACATCCGTTACTGTCTGGCCGATGCCCGTCAAATTCGGGGGAGCGTCGCCGTTCTTCACGGAGTAGCCTCCCGGCTCGAGCGACTCAGCCTGAGTGAGCGAGTCGTAGCTATCCCAACTCCCGAGTTCAGTCCAGTCCGCGGGGACATCTACCGAAGCATACGCGGGATTGAGCCCCTCATTGAATGCACAGTTCTGGATTAGATTGCCGGTGGTGGCACAAATAGGCGCATTCGCCGAGGCAACGGCGGCGCTAACAGCAAACAGAGACAAGAATTGGAATGCACGTGGGTGTCGCAACGTTCTGACCTTTCGGATTACAGACTTTTGTGATTGCCCGTGATCCTACCACGCGCTCCGCACGGGTGCAAGAGCGCTCGGCGAAGAATATCGAGCGACACAACAACTGCCGTAAGCAGCAGAAAATGGCGGTACTGTATCGCCCAGTTAGTTTCGCGTCTCCGCGAGCAAAGTCTCAATTTCAGCCTTTTCGGAGGCCGTTAGTCCCAATAACGGCTGGCGCACATGGCCTCCGAAGAAGCCATTGAAGTCACAGGCATACTTCACGCCGGCGATGCCGAGATCGCTTACGATCCGCTGATTCGCCTTCGCAATGCGCTGTTGCTTCTCGCGCGCCAGCGCAAGGTCGTGATCCTTCCAGGCCAGGTAAATCTCCTGGCAGGCCTGCGGCGCGAACGCGGCGAAGGCGAGAATCGCGCCTGTCGCTCCTGCCTCCAGTGACTCCAGCACTGTGCTCCCCGACCCGCACAGCACCTGGAAGCCGGCCTCCCTGCTGCGCATCTTCACCGGAACTGCCGGGGCAGCTGTTGCAACGGCCGTGCCACCGGCCAGATCGCCCACAGAAACGAACGTCCCCTCCGCCTCGGTACGCGGCGCCAGCATCCGCGCCGTGGCGGCCTCAAACACCTGTGTCACCGGCACGGTCCGCCGCGGCGCATTTTGCGTCAAGGCAGCCTGCGCCCCAATACGCTCGACCTTTCCAGACGAATCCTTGATCCCAATGATGTTTGGATGCCCGGCCAACTCCCCCACCAGCTCCGCCGGAATCTGGTACGGAACGCACTTGGGAATGTTGTAAAGCACCACGGGAAGCGGCGAACGGTCGGCAACGCTCCGAAAATAGTGGAGGATGGCCGCCGAAGACAATTGCCCTGCATAGTAGCTGGGAGGGCGAACCAAAACCGCATCGTAACGGAACCCGGCAGCTGCCTCGGCCAACTCGAGCGTCGCCTTCACGCTCTCGCGCCCCACGCCCGCGATCAGCACCTTCTCCGGCGCGGCAGCTTCGGCGGCCGCCCGCAAAACCTCGCGCGATTCGGCATCGTCGAGCATTGGCGCCTCGCCCGTCGAGCCTAGAACCACCATCCCGGCCAGCAAACTGCGCGAGTAGCGCGCGATATTGGCTTCAATTTTGCGGAAATAGATGCGTTCGTCCGAGTAAAAAGGCGTTGTGGTCGCGGCGAAAATGCCTTCAAGCAACATGCCTTTCATTGTAGAGCCCGGCGCGCTGCCCCTGACGCTCTTCCCTGCTCCAGAGCGTCGAAATTGTTTGCCCCGGCGCCCGCGGTGTATGGTAAGGGTTTAGATACGGCACACAGCCAGCAGCAATTCTTTCTTCAGGAGCCGCGCACATGGACTCGCCGGTGGAAACCGAACTCGAAGAACAGAGCCAATCCAAACTTTCCAATCAGGCGCTGTCGTTTTTCCTGCACTCTCTTTTGGCGCTTGGCACGTGGATGGCGCTGATGCTCCTCGGCTACGCCATCAAGCCCGTCGGCGTGCCGCAGCTACAACTTGTGATCCTGCTGTTTTCGCTCGCCGTACCTCTGATTGTCGGATTGCTCATCGCGCGCATTCATCCCGCGGAAATGGCAACCCTGGTCTGGCTGCTCGGACTCATCTGGTTCCTCATCGTTTGTCTGTGGGTGATGGATATGCCGACCGGACCGAATCAGTGCTTCCAGTGCGACGCCACCGACAAGATCGCCCGCACCTTCTTCAGTTGGCCACGTCCGAGCGGGCTCATCGACAACGACGGCCCGTTTATCGGCACCTGGCCGGCGGTCGCGCTGCTTGGTTACTCCATTGGCGCGAAACTCGGCTTCCGCCGAGCGGAATAGCAGTCAAAAGCCGCTTCCCTTCTTCGCGTCCCCAGGGCGCATTCCCGCGTTAGCGGCCGTTTTCACTGTGCAGCGCCTGCAAGGCAAAGACGGTCACGCGATGCCGCTGCATCGCGGCGATTCCCTCAGCCGCGGCCTGCGCGGCTGCGAGCGTCGTGATGGTGGGAATGCGCGCCAGCACGGCTGCGCGGCGAATGGCCTTCTCGTCGAAGATTGCGTCTTGCCCGCGCGGCGTGTTGACGATCAGTTGAATCCGATCGCCCTTGATGAGATCCACCGCATTGGGCCGTCCCTCCTCTACCTTAAACACGCGCTCCACAATGAGTCCCGCGCCCTCGAAGGCATTCGCGGTGCCTTCGGTAGCGACGATCTTGAAGCCCAGATGCACGTAACGCCGCGCCAGCGCGATGGCTGCCTGCTTGTCCTGATCGTTCACTGTAAAGAAGACCGTCCCGCCTGTGGGCAGGATTTGACCGGCCGAAAGCTGCGCCTTGGCAAAAGCTTCGCCAAAGCTGCTCGCCACGCCCATCACTTCGCCTGTGGACTTCATCTCAGGACCGAGAACCGTATCGACGCCGGCGAACTTCGACCACGGGAAGACCGGCGATTTGACGTAGTAGTGCGCGCCGGTTCCCAGGTCCTTGCCGGAAGCAACTTCTTCCGGCAGCAGTTCGCGCAGCTTGCGGCCCGTCATGAGCCGCGCCGCGATCTTGGCCAGCGGCACGCCCGTCGCCTTGGAAACATACGGCACGGTACGCGAGGCGCGCGGATTCACTTCGATCACATACACGTGGTCGTTGCCCTGCTCGTCGCGTTGGATGGCGAACTGCAAATTGACCAGGCCGACGACTTTGAGCGCCAGCGCCAGCTTTCGCGTGTAGGCGCGCAAGGTTTCGAGCGTCTGCGGCTTGATATCCACGGAAGGAAGCACACACGATGAGTCCCCGGAGTGAATTCCCGCTTCCTCAATGTGCTGCATGATGCCCGCAATCAGCACGTCTTCCGAGTCGCACAGCGCATCGACATCGACTTCGACCGCGTTCTCAAGGAAGTGGTCGACCAAAACCGGCCGTTCCTGCGAATACTCGACGGCCTGGCGCATGTAACGCGTTACCGCATCGGCGTCGTAAGCAATCACCATCGCCCGGCCGCCCAGCACGTAACTCGGCCGCACCAGCACCGGATACCCGATCTGCTCGGCCACGGCCAATGCCTGCTCCACACTGGTCGCCGTGCCGCCGCGCGGCTGCGGAATCTGCAGATCCTCAAGCAACTTGCCGAAGCGCTTGCGATCCTCAGCCAAATCGATCGATTCCGGCGAGGTGCCGATGATGGGCACGCCGGCCGCGCGCAAACGCTGTGCCAGATTCAGGGGCGTCTGTCCGCCGAACTGCACGATCATTCCGATCTTCGCGCCCGATTGTGCCTCGTGGTTGTAAATTGCCAGCACATCTTCGAGTACCAGCGGCTCAAAATAAAGCCGGTCGCTGGTGTCGTAGTCGGTCGAGACGGTCTCAGGATTGCAGTTGACCATGATGGTCTCGTAACCGTCATCTTTCAGGGCAAACGCCGCATGGCAGCAGCAGTAATCGAACTCGATGCCTTGGCCGATGCGATTGGGGCCCGAGCCGAGAATGATGACCTTCGGTGTTTTGGTCGGCGGCGCCTCGTCCTCTTCCTCGTAGGTTGAATAGAGGTAGGGCGTCATGGACTCGAACTCAGCGGCGCAGGTGTCGACCAGCTTGAACACGGGCCGGACTCCCTGCTTCTCGCGCAGTTCCCTCACCTGCTGGATGCCTTCATGACCCTCGAGCTTCCACTCCGTGGCGATGCGCTCATCGCTCAGGCCCAGACGCTTGAGCCTCCTCATCTGCTCCGCGCTTATCTCGTTGGGCGTGGTGTTGGCAATCGCCTTCTGCGCCTGCGTAATCTCGCGCAACTGGTGCAGGAACCAGGGATCCATTTTGGTGAGGCGTGCCACTTCGCGCACGCTCATGGCGCGCTCAAACGCGTACCGAATGTAGCCGAGACGCTCCGGCCGCGGCGTCACCAGCATCTGCGTCAAGCGGCGCGGTTCCATTACTTCCGCGCCCGTTTTCTTTCCGGTTTCGAGCGAGCGCCATGCCTTCATCAGCGCTTCCTTGAAGGTGCGGCCGATGGCCATCACTTCGCCCACCGATTTCATCTGCGGGCCCAGTGTGTCGTCTGCGCCGGGAAATTTCTCAAACTGCCACTTGGGAATTTTGACCACGACATAGTCGATGGTGGGCTCGAAGCAGGCCGGCGTCTTGCGCGTGATGTCGTTGGGAATTTCGTCCAGCGTGTAACCCACGGCGAGCTTGGCCGCAATCTTTGCAATCGGGAATCCGGTCGCCTTCGACGCTAGCGCGGAGGAACGCGAGACGCGCGGGTTCATCTCGATGACGGTCATGCGGCCATCCTGCGGATTGATGGCGAACTGCACGTTGGAGCCGCCGGTCTCAACGCCGATCTCGCGGATGCAGGCGATGGCCGCGTCGCGCATCTTCTGGTATTCGCGATCTGTGAGCGTTTGCGCCGGCGCCACAGTAATGGAGTCGCCGGTGTGCACGCCCATAGGATCGAAGTTCTCAATCGAGCAAATAATGATGACGTTGTCGGCCAGGTCCCGCATCACCTCGAGCTCGAACTCCTTCCAGCCGAGCACGCTCTCCTCGAGCAGACACTCATGCACCGGTGAGAGGTCGAGACCGCGGGCAAGAAGCTCCATTAGCTCTTCGCGGTTGTAGGCGATGCCACCACCGGTGCCGCCGAGCGTGAAGCTGGGCCGAATAAGCACCGGGAAGCCGAGCTTGCCGGAGAAGTCGAGTCCGTCGCGCAGGTTGTTCACGAGCGCGGAACGCGGCACTTCGAGCCCGATGCGGATCATCGCATCCTTAAAGAGCAGGCGGTCCTCGGCTTTCTTGATGGCTTCGAGTTTGGCGCCGATGAGCTCGACGTTATACCGCTCCAGGACGCCGGTATCGGCAAGATCGACGGCGAGATTCAGCGCCGTCTGGCCGCCGACTGTGGGTAGCAGTGCGAATTTCCCCGTGTTGGGCTTGGCAGCAAGCATCTCCGCTTCGATGCGGATGATCTCTTCCACGTACTCGTGGGTCAGCGGCTCGATGTAGGTGCGGTCGGCGAGCTCGGGATCGGTCATGATGGTGGCCGGGTTCGAATTCACCAGCACCACCTCGTAGCCCTCCTGCTTGAGGGCCTTGCAGGCCTGCGTACCGGAGTAGTCGAACTCCGCCGACTGGCCGATGATGATCGGACCGGAGCCGATCACCAGAATCTTTTGAATGTCATTTCTGCGTGGCATTGTCTTCTTTTGATTCCTAATGCTTCCGTGTGTTTTCCCGAATGACTTTGTCGAATTCTCGTCGAGATGTTGTCGAGAACGTGCATTGATCTAGCGTCGCCGTCCCGACGTCCAGGATCACGAAAAGGCGAGCTGGCTTGAACGCTCTGACGAGATCCGTTCCAACTTCGAGGGACGCGAAGCCAGTCTCAAAACCGCGCGCATTCGCTGCTAGTTCATACTTCCCCGGGGGTGCCGGAATGGAGAAACTCCCCGTTTCATTCCCTGTCGTAGTCGCGACAATCTTGTCTTCGCTTTTCAGCTCGATCACTACATTTGGGATTGGCCTACCATATGAATCGAGTACGCCTCCCTGGACCCGAGAAACTCTTATGACGCGATCTACACATTGCCCATATGAAATAACAGCTGCCGGCCCCATCTCGCCGAGAATGACCATAGCTCCACTCAAAAAACAGCGGAGCCAAAAGCCCCGCCGCTCTGCAATTCCCAAGATCTCGTGCGCCGCAGGCTTCATCCCTTCCACTCCTCCATCATCTGCCGGAAGTCGCGGAACAGATAGTGCGAATCGTGCGGGCCGGGCGCTGCCTCCGGGTGGTACTGCACGCTGAAGAGCGGCAGCGTCTTGTGGCGCAGACCTTCGAGCGTCTGATCGTTCAGGTCCACGTGCGTCAACTCCACTTCGTTCGCATTGATCGAGTCGGGATCGACGGCAAAGTTGTGGTTGTGCGCGGTGATCTCGACTTTGCCAGTGGCATTGTTGCGCACTGGATGGTTGCCGCCGTGGTGGCCGAACTTGAGCTTGTAAGTGCGGCCGCCGAGCGCGAGCCCGCAAAGCTGGTGCCCCAGGCAAATGCCAAACACCGGCACGCGGCCCAGCATCTGCCGGATGGCGCGCACCGCGTAGTCGACCGGCTCCGGGTCGCCGGGGCCGTTCGACAGAAAGACGCCGTCGGGCTTAAGACCCAGAACCTCGTCGGCTGTGGTCTCGGCCGGAACCACGGTCACGCGGCATCCGTCGCGCGTTAACATACGCAGAATGTTCTGCTTAATACCGAAATCATAAGCTACCACATGAAGGGTTTTCGGGCGTGGTTCCTCCTTGTGGATGAAGCCCTCCGTCAGCAGCGGATCGCCCATCTGGCTGCGCGGATCCGACGCGTCAAACTCGTAACTCGACTTGGTCGAGACCACGCGCGCCAGATCGGTGCCGTCCATCTTGCGAATTTTTTTGGCCTTTTCGACGAGAGTTTCGGGATTGCTCTCGGTAGTTGAGATCACTCCCCGCATCACGCCGTGATTGCGAAGGTGGCGCACCAGGGCGCGCGTGTCGATCTCGGCCAGCACAGGCACCGAATAACGCTCCATGTACTCGTCGGTCACCTGCTCCGAGCGCCAATTCGAGCTGATGGTAGAGAACTCGCGGACGATCAGGCCCTCAATGTAGGGCCGCGACGCCTCATTGTCGGCACGATTGGTGCCGTAGTTGCCGATCTGGGGATTGGTCAGGACGACGATCTGTCCCGCATAGGAGGGATCGGTGGCAATTTCCTGATAACCAGTAAGGGAAGTATTGAATACCACTTCGCCCTGGCATTCGCCCGGGTGTCCATGGCCTTGCCCGCGGAAGATGCGCCCGTCTTCGAGCGCCAGGATCGCCTGCATCGCCTCTCCCAGGAGTGGATTCAATCGATTTTAGCAGAAAGACAGGGAGCAAGGGAGCAAGGGAACGAGGGAACAAGAGAACAGAAATCAAGGGAATGAGGAAAACTCTGATCTTTCTTCATAGAAGAAGCCCGGTGCAGAGGTTTGCGCGAGCGCAGCTCAACAACCTCGCGAGGCCGCTGGGGCCTAATGCGACTTGGAGAGGCTGATTAGTGCACCACGCCTACATCGCGAGCCGGCCAATAGACGAAGACTGCCTTTCCGTAGATGAGCGAGCGGTCGACGGGCCCAAAGTACCGGCTATCCTGCGAAATCGACCGGTGGTCGCCCATCATGTAGTAGCTCTCAGCAGGAATCACCATCTCCGGCACGGACTGGGTGTCGCGATACTCCGATGGGACGTACGGTTCGCGCACCAGACTCCCATTCACGAAGACACGGCCGTGGTCGATGCGGAGCGTATCGCCGGGCAGGGCGATGACGCGCTTGATATAGCTCTTCTCCTGATCGCGCGGATAGCGGAAAACCACAACATCGCCGCGTTCGATGGCAGCGATGTGGTAGACAAACTTGTTAATGAAGAGACGGTCGCTGTCTTCCAGGCGAGGCAACATGCTGGTGCCTTCCACGCGGACCGGTTGGTAGAGAAACGTAATGATCAGGACGGATGCCGCTGCGGAGATGAGCAGATCGCGCAGCCAGAGCACAAGCCCCGCGGATTTGCGCGGCGTTGCGGGCGCAGGATTCGAGGACTGCGCTGCACCGGTGGACGGAGAGTTCACTCGGGAATCGGAGACACTGGGATCGTCGGGAAACGTAGGCATCTACTTCTAGATTACTCGCAACCGAGGCTTCCCGGTGGGCACATGATCCGCGGGCGATGCGAAGTAATCGGGCGTGGCTGTGTTGAAGCTGGAACCAGCGACGGAGCGGATCCCGGTTGGCCCACGCCAGACAGGTTCTCTTCCTCCAGTTGCAGCGGGCGTTGCAGAACCATCTCTACCTGGGTTCCAGTAGGAATATCCACGTCGGCATTGCGCGTGAAGAGCGAAACCACGCCGACGGTGGCCAGACCCACGCCCAAGCCGGCCAATCCGCCCTCAATAGGATGCCCCGCTGATGCTCCGCCAATTGTGCCCACTCCCGCTCCGGCGGGGAGGGCGATTTCTGCCGTTCGCCCGGCATTGCGTCCCTTATCGCCGTTTTGCTGGATCGTTCCTTCCCCGTCATCTTTCACGGTCTGGTTCTTTGTGCCCGGCATACTATCGACGACTCCGGGAATCTCCACCACCGAGCCGTTGGGAAAGATGATCGACGTAAAGTGCATGTCGAGCTGGGCTTTGCCCTTGACGCGCCCCCCGCGCTGTACGCGATCGACCACGCCCTGCACGTACACTCCCGTGGGGATCATGACGCGGTTGCCGACCACGACAGGAAAGATGGAGTAGAGATATACGCCGTCGCCAGCCTTCGCGCTCCTGGTGTCGATGGCGCTCTTCAGTTGCAAAAGAACCTTGGTGCCCGCAGGCACGATATATGTCTTTTTTGCCGGAGCTGCGGGTTCCTCGGCAGGCGATGCGGGCTGCGCGGAGGGGCTCGCGGCAGGCGGAGCTGGAGGTTCTGCAGCGGCCGGTGGCGCCGCGCTTGGCGCTACTTCAGGCTGGCTCGTGCTCTGGGCAATGCCGAAGCCGGCGCTAATGGCGATAAGGCCTAGAAAACAGATTGCCTGCAAGCCTCCGCGCAGCAGTGCCATACGAACCTCCCATGGAATAGACGGCGCTCTCGCACACAAGGATAGCCTGAATACCCTCCTGCGGCCATGAAAACTATGATGGCTGCGGCGCGACCGAGCCACGCGCGGTAACCTACCAGAAAGCGATGCCTTCAAAAAGCCATCCATCCGCTGAGCAGCCTCCCGGTAGGGACGGCCGGTTTGCTGCTGCCCTCCAAATCCTGGAGGATGCCATCACGGCGCGGGCCTTCCCGGGGTGCGCATTTGGTGTTTTGGCTGGCGACGAGATCGTGCTTCAGGGAGCACTGGGCCGGTTCACCTATGAAGAGAACGCCCCCACGGTCGCCGCCGAAACGGTCTTTGACGTGGCAAGTCTGACCAAGGTCGTGGCGACGACGGCCGCGGCCATGCTGCTCGTCCAGCGCGGGCAACTCGACCTGGATACGGCGCTGGGCGACCTGCTGCCCGGCTTCGTGGTAGGGCGCGAGCCCGGGGATTTGGCGCGCACTGTGACCCTTCGGCATCTCCTGGCGCATAACTCCGGCTTGCCCGGATACGTCGAGTTTTTCCCTACCGCCTCCACACCCGCCGCACTGATTCGTGCTTGCCTTGAGCTGCCTCTTGAGGCCGCGCCGGGCACACGCGCCGAGTATTCCGACCCCGGCTTCGTTCTCCTGGGCAAGGCGCTTGAAGTGCTGGTCCGCGCAGACCTTGCCTCCTGGACGCGCCGCGAAGTCTTCCAGCCGCTGGGCATGACAGCCACTAGCTTTGGCACATCGCCGGCGATGCGGCCTGCTATCCCGCCCACCGAAGAAGACTTGACCCTCCGCCTTCGCCGCATCCAGGGCGAAGTTCAGGACGAAAATGCATGGATTCTGGGCGGCGTCGCGGGACACTCGGGACTCTTCTCCAACGTCCCTGATCTTCTCCAATTCTCCGGAGCAATCCTTCGCAACGCAAAGCCCGCCGGCCCCAACCAAAAGCCTTCCCTGTTTGACCCAGCTGTATTGGAACTATTTTCCCGGCGGCAGCCACCCCATGGCAGTTCGCGAGCGCTCGGATGGGATACTCCATCGGAGCCTTCATCTTCCGGCAGGCATTTTTCTCAGCATTCCATTGGGCATCTTGGGTACAGCGGTTGCTCCCTCTGGATCGATCTGGATGCGGCCGTGGCCATTGTCCTCCTGACGAACCGCACCTGGCCCGATCGGAAATGCCAGTTGATCCGCGAAGTGCGACCGGCTTTTCATGACGCCGTGCGTAAATCCCTTTAGCAATTTTCCTGGGGTAACAAACCAGGGTACGGCCGAACAAAGTTTTATGGTTGCGCACTTTTATAGATACAATCAAAGATGGGGACAGACGCGATGCTACCCAGCACCACGATGCAGGAAACGGCCGGCTCCCGGACAAAAGATACCAATAACGACCAGGCCGCACTGCTTCAACAACTGACGACGGAAAGCCAGAACGAAGCCTCCCAGGGCCTCGACACGAAATCCGCACTCGAGATTGCGCGCATCATCAACCACGAAGATGCCAAGGTCGCGACGGCAGTCAAGAAAGCCCTCCCTGAAATTGCTCACGTAATCGACCAGGTGGCGCGCAGCATGCGCGATGGTGGCCGGCTAATCTACATCGGCGCTGGCTCCAGTGGACGAATCGCCGCTTTGGATGCCTCCGAGTGCCCGCCCACCTACTCCACGGCCCCCGGCCAGGTGCAGTACATCATGGCAGGCGGACCCAAGGCCTTGGCCTCGGCGGTTGAGGTCAACGAGGATTCCGAAGAACTGGGCCAGCGCGACATCGCTCGCCGCCGCCCTACCCGCAAGGATGTGGTGGTCGGTGTCTCCGCTTCCGGCCGCACGCCTTATGTTGTAGCAGCCGTGGCGTATGCCCGTGCCCGTGGAGCGCACACCGCGGCCGTGACGTGCAACCAGGGAACTCCGCTGGCTGGCGCTGCCGACATTACTATCGTCGCCGAAGTCGGTCCTGAAGTCGTCTCCGGTTCCACACGCCTGAAAGCCGGCAGTGCCCAGAAAATGATCCTGAACATGATCACTACGGGCGCTATGACGCGGTTGGGCTATGTGTACGAGAACCTGATGGTCAACGTGCACATGCAGAACTCGAAGCTGGTGGAGCGCGGCATTCGCATTCTGATGCGCGCCTGCAATATCGACCGCGCGATCGCCGTCGAGACCATCAAGAGCGCCGGGCGCAGCGTTCCCGTGGCGCTTGTGATGCTCAAAGCCAAGGTGGATAAGCCGGAAGCCGTCCGGCGGCTGGCCAAATCCGATGGCAATGTCCGGTTGGCTATTGAAGACAACGTTCTGGAACTCTAAAGAACTTCCCTCAGGGCCTAAAGGCCCGATCAATCTTGTTGCCTTTATGGCACGACTGAAGTCGTGCCCTTTCAAAGCCTCAAGTCTTGAGGCACGTTCCAGAGCATTACGCCAGTGCGGCGCTCTGCCATTCCGGCAGGTTCCTCCCCTCTTCCTTCTCCCAAGCGCTCAGGGCAGCACCTTCTGGACGTGCATAAAGAGCGCCAAAGTCATAAAAAAGCCAATAGCGGCGAGCGCCAGCGCAATGATGGCGACTATCTTGACCCTGTTCCCAAAGGCCTTCAGATCCTCCAGCAGTTCCTGCTGCTCGAGCGTGTTCCGGTCGGTGGCTTCGCGGACCAATTCCAATTGGTCCTCCACACGCTTCAGCGTCGTATTCTGCTCTGTCACCTGAAGGCGCAGGCTGTGCTGCTGCGACCGCAATTCAGATAGGCTGTCCTCAATCGGCGCGAGGTCGAGCTTCGCTGAAGGCGGATGCGCCTGCGGGTGAGGCTGAAGCAGATTGCCGACAGTGGAGGCGATGTTGCCGTCGAGCAAAGGCAGGAGGCGTTGCACAAAAGGAAGCGCCGCGCGCAACAGGCTCATCGCACGTTGCACGTTCGAGGGCTCCTCCGTGGCAGGTTCACTGCTCAGTGCACGTCCGGGCGGAGGTGGAGCGAGCCGCTTGACTTTTTCCTCTGCGGACAGATGCAGCGCATGCCGGCTTACGCCCGTGGATAGAGGCGTTCCCACGGCGCGCGGGCGGCGTGCGGGCGCTTGCGGCGCTTCAGGGTTCACCTCGCTCAATTCGATACTCTCGCGTTCATTCATGAACTTCTCTCTGCCGCAACAAGAGCCGGCAATCCCCATATATAGCTGATTTTGCGCCCATTGGGAACAGTTTTCCTGTTTCCTGCGTTCTCCACGCTTCGCGCACGCTGCCGCAAAACCAAAGTTACTGTATCACGAAGCTGCAATCTCGCTATCGACGCGGCATCCTGGAACCCAGGCCACAGGTTTTTCTCGTAGACGTGGGACGCTCGGCGAGCAGCGCCGTGCATGCAGCTCGATGCGGTAAATAGGCTTCGGTTTTGCCATATCGTATGCTCGTAACGAGGTGACGCCTGTGAAAGGACCTATCAACCACACGGTGCGCAGTTTGCAGCGCAATATCCTGGCCGGAATCATCACCATTGGCCCACTTTTCGTTACCTATCTGATATTCAGCTTTCTCCTTGAGTCACTCGCCAAAGCGGGATTGCCCGCTGTCCAGCTCCTGGCTGCCTACTTTCCGCGGGGATGGCTGAGCAATCCGTGGCTGCAGCCAGCGCTCGCCGTGCTGCTCACGCTCGCTGTTCTTTACGTCGTAGGTCGCGTAACTTCCCTGGTTGTCGGACGCCAGATGTTCGGCCTTTTTGAGTCCTTGCTCGAGCGCTTGCCCTTCATCGCCAAGGTCTACACGTCCGTGCGGCAACTGTTGGACTCCATGATGGCCCAGAAAGACACCAGCCAGCGCGTGGTGTTGATTGACTTCCCTATCGCTGGCCAGAAATGCATTGGATTTCTCACGCGCACGCTCAGCGACGCGACCAGCGGGCGGCCGTTGGCGGCGGTACTGGTGCCAAACGCCATCAACCCCACATCGGCCTTCCTGCAGATTCTGCCGACAGAGCGGGTGATTGAGACAGATTTGACCATGGAACAGGCGATGAGCATGATCATGACCGGCGGCGCGGTGGGACCGGAGACGATCCGCTACTCGCCCGAGGCGGAAGGCGTTGCGAGCCCCATAGCCCCACCTAAAGCGTGACCCTACCGCGCGCTATGGCGCTACGCCTTGATTGGCACCCTCGCCAGTCTCCAGGCTTTCTTCCGCCTGCTCACTCTCCGTGGTCACCTTGCGCAGGCTCACGTGCTCAAAGCGAGCCCAGATCAACCCCACCGGCACAATCCCCAGAAACGTGACCAGCAGGAGCGTCGCGGCGCAGGCGGTCGTCGCTTCCGCGTTCGCGCCCAGAATGCCCGTAAGCGCCACCATGACAAAGCCGATCTGCGAGAACCAGCCGATCACAGGGAGCTGGACGATACTGGCTGTGCCGCTGGCCACCATGAGCAAAACGGATTGCGAAACTGTGATTCCAGCCAGCTCCGGACTGGCGGTGAAGGCTCGGCACGTCTCGAAATAGGCGAAGCAGATCAGCATCCACATGCTGAGCGAAAGGCCAACTACGACCGCGAAGTCTCGAACGGAGCGCATGGTGTCGAGACCGGAATGAAACATGCGGATCTTGTGACCAACGCTTTGGCCGAGATTCTTTGAGATCATCCCAAAACTGCGCTCAAAGAATGCGGCGACTGGCCCTCCCGCCAAACGCACCGCGAAAAGGAAGAGTGTTCCAAGCAGCGTAAGAGCCAATCCGCCATATCGCGCTACAAACAAAGCCAGCAGCCGGTGATGCGAGGCCAAGTGCGCCAACGGGCCTGTGTGTGCCGTTGCATTCAGGATCGCATCGCCGGGAACCCAGATCATGGCAATAGAAAAAATCAATGCGACCGAGCCCGCGTCCAGCAATCGCTCAACGATGTACACGGCCACCTGCGTGCTTAACGGCAGCCCGGTTTTCTTGGAGACGAGGTACGGCCGCACCGGGTCCGCGACGCGCCCAATCAACGCCACCGCGGTAAACCCGATCACCTGCGACCCCAGCAGCGACAGTGGCGGAACTTTCTGCGTGTGCCGCACAAGATAGCTCCAGCGGAATGCTCGAAAAACGAAATTGGCGTAGATACACAGGCCGGCAAAGACAATCATGCGCCAGTCGGCCAACGCAACCTGCGTAGTAAAAACGTGGAAATCGAAGTGGACATGCGTGCGAGCCCAAAGAACCAGCGCGGCCAGTGCTGCCAGCGCCAGAATGCCCACGATCCATTGACTCTTTTTCAAGCAAACTCCGTCTATGAGAAGAGATTGAGATCTATCAGTATGTTCTCACGCAGCCATGCGTAGAATGTGCCCAGGCCTTCGGCAAAAGCCTCTATCCAGTAACGGCCTGCGCCTCAAATTGGATTGGAGAAGATCTGCTTCGCGCGCTGCTCAACGCGAAGCCGCCGGTTGCGCCGTTGGAGCGATAGCGGCGGCGCGTTGCGCTTCCGCCTCACGCGCCAAAACTCTGCGGTTGAACTCGTGAATCACGCGGGCTACGTAGGCGCGGGTCTCGTGATACGGCGGAATCCCGCGGTACTTGTCGACGGCTTCAGGTCCTGCGTTATACGCAGCCAGCGCCAATGCCAGGTTGTCGTGGTACCGCGTCAACAGCGCATCGAGATACGACGAGCCTCCGCGGACGTTCTGATCGGGCTGAAAACTGTCTTGCACGCCAAGACCGGCGGCAGTGCCCGGCATCAGTTGCATCAGTCCTTGCGCGCCGGCGTGGCTCACGGCGTGAACATTCCCATCGCTCTCCGCCTTCACCACGCTGGCCAGCAAATCCACATCAAGATTGTGCTCCGTCCCCGCGCGCGCCAGCATTTCGCGCAGATCGGCAGGAGTCAGCTTTGCCGTTCGACTCGAAGTTTGTGGAGCGGCAGGCGCCGCGGCCACGGGCGGATCAGGGATGGTTTCGAAAGCTGCAATCTCATCCGGGGCGAATTCGATGTAGTTGGCTTCGCCTGCGCTTAAGAAGAGCCGCATATGCCCGTCCACCAGCGCATGATGATCGCAGCGGAGCGCGAACCCGTTGCGCAGCGTTACTCGTTCGGCCGCATGCGCGCACACCGCAAGGCTCAAAAGCGCCGCGACGGCCGCGATCCAAGCAAAACGGCTTGTTCGCAGGCTTCGCCCGAGTCGGAACTCTCTGCTCATGCTTTTGCCGCCACCATCTTCGCCAACGCGACTTCAAGAATCACCGCTACTCCATCATCGTCGCTCGACGGCGCTTGCTTCCAGCCGCGCATCTTCGCCAGTGTGCGCAGCTCCGGGGCCGCATTCGCCATCACGATTCCCTGCCCTGCCCACTCCAGCATGCCCACGTCATTCCAGTTGTCGCCGATGGCCATGGTCGCCTTCCGATCCACGCCAAGCCGCGCCGCAAGCCGCTCCAGCGCCCAACCCTTCGACACTCCCGGCGGCAGAAGGTCGAGAATCGACAAATCGCGCGCCGGATACTCTGTGCGCGCGGTCCCGCACTCCGCGCTCCACTCGCTCGCCTTCAGCGCCTTTTCCGCTGCTCGCATCCTCTCAATACTCCCGGCCGCCATGCCCTGAATCGGATCTTCGCCATCGACCAACGCGAGTTCCAGCGGTTTCACCACTTCAATCGCGTTCCGGTTGGCCTCAACCCACAGAGCAATACGCCCATGCGCCTGGCTCAGATCTTCGAGAACCAGTTCGCCGCGTCCCGGCCGCGCAAAGGTGAACACCACAGTCCCAAACGGACGAAGCAGCCCACATACGCCTCGAGCGACGCGCGCATCCGTGTGGCAACGGTCGATGGTCTTGCCGCCCAGTGTGCACGTCACTGCACCATTTGACGTAATCAGCGGCGTATCCGCTCGCAGCCCAAGATTTTCAATCAACGGCACGGTGTAGGCCAGGCGGCGGCCGGTCGCAATTGCCACCGTAATGCCCGCCGCCTGCGCGGCCAGCAGCGACCGCCCGGTGCGCTCACTCATGGTCTGTGAAAGGGCGGGCAGCAAAGTGCCGTCCATGTCGATCGCCACCAGGCGTACCGGAGGGTGCATGTAACCAGTGTACCGGGCGGACAGAAATCGGGGCGCGGCCTGTGACGGCGGTCATAAGCGACGAACTGTAAGCGGGCTATCGTTGCGTCATGAAGAAACGCGGATTGGGGCTCTCAGGCATCTTGCCGTTCTTCCTGCTGCCAATCCAGAGTGCGACGCCGCAGGGGCCGTCTGCTGCCGCGCCGGAAATCTACCTTATCGGCAGCGCACATCACATGCACTTCGAGGAGCGTTATCGCTACTCGCTGATTGATCTCGAGGCCCAAGTGCTTTCACTGCGTCCCGATGCGGTTTGCGGAGAGATCACGCCACAAGCCTTCAACGGTCCCATGGAGGGCAACTTTCCGCCCGAAGCCGCCATGCTGGCAGAGATGGCCCCGAGCTGGGGTGTGCGCTTCATCCCTACCGATTGGCGGGTGAGTTTTGCGTGGCAGGCGCGAGGAGAGGAGCAGGAAGCCAAGGACAAAGCAAAAGCCGCCCAGGTTGCCGGTGCACAGGACAAACTGAAGGCATATATGGAGGGTTTTTCCGGCGTTTCGTTGTACGACTACACCAACGGCTCGGCCCAGTTTCTGGCCATGGTCGATCATATGTTCGAAGATGTGATTGGAGAGAACACTCCGTCCGACATCGCGGCAGGAGCCTGGCACGAGCGCAACCGAATGATTGTGGAGAATTGCCTCGTGAACGCCGGGCCGGCACGGCGCATTGTCTTTGTTTTCGGCGACGCGCACCTTCCGCAACTGCAGCGGCAGTTGGCCGCGCGAGGATTGACGGCAAAGATTCCTCCGCGCGCCTTTACTCCAGCGGGGCTGGGAACCATGCCGGCCGGCGTCATTGCCCGATGGCAGCGCAATCTAAAGAACCTCGAAGGCATTGCAGATGGAAGCGTTGCCATTGCCGCCGACGATCGCGCAAAAGTGAAGGACACCAACCGTGCGCCCGTCTTGCGCAGCGAGATTGAGATCTATCAGTCCCGCCAGAAGGCGCAGTAAGGTGAACGCCGCAGGCATGCGCTCCTCGATCCGGTAATCTCTTGGATATGGAAAGAATTTGCAGCCAATGCCATGCGGTGCTGGCCGAGGCCACGCAAGCCGACTGGTGCCCAGCCTGTGGAGGCGCGCTGATCGAGCGCAAAAGTCTGTCCGAACGGCTGCCCCAGGCAGCGGAAGTGGATCATCGCGGCATTGTGCTGCCGCGGCGGCATGCGCTGGGCGGGATTATCACTCCGCAGTAGGACGCCGCGCTCAGGCCGTGGTGTCGAGCCCGACCGCTTCGGCCAGCTTCGCCTGACGCTCGTCGAAGGTCCAAAAGCGATTGGCACGCAACTCCAACGCACATGCCACGTGAAGTGTGTCCTGGGTACGAACGCCGATCGTCGGCCCGTAGCGACGACCCAAATTAATGCTTGCTTCCCACAGAGTTTCAGGTAAATCGACCAAGGTCCAGATTTGCTTTGTACAGTCCCTCACAAAGGTCATCCACGCCAGTCTCGCTTCAGCAACGGAGATCTTCGAGCGAAATACCTGACTGTAGAAAGCATGAGCCATTTCTGCACGATTCAATGGCGTGACCAGCACCAGAGGCTTCCGCTTCATTCGCCGGCGCGCCTCAAACGAATGAACTTCAACCGCGTAAAGTGACGCAAGATAACTCGTATCGACGCAGACGATCAATACCGGCTCTCTTCACGATCGCGTATCAGGTCGTCCACAATCGTTGTAACACGGTTACCGAAGATAGCCTTCGCGCGCGCTTCAAAATCGGGCCACTCGATCTTCGTCCGGTCGAGTTTCGGCGGGGTTCTCGGCACTAAGTCGCCAAGCACTTCGCTGCGTTCACGGACTTCGATGTGAACGCCAGCGCGAAGCCACTTCTTGACTTGTTTGGTATCGCGGAGTTGGCGCAGGGTTATGCTCTGCATAAAGTCAATGTGACACATAATGTGTCACAAAGTCAATTACTGACTGATCACAAATAAGTTATTCATAACGCAACGCCTCAGCGGGCAGCACGGCCGCTGCGGCCGACGACGGATACAGCGTCGCCAGCAGCGAAATTCCAATCGAAACCGCGGAGACAATCACGCCATCCATCATGCGCGGAGCAAACGGCAGCGTGTCGATGGAGTAGACCTCGGCGGAGAGATGGATGAAGTGATAGTACCCGCCGGCCCACGATGCGAAGTAGCCGAGCGCGAGTCCCAGCACGGTGCCGATCACGCTGATCAAAAGGCCCTGCAGCAGAAAGATACGCCTGACCTGGCTGGGATCCACTCCGAAGCTCATCATCACCGCGATGTCCCGCGTCTTCTCCATCACCATCATGGTGAGCGCGATCAGAATATTGAGCGCAGCCACGATCACGATGAGCGCAATCACGATGAACGTGACCACCTGTTCAAGCTTGAGCGCGCGAAACAGTTCCCGGTTCTGCTCGCTCCAGTTGGTCGTCATATATCCCGGCCCGGCGGCTTGCTCGATAGCGCGCGCAATCTCCGGCGCGTGGTTCAGATTGTCGACCTTGAAACTGATCACCGAAAGCAGGTCGGGCTCGTCGAAAAGCCGCTGCGCGTCGGCGAGGCGCAGAAAGCCCATCTGGGCATCGTACTGATAGAAGCCGGAGTGAAACGTCCCCGCGACGCGAAACGTCATGTACTTGGGAACGATGCCGCCCATGGGCGTCAATTCGCCCTGCGGACTCACCACCATGACGGAATCGCCGGCAATCGCGCCGATCGTCTCCGCCAGATCGCTGCCCAGCACGATCGGTGGCAACTCCGCGCCGGTTGCGCCGGACGCTTCGGCCCGCGGCTCCAACTCTTGCACCGCCCCCGGTGTCGCGGCCGAGAGCAGGTCGCTTACGGTTCGTTCGTCGGCCGGCACAATCCCCTCGATGAGCGCATAGCCATCGCGCGCGCCGCGCGCCACAACCACCTGCTCGTACAAGCCCGGCGCAGCCGCGGTTACGTGCGGCACCTGGCGCAAACGCGCCAAAAGCGGCCGCCAGTTGGGAATGCCACGCCCTTCCACTTGCATTAATTGCACGTGCGCGCTCGAGCCGAGCAACTTATCCTGCAGGTCGCGCCGCATGCCGTTGGTAATTGCGAGGGCGATAATGAGAGCCGCCACGCCTGCGGTCACGCCCGCGACGGAGATGGCCGTGACCACGCCCACCACCGCCTGCCGCCGCTTGGCTTTCAAGTAACGCGCCGCTACGTAGAGCTCGAATCGCATGTTCTTTGCCGGTCTGTGGCAAAACTCGAAACCGCCGCGAAAGGCATCCCTCAGGGGCTAAAGCCCACCATTGTTTCAAGGCATTTGCGGCGTGAGTAAACTCACGCCCTGATACAAAACCGCTTCTTACCGCAAGTTGCTACTGTCCTTGCGCAGGAATGACCGTCTTGGCCACGCCCACGTTTTCGTAGCGATCGTAGGCGCGGACGGTGATGAGATGCTCGCCGATCTTTCCACCGGCCTCGACATTCAGCTCGATGTGGAATTCGTAATGCTCATGCTTCGAATCCGAGAGCTTTCCCACGGGATCGACATACTGCCACGGCCCTGCGTCGAGCGAATACTCTGCGTGCGCGATGGGAGAGACTGCATCCTCGGCATCGAAGCTGACAAGGAGCTGCTTTCTGCAGTCGGCGCCGGCGCAACTTCCCTGTTGTACCGTTGCCTTCAGGTTTGTAATCGCTGGCGGCGTAGTGTCGATCTCAAAGCGGTCGCTCACTTTTTCTCCAGTGAGTGCATCGCCGGGCGCGTGCGAAGGCGCGTCAGACGCAACGACCTTGATGCGATACCCGCCGTCGGGGATCAACGTGGCATCGAAGCTGTACGCCTTGTCGGTGATCTTGTCCTTCAGTAGACGCCACACCGTCTCCCCGTCGCCGCGCAGGTAGAGGGAATAGATCAGATCGTCGACGTCGTCATCGTGCGCGGCCCAGCGCACGGTCACACCGGTCCGATCCTTGTTGGCCTGAAGAGGAGCGCCCGAGCCGGCGTCAAAGGAAACCGTCGACCCCTGGCTGGACGAGGAGAACGCAATGTTCACGGTCTGGTTCTGGGAAACAGAGTTCTGCGGATTCAGGCGCGCTCCGGGGACCACCACCAGATCGTCGACTACGGGAGCGGAATTCACGGGCAAATAGTTAATGCCCACGCTTCCCAGCACTCCGTCCTTGTGCAGTTCGGCCTTCCATTGCAGAAAACGCCCCGGCGGCGAAACCACAGAACCATCCTGCAGGGGCTGCCAGTCGCTCCAGCCCCGCACTGGCTGCTCCACGTTACCGGAGCGGGTCAGAATCTCATATCCTGACGAGCCCGGCTCGACTTCGACGCGGCCAAATCGAGCAAAAGCCCCAGCATCCAGAACATCGCTCGCGTATTCATTCTTCTCCGATGCGCCCAGCAAAAATACCTTGCCGGTATTTCCCGTGCCGATGAGGACTCCGACCATGCCCTCACCATCTCGAATGGAAGCGAGGCTCAGGCCCTGCTGTGCCTGCAAATGAGCGACGTCGGCGTAGCTGCCGTCGTCGTGAATGCGATAGATACGCCCCCGATTCCCACTCAGCGCCAACAGGCCATCGGTTTGCGCAGCCAGCGCATAGACGATCTCGTCCTTGTCCGACCAGAGCTTGCGCGGCGCCTGGCCTTCACTCAAAGCGTAAATCTCCGATCCCTCAGGAACGGAGGCGCTGGTGTTCGCCGCCTGCAGCGACCCCGGCTGCACGATCGTGACGCTCACCGAGCCAATTCCCTGCACCGGCAGTGGAGGCAACGGGTTGCGGCTTTTGTCGCCCACGCTCGCCGCATAGATCGTTCCGTTGGCTCCGATCGCAATCGACGTAATCTCGCGCCTTGGCGCCTCGAAGAGCACGTATCCCTTGCCCTGCGGATCGATGCGGTAGACCAACCCTGAACCGTCGGAGCCAGCAATCAGATTCCCTTTTGCGTCCCACGCGAGAGCGCGGATATGCGCTTCGTCGCTCTTGAAAAACAATTCCGCAGGCGCACCGGGCTTCGCGGGATCGACGCGGTAAATCGCGCCGGGATTGCCGGTAGCAATATAAAGCCGTCCCGCGGGGTCAAAGGTCAGGGCCCACACGTAGCGGGATTGACCGCTCGACTGCGGGGAAGCCGCTATGCTCGGGCCGGCTGCGGACCCCTCTGCTTTGGCCACATCGAAGACCACCGTGGCGCTGGATTCGTCCTGTTTCTCTGTGGCGTTGGTGTTTAGCTTGTAGACCTTGCCGCTCGGCAGCGTGCCCGCATAGAGTGCGCCATCCGGTCCGAGGCACAAGGCCTGAACGCTCAGGTCCTTGGTTTCAAAGAGGGTGAATGGCTTTTCGCCCTTCTGCTCGGCCAACCGCAGCACGGAGGCCGGCGTACCGGTTCCGGCATAGATAGTGCCCGGCTTCTCCACTGCTAATGCCCATATGAAGGTGGAGGGCGTGGTCAGCAGTTCAGTTAGCCCTGGCCCCTGGCGCAGTTGTCCATCGCTCTCAATTGCCACTCCGTCGGGAGTGCCTTTCTCGAACTCTTCCATCTGCGATTGCACCCACAAATGCGTGCCCTGGGCGGCGGCGAACGGCGAGCCTGAGTTCAAGCCCAGGGCAAAAAGAACCGAAATCGCGACAGATGCGAGGGCGGAGAGAGGGCGGCAATGTGTGCGGAATAGCGCAGGCATTCTTCCGTTGAGTCTACTAGATTTGCCTCGTCGGGCCGTTTCTGAAGAGACTGTCGAATAGCCAAAGCAGCCACGCCAAAGCGGCAGCAGGTTCCTGGCGGCCTCCGGCAAAACCTCGAAATCAACTTGGCGCACTTTCCCGCCTCAGGCTACCTCTGCGGGCATCCCTGAAGTGCGATAACTCACAATATTCATGACATGGATTTCTAATTTCACTTAATCAACACGATTTTCACACAGTTTGCACACATCGTTAACTTTTTCCACTGAGGTGTTGCCAGTCGTATTTTCAGAAGACTAGTATTCCGGTTAGTTTGAAGAAGCCGCGACTACAGTCCCGCCTTCGTACCTCTATGCATGCAGTTGTTCTCAAGTTCACAGAGCTTCATCAACCAGCGGCGCCTGACTATAGGGGCGCACGCGGACGGAGTGTCTCGTCATGGCATGGTATGCCTACTGCATTGGTGAAAAACAAGCTTTTCCTGCCTTAGCGCGTCATCGTAAACCGGTTCCGATGGAAACGGTCTTTGGAGTCAGTGGCAATCAGGTTTTTCTTTATCCGGCTAGCGACCTTGCGGTGATTGTGAGTGAGCACAATCCTCAGGAGTCCCTCAATCAGAAGTCGGGTGTGGATCACGCACGAGTGATCGCGGACTGTTTCCGGCATTCCACCGTCCTTCCGTTCCGATTTGGCACCGTCTTTCACAACGATGAAAGCCTTCGCAAGTCTGTCCGCTCCAACCAGCGCCAGTTCCTCGGCAACATCGATAAGCTGCGCGGCAAGACTGAGATGCATCTGAAGATCTTTGTCGACGACTGCTGCGGCCGCCAGATTGAGAAGCACCTGGCCAGTGAAAACGCCGGTCGAGCCTACCTAAGCCACTTGCGCGAGAACGCGTCGCGTGCGCGGGAGCGGCAGACGCGTGGGCGCGCCGTCAGCTTCCAGATGCACCGGCTCTTCCAGCCTCTCGACGAAGAGGTCAGCTGCCGCCTGATGGATAACGGCAAAATGCTGCTCGATATTGCCCATCTCATCGACCGCAAGTGCGTGGAGCGCTACCAGAACAAGTTCACCACCACCAGCGCCGTGATGCGCGAGTGTCAGATGCAGCTTTCGGGCCCATGGCCGCCTTATCATTTCGTCCATCGGCTTACGCGCCCCGCGCACTCGCAGTCGCCATCCACCGCTGCCGTTCCGGAATCGGCTTCGGCCGAAACCCCGGTAATGACCCTCATGGAGCCGACGCCCGCGTTCATCTAAGCCCTTCATTCCTCCATCAACACGACGAAGCTCCAGCAGGTGCTGGAGCTTCGTCGTTGCACCTTCGGCCCAGTGGCAGAACGAAGATCTGCCGCACAAGTCTCCGCATGGCCTAATCTAGAAACATGAGCGATGCGACGGTAAACGCGCTGCGGGATGCTGTATTCGATCTCCTGGTCGTGGGAGCGGGGCCCACCGGCCTGGCCTCGGCCATTGAGGCGCAAAAGGCCGGCTTCCGCGTGGTGCTGGTCGACAAGGGCTGCGTTTGCAACTCGATCTTCCACTATCCCGCGCACATGACGTTTTTCACGACCTCCGAACTGCTGGAAATCGGCGGCATTCCCTTTCCCAGCCCCAACGCGAAGCCGACGCGGAACGAGGCGCTCGAATATTACCGCCAGGTTGCGGCCCACTACCATCTCGACATTCGCCAATATCACCGCGTGGAGCGTGTGACCGGCGCCGATGGCGATTTTACGGTGCACACTACAGACCGTTTTGGACGCCATGGCGAGCTGAAGGCGCGCAAGCTCGTTCTTTCCATCGGCTATTACGATCTGCCCAACTGGATGGGCATTCCCGGCGAGACCCTGAGCAAGGTCCACCACTACTATCACGATCCCCATCCTTACTACGGTATGGAGGTTGCTGTCATAGGCGGCAAGAACTCGGCGGCGATTGCGGCGCTCGAGTTGTGGCGTCATGGAGCGCGAGTTACGATCGTTTATCGCGGCGAGGGCATCCAACCCCACGTCAAATACTGGATCAAGCCGGACGTTGAAAACCGCATCAAGAATGGCGAGATCAAGGCCTATTTTATGACGCGCGTCACTGAAATCACGCCCGATTCCATCGTGGTGGAAACTCCTGCCGGCCCCGAGACTCTGCCCAACGATTTTGTCTTTGCCATGACGGGATATCATCCTGACTTCACCTTTCTGGAGCGTGCCGGTGTCCGTTTCGAAGGGCCCGACCAGCTACCCGTCTGCAACCCCGAGACGCTCGAAAGCAATGTACCCGGCCTCTATCTGGCAGGCGTAATCGTGGCAGGCGCGCGCACCAGCGAGATCTTCATTGAGAACGGGCGTTTTCACGGACGCCAGATCGCGGCGTCACTGCAGGCAAAACTGAGTTTGCGCGACGCGTCGCACCAACCCGTTGCTACAAGCGATCCGGTAGACTAGGGCCTGAGAATTTTCCGGGGGTAGAGTCTTGCGCATGCGTTGGTGGCCTCGTTCCATTCGCTGGCAGATGCTGGCCGGCCTTGTGATCCTGGAAATCCTGTCAATAGGCCTCTTTGCCGCAATCCTTACGCAGCAGCAAACGCATCGTGTACGGGTGCGATCCCAATACTTCCTGACCTATCAGTCGGAATCGCTGGCGTCGCAAGTGGCGAAAGCCCTCGAGGAGCACCGCCCCGGATGGATCAGCGCCTCGGTCAGTTCGGCGGGCCAGGCTCCTAACATCCATGTCGCCAAGTTGACCGACCCCGCCGGAAATATTCTTTTCATCAGCCGAGGCGATGCAGACGAGGCCGTGCTCGATTCGGCCGAGCGCGCGCAGATCCCGCTCGTTACCCCAGGTTCACCCAGGGTGTTTACGTTGCCAGGAAACCATTGGGAAGCTGTGCGCGGAATCTATACAGACGGCCAGCTACGCGGTTTTGCATGGGTCGACTTCGACCAGAGCTCCGCGCGCGATCAGCTTTTCGCCATTCAGCGTGACACGCTGTTATTCGGCGCAATTTGGATTATTGCTTCAGCGCTCCTGGTGCTGCTCATGGGCCGTTCCATCGCTCAACCATTGGCCGTGCTGCACCGCGGCGCAGCCGCACTCATGCACTCGCCGGAAGATGTCAGTTATTTCCCCCTGCCGGTCTCCGTCCATAACGAGATCGGCGACCTGATTGAGACCTTTAACCGCATGGTGGCCTCCCTTGCCGAGCAGAGGGCCGGACTTAACGACACACTCTCCTTGCTCGATTCGATGCTGGCGAACGCGCCCATCGGCTTGGCGTTTGTGGACCGCAACAGCAGGTTTGTCCGGGTCAATCAGATCTTTGCGGACTTGACCGCAGTCGCCGTGAGCCGCCATCTCGGCCGCACCCTCACGGATCTGCTGCCCCCGAGCGTGGCTCGGGAAATGGAAACCGCCGTGCAGCACGTTTTTTCGAGCGAAGAGCCGGTGCGCAACCTGGAGTTGAGCGGTGAGGGCGGCAAGCCGCGCCGGCCATGGACCTGGCTCATCAGCGCCTATCCGGTGCGAACCACCCCGAATCAGGTGCGCTGGGCGGGCGTGATTGCGCTTGACGCCAGCGACCGCAAACGCAGTGAAGAGGCACTGCGCCGCAGCGAAAAGCTAGCCGTCACCGGCCGCCTGGCCGCTTCCATCGCCCATGAGATCAATAACCCCCTCGAAGCTATCACCAACCTCCTCTTTCTCCTGCGCAACTTCAGCGATCTGCCGCAGACAGCTCAGCAATACGTTTCCATGGCCGAGTACGAAGTGCACCGCATCGCTGAAATCACGCAGCAGACGTTGCGCTTTTACCGCCAGCCCACGCAACCCGCGCGGGCCACGCTCTCTGAGCTCCTTGATTCCGTTTTGAGTCTCTACCAGGGGAGAATTAACGGGCTGGACCTCCGCGTGGAGCGCGATTACGAGTCGGAGTTGACCCTCTTCTGTTTTGCCGGAGAGATCCGTCAGGTGTTCGCCAACCTGGTGGGCAATGCCATCGACGCCAGCACTGCCGGCGGCCGGCTGCTGGTACGTGCCCGCCGTTCCCGCGACTGGAAGAATCCCGCTCAAGTCGGAATCCGCTTCGCCATTGCCGACACAGGCGCAGGCATGGAACCGGAGATTCGCGAGCACATCTTCGAAGCGTTTTTCACCACCAAAGAAGTGACAGGAACCGGCCTCGGGCTCTGGGTGAGTCACGAGATCATCCTCAAGCATCGCGGCCTTGTGCGCGTACGCAGCCGCGCCGCGACTCCAGGAAACGGCAAAGCGCCGGCGATGATCGGGACCGTCTTCGAGGTCTTCATCCCCGACGATCCGGACTTTGCCAAAGAGGCCTCTGCGGCGGATGCGCAGGCTTCTTCCCGTGCGACCGCGTAGGCCCGGCCGAGCCTTCTTTGCGAACCCACACCTTTACGGCTGCAGGCCCAGTTGTCTGTGGAGAATGGTCGCGCCGATGGCGTCCGTATGGTCTGGGGTCGGATGCGGCCTGCAGTGACTCATGGAGTGAACCGGTCCCTCGAGGTACGAGCGCGTTACGTGCAGCCGGTCCATGATGACATACCGTGTGCGCAGGCCGTTGACGATCGGTGGCAATGTCGCCGGAACCTGATTGCGATCGACATAGATGACCAGCGATGCCTCTCGTGGATTGTCGAGGCTTTGACCCACGCCTACGCCAAAATAAGCGGGATTCTGCTGCATCAGGCCCTGCGCCACCTGCTCCTTAGCCGCAACCGCCTTGTTGAACACTGCACTCGCCAGAGGCGCAGGTGCGCCGGACTTCATCGCAGATTGCGGCGCTATTCCCAACGCGACCGCTCGCGCGGTGGTGGGAATCACTTCCGTACGCACGCCATTTACGATTTGCGGCACGGAAACGTTCATGCCCTCGTCGACGTAGAAGATGACAGCCGCTTCTCCAGCATGATCGCTGCTCTTGCCCGTGGCTACGCCCAGGACACCCATCGAGGGATTGATCCACATCCGCGCCTGCGTCTGGGCCTGTTGCGCCAGTTCAAGTTGCGTTGCGGAGAGCGAGCTCGACTGTGCAGCAGCCATCGTGGCAGCGCCGTAATTCAGACAACTGACGGGATGATCTGTCGTGCCCACAAACGTGTAGGCCGTGCCCTCCTGCTGTCCCAGTTCGGCCAGCACAGTGGGTGCGGGATTGGCCACTCCTTCGCTCACACCGGTGTTTGTCACACCACCGGCAAAAAAAAGCCCCACGGGTTCGGCGTTGCTCGCATCCACGACCAGCGATCCCGAGTCGCCGGCATCAGTGAATTCGTTGCCTTCAATCGCAATCTGGTCGGTGTACGTCTTGGTCAGGTATGAGACAGTTTCCGCGCAGTTCTTGAAGTAATCCACTTTCACAGTGAGATTCAGCGCTGCAATGCTGGCGCACGTCAAACCCGTGGTCCGGCCGCTCTTGGCCACAACCAGATTGAGCGATGCCAACTCACCCTTGCCGCCCGTCGACGAAATGCCGGGAGGCGCCGCAGCCAGTGTCCCGCTCCCCTGCAACGCACCCAATTCCAGAATCTCGCCGCTCGGGTTCACCGCCTCCGCATCCACCAGAGCGATCGCTGCATCGACATTTGTCGAACTTGAGCTCAGCGGGAGCCATGCGGTCAAAATCCCAACGGGCGCGGTCCCGGGGCCACGGCCATTGGGAACACAGTTGTTGTCGATCAGCCCCGGCTGGACAATCGGATCGCCCACGCTGGCCTGATCGCTGCGCGCAAACACATGGTTGCAGCTCAGCAAGTACTGTCTCCCGCTGCTGTTCTGGATCAAAGAGCCGAGCGTTCCGCCGCAACAATCCACAAACTGGTTGCCCTTGGAGTCGTAATCGTTGTTGTTGCCGCCGGAGCTGCCGAGCAGAACGGGCGTTGCCAATGGCTTTTGATGCCCGGCTGGATTACTCGAAATCCCTGCCGTGTTCAGCAGTACCTCGGCGGTCTCTTTCGACGTCGAATTCCCGATCGTCGCCACGATATAGGTGCTTCCGGTAGCAGTGACGGATGCCGGGGCCGTATACGTGACCTTGCAATAGGTAAATGCGCTGCTGCCGCGCGTGCAGCTGGGACTGCTCACGGACCCCTGTCCTCCGCTCGATCCTGTAGGTGTGCTGGCAACTTTGTAACTGACGCCCATTGTGCCGCCGGCCTCGGCAATATAGCCCGTGATGGTGACAGTTCCTCCTGCGCCCAGCGCAACATTTTCAGGCGTTAACGGCTGCAGAAAGCCCGGCCTCAAGGTAAATTCAGTGCTTGCCTTGATCGATGGGTTCGCAGCCAGGGACGCGGTCACCGCTATCTCCACTTTGTCTGCTGTGAGATATGCCGGAGGAGTGTACCGGCCGCTCGAATTGATCGTACCCGGGCCGGAGATTGCGTCGCCGCCAGAGACCGACCAGATTACGTTGGCCGCGCCACCACCGAGCGTCGCAGAGAATTGCTCAACCGCTTCGCCAGACCTGCCGGTGGCGTTGCACCCCGTGCAATTGGTGTCGAGGGTTGCTGTACCGGGGGAAACGATTAAGCTGCCGCTCGAGGAAACGCCGGCCACCTCGCCGCCACAGCCAGCCAGTACAAAAAGCGCCGGCACCATGGCGCTCGCCAGAATGCGCCCGGGCCGCCGCCGCAGCCAAGGAAGATTGCTTCGCTCATCCACGCAGTTTGAGACGCGCTTTTGCCGTTTTGTCGCTGCTTCCGTCTTCTGGCTCAAGTCGTCCTGCGCCTTTCCGGCCGAGATCCCCTCCTCAGGTATACGCTGGGACGAATCGACCGGCAAAGCCGCGGCCAGCGACGACCTCTTCATCTCCCCTGAAAATTCGGAGCGCGCCGCTCGAAGAACGAGCGGATGCCTTCCTGATAATCGGCGCTGTCGTACACTTCGCGCCGCATGGATTGCACCCTCTCGAACGTCTCCGGGCCAAGATTATGCGAAATGGAGAGCAGCCTCAACTCTTCCTTCAAAAGGCCCACCACCAGAGGCGAATTCTTCGCGATCTTCTCGGCCAACTCCATTGTCACGGCTTCCAGTTCTTCTCGCGCCACCGCATGGCTCACAATGCCGCGCTCCAGCAGGCGCTTCACGCCCAATGGCTGTGCGGTAAACAACATCTCTTTGCACAGCGGCATTCCCCCCGTGTTCAGGAAATTCTGGATCCCCGAGATGTTGTAGGGGACGCCCAACTTTGCGGTCGTAATGGCAAACGTGCTGTCCTCGCCGGCAATAATCAAATCGCAGCTCATCACCAGTTCGCAGGCGCCGCCCCACACGCTGCCTTCCACCATGGCGATCACCGGCGCAGGGAAATGTTCAATCGTCCGCACCAGGATGCGCAACGGATCGTTGTAGGTTAGCGGATCGCGGCCATTCGTCGGCAGCTCCCGGATATCGTGACCCGCCGAAAACACCTTTGAGCCCGCAGGCGCCCTCAAAATGACAACACGAACCTCCTCGCTCCGCATTGCCTCAAGCGTCGTGCACAGGTCACGGATAAGATCACTGCTCAGCGCGTTGTGCTTCCGGGGGTTATTCAGCGTAATCAGGCCGATGCTGTTGGCGACGGTTGCTTTTACCAGGGTGGGTTCTGTCTTCATGGTATTTTTCTCATTTCCTGGCCGTTACCGGTGCGATTTGGCACGCGGACCGAATCGCCGCGCACATCCCGCCGATTTTCAACGCCTTCGGAATTCTACGGCTGTATTTGACCGAATAGGAAGAAACGGCGTGAGTCTCCTTGAGAAGCGCATCCGATTTGGTACGTGAAGTGTCTGGTGTACCGCCATTGTCCCCTCGCGCGCGCGCCATTTAGCATCCAGGATGTGCCTGCCCTGGATACTCCGGTGAAATTTGTGCGCGGCGTAGGCCCGCGCGTTTCGGAGATGCTCGCCGAAAAGGCCATCCAGACGGCCGAGGACCTGCTCTACCATCTTCCCTTCCGCTACGAAGACCGGCAAAACCCGCGCAGTCTCGACGAACTGGTGCCCGGCGAGGTGGCCAGCGTCATCGGAGAAGTACGCGGCGCGACGCTGCTGAGGACACGGCGCGGACCGATCTACGAGATCACTCTCGGGCAGGGCCGGTTCGCGATGAAGTGCCTCTGGTTCCACGCGGCCTACCTGGAGGGCAAGTTCCATGCAGGGCAAACCGTTGCCGTGTACGGCAAAGTCGAGCCCTCGCGTTCCACCAGTAACTTGAAAATGATCCAGCCGCAGTTCGAGATCCTGCCCGACGCGAGCGCCGACGCGGAGACCCGGCTCCTCGAAGTGGGCCGCATCACACCCGTCTATGAATCGCTGGGCGGCAGCCGTCTGGCCTCTCGCTGGCAGCGCAAAGTCATCTTCAACCTGCTCGAGAGCATGCGCGGAGCCGTGCCCGAATGCCTGCCGCAGTCGATGCTCGACCGTCTCGGCCTTCCCGGCCGCGAGACCGCACTGTGCGAGGTCCACTACCCGCTGGAAGGCACACCCTTCTCGCAATTGCAGAGCTACTCGACCCCGGCTCATCGCAGGCTCATCTTCGAGGAACTCTTCTTTCTCGAGTTGGGCCTCGAGCTCAAGCGCCGCCGCATGAAGCAGCGCCAGGGCATCGCCTTCGCCACCAACGACAAGGTGCGCGAGGCCATCCGCGAGGTGCTCCCCTTCCATCCCACCGCCGCGCAGAAGCGGGCGCTTGGCGAAATTGTCACCGACATGCGCGAACCCAGCCCCATGCGCCGCCTGCTGCAGGGCGATGTGGGCTCGGGCAAGACCATTGTCGCGTTTCAGGCCATGCTCGTTGCCATGGAAAACGGTTATCAGGCCGCTCTGATGGCGCCCACAGAGATCCTTGCTACGCAGCATTTCCTGGCGGCGCGCAAGTTGCTCGAACGATCGTCGCGCAAGCCGCGCATCGTGCTTCTCACCGGCTCGCTCGACGACGAGCGCAAACGCTCGAATCGCGGCCTCATCAATCGCGGCGAAGCCAATCTCATCATCGGAACCCACGCGCTCATCGAAGAGAAGGTGGAATTCGACCGCCTGGGTCTCGTCGTAGTCGATGAGCAGCACCGCTTCGGCGTTCTGCAGCGCTTCAAGCTGATGAAGAAGCCCAACCAGCCCGAGCCCGACGTGCTGGTGATGACGGCCACACCGATTCCGCGCACGCTTGCGCTCTCGCTCTACGGCGATCTCGATCTGAGCGTTCTCGACGAGTTGCCACCTGGCCGCATGCCGATCGAAACGCGCCGCGTGCCCGGCGAGAGCGCCGAAAAGGTCTGGGAGTTCGTGCGCAAGCAGGTGGCTCAGGGCCGCCAGGTCTACATCGTCTATCCCGTGATCGAAGGCACACGAGACGACCAGCCGGAATTGGACTTCTCTCACGACGAGCCGGAGGCTGGAATCCAAACCGCGGCGCCTGTTCGAAAATCTCGTGCAAGAGGTAAAACGGCGGAGCTATTTCCGAAGACTGCGCAGGAAGCAAGTCCAAACGCCCGTTCCGGTCTGCGGTCGGCAGTTGAGATGCACGAAAAGCTGCGCACCGGGCCTCTTGCCGGTTTGCGCGTCGGCCTGCTCCATGGGCGGCTCGACGCCGACGAGAAAGAAATCATCATGCGCCGCTTCCAGCGCGGCGAAATCGATGTTCTCGTATCGACAACCGTCATCGAGGTCGGCGTGGACGTACCGAACGCCACGGTGATGGTGGTGGAACACGCCGAACGCTTCGGGCTGGCGCAGTTGCATCAGTTGCGCGGGCGCGTGGGACGCGGCGCGGCCAAGAGCTACTGCATTCTTATGACCGGCGAGCGTATCTCCCCGCTCGGCGAGGAGCGTCTGAATGCCATGGTGCGCACGCAGGATGGCTTTGAGCTGGCTGAGCTGGATCTCGCCCAGCGCGGCCCCGGCGAGTTCTTCGGCACTCGCCAGGCCGGCCTGCCCGACTTTCGCGTGGCCAATCTTCTGCGCGACCGCCAGTTGCTGGAGCTGGCCAAACAGGAAGCCGCGCGTTTTGCCGTCGACCCGGGCCCGGATGTAACCCTGGACGAGCGCGCCCGCGTGCGAGCCCAGTTAAAGCAGGCCTGGCAACGGCGCTACGGGCTGGTCGAAGCGGGCTGACCTACGCTTTTTGCAGCCGACGTGCAACGGATTCATGGGCTCCGGAGGTGCGTTATAGATGGTGCGCATCGTTCTTTTCGGTCTTGCATCTCTCGTGCTACTGCCTCTCTCCTGGCGATCGCTCTGTCAAGTGCGCGCACACGGCTTTTCTCGCTTCTTCGCGTTCGAGCTGCTCCTGGCCCTCATCCTGTTCAACGCGCCACTGTGGTTGCGCGATCCCTTTTCGTTCCGTCAGTGGGCAGCGTGGATTTTCGGAGCCGTTTCCATTGCCCTCGCCATTGAAGGATTTCGACTCCTGCATCAGATGGGCAAGCCACAGCCCGCCGCCGTCGCATCTACGAATCTGCCTTTCGAGGATACGACGCGGCTCGTCACCACCGGTGTTTATCGCTGGATCAGGCATCCCCTGTATGCATCCTTGCTGGCACTGGCCTTGAGCGCCTATCTCAAGAATCCACTTAGTCCATGGGCCATTCTTATGACCCTCGGGGTGGTTAGTTCCCTGCTCGCAACGGCCATGGCCGAGGAACGGGAAAACGTGCGCCACTTTGGCGAGGCCTACGCCAATTACATGAGATTGACGAAGCGCTTCATCCCATTCGTCTTCTGATACAAAAGCGTCGAGCCGAGCGTGTGAAGGATGATATCGACCCTTTCAGAATGCCGGTCTACATCGGGCCTGTATTTGGCATGGTGCTGATGATCTCCTGCGGATAGGTCTGCACCTCGAGATCGATGCTGGCAATCTCTGCGCCGCAGTCGCGCTGCTGGCTGCGCGTGCACTGGCAAAGCTCGGTAAAGCGCAAGTGGCCGTTCGGACTCAACTCCAGGCCCGCCGCAATCAGCACGCTGTAAATGTCGACACACGACTGGCGCTCGAACTCGAAGAGCATGTTCACTAAGCCGGTGTCATTGGCGCCGCGGCTCAGCACCCAGCCCCCGCACCCGAGAATGGCGCCCGTGAGAAACTGCACCAGCCGCGACGGCTCCTCGGTGCTGACCGCCTTCATCTGCATCGCCCAGGGGATGCTGCTCGCCTGGCTCCCGCCCTGCTCTGGCCTCTGGTTTCTCACAGTGTTTTTATCGGAGACGGCAGGCGCGGCATCAAACCTGTCGCGGACTCGAACGCCGCTTGACCGCCTTTGGCACAACTCTTGCGGTTCCAGGCACGTGCACCGCGGACCGGGGTAATTGGACGCGGCCTTCTCGCGGAGACGTGTGGCTGTGGGCACCTGCTTCACTCAAGGCGCCGGTCCGCACAGCGAACGCATCTTGTTGTAGCTTGAAGAGTATCGTGATCACTGGTTCCGGAATTGATGTCGTCGAGATCGCACGCATTCAACATGCCATGGATCGCTACGGCCGCCGCTTTCTCGACCGTGTCTACCTTGCCACGGAGCAGGCCTATTGCCTGCGCAAGCGCCGTTCCGCCGAGAGCTTTGCCGCCCGCTTTGCAGCCAAAGAAGCCGCAGCCAAAGCACTGGGCACCGGCATCAGCTTCGGAGTCAGCTGGCTTGAGATCGAAGTAGTCAGGGAGCTGAGCGGCAGGCCGAGCCTTCTATTCCACGGCCGCGCCGCGGAAATAGCCGCTCGCCAGGGCGTTGTCCATTCCAATCTCTCCCTGACGCACACGACCGACCTCGCCGTCGCCAGCGTAGTATTGGAAAACGGACGGTAGTTTCGCCAATTCTGCTATCCTCTAGGCGTCAACCGGCTGTTTTCCGTACGAGGGGTAACGTGCCAAGCCACAAAGAGATCCAGTGGTCACAACTCAAGGTCGGCTCGTTGGTGCTGGCCGCCATGGTCGTGCTCATTGCACTCATTTTTCTCATGAACGGTACGTCCGGTGGTCTGTTCGGACAGAAGCTTTATATCCGCGCCTACTTCCCTAATGCCGCCGGCATCAAGGATGGCGCCGTGGTGTCGCTCGACGGCGTGACCATCGGTAACGTGAAGAAAACCCGGGTGGTCCCTGAGCGAAATCCCTTTCCTGTAGAAGTCACCATGCAGGTGGGAGAGAAATATTGGCCTTTCATCCACACGGATTCCACCGCGCGCATTGCCCCGGCAGGCGTTTTGGGTGACAGCTTTGTCGATATCGACTCACGGCGTGCCGCCGGCCCGCAACCTGCCGACAACTCCGAGCTCAAGGTGTCCAGCTCGCCCACGATTGAGGATGTTGTCAACAGCAGCCAGATCTCCATTGAAGAAATCGATCAACTGATGAAGAAGATTGGCACTCTGATTGACGCGATTAATTCGGGCCGCGGCACACTCGGCGAAGTGATCAACGACCCGGCAATGAAGAAGAACATCATCTCCATAGCGGCAAATCTTCAGACCGTCACACAGGCGATGGCCGATGGCAAAGGGTCGTTGGGGAAATTGCTCAACGACGATACGCTCTATACAAAACTCAATTCGACCGTGGATCAGTTGAATTCCATCGTTTCCGATATGAACGCCGGCAAGGGCACCGCCGGCAAGCTGCTCAAAGATGAATCGGCGTACAACAATTTCAACTCCGCCGTGAAGAACCTGAATGACGTGCTGGCCTCGATCAACGCGGGTAAAGGCGCCATGGGTCAGCTCATCAAGGATCCAGACGAAGCGAAGAAGCTGAGCGACGCGATTACGAATCTCGACAGTATTTTGAAGGGCGTGAATGCCGGTGAAGGTTCAGCGGGCCAGTTCGTGAAGAACAAGGAGCTTTACGACCACGCGAATCAGACCATGGATCAGGCGCAGCAGCTCATCAAGAGCATCCGCGAAGATCCCAGGAAATACCTCGTCATCCGGATGAAGCTGTTCTAGAAACGCCCCACTCAACGATGTGGTCAGAAAAGATGAGTGAACTTGCGACCTCTCCGTTGCGTATGAGCACAGATTGGGGGTTCTGTGCGCCTGAATAAAACGACCACAATCGTTGCGGCTCTCTTCGCCGTTTCTTTCCCCTTTTTCCTTCACTTCGCGCCGCCCGTGCAGGCAACAGCCGAACAGGCGCCCAGCTATGCAGCCAACGGCGACCTCCTGCCCGTCGGGAATTATCGCGAGTGGATTTATCTGACCTCAGGCATCGACATGAGCTACAGCCCCAAGCCGGCGGACATGACGATGTTCGACAACGTCTTCGTTAACTCTGACGCTTATCGAAGCTTTCTAGCGACAGGGACGTGGCCTGACAAGACAATCCTTGTGCTAGAGGTTCGCGAGGCAAAGAGCAAGGGTTCGATCAACCAACATGGCCATTTTCAGGGTACGCAACTGATGGGCTTTGAAGTGCACGTGAAGGATGAGGCGCGATTCCCGGGCAAGTGGGCGTTCTTCGATTTCGACTCGCCCGACAAGAACGGCACATTGATTCCGCAGGGCGCGCCCTGCTATAGCTGCCACGCGGCACACGCAGCCGTCGACACCACTTTCGTGCAGTTTTACCCTACACTGCTGCCGATTGCCGAGGCGCAGAAGACATTGAGCCCTGCGTATTTGAAGGAAGAGGCAGCAGCGGCACTGGTCAAGTAATTTAAGTTAATGCCGGACCACGAAATACTTTCCAGAATGCAAGAAAAGCCTTGAGCCGCACCACCTGGAAGAAATCGTTGGCAACCAGATAGAAGACAACTGAAGCGGCAGACACCATGCGTAATGCGCTGCTGCCCAGCTCGTCGCTGAACGGCAGCGGCGCGGCCGAGAACACCATGGCCAGCACAATCAGGGCAAGTTTCACGATGCCCAGCACCAGGTTGATTTCGATGAGCTTGCCGGTAAATGGCTTTCCCAGCCTCAGACTTTCTCGCAGCGCGGAACCTGTGGAACGCCTTTCAAGCTGCACCAGCAGAGGCGCAATTGAAAATGGCCAACTGCAGAGCGCAAACGCCGTGAAGAATCCAAGTGAGAGAAAGATCGCCCAGATGAAGTAGCCAATCAGATCCGGCTCGCCAGTCACATCGATATGGATAGCGGCGACCCATTGCATCGAGCGCAGCCACCCCCAAACAACAAGAGCGAACAGGCCAAGCCACCCGCCTTGTGTCACCATCATCGTGAAGGGCCGAAAGCGCATCCGCACGTCTATGCGCCAAAGCAGAAGCCCGCGCCCCGCGCCCGAAAGCGCAATCCAGAGCACCGCGGCCCCGGGCAGCAGCCAACGCATCACGCTCAAAATATGCGGTTCGTAAAAAAAGATCCCATGCGAGATTTGTGTTGCTGCTAACCAGGGATTCTGCGTATCCAGCGAGTCGAGGCCCGAGGACTCGAGCGGATACGCCGCAAGAATCTGCTGCGCTTGTCGCCAACAGACGAGCAGAAACGGAACGCCGAAGAGCCAGCGCCAGCCCACCTCAATCGCGATGAGCGACGGGCGACGAAAAACCTCGCCCATGTGCTCCACGAGCAATTGCGTTCCGCGCACCGTCCGCGTCACGTCAGGCTCCGCCATAGCGCCCGACCTCACTTGACAGTCTCATTTAACGACCAGGTTGACGGCCCTGCCGGGAACGACGATGACCTTCACAATGTTCTTGCCCGAAGTACGGACGCGCACCTTTTCGTCGCTGAGCGCCGCGGTCTCGATGGTTTTTGCATCGGCGCCAGCGGCCACGCGCACCACCGTCGTCAGCTTGCCGTTGATCTGCACCGGAATCTCGATTTCGTCTTCTTTGGCCAACCCCGAATCGCTCTTCGGCCACGGCGCGCGGAGAATACTTCCTTCTCCGCCGAGCTGATCCCACAGTTCTGCCGCCAGAAAAGGCGCAAATGGCGCCAGTAGCAGAACCAGCGTTTGCAACAATTCGCGCACCACCGGCGCAGGAACCTCGCCCGCCGTCAGTTGCGCGTCCGCGTCCTGCAACTCGTTCACCAACTCCATGATTGCCGACACGCACGTGTTGAAGTGCCAGCGGCCTTCAAAATCGAGCGTGATTTTGGCAATGGTCTGATGCAACTTGCGGAGCAGCTTGAGCGAAGGCCCGGAAAGGCTTGCCGTCGCAGCCAAGGCCACCAAATCCTGCAGGCCCGCAACGCCTTTCGCTTGCGGAGCGTGCTTCGTGACCAGCCGCCACACCCGCCCTAGAAACCGGCTCACACCGGCCACGCCGTCTTCCTGCCAATCGAGGTCGCGGTCGGGCGGGGCGGCGAACAATGCGTACATGCGCGTGGCATCGGCGCCGTAGCGAGCCACCATATCGTCAGGCGAAACTACGTTGCCCTTTGACTTCGACATCTTGGCGCCGTCTTTGATTACCATTCCCTGCGTGAACAGGCGCCGTGCCGGTTCATCGTTCTTCACCAACCCCAAATCGCGCATCACTTTGGTCCAGAAGCGCGAATAGATGAGGTGCAAAATCGCGTGTTCCACGCCGCCAATGTACTGGTCGATGGGGAACCAATACTGCACGGTCGCCGGGTCGAATGGCGCATTGCTGTTGCGCGCGTCGGTGTAGCGGTAGAAATACCAGCTCGAGTCGACGAAGGTATCCATCGTGTCGGTCTCGCGGCGCGCTGGGCCGCCGCACTTGGGGCACGTGGTATTTACAAACGACGGCACGCGTCCCAACGGCGATCCGCCCTGCTGCGTAATCTCGATCTGCTCGGGCAAAATCACCGGCAACTGATCGTCGGGCACCGGAACCAA
>JBEKIE010000017.1:0-77133 GCA_050011915.1 Occallatibacter sp.
TCGGTGCTCGTTTTCCTCCCCCAGATCCTGCTTCTCTTCCTTTTCATCGGCATCCTCGAAGACACCGGCTACCTGGCCCGCGCCGCGCTCATCGCCGATCGCGTGATGCGGACTATCGGTTTGAATGGCAAGGCCTTCATCCCGCTGCTCTCGGCTTACGCCTGCGCGATTCCCGCCATCATGGCCACGCGCACCATCGAGAACAAGCGCGACCGCCTCGCCACCATTCTTGTCGCACCCTTCATGACCTGCTCGGCGCGTCTGCCCGTCTATCTGCTGCTCATCGCGGCCTTCATTCCCAACATCTACTACCTGCACGGAATCATCGGCCTGCGCACTCTCGTGATGCTGGGCCTCTATCTCGCGGGATTCGTCGCCGCTTTCACCACCGCGCGTCTGCTCAAGAGCTCCATCCTCAAGTCCAGCGACACGCCCTTCATCCTGGAACTGCCGCAGTACCGCATGCCCACGCTCTACTCGCTGGCACTGCGCCTTCTCGATCGCGCGCGCATTTTCATGAAGAACGCGGGAACCATCATCGTTGCCGTATCACTTGCGCTTTGGGTGCTCGCGCAGATCCCGCCCATTCACCTCCACGGCGGTTCCTATGCGCCTCCGCAACTTGCCAACAGCGTCATCGGCCACATCGGCCACTTCATCGAACCTGCCATCGCGCCTCTCGGCTTTAACTGGAAGATCGGCATCGGTCTCATTTGCAGCATCTTCGCGCGCGAGGTCATGGTGAGCACCATGGGCACGCTCTATGGCGCCGATCCAGGCACTCAGGCCTTCAGCCTGCAGAACGCCCTGCACCACGACATGACCATCGGCGGCGCGCTCGCCCTCATGATCTTCTTCGCCTTCGCCATGCAGTGCACGTCCACCATCGCCGTGGTCAAGCGCGAAACCAACAGTTGGACCTGGCCCGCAGTGCAGTTCCTTTACATGCTCGTCCTCGCCTACGGCGCCGCCTTCGCCGTCAACCACATCGCCATGATGTTCATCCACTAGTGTGCATTTGCTACCGGCTACTGGCTACCGGCTAATTCACTTCAGCTTGTAGCTGGTAGCTCATAGCCGGTAGCTGCTATCGTTTTCCCATGCGCTCCGCCGAACTCATCGCCCCTCTTACCTTCCGTCTTGCCGATATGCCCATCGACGATCCCGGACCGGGCGAAGTGCAGTGCCGCGTCGAATCCGTCGGCGTCTGCGGCTCCGATCTGCACGCTTACAGCGAAGGCCAGGTTGGCGGAATGCCCAATGCGTATCCAATGGTGCTCGGGCACGAACCTTCGGGCGTAATTGTCAAAACCGGCGCAGGCGTCACCGGCCTCGCCGCGGGCGATCGCGGAGCCCTCGAACCCGCGCTCTACTGCTACCACTGCGAGTTCTGCCTGAGCGGCCATCACAACGTGTGCGCCAACATCCGCTTCCTCTCGAACCCCAGCTATCCCGGCTTCTTCCGCGAGTTCGTCAATCTGCCCGTCACCAACTTCCTTCCCATTCCCGCCGAGGTGTCTTTCGACGTTGCTGCGTTGGTCGAGCCGCTCGCCATCGCGGTTCACTCTCTGCGTCTCGCGTCGATCGGCGTAGGCGAGACCGTTGCGGTGATCGGCGCAGGACCCATCGGCCTTCTCACCATCGCCGCATTGCGCTCCGTGAAAGCAGGCCGCATTTGGGCCATCGAACCTCTGGCGCATCGACGCGAGTTGGCGCGAACGATGGGCGCAGACGTTGTGCTCGAGCCTGAAGAGGCCGTCGCCGAGATCCTTCGCGCCACGGCGCAGCGCGGAGTCGATTGCGCCATCGACTGCGCCGCCGGAGCCGAGACAACGCCGCAAGCCATCCGGCTCACACGCAACGCGGGTCGCGTCCTCCTCACCGGCATTCACTCCACGCCTACGTTCACGGTCGATGCATCCGGCATGCGCCGCAAGGAGCTCACGCTCTTTAATGTGCGCCGCTCCAACCACGAATCCGAAGAGGCTTTGGAACTGCTCATCGCGCACCCCGAACGGTTTGCGCCGCTGGTCACGCACACGCGCTCGCTCGACCAGATCGGCGAAGCCTTCGACCTCACCAGCCACTATCGCGACGGCGTCGGCAAGATGGTGATCCGGCCGTAGAAGCAGCCTTCAGCTTTTAGCTATTAGCCTTCAGCGCAAAGAGAACCTCTGTTTCCCGCGCTTGATAGCCGTCGCCTGAGGTACCGCGGGCAATGAAGAGCGCTCGCCCAGGTAGGTGAACGGTTGGCCACCCGCCAAAATATCGGAAAAGCGAGCAAAATTGAACAGACAGCCCCGGCCCCCAAGGTTCAGTCTTGTGCTAAGCTCTCGCTAGGAGTGTGGAAATCGGCGATCGTCGAAGATGTTCTTTGGAATGAGAAATTTGCGAGATCGCGTGCGCCCTGCCCGCTTTGCTTTCGGCTAGCTGGCCGTTCGAATGAAATGCAGATTGTGGCAGGATGGGGCCGCGTTCCTCCCGCAAAGACTTGGGCTGTGGCTCCATTCGTAAGGAGGGGCTGATGGTGGTTGCACATGCAAAACCGGCGTTCGATGTAGCCGCCTTTCTGACGAGCGCCGGTTTGGGACGAAGGATTGTGCGACTGGCGCCCAAACAGACTTTCTTTGCGCAGGGAGAGCCCGCGGACTCGGTCTTCTATCTGCAAAAAGGCCGGGCAAGGGTGACGGTGGTTTCGACGGTGGGCAAGGAAGCCACGATCACGCTTCTCTCGGCTGGGGATTTTGTTGGAGAAGAGTCGCTGTTAGCGTCGGCGGGGCTTCGCCTGGCGACGGCCACAGCCCTTACCGCCTGCACCGCTCTCAAGATCGAGCGGAGTGAGATGATCCGCGTGATGCACGAGGAGCTGGACTTCTCCGACCTGTTCCTGAAGTTTCTGCTGGTCCGCAGCATGCGCATCCAGGCCGATCTTGTCGATCAGCTCTTCAACTCCAGCGAAAAGCGCCTGGCCCGAATTTTGCTGTTGATGGCGGAATCCGGCCAGCCCGGTAGCCCGGAAACGACGCTTCCTAAAATCTCGCAGGAGACGCTGGCGGAGATGATCGGCACCACTCGTTCGCGTGTCAGCTTCTTCATGAACCGCTTTCGCAAGCTCGGTTTTGTCGAATACGACGGCCGCATCCGCGTGCATAAGTCGCTGCTGAATGTGATCCTTCACGGTTGAGACCCAACGAAACCGCCTCTCGTGAGTGATGCGCTGGCGATGTGGCCGATCGCTCTGTCAGCGCGGTGCGCATTCGGGATTAGGCGTCAACGCGCCAAGAGCCCCCGCGCGGCAAAAAGTCAGTGATCGAAGACGTCCAGTTGGTGAGCAAACTTGCTCCTCGCCGCCAGTGGTCGAATCTGCTCAGATTCTCATGATTTAAGCCACTACGCTCGTGAAGGGTTGGGAAAGCGAACGAAGACCCAACGAATGTGAGGGGAGTTCATGAGCAGGATCAGGCTTCTTGCGTTTGCGGCCATGGCTGCATTCGCCATAACAACTGGGGCTTCGAGGGCCGCGGCGCAGGTCAATTTCTATATTGGAGTCGCCCCGGTTTGCCCCTATGGTTACTATGACTACGCTCCTCACAACTGCGCTCCCGACGGCTATTACGGTCCGGAATGGTTTCGCGGCGGCGTCTTCATTGGCGCTGGCGCATGGTTTCATGGGCCCAGCGAGTTTCAGGGCTTGGTCGATAACACACTCGATCCACAGTACGGCTATCGCGGCCCATTGCCCAAGGCTGGCGATAAGCCCGCAGCGCAGCGGAGAGCCGCAATGCTGTTCAACGGAAATGAAGTGCGCGATGGGCACGGTAACATTCGCAGGGAGATCCCGGCAGCAAAGGAAACCGCCGACAGCGGGCCTGTTTAGCAGCTCTCTCGCGACGCCTTGGGCTCTTCCTCTGCCCGGGCCATCGCGATTTGAAGAATCCTTCGGGTATGCGGAAGTTGCAGAATCAGAAGCATTAGATAAATGCCTCGCGGTTTCGAGGCTTTTCCTCTGGCATCCTTTCCGATGGCCACACCATCAGAGTCTGGAGCGGGCCGGAAGGCATACGGGTTTCATCCACAAGCCTCCCTGCTAGACAGAACCTGCGCGACAAATCTCAGTCTTCATCCCACTCGATGCAATGCTTGCGGTGCTGGCCTTGGTTTTCTTGAAAATCGACCGCCGGGGCCATTGCGCTCTGGCGACCCTCACGGCTCACGGGATGTTCAGCCCTGAGCCCGGCAACGAGAAACCAAGAAGCGAGGAGGAATTATGAAGGGAGCAGGAATGATGAAGGAATTCAGGTTTTTTGCTCTGGCGGCAGTAGCTGCAGTCTGCCTTCTGGCAGCGTCCGCAAAGACAGAGGCGCAGATCAGCGTCGGCGTCAATATCGGGCCGGAGCCGGGGTGCCCCTACGGCTACTACGATTACGCTCCCTACGCCTGCGCTCCCTATGGCTACTACGGCCCGGAGTGGTTTTCAGGCGGCGTTTTCATTGGCGCTGGACCCTGGTTTCATGGGCCGGCCAACTTCCGCGGTCACGTGAATAACCGCTACGACGTTTCGCACGGCTATCGAGGCCCGGCTCCCAAACCTGGCGACAAAGCCGATCAGGCACACCCTGTCGATCACATTGCGCACTTCAAAGGCAACGAGGTGCGGGATGGGCGCGGACATGTGAGCAAGAAATAGAGGGGGAGCTTTTAGCTCTCAGCTATCAGCTTTTGGCTTTTTGCTGCTGGCTGTCAGGGGCTGGCCGCCATCTCCTGGGCGGCCTATTCTCCGGGGCCTCAAAGGCGAGACCCGGGGCGCCGCCATTTAGCTTTACTTCGAAAAGAGCTCGCTGTGGGAGCCCATGCGGATGAGGCGCAGAGTGTGCTGATCCGGCAGCTTGTAGATGAGCAATAGATCCGGCTTCAGATGGCACTCCCGATGCGCTTTCCAATTGCCGCCAAGGGCGTGGTCGCGATGCTTTTCGGCGAGCGGTTTGTTGTTCGCAAGCAGTTCCAGAGCCTGAGGCAAAAGAGTCTCAATATCCCGGTGTCTGGGCGTGGCATTGGTTCTCTTGAAATCGCGCCTAAAAGTCGCAGTCCACTCAATCGTCCGCATGGAGGTCGGCCATCAGTTCAGCAACACTGGAGGCGCGGAAGACCTCGCCGCGCTCGGCGGCCTCGATTGCCGCCCTGGTCTCGCGGTTGGGAACGCGCACCTCGAAGGGCATCGCCTTTTCTGCAGCAACGCGGGTCAGAAGCAGACGCACGGCATCGGAGACGGTGAGGCCCATAGCAGCCAGGGCCTTAGAAGCTTTGATTTTCACCTTTTCGTCCACGCGGATGTGCACTATGCCGGTCGCCATCAACCACCCCTAGATGTACATTGTATATCTACTAAGCTAAACTGTAAACTGGTCCCGGGTTCCCCAGGCATGGCGAAAGCCATTGACGAACGACAAAGGTGAGGTTCGCGAGCTGACCCCAGAGGCTTTCTCTCACGCTGTTCCCTAATCTGCGCTGCCCCACAAACTTCAAAACCCGCTGCGCTCGCCCGAGCACACGGTTGTGCCCGACGCTGAACCGAAGAAAGGCAAGCGGACGGCAGTGTGAGGATTGGTGTTTTCAGGGAACGGAAGAGCAGGGACAAGGACGGTTACGCGCGTGCGCTCTTGAAGAAACGGCCGCAAGCGAATTGAATTTGCAGCTTGAATGCGCGCTTTTCTTTGGTCCTGAGTTTATGGCCTTGCTTGATGTATTTGAGGGGCTTGTTTTTCATCGGAACCGGACTCAGAAAGAAGCCGTCGGGGTGCCTGACCATTCCCAGTTCGGTAAAGAATTCGTCATAGTTGCTCTTGAATATAGCGTCGAGGTCTTCGGTGTAGCAAGTCTGCCGAGTGGCGCAGACGCCCGCTAGCTGGCCGATCCCCCAGGCGATGGCGATACCTTGCACGGCGGCGAGAAGAATGGCGCCAGGGGCAACGTCATGCAGGGTCTTGGTGGCCAGATGGATCTGGCTATAAGCTCCCTTGATGCCCTGAAGATGCGAAATCAATAGAACATCCGCAGCCTCCGATTTGACAACGCATCCTGGGACAATGGCGAAGCTGAGGACAAAGACGGTCTCGCCATCGACGAGCAGATTGATTGACATTTCGCCCTCTTTGTCGAGGGCTTTGGGCAAACCCATGGTCAGGGTAAAGTGGTTGGAGCCTTCCCCGATCTCGCAGAGAATCGTGTCATGCTGCAGAGTCTGCCGCAAGAGGCGCTCGGGCAACACGGCGCGCAATCGCCTGTAGTGATGGACGAAGCAGGAGGCGCGCTCAGCTACGGTCAGGCCGCGGACCAGGAAGTCGCGGGCGAGGAATTTCAGGACGAATCTTGAGCTTCTTTGAGCAAGCTCAGCATATGGCGGGAAATCAAGGAGCTGGAGTATTTCACGGCGCATGCCGATGTTGGTGAGGGCGCCCCAGGACGTACGGGCAAACACGGCGGGCGACCAGAAGTGCTTTTGACGGGCGAGGGCCAGCAAAGAACCCACGAACACGCCTGTCGTGGCGGCCGGGTTCGGGGCGACAGCGCTAGGGGCGGCGACGCTAGGGGCAGTGGCGCTAGGGGCAGCGGCGGTCTCCGGGGAATACACTTGCGTTGCCATAAGACAACTTTTGACCTCTCAAGCGGACGTTCGCCTTTGGGAGGCACGGGAGTATACGTCCCGGCATAGGGGGCCCTGAAAGGGAAACCGCCACCAAGGAAAAGGTTCGGTGCAGATGATTCTAATCCCAAATCGACAAAAAATGGAATCTTTCATGCAGGGCGGGGGGGACAGGAAGCCAGAGGCGGGGAACAGGGAGCAGAAGAGCTGCTAGCGACTGGCGGCGATCATTTGCGCGGCGTGCTGGAGGCTGGTGTCGGTGACTTTGGCGCCGGACAACATGCGGGCGACCTCGTGGGTGCGTGCGCGGTCGTCCAGAACCCGAATGCGCGTGGTGGTGCGGCCGTCCTGCTCGCGCTTTTCGACGGCCAAATGTTGATCGGCGAAGGCGGCGATTTGCGGCAGATGCGTGACACACAAAACCTGCTGGACGCGGCCGAGGGTTTTGAGCTTTTGGCCGACGGCTTCAGCGGCGCGGCCTCCGATGCCGATGTCGATCTCGTCGAAGACGAGGGTGCGCGGCGTGGTTTTTTTCTTGGATTTGGACGAGGATTCTTCAACTGCCACTTTAAGGGCGAGGAGAATGCGGGAGAGCTCGCCGCCAGAGGCGATTTCGATGAGCGGTTTGAGCGGCTCGCCGGGATTGGGGGAAATGAGGTATTCGACCGAGTCCCAGCCGGAGGGGGACCACGCCGATTCGGCTTGGCTGGCGGTGACGGTGACCTGGAAGCGGGAGTTCATGGCCAGGGAGTTGATGTGGGTTGCGGCGACCTTGGCGAGTTTGGCTGCTGCGGCCTGACGCTCCGCGGTGAGGGCGGAGGCGGCTTTTTGATATTCCGCTGAGGCTTGTTCGAGGGCGGCACGAAGGGTCTTGAGGATTTCGTCGCGGTCCTCTACTTCTGACAGCTTGCGGGCGACGTCTTCACCAAAAGCGATGACTTCCGAGACGGTCTTGCCGTATTTGCGCTTCAAGCGATCAAGAAGCGCCAGTCGATCTTCAATTTCGGCGAGGCGCTCGGGCGAGGCATTGATGCCTTCGGCGTAGTCCCGGAGCCCTGCGGCGACGTCGGAGATGGTGGCGCGGGCGGAGGCGAGCTGCTGCGCGGGTTCGGCCCAGCGGGCGTCGTACCGGGCAAGCTCTTCGACATTGCGGATGGCGCCCTGGAGGGCGGCCTCGGCGGAGGCGCTGCCCTCGTAGAGCTGGTCGAATGCGCTCATGGCGGCGCCATAAAGCTTCTCGGCGTTGGCGAGGACGCGCTTTTCGGTTTCGAGGGCCTCGTCTTCGCCGGATTGAAGGCGGGCCTGCTCGATTTCGTTGCGCTGGTAGGTCCAAAGATCGACCATGCGGAGGCGGTCCTGCTCGCCGTGGAGGAGATCGCTCAATTTGTCGGCGGCGGCGCGCCATTGAGCGTGGGCCTCGGCAGCGGCGTCTGTCGAGATGCCGGCGAAGCGGTCGAGAAGGATGCGCTGCTGCGTGGGATCGAAGCTCGAAAGCGTCTCGGTTTGCGCGTGGACGAGGGCGAGCTCGGGCGCGAGCTGCTTGAGGACCTGCACGGTGGCGGGCTGATTGTTGACGAAGACGCGGCCCTTGCCGGTGGAGAGGATTTCGCGCCGGAGAATGATGTCGGTGGCCTCGGCGTCGATGCCGTTGGCCTCGAGGATGGCTTCCGCGCCGGGCGTGGACTCGAAGACGCAGGAGACGACGGCCTTGTCTGCGCCATGGCGGACCACGTCGGCGGAGGATTTGCCGCCCATGAGGAGGGCGAGCGCGTCGACAAGGATGGATTTGCCCGCGCCGGTTTCGCCGGTGAGGAGATTGAGGCCGGGGCCGAAGGAGGCGATGGCGTGATCGATGACGGCGTAGTTTTCAGCGCGGAGTTCGACGAGCATATTTTTCTGGTCCTGCGCGTTCATTCGCCCGGACCGGCGGTCTAAGCGACAGAGGGACGCGTCGACTATGGGTATCGAGTCCGAGCGCAGCATAGCATGAATGATGGGGCGAAAGGGCAAAGGAATGAAGGACAGAGTGGCGTTGGAGGCACCCAAACGGTCACTTGGGCGCGGGGATCGGGGTCTGATACCGTGGAAGTTGAGGTGAAAGGCGATTCTTACTGCAGCGATTGCATTGGTTTTTCAGGCGGATAACGGCGCGGGAATGCCGCAGCCGACCCAGGGATTCGGCGCACTGGCCGAGATGATGAGTGACATCGGCCCGATCGCGATCGGCGTGCTGGTGCTGCTGCTGCTGGCGAGCCTCTACTCGTGGACGGTGATTCTGGGCAAGATGTCGACGTTCAGCAAGGCGACGAAACAGAGCCGCAAGTTTATCCGCGCCTTCCGCAAGGCGACGCGGCTGCAGGAGATTGCGGCGCTGACCAGCGAATACAGCGCCAGCCCGTTGGCGCAGGTGTTTGAAGACGTGTACGAGACGTACAAGCGGGTGACGGGCGGATCGGGACCCCCGCGCAGCCTGGCGCCGCTGGAACGCACTGCGCAAACCGCGGCCAGCGAGGCGGTAACAGCGCTGGAGCGGCGCATGACGTGGCTGGCGACCATCGGGAGCACGAGCCCGTTTGTGGGACTGTTCGGAACCGTGATGGGCGTGGTGGAAGCGTTTCACGGGATTGCGACGGGGGGCGCCGGATCGATAAAGGCCGTAGCTCCGGGCATTGCCGATGCGCTGATCACAACGGCGGCGGGACTGTTTGTCGCCGTGCCGGCGGTGGTGGCCTACAACCAGTTCACGGCGCGGATCAAGGTCTTTGCCGCGGCCATCGATGATTTTTGCCGGGAGCTGCTGAACTCGCTCGAGGAGATCCCGGCGCGGACGCAGACGCCTAGGGTGTAGCAACGGGGTTAGCGGAGTCACAGCGTGGCATTCACGACCATGAACGGACAAACCCGCACGTCGCTGGCGGAGATCAACATTACTCCGCTGGTGGACGTGGTGCTGGTGCTGCTGGTGATCTTCATGATCACGGAGCCGGTGCTGCAGTCGGGGATTGAAGTGAATGTGCCCAAGACGCGGACGGTGAAAGAGATCACCGAGCAGCGCATGGTGGTAACGATCGACCGCGATCAGCAGGTGTTTCTGAACGATCAGCCGGTGAACATTCACGATCTGCCGGCGAAACTGCATCAGGCGGGCTTGGATCCTGCGCACCAGTCGATTTATTTGCGCAGCGACGAGCGGGTGCCGTTCGGGGCCTTCGCCAGCGTGATGGATGCGGTGAAGCAGTCGGGGATTACGAATGTTTCGATTGTGACGCAGCCGCTGGATACGAAGGCGTCGACGGGGAGTAGTGGCAATTAGCGAGGCGCGGTGCAGGTCTGGAGACCGGCCTTACAAAAAGCATGGACAGCATTCTCGATAGCGGCGATCACCTGGAGCGGGAACTGACGGCGGCGGAACCGATTGCCGGCCCGGCTGCCGGTGCGGTGGTGCTGCATCTTACGATGGCCGCGATGCTGATTTCTTACGCCTGGATGCTGGGACTGTTTCATCACAATTTCTGGGGCAGCCCAGGCGCGGGCGGCGCGATGCAGGTGAGCCTGGTTACAAGCGCATTGCCGCTGCCGGCCGATGAGCTCAACCAGAACGTGCTTGCCACGGAGACGCCGAGCGAAGCGCCGGCCACGCCGAGTCCGAAGCAACAGCAGCACGTGGACCAGACGGCGATTCCGATCGCGGGCAAGCTTGTGCCGCCGAAGCAGCAAAACATGGTCAAGACGCAACTGCATCAGCCGCCGCCGCGGCAGAACCAGGCGCAATACGGCGAGCAGTCGGGATCGCTGATGCCGCACCAGATGCAGCCGGGATCGATCGGGCAGACCACGGTGGGCGACAACAGTTTTGCGAGTATGTATCCCTGGTACGTGCAGGGAATCAACAACACCGTAGGAAGCAAGTGGAACAAGTACGAGGTGAATCCGGCCACGCCCAAGGGAGCGCGCGCCTACGTCGTCTTCACCATTCACCGCGACGGGAGCGTGGGCAATTTGCAACTGGATCAATCGAGCGGCAGCCCCACGCTGGACATCTCGTGCCAGCGCGCGGTGCAACGCGTGGACACGCTTGGTGCTCTGCCAGCGCAATATAATCAGAGCACGTTGAAGGTTTCGTTCTACTGCGAGTATTGAAAGGCCGCTTTCTGCTCTTAGCTCTTAATTCTCAGCTTGTTGGGTGGTGGGCCGGAATTGCAGAGAATGCAGAAAAACAGAGGGTTAGCTGATGAGAATTCGCTATTCGATAACCCCGGGAGTCCATAGCGGCATCTAAGAGTCAGCGGCATTTGGCGACCTGCGAAAGGCCCATTTTGAGGGCGTGCGCAACACCATCCGAACGAAGGGTCAGACCGAAGAATGAACGGGGACAGTCACGGGACCATGAAGGAAGGACTGCACATCGCATGAAGGCAATTTTGAGGGTTTTTCCCCTGTTTTTGCTTTCCATGGCGTATTTTCAAGCGCCGCAAATGGCGGCTCAGGACTGGGTTCGCACCGGAACCAACCTGGGGAACCAGCACATTCGTCTGGCGGCCGCGGATTTCAAGTCGGTGGGCAGCGATCCGCAAACGCCGGTGCTGAAGAACATCTTCGACACGACCCTTTTCAACGATCTGACAAACGCGGGCATCTTCGACATGGTGTCAAAGAGCCTGGCGCCGCAGGCCATGCCGGGCTCGCCACAGGAGCTGGTGCCGGCGCAGTGGTCGGCGTCGCCGGCCAACGCGTCCATGGTGGCGCTGGGAGCTCTGTCGGCAGACAACGGGCGCCTCGTGGTGTACGGCTGGCTGATGGATGCGACCACGGCGGGCAGGCCGCCAGTGCTGTCCCGGCAATACAGCGAGACGGCCAGCGAAGACATGGCGCGCACGGTGGCGCACCGCTTCGCCGACGACATCATCTCCCGGCTGGGCGGCGGCATCAACGGCATTGCCGAGACCAAGATCTATTTTGTGAGCAATCGCACCGGATCGAAAGAGATCTGGGTGATGGATTATGACGGCGCCAACCAGCACGCCGTCACGCACCTGGGGACGGTCTCGATTTCGCCGCGCATCTCGCCCGATGGCTCGCGCATCGCATTTGCCTCGCTGGCTGAAAACATAGGGTGGGCGATCCGCATGTATTCGCTTGACCTGGGGCGCACGGTGAGTTTCCCGGCAGGCACGGCGGGAGGCAGCAACCAGTCGCCGGCGTGGTCCGCGGATGGAACGAAACTGGCATTCTCCTCCGCACGCTCTGGACCACCGTCGATCTGGGTTGTGGACGCGAGCGGTGCTAATCTCCACCGGCTGTCGGCATTCGGATCGGATGCATCGCCGGCATGGAATCCACGCACCGGGGCGCAACTGGCATTTGTGAGCGGTCGCACGGGCGAGCCGCAGATCTACGTGATGGATCAGGACGGGGCCAATGTGCAGCGCATGACCGACAGTGGCTATGCAGTCGAGCCTTCGTGGTCGTCGAACGGCGGCCTACTGGCCTTCAGTTGGAATCGCAAGTACGGCCCCGGCGATCCCGGCGGGCAGGACATCTACGTCATGGACATCGCCAGCAAGAGATGGCTGCAGGCCACGCACGAGGCGGGGAGCAACGATTCTCCGTCGTGGTCGCCGGACGGGCGGCATATCGTGTTCCAGCGCGAGATCAATCACCGCACGCAAATCTGGGAGATGCTATCGGATGGGACAGGAGAGCATCAGCTCACCTTCAGCGGTGACAATTCGATGCCGAACTGGAGCTGGAAGTGAGAAGCCCACTCGCGCAGCAACCGGTATCCGGCGGAATGGACTATGATTTTATCGGTGCTGAAAACGGATGGCGGCAAGCGCGGCGATTAGAAGCCGGATTGCCCGAAAAATTGACTCGGATTTTTTGAGAAAAGGAGAACTCTCTTGAAGCTACGGAATGGTTTGATTACGTCTGCCCTCCTTTTGGTTGCGTTGACTGCTGTATCGGGATGCAAGAAGAGCAAGTCCCTGCCACCACCGGAAGAGACGGCCCCACCCGCGATGGCGTCCGCTCCGACCGCGCAACTGACCGCGACACCGACCGTGATTTCGGCCGGCGACCAGGTGCAGTTGACCTGGCGCACCACCTACGCCACGTCGGTTTCGATTGACGGAATCGGCGATGTTCCTACCGTGGGCGTGAAGACGGTGACTCCCACCACATCAACCACCTACCATCTGGTGGCACGCGGCGAGGGAGGCTCGGCAGATGCTTCAGCGCGCGTGACCGTCAATCCGTCGATCGCGGTGGAGACGCCTTCGACACAGATCAGCGAGGAACAGGAGTACAAGGCCAACGTGCAGGACATCTTCTTCGATTACGACAATTACGACATCCGCACCGACGCGCAGTCCACGCTGGCCAAGGATGCCGATTTCCTGGTGAGGCATCCCGGTATAAAGATCGTGATCGGCGGCTACTGCGACGAGCGCGGTTCGAACGAATACAACCTGGTGCTGGGCCAGAACCGGGCAGAGGCGACCAAGACCGCGCTGGTGACCGCGGGCGTGGCGAGCGATCGCATCCGCGTAATCAGCTACGGCAAGGAAAAGCCGTTCTGCACGGATTCGAACGAGGAGTGCTGGCAGCTGAACCGCAGAGCCGGGTTCACGTTGGACAAGTGAGAAAGACAGCGACCAGGGATTAGGGACCAGGGAACCGTGTGAGTGCGGATCGGTGCAAACAGTTCGCTCGCACTTATCACACTCACACTCCACACTCACACTGACTACTATTCCCCGTCTGCTATGTTGTCCTAAGGAAGGTCGAGCATGCACATTTCAGGCGTCACCCGCAACCGGCTGCTTGCCACAGCGGTTTTGAGTTTTGTCTTTCTTCCCTCTGCCCCGCGCGCGCACGCAGTCTCAAAGGAGATCGTGGAGCTGCAAACGCAAGTGCAACAGCTTCTGGATCAGGTGCAGCGGCTGCAGTCGACGCTGGATACGAAGATGGGCGTGTTGCAGCATCTGGCGGAGCAGACGGCCGACGAGGCCAACCAAATGACCACCGCCGTAAATGCGCTGCAGCAGAAATTGAATTCGCAAAACGACGGGACCGGCGGCAAGCTGGACACCATTTCAGGGCAAGTGCAGTCGTTGAACGATTCGGTGGACGAGTTGAAGGCGCGCATCGCCAAGCTCGACAAGACGATGCAGGACCTGCAAACGCAGTTACAGAACACGCAGGCTCCGCCGGCGCAAACGCCGCCAGGCACGATGCCGGGCGCTGGCGCAATGCCGGGCACACCTGCGACAAGCGGCGCGGCTCCGGATACGCCGGGTGCGCCGGGCGCGCAGCAGGCGCCGCCGTTGCAGGAGACACTTCAGGCGGGCGTGCGCGACTACGATGCCGGTCGTTATGACGTGGCCCAAGGCGAGTTCCAGGACGTGGTGCACTACTACCCGCTGGACGACCTGGCTGGGACAGCGCAGTTCTACCTGGGCGAGATTGCTTACCAGCAGAAGAGCTACGCCACGGCAATCGGCGCTTACAACAATGTTCTCGAGGGGCTGGCCGAGGACAAGCGCAACGAAGGAATTCATGAGCTGCGGTCGCTGATCCAGCGGCATCCGCAGACGCCGGAGGCGCGGGCAGCGCGGAGCAAGTTGAATGGAATGGGAGTAAAGTGACAGCCTTTGGTTTGGGATGCCCAGATGTGAGACGAAAAGCCCCGCGATGAGCGGGGCTTTTTGCTGCGCGAGAATATGCGCGGGATCAGCTCTGGGCGGGGGTGGGTGCGGCCGGGGTGGATTCGGAGGGAGCCGCTCCGGCGGAAGAGGCTCCGGCAGAAGCGGCATCGGCGGCCGCGGCCTTTTCCGCGGCCTTTGCCACGCTCTTGAAGTGGCGGACGTCAGCGCCCTGAATCCAGAAGATGACGTCCTCTGCAATGTTGGTGGCGTGATCGGCGACGCGCTCGAGGCTGCGGGAGATCATCAGCGCGTTCAGGGCCTGGGGCGCGAGATGACTGCTCTCTTCCATCACCTTGGTGAGCGTTTTGTAGGAGGAACGGTTCATCTGGTCGACGGCATCGTCCATGGTGAGTACGTCGCGGGCCAGCTCGGCGTCGCCTTCGATAAAGGCCTGAAGGCTTCTGCGCACCATGTCGGCGGCCATGGAGGCCATGCGCGGAATATCGACAGGCAGTTCGACGGCGCCGAGGCGCTCCATGTGGCGGACGCGATCGGAGATGCTTTTGGCGGCATCGCCCACGCGCTCCAGATCGGCGTTGATCTTGATGACGCTGAGGATGAAGCGCAGGTCGATGGCCATGGGCTGCTCCATGGCGAGCAGGTCGAGAGCGGACCCATCGATGTCGCGCTCCATGCGGTTGATGGCGATCTCACTGCGGCTGACGAGGTCGCAAATGGAGAGGTCGCGCGTGCGGTAGGCCTCAATGGCGCGCTGGATGGCCTGCTCGGCGAGGCCGGCCATCACCAGGAGGTTCTCCTTGAGATCTTCGAGGCTCTGTTGAAAGCGAATGCGTGTCATCCAAACCTGCCCGTGATGTAATCCTCCGTGCGCTTGTCTGAAGGATTGGTGAAGATTTTGTGGGTCGAGTCGAACTCGACCATGCGGCCGTTGAGGAAGAATCCCGTATTTTCCGCCACGCGGGCTGCCTGTTGCATATTATGCGTCACAATCACGATGGTGTACTGCGACTTGAGCTGGAAAATCAGGTCCTCGATCTTTGAAGTGGAGACAGGATCGAGGGCCGAACACGGCTCGTCCATCAACAGGACTTCAGGGTCGACGGCGAGAGCGCGGGCGATGCACAGCCGCTGCTGCTGGCCGCCGGAGAGGCTGGCTCCGGATTTCTTCTTTAGATCGTCCTTGACCTCGTCCCACAACGCCGAGTTCTTGAGCGACTTCTCGACGATTTCGTCGAGGTGCTTGTGGTCCGAGTAGCCGTTGAGCTTGAGGCCGGCGGAAACATTGTCGTAGATGGACATGGTGGGAAAAGGATTAGGCCGTTGGAAGACCATGCCCACGCGGCGGCGGATTTCAACGGGCTTGGCGTCGGCGTAGATGTCGAGGTCGCCGATGCGCACGGTGCCGGTGGCACGGGCGATGGGATTGGTTTCGTGCATGCGGTTGAGGCAGCGAACGAAAGTGCTCTTGCCGCAGCCGGACGGGCCAATCAGCGCCGTGGCGTGGTTGCCCGGCATCTTGAGATTGATGTCCTGTAGGCTGTGGTTGGTTCCGTACCACGCATTCAGGTTGATTACTTCGATGCTGACGCCCACGTGCGGATTTCTCCTTCTGATCTTGGCTCGAATCCGGGCGGCGATGTCTGGGGGGACTCGCCACATAAAACTACGGCATTTTCGACAATCACGGCAACCTTCTGGGAGCGTTGCCGGTTAACTGTTGCCTTTCAGGACGCCGCGGCTGGTAACGTAACGCACCAGGGAAACGGCGAGCACAATGAGCACGATGAGCACCAGCGCTCCCGCCCAGGCCATCCGCTGTTGATCCTCGTAGGGAGAGTTGGCGTAGATAAAGATTTGCAGCGGAAGCGCCGCAATGGGTTCATTCAGGCTGGTGCTCCAGAACTGATTGCCCAGGGCCGTGAAGAGTAGGGGCGCGGTTTCGCCGGCGACGCGCGCGAAGGCCAGCATGCAACCCGTGATGATGCCGGGCGAAGCGGTCTTCACGGTGATGGAAAGCACGGAGCGCCAGTTAGGCACGCCGAGGCCGAGGGCCGCTTCGCGCACCGCATGCGGCACCATAAGCAACATCTCCTCAGTGCTGCGGCAGACGGTGGGGATCATCATAATGCCCAGCGCCACGCCGCCGGAGAGCGCGGAGAAGTGACCGAGGAAGGGCAGGAAGCTGATATGTGGAGCGACAATGAGCGCGTAGGCGGTCACGCCCATCACGATCGAGGGAACGCCGTTGAGGACATCGGCGGTGAAGCGCACCGCGTTGGCGAGCTTTGTGCCGCGGCCGAACTCGGCCAGATAAACGCCGCTGCCGATGCCGATGGGGATGCCGATGAGACTGGCGAGTCCCAACAGGACGCCGGAGCCGAGGATGGCATTGGCCATGCCGCCGCCGGTTTCGCCTTCGGGCGCGGGAATCTTGGTAAAGAAGTTCCAGTCGAGCGAGCTGGCGCCTTTATAGACAAGCTCTGCGAAGATCACGCCGAGCGGCGCGATGACCAGGATGGTGGCGAGGATTGCGAGAACGGTGACGGCGTGGTCGGTGACCGTCCTGACCTTGGAGCGAAGCTGCAATGCGCCTGTGCTCACCCGAATCTCCTCAATGCGCCTGAGACGGCGTGCCGCGGGTAACGGCCCAGACCAGCAACTGGGCAATGGCGTTGACGATAATTGTGACCACGAAGAGTGCGAGACCAATCTCGACCAGAGCGCTGCGGTGCAGGTCGCTGGTGGCTTCGGCAAATTCGTTGGCGATCACCGAAGCCATCGATGCGCCGTTGGCGAGAAGCGATTTGTGCACTTCAGGGGTGTTGCCAATGACCATGGTGACGGCCATGGTTTCGCCGAGGGCGCGGCCCAGGCCCAGAATCACGGCGCCGACGATGCCGATGCGCGCGTTGCGCAGCACGCCCATGCGGATCATCTCCCAGCGCGTGGCGCCCAGAGCCAGCACGGCTTCGCGCTGGGAGTGGGGCACGGCGGTCATCACCTCGCGCGTGAGCGAAGAGATGATGGGCAGAATCATGATTGCGAGAATGATGCCGGCGGCCATATAGCCGAGGCCGGTGGGGTTGTCGTTGGTGAAGAGGCCGGTCCAGCCAAGGGTCTTGACGAGGGCGGGATTGACATAATCGCGGAGCTTCGGGACAAGGATAAAGACGGCCCACAAGCCGTAAATGATGCTGGGAATGGCGGCCAGAAGCTCAGTCAGGAAGGCCAGAGGACCGCGCAGGAATCCGGGGCACATTTCGGTAAGGAAGATGGCGACGCCGATGGCCAGCGGAACCGCCAGCAACAGCGCCAGGAACGAGGAGACCAGGGTGCCGTAAACGAAGGGAATGGCGCTGAAGTTGCCATTGACGGGGTCCCAATACTGAGGCTGGCCGGTGACGGGATCCTTCACGGCCGTGTAGAAGAACTTCAGTCCCGACTGCGCCCAGTTGAGATGCGACTTGTCAATTAACTGATAGGCGATGAGCGCGACGATGACGAAGATGCTGAGCGCGCACAGCAACATGAGGATCTTGAAAAAACCGTCGGCCGTAGCGGAATTGCCGCGTGCCAGCAGATAGCGGCGAATCGCGGAGTGCTCCGGCGCGGCCGGAACCGTGTGCGCCGGCGGCTGCACCGCTTCGGGTTCCGATTCATGCAGCGAGTGAGACATGCGAATCTCGGGCACAGTGCTATCCACAGAGGTCAGGCTACCGGCCCAATGTGAAAGTCAGGTTACAAGGAATAGAAATCAAGCGCATACGGGTGGAAATTGTGTAAATCGAGGGGCATAGCCCGGATTCCGCGCGAAATCCGGCCTTCGAAGGGTCCGGGGAGCCGGTTTGCGACCCCAAAAGGGCCGGGGAGGCAGCTCAAAACCGGCCGCATCTTCAAAAGGAAATCGATGTACCTGACGAAAAACGGTGTATCCTCATTCTTGAAGAAAGTGATACAAACGCAAGATGACTAAGGGGAAGAGTCCGGCACCGAGTGGGCATGTCAACCTGCGCATGTTGGCCGAACACCTCGGGCTCTCCCAAACCACGGTTTCCCTGGTCCTGAACAACTCACCCTCAGCCAAGTCCATCCCCAAGGAGACGTGTGAGCGGGTGGCGGAGGCTGCCAAGCGGCTGAACTACCGGCCCAACTACTTTGCCCGGTCGCTGCGCCGCAGCAAATCAATGAGCGTGGGCGTGCTGGCGCCGGACCTGAGCGAAGGCTACTTCACGCGCGTGATGAGCGGCGTGGTCGAGGAGCTGAATCACGCTCACTACTTTTTCTTCACGGCCTGCCATTATTGGGACAAGGAACTGCTGGAGCGCTATCCGCGCTTGCTGATCGAGCGCGCGGTGGATGGTTTTCTGCTGCTGAATACGGCGTTGGACGAGCTGTCGGTTCCGGTACCGGTGGTCGCGATCTCGGCGCACAGCGCGGCGTCGAAGGTGACCAACATCGTTCTGGACCATTACATGGCCGCCAAGCTGGCGCTGAAACACTTGTATGATCTGGGCCACCGGCGGATTGCCTTCATGCACGGACCGGCGGCGATCCCCGACTCTGTGTACCGCTGGGCGGGGATTCAGATGGTTGCCCAGGAGCTGGACCTGAAAACCGATGCCTCGCTGACCGTGCATCTGGATCAAAGCGGCTGGCCATTGAAGACCGGGCAGCACCCGATGGACCCGCAGATCGCCTACGAACCCACGCGCGCCCTGCTGGAGAACAACCGCGATGTCACCGCCCTGTTCTGCTTCAATGACACGGCGGCGATGGGCGCGATCCGCGCCATCAAGGACGCGGGCCTCGACGTGCCGGGTGACATCTCGGTGGTGGGATTTGACGACATCACTTCGGCGGCCTTCTCCACCCCCTCGCTGACCACCGTGCACCAGCCGCTGTTCGAGATGGGCCAGAAGGGCGCAAAGCTCCTGCTGGAGCGCATCGCCAACCGCGAGAAGCAGTTCCCTGCCGAGATCGAGGTGAGCCCGGAGCTGGTGGTGCGGGAGTCGACGGGGCCGGCGAAGACGCGCGACTAGGGAACAGGGAATTGAAAACGCGGGAGGTGACGGCGAGGCACACCCGTGTTGTGGCCTCGCCATCGTTCATTCTCAACTCCACCCGCGATGAGAACAACTAGAACGTTTTTGGCCCCGGCCCGGCCGTCATCTGCGGAGCGCCTCCCTGCATCTTGCAACTCCAGTCGCCAAAGGATGTCTTCCAGCACTGACCCTCGGCGGTCGGCACCGCGCTGACAACACAGTTATGCCCGATGGGCACCAGCGAGCCGCCCCACTTGGTGCAGAAGTAGCCTGTATAGCTGCCGCGCAACGGGTAGACCTGGGCATTCGTATCGATCCCCGCCAGGCCTGCGTCGGAGTTGTAAATGAACGCTCGCGGCGCACCCATCTCCAGCTTCACGTCCTGGAAAAGTTGAAGACCCGTTGGCGAAAGGCCTTCCATGGTGCACTGGACCATCACCGCAGCCTGCTCGGCCGAAGGCGGACTCGTCACCTTCGAGCATGTCCTAGGCGCGCGCGCATCGTACTCGGGCAGAATCGTCAGCGGCCCGGAGATGCTGGCGGCGCTTCCGCTGGGGCCTTCGCCCCCAGCGCTTTTGCATCCGAGCGGTGTGAGCAGCGTGAAAGCCATGAAGCAAAGCGCCACAGGGCGCGCGTAAGTATTCGAAATCATCATCGACTCTCCTTCTGGAAGCAATTGGGGAATATGGGAAATGGGAATGCAGAGCCTCGATGCGGCGCAGCCGGCGCATGGAGATTCCGCAAGAAGGTGGGCTAGGGACTCGAAGCCCTTCTCCCGCCATTGGTGACAAAGCGTGTAACGCGTGCGCCGCAATTCGGCTGCGCACTATAGAGGCAGGAAAGGAAGGCCCTCGAACCGCACCCGGAGGGGATGGACCAGGTCAGATAATCGGCCGCAAGAGGGAAATGACCTGGGAAAATGGGGATTGATTCTGCCGTGATCCTACGCTCGCGATGGAGACGCGTCAAGAAGAAACGCGGGCACGGCGGCGCTATCGATCAGGAGCAGGCGGCTTCGAGCCAGCGGCTGATGTAGACCTGGGCGTGAGCTTCGCCGCAATAGTGGCGCGCGCCGGGTGCGTCGGCAGCATCCTTGGTCCACTTGAGGACGGTCAACTGCGCGCTGTCGCAGTTGATGACGAGCCAGCGAATGGGATTCTGGCTCTCTTCGCCGCAGATTTCACATCGATAAATGGTGTCGATCATAAGACGACCTCGGGTCAGGGATCGGGAGCCAGGGAGCAGGTATCAGATGTCAATTCTAATTTGCGGACGTATGAGCGGTCACTCGAATCACTCGGGCAGCGACGACCGACACTTGAAACCTGATACCTGTCCCTATTCGAGCATCTGCAGATCGAGGGGCTCAACGAGCATGCACTCCAATGCGCGGACGGGCGCAAGAGCGCGTTGGAGCGCGGAGGTCTTGCAGGGCTCGACGGTGACCACGAAGGGCAGCGCGTCGGCGGGGTAGCCGGGCTTCTGCACGATGGCGCGAATATTGATCTGCTCGTTGGCCAGCGCGGTGGTGATGGCGGCCACGATGCCGGGACGGTCTTTGACGAGGAAGCGGATGTAATGCGGGACTTCGAACTCGGCATCGAGATGCGCGGGAGCCGAGGGAATTTCTACGCGGCGCGAACCGTGCGCAAGGGCGAGCAGGTCGCTGACTACCGCGACCGCCGTGGGTTGGCCTCCGGCGCCATGGCCGGAGAAGACCACGTCGCCGCCATAGTGGCCGCTGGCGATGACCATATTCTCTGTGCCCTGCGACCAGGCGAGCGGCGAACGCAATGCGACCAGCATGGGACCGACCGCGGCGGCAAGACGGCCTTCCACCTGCTGGGCGCGCGCTATCTGGCGAATCGTGCAGCCGAGATCGCGGGCATAACTGAAATCGACGGCGGCGATTGACGTGATGGGCCGGGGCACGATCTCCTCGGGATCGATTTGCACGCGCAGAGCAAGACGCATGAGAATGGCGAGCTTGGCGCGAGCGTCGAATCCTCCGACATCTTCCGTTGGATCGGCTTCAGCGTAGCCTTTGGCCTGGGCTTCGGCGAGCACGGGCGCGTATTCCGCGCCGGCCTCCATTTTGCTCAGGATGAAGTTGCAGGTGCCGTTCAGAATGCCTTCGATGCGCTCGATGCGGTCGCCGGCCATGCCCTGCTCGAGGCCGGGGATGACGGGAATGCCCCCGGCGACGGCCGCGCCGTACTTAAGATGGCCGCCCTTTGCCGCGGCCAGCCGCTCCAGATCAATGCCGTGAAAGGCGATGAGCTTTTTGTTGGCGGTGACGACGCTTTTGCCGGCTCCGAGAGCGCGACGCACCCAGGTTCCGGCGGGATCGAGGCCGCCGGCGAGCTCGACGACGACATCGACATCGGAGGCTAGGACCGAATCGGCGTCTTCGCTCCAGACGACGCTTGAGGGCACCCAGCCAACTCGCTTGCGCGCCACGCCGCGGTTGAAGATGTGGGTGAGGACTAGGCCGTCAGGTTTGGATTCGACGAGGATACGCGCCACGGAACTGCCCACGGTGCCAAAACCGAAGAGGGCGATGCGCAGAGGCTGCGCGGAGCGGGCGTTGCGGGCGGGAGAGAACGATGTGGAGCTGTGCACTTTCTTTCCTTTCGTCGAAATCGCACGGCGGATTCCGGCGATGCTTTGATGATAAATGAGGAAAGCAGTCGTGAGTGGCTAGTGGTTCGGTGAAGCCGAAGCGTGGGAGCGTCGAGGCTGTTCCCTGATCCCTGTACTTTGTCTGCTAGCATCGAATCAGATGCGCCGCGGCTTCTCCATATTCCTGATCCTGTTCTTCGGGCTTGGGCCGCTGTCGGTTTTCATCGACAGCGAGGACGCCAATCTGCCGCCTTGTTGCCGGCGGCACGGCGCACACCACTGCGCCATGTACGCGCGCATCATGGCCATGAGAGCCGGCCTAGGCGTCGATCCCACGCCCGGCTTTTCCGCGCCCTTAACCTGCCCGCTTTATCACGGACCCGCGTCTTCGATGCTGATGCCGGCACACGCGCTGACGGCTGCGCCGGCCAGATTTCGCACTGAACCGGCACGTCCCCTCGTGTCCCCGGCGGAACCCTCGCCGACCCTCTCTCGCCTGAGTCTCGCGTACGCCGGGCGCGGACCTCCTCAAACGAATCCAAGCTAAATCCTTCGTTGAACAAACAGCCCTGACTTCCCCGCCCCAATTTTGAGGAGCGGCGAAGTGCATCCGCCTTGAAGGCGCGAGCTACTTGCCGGTTGCGCAGCGAGCGCAACGGCGCAAGGCGCGCGTGTTTGTTCGGCGATTCCTCATATCCTGCCAGGCCTCGTGTCTCCGCGCGTCCGAAAGCGGAGCGCTCGCCTGCGTTCAAGCCAGTTGGTGCGGAGGTCTTTCTTCTATGCGACGTTATTCATTTCTATTGGCAGCAGCGCTGCTGGCCGCTCCCCTTCCCGCTTGGGCCACGGTGTTTGCCACGGTGCACGGCGTGGTGCACGATACCCAGCACCGTCCTATCGCCGGAGCAAGGATCACTTTGCAGGCCGCGGACTCGGCGTTTGTGTTGCGTGGCGCCACCAACAGCGATGGAGAATTCGAGTTGCCACCGGCGCCGATCGGCGTTTATCGATTGACGGTCGAGGCCAACGGCTTCAACACGGAGACACAGACCGTCAGTCTCGCGTCGGGCACGAACCCGGTGCTGCACTTCATGCTGAGCGTGGGCGGGGTAACGCAGTCGGTCGTTGTGCATGGCGCGCCCAGCGCGGCCGACACGGCAACGCCAACAGTGCTCGTCACGCGGCAGATGATCGACGAGACACCCGGTGCGGATCGCACCATCGGTGCGGAGATGATTACCGATTACGTTCCGGCCGCGTACATGACGCACGACATGCTGCACATGCGCGGCGGCCACCAGACGAGTTGGCTCATTGACGGCGTGGCGATTCCGAATACCAAGATCGCGTCGAATGTGGGGCCGCAGATCGATCCCAAGGACATCGATTCGCTGGAGACGCTGAGTGGCAGCTACGACGCCGACTTGGGCGACCGCACGTACGGTATGTTCAACGTGCTGCCGCGGAATGGATTTGCGTTCAGTCGCGACGGCGAGCTTGTGCTGTACGCGGGCAGCTTGTACACGGGCGAGGCGCAGGTTTCGCTGGGCGACCACTCCGACAAGACGGCATGGTACGCGAGCGCCGCGGGTTCGCGGTCGAACTACGGGCTGGCGACGCCAGTTGCGAAGATCTACCACGACGCCACGAATTCGCAGAGCGGGTTCGTGTCGATTCTGCGCAACCAGACACCCAGGGACCAACTGCGGGTGAATGGGCAGTTGCGCGAGGACTTTTTTCAGGTTCCCTACGATCCAGATCCCAACGACTATGAATGCACCCCAACTGGAGGCAATACGCCCTATTACTGCTCGTGGGGTCTGCGTGATGGGCAGACGGAGCGCGACTCATTCGTGATCGCCAACTGGGTGCATACGTTCTCACCCAAGGCGCTATTTTCCGCGGCGCCGTTCTACCACCGGAACCAGTCGGACTATGATTCGAATCCGGCCGACCAGCCCGTGGCCACCACCTGGAACCAGAGTTCCAATTACGCTGGGGCACAGGCGGATGCACGGCTGGACGCGGGCTGGAACAGCTTTTCCGGCGGGCTCTACTCGTTCTACCAACACGAAATCGATCTGTTCGGCGTGCAGGTGAACGACGGGAGCGCCGCTTCAGAGCCGGACAAGCCGGCGAATGCGGATGCGGGATTGCTCGAGTTTTATGTCGGCGATCATCTGCGGCTGGGGCAGTATGTGACGCTGCTGGGCGGCGAGCGCCTCACGATCTACCGCGCGTGGCTCAATGAGAGCGCAACCTATCCGCGCATCGGGATGACGGTGCGGATTCCGCGGCTGAACTGGGTGCTGCGCGGATTCTACGGGCATTTCTTTCAGCCCGCGCCGATTCTGACGGTGTCGAGTTCGGTGTTGAATTACGCCGCCAGCCTTGGGGACGGCGAGAATGCCTTCACGCCGATTCCTTCAGAACGGGATGAGGAACATCAGTTCGGCATCGAGATTCCGTACCGGGGATGGATGCTGAATGTAGATACCTTCAAGAATCGCGTAAACAACTTCCTCGATCACTCGAACCTGGGCGAGTCGAACATGTACTTCCCGATTGCGGTAAATGGTGCGCTGATCCGCTCATGGGAGATGACGCTGCACTCGCCGGCACTGTGGAGGCTGGGGCAGTTTTACGCGACCTACGCGAACCAGATTGCGCAGCAACGCGGAAACATTATCGGCGGATTCACTTGCAGCGATCCGAGCGACCCGGCGTGCGACCTGGGACCGCAGTACATATCGCTCGACCATGACCAGCGCGAGACGCTCAATACGGGGTTCACGGCGAATTTGCCGAAGCACACCTGGTTCGCGAGCAACGTGTATTACGGATCGGGGTTTTCGAACGGGCTGGCCGGGACGATGGAGGGTCCGTACAACGGCCCGTATCTGCCGGTCCATACGACTTTCGACTCTTCGATCGGCCACGCGATCGGCGAGCGATGGAAGCTGTCGGTGACGGCGATCAATGTAACCAACCACCGCGTGCTGCTGGATAACTCAATCACCATCGGAGGTTTCCACTTCAATGATCCGCGGATGATTGCGGCGGAGGTCAAGTATCGCTTCCATTTCTAGAAAAATAATCTGCGGGGAATTTGCAGATTAATTCGCAGAAGCGTGTACGATGAAAAACCATGGCGACTGTATTCGAAAAACTCAACCTGGGGAGCCGGCAGGAGATCGTGGTGCTGCACGCACCGGAGAGTTTTCAGCCGGAGCTGGCCAAGCTGCCGGTGATCACCCTCCATCACCACCTGGAATCGGTGGCGGAGGCGGATTTCTGGCTGGCCTTTGTTACACGCAAGAGCGAGGTGGAGAGGCTTGCGCCGCTCGTCGCGAAACGCGCCAAGGGCGATGCGATCGTTTGGTTCGCCTACCCCAAAGGCACGTCAAAGAAGTTCACCTGCGACTTCAATCGCGACACGGGATGGGCGTCGTTGAAGAAGCTGGGGTTCGATACGGTGCGGGCCGTGGCCATCGATGAGGATTGGACGGCACTGCGGTTCCGGCGGAAAGAGTTCATTAAAAGTAAATAGTGGAGCTGGCGGAGTTTGCGGCGTTAGCAAGCCAGTGGCGTCGCTTCTAGCTTTCGACGTGAAAGAGGCCGGGGAGAACCTTGCCGGCTTTGCCTTCGACGACTTGGGTGAAGGCCTCGGCGTTGAGCGGCGGCTCCGGGCCGATGTAGACCGTTCGTGCGCCGGCCTGGCGGGCCCAGTGGACAAAGTTGGCCGCAGGGTAGACCGAGCCCGATGTCCCGATGACAAGCATCAGTGTGGATTCGGCGATTTCGCGCTCGATGCGCGGCATTTCGAGGGGGATTTCGCCGAAGAACACAATGTGCGGGCGCAGACGGCCTCCGCAGGAGCAGCGGCCGACGGCCTCCAGGCTCGCGTAGATGGCGCGATCTTCGACAGGCGGGAGGCCGCACTCGCGCTCGCAGCGGGACTTCGCAAGCTCACCGTGCATGTGCACGAGATTCCGCGAGCCGGCGCGCTTGTGCAGGTCGTCGACGTTCTGCGTGCATAGAAAATAGCGGTCGGGAAGATTCGCTTCGAGTTCGGCGAGGGCAATGTGTGCGGGGTTGGGCGCGGCCTTTGCGCAGTCGGCGCGGCGCTTGGAGTAGAACTCCCAGACCAGCGCCGGATTGCGCCGCAAAGCCTGGGGCGTACAGATTTCCTCAACGTTGTAGCCGGCCCACAAACCGTCGGACGCGCGAAAGGTGGGCAAGCCGCTCTCGGCGCTGATGCCTGCGCCGGTGAGGACGAAAACGCGATCATCGGGCTTGATTTGAACGGTGGACATCGCAAGCTCTTAGCTTTTAGCTCTTAGCCTTCAGCTCTCCGAGCCGAAAGGTCGCATTTCTACCATTCATGCAATTCTCCGCTATTTTCGCTGAAGCATTCCTTGACGCGAATCAAGCTAATGGCTAAAAGCGAAGAGCTAGAAGCTGCTCTTACGGCACCAGCAAAATCTTGCCCGTGGTTTTGCGTTCTTCCAGATCGATCTGGGCCTGGGCTGCTTGGGCTAGCGGGTAGGTGTGTTCGGTGCGGAGCTTGAGCTTGCCCTTGGCGGCCCAGTTGAGCACATCGCTTGCGCGCCACTCGAGTTCGGCGCGCGTGGCGATGTAATGCCAAAGCGTGGGCCGGGTGAGAAAGAGCGAACCTTTGCTATTGAGCAGGGTGGGATCGAAGGGGGGAACCGGGCCGCTGGAAGCGCCGAAGAGCGCCAGCAGTCCGCGAGGGTGCAGACAGTTGAGGCTGCCATCGAAGGTGGTTTTGCCCACCGAGTCGTAAACCACGTCGACGCCCTTGGCTTTGGTGAGGCGCTTGACCTCAGCCTCGAAGTCCTTCTCGGTGTAGAGAATCGCGTCGGATGCGCCGGCCTCGCGCGAGAGCTCGGCCTTGGCTTTGGTGGAAACGGTGGTGATGACGCGCGCCCCTAGCGCCGAAGCCATTTGCGTGAGGAGCAAGCCCACGCCGCCCGCTCCGGCGTGCACCAGCGCGGTATCGCCGGCCTTGAGTGGATAGGTGGAATAGGCGAGATAATGCGCCGTCATGCCCTGCAGCAAGGCCGCCGCCGCCTGTTCCATGCTGAGGCCTTGCGGAATCTTCACCAACTGAATGGCGGGAACCAGAGCGTACTCAGCGTAGCTGCCAATGACGGCAGTCGAGACCACCGCGTCGCCGGCAGCGAATCCCGTGACACCAGGGCCGAGTTCCTCCACAGTGCCCGCGGCTTCGCTGCCGGGGATCAAGGGCAGCGCGGCTTTGTAAACGCCCTTGCGGAAGTAGATCTCGATAAAGTTGACGCCTGTGGCCTCAATGCGCATCAGAACCTGGCCCGGTCCCGGCTCGGGGATGGGCAGTTCGGTCAGTTGCAGGACTTCGGGTCCGCCAGTTGTATGAAACTGGATGGCTTTCATGTCAGGGATAAGGATGAACCCTGAGGGCGGATGAAAGCAAGAGAATAGAGAGCAGCCACCAGAGAGTAGAAAGATTCCGCGGCCCGGATTTTCTATTGGCTATTCCCTACTCACTATTCCCTGTCCTACAGCATGCCGTCCTGGCGTTCGGAGAGCAGGCTCTGCTCGTCGTCGGAGACGAGGCGGACCAGACGATCGACGGTGTAGGATGCCGGGCGCTGACTGCTGTAATAGTGGCGCACCTGCAGTTCGCCGAGCAGGCCGATGGCCAGCAATTGGATGCCGGCCACAATGAGCACTGAAGCGATGACGAACATGGGGCCATGGGAATGCATCACGTCCATCTGGGGATTGAGGAGCTTCATGCACAGGAGGACTGCAGCCATAACGCTTCCGGTGAACATGCCCAGGATGCCAAAGCCGCCGAAGAGGTGCAGGGGTCGGCTCATGTAGCGCAGCAGGAAGCGAATGGTCATCAGGTCGAAGAGAACGCGGAACGTGCGTCCCAGGCCATAGTGGCTCTTGCCGCGCTCACGCTTCACATTGGAGATGGAAATTTCGCAGATGGACGCGCCGTACCAACTGGCGAGGGCGGGAATGAAGCGGTGCATCTCGCCGTAGAGTGGAATGTTCTGGATGACTTCGCGGCGATAGGCCTTGAAGGTAGTGCCGAAGTCGTGGATGGGCACGCCGGAGAGCCGCGCCATGAGCCAGTTGGCGCAAGCGGAGGGCATGCGGCGCAAAAAGAAGTTGTCGATGCGCGTTTTGCGCCAGCCGGAGACGACGTCGTAGCCCTCATCGAGCTTTTCGAGAAACGCAGGAATATCGTTGGGGTCGTGCTGCAGGTCGCCGTCCATGGCCAGAACAAATTCGCCGGTGGCATGGTCAAAGCCCGCGGACAGGGCCGAGGTCTGGCCGAAGTTGCGGCGCAGCTTGACGATCATCACTCGGCTGTCGACGGCGGCAATCTCCTCGAGAAGTTTGTACGTCCGGTCCGTCGAGCCGTCGTCAACGAAGACCAACTCAAAAGATTCGCCCACCTGCTCCATGATCTGCTTGAGGCGCGCGTATAGGACCGTTACATTCTCTTCTTCATTGTGAAATGGCACGACAATGGAGTATTTCGCCATATTGATCCTTTAGACGCCAAATCGCTTCTCGAAGGATACCCGACAATCTCTAAAAAACTTATCAAAGCGACGCATGCGCAAAAACCCACATGGTGAGACCTAATGAAGAACCCGTGAAGGCGAACCCCCCATGGCGACACTAGGCCTGAAGCTCGTCGAGCATGGACTGCATCTCGCTGAGGGCATGGCTGTTACCGCTGCGCGCGGCACAACCGATGCCGGCCTTCAGCCGCTCGATCGCTTCCGGCCTTCTGCCCGCGCCCGCCAGGGTCTGCGCGGACATGAAATAGCCTGCAGTGTAATCCGGATCGTTGGCCAAAAGTGCATCGAATTCCGCCAGCGCCGCGGCCAATTCTCCACGGTTCGCCAGTTCCATGGCGATTCCGTAGCGGGCAAAGCTATTTCTGGGGTCCAGAACAAGAATCTCTTTCAGTCCTGCGATTTTATCCATCGTGCTCGCATCCGGCCTGATCGTGTTCCATCGGGCCGCGGGGGATTTGCGGTTTTGGCGCGGATTGCCGAAACTGGAACAGGATGCGACAACCGGGCCAGCAGCCAAACTCTGCCAATAAACTTATTGTAGCTGGCCGGAGAACGAACTTGCGAGCCGAACGGGCGAAAGAGAACGGAGCGGAGGCGCGATGAGCAGCCAGGAGAACCATCCCATGGTGCGAACGGTAGCGAGTACGCAATCGGAGATGACGGAGATCATCCTGCCCAACGACACGAATATGCTGGGCAACCTGCTGGGCGGGCGATTGATGCACTTCATCGATCTTACGGGCGCGATGGCCGCCTACCGGCACGCGCGCACGCACGTCGTGACGGCATCGATGGATCATATCGATTTCATCCAGCCGGTGCGGTTGGGCGACCTGGTGACGTTGAAGTCGAGCGTGAACCGGGCGTTTACCAGTTCCATGGAAGTGGGCGTGAAGGTGTGGGCAGAGAATACGCGCACGGGCGCGGTGTCGCACGTAGCCAGCGCCTACCTGGTGTTTGTGGCCGTGGACGAGCACGGGCGCCTGCAAAAGGTTCCGCAACTGAAGCCGGAGACGCCGGACGAGATTCGGCGGTTTGAAGACGCGCTGCGGCGGCGCGAACACCGCGAGCGCGAGAGCGCGCGACGGAAAGAGGCGAAGATCGTTACTGCGGGGCTGGGGAATGCCGGCGCGATCGAACCGTGAAATCGTCGCGTCGCACAAAGCGAAAATGCGCAAGCGCGTTCCTGTAAAATCTGCTTAGGCCATCCTGCCGCAGCGATCGTCCGGGCGGCGGGCGGAAATTGGCAAAACCGGACGAGTTCCCGCACGAAATTGAGAAGGAGTTCTTCGATATGGCGCACGGACATGCCATGCCGGCGCCCGTAGCATTGCCCGGCGTTTCAAAAATTGTTGCCGTGGGATCGGGCAAGGGCGGCGTGGGCAAAACCACGGTGGCCGTAAACCTGGCCATCGCGCTCTCCAAGCTGGGCCAGCGCGTGGGACTGATGGACGCAGACGTGTACGGGCCCAATGTGCCGCTGATGATGGGCTCGTCGCAGTCGCCGAAGGTGGGGCCCGGCAACATGATCGAGCCCAACCTGACGCACGGCATCAAGACGATTTCGATCGGATACATCTCGCCGGGCGACAAGCCCCTCGTGATGCGGGGACCGATGCTGCACCAGATCATCCGGCAGTTTTTGCAGCAGGTGGACTGGGGCGAGCTGGATTACCTGGTGGTGGATCTGCCTCCGGGCACGGGCGACGTGGCGATTTCGCTGGTGCAGACCGTGCCGCTGACCGGCGCGGTGGTGGTGTCGACACCCAGCGACGTGAGCCTGGAGGATGCACGCAAGGCGCTCGAAATGTTTGCCCAGGTGAATGTGGACGTGCTGGGGATTGTGGAGAACATGAGCCACTTTACGTGCCCGCACTGCCAGCATGAGATTGACATCTTCTCGCGCGGCGGCGCGGAGCGAACGGCGAAACAGTTTGGCGTGCCGTTTCTGGGAGCCATCGAACTGATCCCGTCGATCCGCGAGGGTGGCGACCACGGCATGCCGGTGGCGCTGGCCGGACCGAAGAGCCCGCAGGCGGCGGCGTTCTACGCCATCGCGGAGAAAGTAATGGAGCAGGCCGAAAAGTCGGCAGCAGCGGCGACCGATGTGATCGAAATCCGCTAGGTTCTGTTACCTCGCGGCTGTCTTATTGGATTGCCGCAGCCAGGCTCTCAGAGCTTCATCTGCGCGCCGTTGCCATCCCGTTCCCTTTGCGCGCAATCCCTCAGCTACGTCCACTGAGAGACGAATGGAGATCGGGACCTTGCGAGGCGCTTTCTGGGGGCCGCGCCTGCGGAGCGACAAAAGCATTTCCTGCTCCGCCTGAGGCAACTCGGAAAAAGGCTTGGCCATGGCTGCATCCTCAACGGTCAGCTCCCTCACTTCTCCCTCCGCATCAGTCAATGGTCTGCGCTTTGCCATAGCGTTTTGCCTCCCTCCTGTTGGTTTTTCGAAAACTGATTACGCGAATGCCGTCTAGCTTCGGAATGTAGCAGAGCAAATGCAATCGCTTATCCAGATGTCCCACCGCAATGCGCCGCGTTTCGCCGTTACGAACCTCTGTTTGGAATGTTGCAGTCAAAAAGTCGAATTCAGCTGCCCGATCGAAGGAAAGTCCGCGCTCACGAATATTTCGCGCGTTCTTGGCGGGGTCGGACGTGATCGCCGCACTTTTATTGTATATGCAATTAGGGAGGGCGAAAAGTATCTTTCTGCATCATTCGTCGGAAATCGCAGAGAAAAAACGAACCCCACCAAGAATGACGGGGTCCGTCAGCAGCCGGAAGCGGGGCGTGCGCCCCGCTTTCTTGCATCGAATTGCAGTTTAGCGCCAGTAGCCTTCGACCAGGACATATTGGCCATGGCGGTGAACCCAGTGGTGGGCGACCCAGCGTTGACCCCTATGGGGTGGTTGCTCGTAGTGGCCGGGCGTCCAGACATAATGGCCGCCGTCGTAGCGGTGATAGCCGGCTTGCCATACGTATCCCTCCCCCGGAGGCGGACCGCGCCGTTCGTACACCGGCGGGGGTGGCCCGATGCGAATCACGACCTGCGCAAATGATGCCGCAGGGATCAGGGTAATAGCGAGCAACAGTGCCAATGCAATTTTCTTCACGAGAATCGAGTCCTCCAGGGGTTGAATACCGGTGGATTACCGCGTACGTTTCGGATGCTGCGGAAATGAGCGTTGCGCGGCTTATTGGTTGCGCGCCCATTGTGACCCGCATTCAACTCCCTTGTACCACCCCTGATTTTCTCCGCGATGTACCGGATTGCTCAGTGGAGCACTTCTGAATAAGAAGACTTCAATCCTCAGGCAAAAAAGAGCGGGGCGTGCCAGCCCCGCTCTTGGTCTATCGGTTTCGGGCTGGCTCCGCTAACCCCGCCAACTCCGCTGTTTTTCTACTGCCAGTGGCCTTCGATCAGGACCCAGCCGTCGCCGCGATGCTCCCAGCGATGCGCGACCCAGACCGCGCCGGGATGCGGCGGGCGGACCCAATGGCCGTGGACCCAGACGTAGCGGTGTCCGTTCCAGCGGTGATAGCCGTCGTTCCAAACCCAACCAGGATGCGGCGGACGGTCGTGGGCTTCGTAAATGGGCGCGGGAGGCGCCACGCGAACAATGACCTGCGCAAAAGCGGCGACAGGCACGAGGCAGAGAGCAAGCAGCAGTGATAGTGCAGTTTTTTTCACAGGGATTCTGTCCTCCATGGCTAGTTTCGATCAACCCGGATAAGGGAAGCATTCCGGGCGATTAATTCTATCAACACGCGGGCGCAGATTTCGTTGCGTTGGGTTCAAGAAAGCCGTGGCCGCGTTGACTCTCACGAGGTTGGATGCGGAATTTCTATGCGGGTTGGTTCACGGAAGAGGCTTTTTCCGGGCGGGGCGCAAAGACATTGCCCAGCCGCTGGATCTGGGCGCCCACGCTGCGCAGCTTGTCCTCGATATGCTCGTAACCGCGGTCCATGTGGTAAACGCGGTCGACGACGGACTCGCCATCGGCGACCAGAGCTGCCAGCACCAGTGAAGCGGAGGCGCGCAGGTCGGAGCACATGACGGCGGCCGAGGAAAGCTTTGCCGGCCCGCGCACCTTGGCGTTGTTGCCGTCGACCTTGATGTTGGCGCCCATGCGCACCAGCTCCTGCACGTGCATGAAGCGGTTTTCAAAGATGTTTTCGCGGATCAGGCTGACGCCCTCCGACTGTGTGGCCAGAGCCATGTACTGCGCCTGCATGTCGGTCGGAAAACCGGGATACTCCTCGGTGGAGAGGTTGGCGCTGCGCAAACGCCCTGCGCCGCGCACGCGAGCCGCGTCAGGACCGATGATGTCAACGCGCACGCCGGTCTCGCGCAACTTGGCGATGACGGCGCCGAGATGATCCGTGTTGCAGTCGGCGACAATCAAATCGCCGCCGGTGATGGCGCCTGCTACCAGCAGGGTTCCCGCCTCAATGCGGTCGGGATTGATGCGATAGCGCGCGCCATGGAGGCTGGTGACTCCGCGCACGCGAATGCTGGACGTGCCCGCGCCCTGAATCATTGCGCCCATGGCGGTGAGCAGGGCGGCCAGATCGACCACCTCGGGCTCGCGGGCGCAGTTCTCGAGAAGCGTATCGCCCTCGGCCAGAACTGCGGCCATGAGCAGATCTTCGGTCCCGGTGACGGTGATGCGGTCAAAAACAATGTGCGCGCCGCGCAGGCGCTGAGCGCGCGCCTCAAGGTAGCCGTGCTCCTGCAGGATGACCGCGCCCATTTTCTCCAGGCCCTTGATGTGCAGATCGATGGGACGGCCGCCGATGGCGCAACCGCCGGGCATGGCCACGCGCGCCATGCCCTCGCGCGCAATGAGCGGACCCAGAACCAGCGAGCTGGCGCGCATGGTCTTCACGATTTCGTAGCGCGCCACGGGATTGGAGAGCGAGCGGCAACTGATCGTGACGCGGTCGCGCCCATCGTCGCCCGGCTCCGCGAACAAAGGCCCGGTCTCACGCCATTCGACCGTGGCGCCCATCGAGGCCAGCAGGCGCCGCTGGGTCTCGATGTCGCGCACCTCGGGAATGTTCTCGAGCGTGACCTCTTCGTCCGTGAGGATGGCCGCGGCCATCGACGGCAGCGCCGAGTTCTTCGCGCCCGAGACCCGCACCGTGCCGATGAGCGGATTGCCTCCGCGAATGATGAATTTATCCATAGATGAACAGCTATCGGCTATTCGCCCTCGGCTCTTAGCTCGATCTTGCGGGAACAGCGATCGCAAACTTCCCGCAGCGATGGCCAGAAGTCGGCAGCCAGAAACAACTCGCTAGCTTCCTAGTGTAAATGCGAAACCGAGAGGGTTTGAGGCATAGCGATGTGCGGGCCTGGAGACCCGCACGACAGCCGGTCGGGAGACCGGTGCCACTGATTCCTGTTCCCTGATCCCTGTTTTAGTTGCCGGTGGGCGCGGCGGGCACGAGATTGAGCGGCTCGCTCAGAGTGAAGAGCAGCACAGTGCCGTTTTCGAGCGTCGCCTGGGGATGGTTGACCAGCAGATGCACGGAGATAACGCTGGCGCCGATGATGGATCCCGCCAGTGCGCCGCCGGGTCCGCCCAGAAATGCGCCCGTGACCGCGCCCGCGCCCACCGCGCCGCCATACTCAACGCCGTCTTTTTTGAGGCGCGAACCGGGCGTCACCAGGCCCTCGTTGCCGATGCGGTCACTTGAGCCGGGCGCGCCGGCCAGTTGGGCATAGAGACGGAAGCGCGAGCCGTCGGGCAGCGTCACGGATTCAGGACGCAAACGCATGGATCCGTGTCCGCCGGCGTGACCGGTAGAAACCGAAATCACTCTGCCGTCGATCTCAGAGTCGGCGGGAATGAGCACCTGGCCGTTCTGAATGACGTCGGAAGCAACTTGTGTGCGGAAGGACTCCCCGGGCTGGCTGTCGGAAGTGGACAGGCGGCTCATGAGGCGAACACGAATAGTGGTGCCCTCGCCAAGCTCACCCGGGGCCAGCGGGGCCGGATGAACGATGTCGCCATCGGGATCGGACATATCGGGACGCCGGTTCAGGGCCGGCTGGGAAGCGTTGTCGGGCGACGCGACCTGCACAATGCCGTCGTCATTGGGCGGCGCGGGAACTGTTTCATTGGGAACCGTCTCGGCGGCGTAGGGCGGAGGCGCGGCCTGGGGCTCTGGAGCGGGATACGATTGCGGCGGCGCAGCAGGCGGCGCATAGGCCCGATGGCTCGGCGATGGCTTGGCCTGAGGTGGCGCCTGCGACGTGTATTGCGGCGTGGTCTCCTGCGCAGGGGTGGTGATGGTGGCGTCAGGAGGAGGGTTGGACGTTCCCTGGTACGGATTCGACTGGTTCGCCTCCTGCGCTCCCAATGCCACCGCCGTGGCGGCCAGCAAGGCGTACACCAGCCCGTGCACAAGTCCATTCACGAGAATCGTCCGTTTCATCTTGTTGATCTCCTCTCGCCGGGCAGATTTCTCCCTGGTTGCTGTAAACCCGGCTGGGCGGGGAAAGTCGCCCTGCCGGCCTGACAAGGGTGACAAACTGCCCAAATTAAGCGTAACCCGCTATTTGCGCGCCTCCTGGGGCCGCTCGCGGGCGGGTGCCTCGCGCAGCAAGAATCAATAAAGTTACTGTTCCCCGCAGGACGCGACACATGTCTACGGTGTGACCGCTGCCACACAGCCCTTGGAAGCCCAATTTGCTAGAATCCGTACGGGACTAGAGTGATTGATCCGCATTTTTCCTGCCCGACGGAGAGTGTTGCTTGAACGCGCAGGGGCTTTTGCACACCATTCAAAGCGCCGCCGGAGAATTTCTTGCCGTAGATCGCCGTCCCCGGCTGAATGACCGGCTGCAGCACCACATTGTGAGGAGCGATATGACTGAGATTGTTGCCATTCGTGCGCGCGAAGTGTTGGACTCGCGCGGCAATCCGACCGTTGAGGCGGACGTGATTCTGGAAAGCGGCGCGATGGGACGCGCCATTGTGCCTTCGGGTGCTTCAACGGGCGAGCATGAAGCCGTGGAGCTGCGCGATGGCGACAAGAGCCACTACATGGGCAAGGGCGTTCTGCAAGCGGTGGCCAACGTGGAGACCGTGATTGCGCCCGAGCTGGAAGGCATGGACGCGTCGAATCAGCGCTTAATCGATCAGTCGATGATCGCGCTCGACGGCACGCCGAACAAGAGCAAGCTGGGCGCGAACGCGATCCTGGCCGTCTCCATGGCTGCGGCGCGGGCCGTGGCGCAGACGCTGGAGATCCCGCTCTACCGGTACCTGGGCGGCGTGAACGCCTGCGTGCTGCCGACGCCGATGCTGAACGTGCTCAACGGCGGCGCGCATGCCGACTCCAACGTGGACTTTCAGGAGTTCATGATCATGCCCGTGGGCGCGGAGCGCTTCAGCGAGGCGTTGCGCTGGGCCGCGGAAACCTTCCACACGCTCAAAGGCGTGCTGAAGAAGAAGGGCTACAACACCGCAGTCGGCGACGAGGGCGGATTCGCTCCTTCGCTCAAGTCCAACGCCGAGGCTATCGAGCTGATTCTCGAAGCCATTGAAACCGCCGGCTACAAGCCCGGCGAGCAAATTGCGATCGCGCTCGATCCCGCGTCGAGCGAGTTCTACGACACCGAGAAGAAAAAATACGTCTTCAAGAAAGGCGACAAGAGCGAGCTGTCCAGCGAAGACATGGTGCGTTTCTATGACAACTGGATTCGCCAATACCCCATCGTCTCGCTCGAAGACGGCCTGGCCGAGGAAGACTGGGAGGGCTGGCGCATTCTCACCGACAAGCTGGGCGGCAAAATCCAGTTGGTGGGCGACGACATCTTCTGCACCAACCTCAAGCTGCTGCAACGCGGCATTGACGAAGGCGTAGCCAACTCCATCCTCATCAAGCTCAACCAGATCGGCACCGTGACCGAGACGCTGGAAGCCATCGAGCTGGGCCGCCGTTACGGCTACACTTCGGTCATTTCGCACCGCTCCGGCGAGACTGAAGACACGTTCATTGCCGACCTGGCCGTCGCCACCGGCGTGGGCCAGATCAAGACCGGCTCGGTAAGCCGCACCGACCGCATCGCGAAGTACAACCAGCTGCTGCGCATCGAAGAGGAGCTGGGCTCGGGCGCGGTGTATCTGGGACTGGAGAGCCTGAACTACGGCGAGTAAATAGCAACTGCGTACTCTTGAAGTGAAGTATCTGGCAAGCGGGAGATTCCTCCCGCTTGTTTTTTGGGGGAGCGCAATCGGGTAACATGGATGGTGCGGTACCCATTCTCCCACGCCGTTTGGCCTACACCAAAGCAAATGCGCTTCTTGCCCGCTTCCCTGCTTTTCCTTTGTCTTTCGCCTGTCATAGCGCAGACTGCCCCTCAGCTCACTCTGCACGATTTAAAAGAAGCCGACGCCCTGGGCTCGGAGCTTTACACCCATTCCAGCGTCACCGGACTGGTGCTCGTCGTCGTCAGAGGAGACCAGGTATTCATCCGCGGATACGGAGAGACCGCGCCCGGTTCGCACATTGCTCCCTCCGAGAACTCGCTGATTCGCCTCTGCTCTCTGACGAAAATCTTCACAACCGACGTGCTCGCGAAGCTTGTCGCCGATGGCACGATCCAACTAGACGACCCGCTCCAGAAATATGTCCCCCAGGGCGTGCGCCTTCCGGAAAGCGACGCGCCGATCACCCTTTTCGAGCTGGCCACGCATACCGCCGGCCTCGAGCGCGAAATTGGAACGGCGCCGCGCCACGCGCCGCATTTTACCTATCCTGACTTTCAAACCCGCTGGCGGTGGCTTTCAAGCGCGACACTCAAATTTGCGCCCGGGCAGCAGGCTTACTACTCCAACGTCGGCTATGATCTTTTGAGCGACGCATTGGCAAGCGCAGCGCACACACCGTATCCCACGCTTCTTTGGTCCCGGACTCTCAACCCGCTCAACATGTGGGAGACGACATACTTTCCCAGCGCCGCACAATGCGCGCGTTTGATGCAGAGCGCGTATCACGATGGACCTTGTGCCGTGACCGAGAACACCCAGGGCAGCAGCGGCCTATATTCCACACCCGTCGACATGGCAAAGTGGCTGCGTTACCTGGTCGGCCCGGCCACTCCCGCACTACCTTCCCAGCTAGACGCAGCACATGCCGTCTACCTGTTGCCATCGAGTCTCAAGTTCGTCTATGGCGTCGATCACGCGGGCAGACCCGCCGGAATCGGCCTCGGCTGGATGCACCTTGGCGCGAACGGCGATTTATCGCACATCATCGAGAAAACCGGAGGCGGAGCAGGGTTCACAACGTATATCGCAATTCATCCGGCGAGTCACACCGCGTTGTTTTTCGCGGCCACATATGGCCCGCCGCACGCATACACTCAGAGACCTGGTCTCTTCCATGCGTCGACCAATGGATTGCTGGCGCTTGCGGGTCTGCCGCCGCTGCCGGATGTTCCCAGGAGGCGGGCCGCTGCCAGGCGAGTCGCACGCGCAACCCCGCCCGCATCCAGACATCCTGGGCGCAAATCCGCTCGGGTCGGGCACGCAGCGAATCGCACCACAAATTCAACCGAAGGTGCTTCGCAATGGCTACATCATGATTCCAAGCAAGAATCAATCATCGCCCGGTGCTATCGTGGACTTCGTGCTTCCAACTCCCGCGCGCGACTCAACCAACACGAGGCCGGATTCTGTTCGTTCAGCTGGCCCCATCGGCGCGTCCAGAAACTCGATCCTTCCGGCGCTTCTTGCGATCTTCACTCTCGTCACGCGCATCCTTTGCCGCGGACCCCTGTACTTTGGCGACGGCCCCAGGCACATCAAAAGCATTCTGGACAAGACCTACATCATTCAGCCGCCCGGTTACTGGCTGTTCAACCGGATTGCCGGTCTCTTCCCCGATCCCGTTCTCGCCATCGTGGGGATGAATATTCTGTTTTCCGTGGCCGGGGTCGTGGTCTTCTATTACACGGCCTGCCTGTTCGCAAGCCGCGTCCAAGCGTGCATCGCCGCATTCGCCTACGCCACGATCTTCTATGTCTGGTGCTCCGGCGAGATTCACAGCACCTATGCTTCGCAGATTCTCTTCCCCGTCGCCACATTCCTTGTGCTGCTTCATTACGAGCGCGACCGCGCTCCATGGCAACTGGCTCTCGCCGCATGTCTCTTCGCCGTGGGCGCGGGTTTGCGGCCCAGCGACGGCATGTTTCTGATTCCCATGCTCGTGTATTTCGCCCTGTTCCGGATGCCGCGGAAGACGGGGCTTCTCTTCCTGGCGCTGGCTGGATTCCTCTGCCTCGGCTGGCTCATCCCCACGTGGCTCGCCTACGAGCACGGCCCCCGGGGCCTGCAATACCCCATCGGCTACATCGTCAAGATCACGGCGATGAAGTCGGTGCTGCACGGGATCAACCGCTATTCGATGGCAAACATCGCCCGCTTTGTCGTCCCGCTCGTGGCCGGATTCTGGCCTGTCCTGGGAGTCGCGGTACGAAATGCCATTCGCAATCGGAGCGACTGGCGCGTCAAGGCGATTTTGCTGTGGATCGTTCCGGGATCGCTGTTTTTTGTCCTCATCTTCATCGCGGATGCGCCCTATCTGAACTTCCTCACCGCCGCTATTCTTCTGCTGGCGGTTTCGGCGCCGCGATGGATGATGGTAACGGCGCTGTGGAATGCGGTTGTGTTTCTCGCATTGAGCCCCATCCCTTCGCAGCGTCTCGCTGTCAACGTCGTGAACAGCTTTGTGCTGAAGTACACGCGCGGCGGCATCCAGCAGCAGGACAATACCCCGCTTTCTGCGATACAGAATTCAGTTGACGGCCGGTGATTTGCGAGTCGAAAACGCTCAATGCCATCGCACTGGCGCGCAAGCCCGCCTACGACAAACTTCTCAAGCAATTTCCTAGCACTTAGCGGCTCGCTCCGCTCGTGCTTGCAGCCTTGTTCACCGCCTGCGCGATTTGCGCGGCGTCTCCCAGATAATAATGACGAATCGATTTCAAGTTGTCGTCAAGTTCCTGCACCATCGGCACGCCGGTAGGAATGTTGAGGTCGACAATCTTCTCGTCGGGAACGTCTTCAAGATACTTCACAAGTGCCCGCAGACTATTGCCGTGGGCCGCAATCAAAACCCGCTTCCCCGACCGTATGCTGGGAGCGATGACCTCGTTCCAGCACGGCAAAACGCGGTCAACAGTGTCCTTCAGGCATTCGGTGAGTGGAAGCTGTTGCTTTGAAAGGTCGTGATAGCGCGGGTCCTTACCCGGATAACGCGGATCAGCCTCGTCCAGTGCCGGTGGGCGAATGTCGTAGCTGCGGCGCCAGATTTTCACCTGATCCTCACCGTACTTCGCCGCCGTCTCCGCTTTATTAAGACCTTGCAGCGCTCCATAATGCCGTTCGTTGAGCCGCCAGTCGCGCTCGACGGGAATCCACATCAGGTCCATTTGGTCCAGCGTGATCCACAGCGTGCGTATCGCGCGCTTTAGTACCGACGTGAAGGCGACGTCGAAGCCATATCCCTGCTCCTTGAGCATACGGCCGGCCTGTGTCGCCTCTTCCCTGCCTTTCTCCGATAGGTCAACGTCTGTCCAGCCGGTAAACAAGTTTTCCTTATTCCAGATGCTCTCTCCATGGCGAAGCAAAACGACTTTATACATTTCGATGCTCTCTTTCCTAAGCTGGAATTTCTCTTTTTTTGATGATTCGCTCCGATTATACGAAATTTGACTATGGCCGATGCGGACAATTGAATCGATTGACTTATCGCCCGTTCGACAGGTTTTTTCGAATGGCGGCGATGGAATTCTCTTGCTCCATCCAGATTGCCCACAGTTATAATTGCCTTCCAACGGACCCAATTCCCCTGGGAGGCGCAGAATGCCAGGCGTTATTCTGGACTTTGTCTGGAGGAATCCCTACCTTTTCTCCAATGTGCCCGGGCTGGCGGTCGTCATCTTTTTGGCGTGGAAAACACGCTATCGCGACTATGCCCGCGCCGCCATCTTCAGCGGGTTCGCCTGTATCCCGTGCTCTTTTGCCGAGGCAACCTCATCCGCGTACTGGCGCCCCAAGCTTCTTGGCGGCATGAGCTGGGGTTTTGAGAGCGTGCTGTTCACCTTTGTCTCCGGCGCCTCCGTTTGGATGATCGCCACCGCGCTTACGCGCCAGGACTGTTCGATTCAAGCCCGCTCTTTTGCTGAAGTCTTTCGCCGCATGACCCCAGGAGCGCTGGCCGTCACTGCTCTCTTCCTTCTGCTGCTGCGCCTGGGAGTAAATTGTGTGACGGCAACCATTCTTTCCCCGCCGGGTCTGCTCATCTTTCTTTTGTGGCGCAGAAGATCTCTCTGGACCCTGTCACTGGCTGGACTGACGGGCTTCACGCCCTTCTACACTTTGCTCGTCAAGCTGCAGTTCGCCGTCTGGCCGAATTACCTCTCTTACTGGAACCCCGGCGGAACCTGGGGAACGCTCCTCTTTGGCGTACCGCGCGGCGAGATCGCATGGGCCGCCATAATGGGCGCGGCCTGGCCGGTTGCCATCGCATCCGCCCTCAATGTTCGCTTCGCCGTTCCTGCTGCTCAGGTGGACCTTGCGCGGAATGGGCGCTTACAGCCGGAAACCATGGGCCTGCTCAGCCCCGCCTCCGCGAATGATGTTGGGACGGAGTGATTCTTGATCGCCTCCGCATTTCGCTTCGTCCAGATTCACCCTTATCTCTTCGCCAACCTCCCGCTCCTTGCAGTAAGTATCCTCATCGCCTGCCGCACCTCGTATCGCGACTATGGATGGGCTGCCCTCTTCAGCGGTCTCGTCTGCATGCTCTGCGCGCCAGTTGAGGCCACGACAGGAGACTACTGGCAACCCCTCCTGCTTGGAGGATGGCGGGTTGGAATCGAATCGCTGATCTTCACCTTTACCTCCGGTGCAACAGTCTGGTTGGTCGCAGCGGCGCCGGTGCGCAAATCCTGCACCATCGGCGCACAAACGCTGTGGGACTCACTTCTGCGAATTGTGCTGGGAGCGCTGCCGGTTTCTCTTCTCTATGTGATTCTTTGGCGGTTCGGCGTCAACTCCCTCACGGCGACCCTCATCGCTCCAACGGGGCTCGTTTTGTTTCTGCTTTATCGCCGATTGCACCTTTGGCGGCTCAGTCTTTACGGCCTCCTATTCTTCCCGCTGCTCTCCGTCGCGGTAATCAACGTCCAGTTTGCTTTCTGGCCCAACTACCTGGCCTACTGGAATCCAAACGGAACATGGAGTGCGCTGATTTTCGGAATTCCCCGCGGAGAGTTTGCATTTGCGGTCATGTTCGGCGCCTACTGTCCCGTCATCATCGCGTCGGCGCTCGATATGCGCTTCCAACCGCCCCGCATTTCGACCAGCAATTGAGGGGGACGGCCCCCACCTTACTCGGCCCGCAGCAGCTCCGTTGGCCGAATGTGTGTCGCTCTCCAGGCAGGGTAGAGACCACCGAGCACGCCGATTGCCAACACCATCCCCACCGACTGCAAAACGAGGCCGAGGGTGACGTCGGGCTGCAGAAACGTTCCCAATTCAGGGTTCCTGATGAGGAGTTGCAGCCCCAGCAGTCCTAACGCAACTCCCGCCACTGAGCCCGCTATGGTCAGCAGTACGCCTTCCACGATCACGGAGGCAATCACACGCGCGGGCGTCCAGCCGATGGCGGAGAGGAGACCCATGTCGCGCATTCGCTCCGTGACCGCCATCAGCAGCGTGTTCAGCACAATCACAGCCGCCATTCCCATGGCGATCGTCGAGCTGGCCCAGGCCATGGCACGCAACAAATTGGTGATCTGCGAACTGTGCGCCATGTCCGCCGATTCAATAAAGGAAAGATTGGGGAACGCCGCCGCGAGCCGGTCTCTCACATCATCGACTCTTGCCGGATCATCCGGACGATCGACGCGAACTTGAAATCCACTCACCTTGCCCGGCTCCGCAATTAAATCCTGCAGCACGGGCAAGGGGACCATGATGGAGCGGTCGTCAATCACGCTCTGCTCCTTGACAATTCCACAGATGACGAAGTCCTGTCCGCTCAGCTCGATCGTATCCCCCGTCTTTTTGCCAAGAGCCTCCGCAAGAGCCTCACCCATCACCACGCGATCGCGCTCGCCGGGGAGGGGCAGCCGGCCCGCTGTCACCTTGAGATCGCTCCAGATGTAGGTGCCCAATGGCCAACCGGCGACGTAAGCCATCTCTCCTTCTTCAAGGCTTACAAATTCGCCGACCGATCCCATGGCGCTCGCTACTCCCGGCACCGCGCGGATGCGATCGACCTGCCCTTCATCCAGCTCCGCGGTCAGTATTTCCACTGATCCTTTGTCGATGGCAACGATGTCGGTTCCGCGGTCCTTCAGAGAGAGCAGCGTTGCCTGGTCCACTCCGCGGGAAAGCCCCACCAGCGCCAGCATGCTGGCCAGTGCGGCGCCGACGCCCGCCGCGGTCAACAGAGATCGCAGGCGGTGGTTGCGCAGGCTGGCTAGCGGATAGGTGAAGGCGTTCACGCGCTTTCTCCTCTCCGTTGCTCGGCTTCAATGCGGCCATCGCATAGCCGGACCACCCGGGCCGCGCGCGCCGCAATCTTCTCATCGTGGGTGATGATCATCAGCGAGACGCGCTCGCGTTCCCGCAACTCCTCGAGAAGATCGAGAATCTGCTGTGCGTTTTGCGAATCCAGATTTCCCGTGGGCTCGTCGGCAAGTATCACTCTCGGTGAATTCGCCATTGCCCTGGCGATGGCAACGCGTTGTGCTTCGCCTCCCGACATCTCCGCGACGCGATGGATTCTGCGGTGACCCAGGCCGACGCGCTCCAGCAATTCGGCTGCCCGCGCACGGCGTTTTCTTTCGCCGGCGATCACGCCCAGCATGGGCAGCTCAACATTCTCAACGGCGGTCAGCCCTCCGATCAGATGAAACGACTGGAACACAAACCCGATCCGTGTTGCCCGCAGCCGCGTCCATGCGCCGGGCTTCTCCGGGGAAACGCCTTCGAAGAAGACCTTCCCCGCATCCGGCAGGTCCATGCCCGCGGCCAGGTAGAGAAGAGTGGACTTCCCGCTACCGCTGGGTCCGGTGATGGCCACGTAATCTTCTCGCTCTATGCGCAGCGAGATGCCGCGAAGAGCCGGCACACGGCCATGCACGTAGGTGCGCGAGACATCGTCGAATTGAATGAGCGCACACGAAGGGTGCGGACCTGCAGGGGGCCCTGCCCCTCCACTCTCGCTCCCTATCTCTGGCCTGTCATTCACAATTCCTCAGATCATATCGCAAGAAAGTTCTACCTGGGGAGCCGTTTGTGGAGCCAGAGGGAGCGCGGGCCGTAGGGAAATGTTGGGCGCGGAGCGTCTGGCTGCATCTCGCCTCTGCGGCGGGCCAACTCGCGATTGATGCTGCGCAAACCCAGCATCATTACCCACACATGGTTGGAGTAAAAAAGCAGCTTGAACAAGAATGAAAGCCTGCGGACGAAGGGCTTGTTCACATAAACGCGCCAATCGAATGCAATGAGGCAGTAATCTCCCTCCTGTCTCACAGTGCAATCCATGCGCCCGTCAAAGTCGCCCCAAACAACCACGCTGAATCTCTCTCCGAGAACGACGTCTTCGACACGGCCCCGGAACCGGAGAGTGTGGGGAAGCCAACCCTTCACATGGCAACAAGCCTCTGACCCGGGACTGATTTCCGCCGACGGCCCAATTTCTTTTACATCGAGGAATGCGGCGGGCCACCAACGCGCCAGGTCTTCCGGCGTGCGGGTCATGTCGGCCAATTCCGTTTGGGTCGCCCTGACGCGCCACTGGGTCCTGGCGTGGTATTCATGCGCCCGCAGTTTCGTCGGCATAAGGGTGACTTCCGCGCTGGTTCCGTCCGGCATGGTCGTTGAAACGGACGACCTTCGGATTTGCCGCTTCGCCTGCATAGGAGCGCCCCTTTGCGGAGACGGAGAAGCTGTGCCTCTCCAGAATTCCATCCGCGTGCAATGATCCTACTTTCTCGTGCGTTAAAGGGGGATTGGGAAACGGTGTTGTCTCTCGCCAAAACTGTTCCGGGGGAGGAGGGCCGGCGCTAGCGAATTCGCAACGACTTAATGGCCTCGGGCAAACGCTCTTCAATTAGCTTGGCGCGCTCGGCGGCGATGCCGCCAAGGTATGACGGCGCGGGGGTCGCCATCAACACCAGCGCCAGAGCGATGACGGAAAAGATCAGTCCCGCAACGCCGGCTGAGATCAGCATGTGATACGTGTCCTCGACGTCAAGTGCGAAGACATTGAAGGCCACATGCTCCACGGGGCCGATGTGCTTGAGGACCGCGAGTGCGAAGAGGAAGAAGACAGCCGCAAGCGACGTCAGAACCGCAAGCGTGACGTCGAGGCTGCGATGGAACTTTTGACGCGCACTGCAACGGGCACATTCGGCAAAATGATTTTCGTAGTCGCGGCGCATCTCAGGAGAGATGCCTGAGATGTCATATCGCCAGCTTGCCAGAATTGCGCCTACCACACGGTCGGTGCATTGGATTCTCGCTGTAGACATAAGCAATCACCTGCAAAGAATTCAGTTAACCGCCGAGCTTCCGCGTGGAGGATCGTTACGGAAGCTTGTACATTGGACGCCCCGACGGGTGATCGGTTGCACAACGTCCACAAATCGACAGCGCTGCACAATTTACCAGGCGCCTTGGTTCGGCCAGTCATGAATCTTCAGTTTGTAGCCGATCCCTTAATGACTATTGTAACTCTTGCTCTTAGAAACTAATAGCAGAAAGCGGCTCATGCTGGGCGGCGAGCTGCAGGCGGTTGGCCAAAAGGCTGGCCCGGCCCAGCAAAGCGCGCTCGGCGGCGACTCGCGCCAGTTCAGGAAGATTATTGTTTTCAGAGAGATGGCCCAAAATAATGTACGCGGCCTGGCCGTCGTAGTCTTCAGAGAGGAATGCGGAGGCGGCGTCGTTCGAAAGGTGGCCGACCCGCGAAAGCACTCGTTGCTTGACCTGCCAGGGGTAGGGTCCGTCGCGCAGCATTTCGAGATCGTGGTTCGATTCAAGTAGAAGCAGGTCCAGGTCGCGGAGCTGCTCCTTGACGTTGGGCGGAATGTAGCCAAGGTCGGTAGCAAAGCCCAGCCGGACCCCCTCGGAACTGAAGACAAAGCCCACAGGATCAGCCGCATCATGCGGAATCGTAAAGGGACTGATGCAGATATCGCCGATCGAGAAGGGTTGGCCGGACCGGAAGTACTCGACGGCCGGAAGCCAGGTGGGATCGTCCTTGACCAAAGGCGGTCGCCCGGAAGCAGGATCAGGAGCCGGCTCGCAAGGCGGCTCCAGAACCGATTCCGGGGCCGGGTCCGACGAGGTCGGCGCAGTTTGGACCCAGTTTTCCACAGCCATTTCGTCGGGACTGTCTTGATTGAGGTCGTCAGGAGGATCGATTTCCAGAACTTCGGATTCGGGCTCGGCCTGCCGCTCGGCAGCCTGTTTGCGGACCATTTCCAGCCATTGGGCGTAGCTCATCTGGCGGCGCGGGCTTAGCCAGCGCATCCAGGCGCGGTGCGTGCCCTCAGTAAAATACACCGGGATGCCCAGCTTGCGCGCCGTGACGGCGAGGCCGTTCACGTGGTCCTGGTGCTCATGGGTGATAACGATGGCGTTAAGGGTTGCGGGATCTTCCCCGGCCAGCCTCATGCGCCGGAAGAGTTCGCGGCAACTCAAGCCCGCATCGACGAGGATGCGCGTCCGGCCGCCGGAGAGCACCGTGCTGTTGCCCCTCGACCCCGACGCCAGCACTGTGAAGCGCACCATGATTTGAGCTTACAATGAAGGGTCTGCTGACAGACCCTGGTGCCGGTGGAGAACCCGTCCGTCCCATCCCCGTCACCCCCGCCGAATTGCCGTCGGAATTCCCTGAGGCCTAAAAAAGGAGCCGCGCATGAAATCCCACCCGGTCCTTGCCATCCTGCTTGCCTGCGCTGCGCTCGCACCTGCCCTGGCCGTTGCGCAAGATGCAAACCAACAAGGCCCCCAGTTTGCGCCGGTCCCTATGCCGATCGTCTACCACAATACTCAGTACGGATTCTGCTTTCTGCTGCCCGCGGATTGGAAAGGTTACAAAATCGTCATGGGAAAATGGGGCGGCAGCACCGGCACGGGAAAAACCATGCAAGGCCCGCTCATTCTTCTCCGAAACCCCGCGTGGGCAGAGGCTGATCCCTGGCAAGACATCCCCATCATGATTTTCACGCGGGCGCAATGGCGTGAAAAAGAGAAGGATGGGCTCGTTGTGAGTGCGGGCGGGGCGGATTTTGACGCTACGGGGCGTAACGCAGAGTATGTTTTCGCTCAGCCGCCGCGCTGGATTGGATATACCGACGAAGAAGGGCAAGACGAAATACGGGCACTGATGACGCAGAACCCTTTTCAGGCGCCGTGCGAGCCTGTCATCTATAGGAATACGCAGTACGGCTTTTGTTTTCAGCTGCCCTCGGATTGGAAGGGATTCAAAGTGGTCCTGGAAAAATGGGGAGGCACCCCATTCGGCGACACGAAGGGCCCGCCGCTCGAAGGTTCAGAGCTGCTGCTCCGCGACCCCAGATGGACGAAGGACGATCCATACCAGGACATTCCCATCATGGTCTTCACCCGAGCGCAGTGGGAGCTCGCCGAGAACAACGACTACGCCTTCAGCGCCGCGCCGGTCGGGCCGAGTGAGCTGGGGAGAAACAACCGCTATGTCTTCGTACTTCCTCCGCGCTGGATCGGTTTTTTGGAAGTAAAAGGAGTCGGGGAGGTGCTGGGATTGATGAGCCAGAACCCCTTCCAGTCGCCGTGCGGGCACAAAAGCACGCAGCCGGTCACGAACCTTCCTTAGAGCCTGTACTTCACTTTGGCGCGGCGCTGCGCGGCAATTCGCACATCAGGCCGATGGGCTGTTTGTCGGGATCGCGGAGGAAGGCCAACCACAGATCGTGATCGGCCATTTTTGCCACCAGGTGCGGCTTCTGCACAAACTCAACTCCTCGCGCGGCTAGCAGATCGTGCGTCTGCTGAATGTCCGCCACGCGAAAGTAAAGAATGGTCCCTCCGGTGCCCGGCGTTTCGGGAGAGGTTCCGATGGCGAAGCGGATTTTTCCGCACTGGAAGAAGGACATGGGGCCGGCGTCGAAGAGAAACTGCATGCCGAGCACGTTTTGATAGAAATCCTTCGATCGCTGGAGATCGCTGACAGTGACCGCGATCTGGCCAATCTCTTCAAGATGCACCGGTGCAGGAACCTCGCATTCGTGTCCTTTCATTCGTTCCTCCTGTTATCGGGTAATGCTCCTGCTTTCAGGCCCCACCCGGCAAATTAGCAGGAATAGCGGTGGAAACCATCGTTCCACGGCCGGGTTGTTCTCTAATCTATAGCATGCAAGGTGTCATAGGCTTCTTTCAGCGCTGGATCGTTGAGACCAATCGATTTCAGCTTTGCTTCGATGCGCTGTTGGACAGCTCTGGAATCAGGGAAATCCTGGTCAGTCCAAAAGCGATCTTTGCGCTGGAAATACCCGGCCTCCTGCAGGAACCAAATTCCGTACCTGTATGCGTCACCCTGCGTGTCAACCAAATCGCTCACCTTGAAAGAGCCGTCCGGCTGGTACGACTTGGTGAGGCACCAATCGAGCATCCGGGAAATCTCCCCTCGGATCTGTTGCCGGGAAGCTTCGTCGAGGGCCGGCCATGCGGATCTGAAGATCTTTACCGCGTCCCAGTTCAGATGGTTCTCGTAGTGGCCGTCAAATCGAATGCCGGCAGGAAAGTTGACGTTGTCGAGTTGCAAAAGGCGCCGGGCAATCATGTCCTGATGCGGCACCTGACCCTTAAGGTCGGAAATGACGTGGAACGTCATCGCCATGTCGTCCATTTTCCAGACTCTTCCTTGCCGGTCCACCAACCATTGTCCCCAGCACCCGGTTTCAGGATTCTGCCATCGCAGGACAAATGCACGCAGAGCCTCTTTGAGTTGAGGATGAAACGCGTAACACCCAGTTTGCGGAGTCTCAAACAGTAAACGGGCCATCGCGGAAAAGGTCTCGTCTAATTCTTCGCGGTTGAATGCTCCGGTTCTGGTGAAGTCGTTCCTCAAGTCCGAATCAAGCTGAGCGTCAAGCTTTTCCGGAGAATTCATGCGATCCAGAAATGACAGCGGGTATCGCGCGGGCGGACGGCACTCTTTGGCTTGATCGACGGAGTAATAGAGCCTGAGATACCACTCATCAATCCCTAGTGCCCAGCTCCCATCGGAGGCCTGCTGTTCACTGGCCAGTTCCTGTTCCGCAGGTTGCGTAAGGCTCTGGCGAAGATCGGAGATTCTGGCCCTGGTGATTGCAATATCCGACGTGAAATTCAACCGCCAGCGGACTTCGCGATAGATGTGCATGGAGTAGTCCATATCGCCGCCTGCAGCCTGCCGCCGATTGATCTCTTTCACAATCGGCTGCAAAGTGGGGTCCAACAGCTTCAAGCGTCTGTCGCGCGCGACGGGGATCTCCGAGAAATCCCAGTAAAACTGGGCGGAATCCCGAAGCCGATCCCATCGGGACTCACCGGCGATTGGTGACGGAGCAGTGAATATGTGAGCGTGATAAATGGAGGCCGCGATCACCGCCCGTTTCAGTTGTGCGCGAATGGCGTATACGGCGAACGCCAGAGACACAACGACCATCAGAGAAATCAGCCACCGCGTATATTTGCGCACGTTGAGAATGATACTTCTTTCGCTTCCAGCATTCACTCTCGGTTCCAGAGTCGGCCCCCGATCAAGACGGCAGCTGGTCGACGTTTACGTTAGCGGCGCTTCCGCTGCCGAATCGCTCAGGATGAGCTGGACGTCGTCGCCGGAAGCTCGATGGAGACGACCGTACCGCGGCCCGGATTGCTGACGATATTGAAGCGCGCCTGGTTGCCGTAGAGAACTTCAAGCCGCTCCTGCACATTCTTCATGCCGATGCCGGCGCCGGTGCGGCGCAGCGCAGAGACGGGCCGCGCGTTGATGCCCACGCCGTCGTCGGCCACTTCGATAAAAACGCGGTCGCCTTCAAGGCGGCTGCGCAGGGTCACCGTGCCGCCGTGGATGCGCGGCTCCAGCCCGTGCTTGATGCTGTTCTCAATGAGCGGCTGCAGTAGAATGCTGGGCACAAGAACCTCGAGCGTGCGCGGGTCGATCTCTTTTTCAACGCGCAGCTTGTCGGCGCCGAAGCGCACCACTTCGATGTCGAGATAATCGTCCGTAAATTTCAGCTCCTCGCGCAGGGGAACGAAGGCGTCGTGGTCCTTGAGCAGGGCGCGGAGGATGTTGGCGAGCTTGGTGATCATAGTGCGCGCCAGTTCAGGCTGGCTGCGCACCAACGCGGCTACGGAGTTGAGCGTGTTGAAGAGAAAATGGGGATTGATCTGGCGCTGCAAGGCGTCGAGGCGGGCTTCGAGCAGCAGGCGCTTCTGCTCTTCCAGCGACATTTCGATGCGCAGCGCGTTCCAGACTTTGAGCGCGATACCCACGTTGATAGGCGCGGCGATCCAGACCAGCGCCTGCAGCCACAACTGATCGGAAAGCAGCGCGAAGAGGCGGTGGGGAAAGAGATGCGCGAGCCAGTCGCGGGCCATCTCCATCAGCGCGATGAGAAACAGGAGAAGAATCTGGCGGTCGAAGCGCGGCTTGACGAGGTAGCGTCGCACCCAGCGGTAAAGGCTCAGGTCTACGAAGGGAGTGAAGGACCAGATTTCTTCTTTTTCGACGAAGCGCCCGATCATGCCGACAATGAGGCCAAGCACGACGTTGAAGGGCAGCGCCAGAAATTCGTGGTGCAGGAGAGCGGGCACTGACAAGACCGCACCGCCCAGCATGGCCCAGCCGGGACCGATCAGTAGGCTGAGCAGAATGACGGTCTCGAATGAGATGTCGGCGGCAAGAAAGTTGGGCGTAGCCAGGCGCACCCACACGCCTAGGGTAAGCGGAACCAGGAAGAACGCCAGCAACGCGAACGTTTGCGCGCGACGGCGCTTTTCCGCAAAAAACAGCCGCCGAAAGGTGGTGACCCGCGCCAACACGCTGGCCACAGAGGCCATGACGCCCAGCTTTACCAGCAGCGTAATCAGGATGAGATTATCGGTCACTACCCCATCACTGTATCGCGCCGCGCAGGGCCAAGGCGAGAAATGCGCGGGGCGCGGAAGTTTCCCGTTCCTCGTAGAATAGAAGCATGGGATTGGAGAGCGTAAAGAAAGTTGCGGAAGCGGATTTTCCCACGCGCTGGGGCGTCTTCCGCATTCTAGGCTTTGAGGGCGTGCGCGCCCCGGCGCCGCAAATCCAGGAATCGCAAATCCCGGCGTCGCAAATCGACGGCCAGCCCGGCTGCGCGCCGGCGCGAACGGTCGAAGGCCAAATCGAGAGCCTTGTCGCGCTGGTGATGGGCGACGTGCAAAGTGCGCCGCCGCTGGTGCGCATCCACTCGCAGTGCCTGACGGGAGATGTTTTTGGGTCACTGCGCTGCGACTGCCGGTTGCAACTGGAGCTCGCGCTCAGACAAATTGCCGCGGAGGGCGCGGGGATTCTGCTCTACGAGCAGCAGGAGGGCCGCGGCATCGGCCTTATGGCCAAGTTGAAGGCCTACGAGCTGCAGGACCAGGGGCGCGACACCGTGGAAGCAAACGAGGATCTGGGTTTTGCCGCCGATTGCCGCGGTTACGAGCTGCCGGCCGAAGCGCTGAAACTGCTGGGTGTAAAGCGCGTGCGGCTGATGACGAACAACCCCGAGAAGGTGGCGGCGCTGGAGTCTGCGGGCATCACCGTGGCGGAGCGCGTGTCGGCCGAGGTCGAGCCGCAGGAGAGCTTCGCCGGCTATCTGAAGACCAAGCAGGAAAAAATGGGGCACATCCTGGATTCGCTTGTGAGCGAGGACCCCTAGTAAGCTCAGGAACACTTCACTCAATGGCCCAAGGTTTCCGAATAGCCGAACTTGCTTCAATTGTCATTTGTTTGTCATTTCTAAATGAACTTGATTCTACGACGACCGGGAATCGTATAGCCTTACCTCTTTGCCGGCCATCTAAGGATCAAGCAGGAAAAGACGAATCCCATGTACCCGCATTTGAATCGCGGGTGAAATTCCGAAAAAAGGCTAGCCAGAGGGCAACGCACCTGCTAGTCTCTTGGGACATAGACGGTTGGCCGGAACGAACCAACCACGAAGGCAGCCGTTTCTGTCATCTTCCCCGGTTGCAGTTTTTCGTACCGGTGTTTTCTTCCCCTTGCTTCCCTGGGCAGTTATTCCAAAATCGTTTTTGGCAACACCGACCCCGGATTTCCGGCAAGTTCCTCAAAGTTCCCAGCACGTCCACCGATCCGCAATGATTCTGCATAGAGGTGGAATTCCGAGGTATACGGCAGACCGAACGGCCCGAACCTGCATCTTTCGATGCCGCCGGCGGATGGTTTCCGCAGGGCGTGATTGATTCCATTTTCCCGTGCCGAATCGTAGCGGGTTCGCAGGGAGGATCGTGCCATGAGATTTCCTTTCCGTTGCCTTGCCGTCACCGCGGCAGGGCTTTTCTGCTTCGCGAGTTGCAGCTTCATGCGCGCCGTGGCGCCGGCCGGCTCCGCTGCGGCTGATAATGGTTCCCCGAGCCGGGCTCCGGATTCGATCGTCATTCCGGGACCGTTACGCTCCTTTCTGCGCATGGCGGGCGTGAGCCAGGAGGCCAGCCTCGCGGAAGTATTGCCGCTGTTGGCGCGCAATGCTTTCCTCTACGGGCACGTGGAACAAAGAAGGACAGAGTACCTGGTGCTTGCGGATCGCTACGTGCAACAAGCCAGGGAGCTCGAACCGCTGGTCGGCGCTGACGGCATGATTCATGTGGCCGGATGCGATGACGCCGGCAAGCTGATTCAAATTCTCGGCTATAAATTTGAACGCGGCTGCAGCCCCAAAGACGCCTCGCTGATCACAGCCGACGCGGAGCGAGCGTTTCTTACTGTAGATTCCGGCTTCCCGCTGACGAAGTTGGAACAGTCGCTGCAGGAAGGAACTCCCTTCAGCTATACCTATCCTGCGACACTGGTTCCGATTCTCTTCGCGGAGAGGGATTGGGAAGCCCTTCTGCCTGCCAAGCAGCGCGCTGGAACGTCTCTGCTCGATATGCTCTTGAACGACGAGGACGTGGATCGGCTGTACGCGGGACTGGCGCGGCTTGACCCGCAAACGAAATTCGCACTGCTGCAAACCGTGGGACTGAAGCGATTGCTGGCCTACGCACCCATCTTCGACTTTTACAGCAGCCGGATTTGCATCTGCTCCGGAGCCGTAGCTGTTCCCGGCGGCCAGGCCGCCGAACAGAGTTGGGCAGAGCTGGTCGGCGCAAATCCACACTCGCCCGGCGATTTCGTGTACCGCTTGCTGGCCAGGGATCAAGGCTGGATGGCGGCGTATTTCGATGCTCTGTCGCGCGTGAGCCCCGAACAGCAGGCTCATTTGACGGCCAATGGCCGTTTGAAACGCCTCTATCAGGCTTATCGATCGTCAGCTCCAAGTCTGGGCGCCGGCGCCAGCGTTTTCCCTAGGAATGCCAACTTGCTTTTGCTGTTTTCCCGCCTGCAATGGGACACGGCCGGCGAACCGAAGGTGCCGGGCGGCGCTGCCGTCTGGAAGGATATTCTTGCGCATTCAGACCGAACCAGCCATTTACGCGAGTTCGCGCACTTCAATCGCGACGACAACGACCCCGACCGTCTGTTGGAGGCGCTGGTGGCCTACACGAATTCCTCGGCCGGCGAGGGTCCCGCGCAAATCTTCGTGACGCTAAGCGCGATCAACAGCGCCCGGCCCGCGGAACAGCAATTGTCTGAAGAAATTACTCAGCTTCTCGCCTCGCATTTTGCCGAGTTGAACGATTGGTATCCGATCTTCGTCGAGTTTCCTTCTCTTGACGAAACCTCGATCAAGCGTTTTCTCGACACCGTCGATCACGTCGACGCCATTGCCAATCCGGTACTGCGCTCCAATGTTCTGGGCGCGTTCCAGGCTGAACTCGGGATATGGCAGATTCTGGCGCGGCAGAAGCAGATTCCCATTGAGCAGTTGAACGCTTCATGGCTGGCTGCAACTCAGCCTTTCAGCGGTAACCGGTCGTCGACGGATCTCTTCGAGGCCGCGCGACAATCGCTCGTTTCCATTGTGCTGGCGGCGGGGCTCAAAGCTGATTTCACCGAGGACCAGTTGGTGGATCTGCTCGCAGGGCCGGCGCAGAACGGCCCGGAGGGTGCGCGCGTACACGAAGAGATTGCGCGGCGAATGCATGCCGTGCTCGACGATCAGCGGCTGGTGCCGCTCGATACGCTCTTCGGGCTCTACGACGGGCTGGGTAAAATGGCCCACGGTGATGCCATTGGCGACAGCCTGCTGCCGCTGGCGGGCGCGTTGCGCGAGTTTGAGTTGCCGCGGCCCATCTTCACTTCCGGCGAGCGCGTAACCTGGTCCCCCACGGTCTATGTCAGCCGGCACGCAGAGCTGCAAGTGCGCACCGACCTCACCAAGGTCATCAAGACGCCGGGAACGCCGGCGCAGTTGGAGGCGGCGCGCGAACGCCTTTCGCCCTTCCTGCGCGACACGCTGGTGGGGTTGAATTATGCATATTATGAGCCGCCCGGCTCCCAGGTGCTGCACAGCAATCCTCTCTTTGTTCGCGCCCACGACTTCGCAGCATCGTCGATTCAAGGCATGAAAGACATTTGGGGACCACCCAGTTTAATCGGCATCGGGGTCACAGCCGGCGGCGGAGCCTATCTCATTGGCTCGCTTGCCGAACTGCCTTTCGTACTTGCGCTGACCGAGGAAGATTTCATTTCCCCCGAGAAGTTGCAGGCGCTGATCTGGAAGGAGACGGTGCCGCAGCTGCTGGTGAATTCCATCCTGCCGAGGTGGTGGAGCGTGAACCGCGACGAGCTGCACGCAGCCGCTCTTTATCAGCGCGCTGGCGAGGAGCTATTGACGGCATCCGCGAGCAACGCCGATCTGCGCCAAAAGGTACTGACTGTCTTCTCCGGTCGCATAAGCTGGGGCCAGCTTGAGGATATGGAGCTGGCGCTCCAGCGCCCAGACAGCACGGCTGCCCTGATTGCCCATCTTCTTCCCTCCGACTCGTTCCATCTCGCCGCCGAATTCCGCGAGAGATTTCCGGGGGAGGCCGTACAGTGGGGCCAGGCGAACCGGGACCTGGATGAACTGGTGCGCAGAGATCCCTCCGACACTTTGCCGAAACGGCTGGCCGCGGACTTTGGCGTGCCGCATCCCACGCTGGCCAACAGCAACTCCCTCGCGTTGCTTATTTCGGATCCCTTCCCGGTGGCCAGCGGATACGGAAGCCGGCTCTTTGGAGAATCGTGGGAATCGAGCAACCTCTACTGGGCGCGTCTAGCCGACGAAAAGGGCTATCCTCCGGCGATGCTCAACATTCTGGTTCCCGAGTTGACGCGCCAGATGGTGGCGAACATTTCGGCAACCAGCATCGACGACTGGCCGGCTCTGCTGCGCGCCATGCAGCAGACCGGGGAGGAATTCCGCGAAGGGAAAATCAACATTCATACCGCAAGCTCGCCCGCAACCAACCGGGACAACGCGAATGGGGGAACACATGTGGATGAGTAAGAGATACCGGATTGTCTTGAGCATAGGAGCTTGTCTTGGCATCCTTCTATCCAGCGGCGGAGGATCCCGCTTTCAAGCCCAGGACGGAGGTATGCGCCTGCGCGTGAATGTGAATCTGGTGCAGTTGAACGTGGCCGTTACCGACAGCAAAGGGAATTACATTACCGGCCTGCGTCCTGAGGATTTTGCCATCACCGAAGACAAGATTCCCCAGAAACTGGCCACGTTCGAAGTGGGAAACTTCAACGCGCAAACGCCGGACTCGGCTGCCTCGCCCGGAGCGGGCAAAGTCCCCGGGGCTCCTCTGAACAATGCACAACCGCTTCCGGCCACCAGCTCTTCGGGCGTGAGGATCTCGCCGCTGGAGGGCGCCGACATCTTCATCCTGTTCGATACCAGCAACTACATGTACCGCGGCTTCGTCTTCGCGCAGGATGCCATCTCCGACTTCGTGCGCTCCATGGATACTGCCAGCAAGATCGCGTTTTACTCGTACAGCCGCGATCTTTCGCGGGCCACGCTCCTTACCGCCGACCGCTTCCACGTGGTGAATGGCGTGCGCAGCACGGTGGCCGGAGACGACGCGGCGCTGTACAACTCGCTCTTGCTTACCGTGAAGGATGCCGCGCCGCTCACAGGCCGCAAGGCCATTGTCGTGTTCTCCAACGGCCCTGATAACGCCAGCTCCATTCCTCCCGAAGACGTTGCCGAGCTTGCGCAGTCGACGGGAACCATCATCTATATTGTGAGCACGCGCCAGGCGCAGGACGACCTGGTATCGGCCGCGGCCTTCGAGCGCATGAGCAGAGTCACGGGCGGCAAAGCGTATTTTGCGGGAAATTGGAGCAAGGAGAAACAGGCGTTCGCGTCCATCAGCAGGGACCTGGGGCATCTCTATTCCCTCAGCTACTATCCGCAACCGAACCCCAGCCGCGGATGGCGCACCATCAATGTCAAGCTCGTAGGCAAGGATCTGCAGAAGTACCACATTCGCACACGGGACGGCTACAGCCTGCAGCAGCAGACCCAGGTGAACAGCGAGGCCTATCTTGAAGCCAACACCAACGTCGAATCGAAATGAGGTGCGTTGGTCTCCGGCTAACGTAGCGCCGGTTTCCTGATCGGCTGTCCTGGCGGCGTCCACGCCGCTAGAAGCTACGCGCGTAACGCCCTGATCACTTTGGCCGTCGTCACCACCTGGCCGACGTGGCGTTGTGTGTGATCGGCAACGTGAATCAGCGCGCCGCCGATCGACGTGGGCAACTGCTTGCGGCCCACGAAGCGCGGCTCATCGAGATTCGCCGTTGCCAGCACACAAATGCGCTCGGCTGCGCGGGCGAATGAGAACTTAACGACAATGAGCAACTCATTGAGACTCCCGTCGCCGAAGCCCTCAGCTTTAAGCGCGGCAAGCTGCCCTTCGGAAAGCTGTTCGCCTTCCGCGTAGGTAAGAATGCGATCGGTCGAGCGCGCAATATGGCGCAGATGAAACGCGATGGGCGTGAGCCCGAGCGGCTGGGCGTGCACCTCGGCATCGGTCAGCCCCGCGGTCCACTTGGTCAGATCGTCGAGAGCCAGCTCAAGCGCGTGCAAAACAGCGCGGCCCGCGGCGGGAACGTCGGAGTGGGTACCGCGAAGCCATGGTTCGGTGTATGGAGTTTGCGCAGGGGAAGTGGGCATTAGAGATCCTCAAGGAACGAATTGTGCGAGGAATTGAGCCGGCGTCACGATCGGAATTTCACGCCACGGATGCAGAACCAGCAGATCGTGGTCGCTGCTGACGATGACGTCGACTTTAGCCACCGCCGCGAGCGCAAGAATATGGTGATCTTCCACATCGCGGCAGCGCGGCTCGACCTTTTCTAGATCCTCTGCACTCACAGAAAACATCCTCCCATCTGCGCGGATCGATTCAATAAAAGCGCGAGGAGCTTCGGCTGGCGCATACCTGGCAAACTTCGGTCTTGCGAGAACCGTTCCAAGCTCAGAGAGGGTTCCCTCGCTCACGCAGAGTTCGAACGACTCCAGTGCTGTTTTCAGTGCCTGCCGCGGCTTGGAATTTGCCCGCAGCGCGGCACTGACCAACGTGGAAGTGTCAACGATTACGCGCTGCTTCACTGCGTGCCTCGTGAACCATGCGTACTACATCCTCGTCGGTGAGTTGCGCCGCCTCCGGGGAGATCTGGCTGCCGAATTTCGCCGTCCACGCTTCAAATGCCGATCCCGCGCGCTTGCGATTCGCCTTCATCTTCATCAACTCTTCCATGTCACGCGGGGAGACGATGAACGCAGCGGGGCGGCCATGGCGCGTGATGGCCACGGGCTCGCGCTGCACAAGATCGAGCAGTTTTCCGAACTGGTTTTGGGCTTCGGCTGAAGTCTTGGTAACCATGGTCGACCCCCGATATAGCTATTATAGCTAATTTAGCTAACATAGCTAGTTCAAGAATCCCGAAGCCAGGGTTCGGTGTAGGAATCGGTGGTCATGGGGTGAATTCTCAGAATGAGAATTGTGACACGAACTGCCACTGCGCGGGTTGACCGGCTCAGGAGATCCCGAAGTGCTACATTGGTTTCAAGCCTCCGGAGCCCTCTATGCGTGTCGTCTTCGCACTTGTGGCGCTTATTGTGGCCGGATGGCTGCCTGCCGCCGGCCAGCAAAGTGCGTCCGAGGTTCGCCACACCGGGATCGGACCAACAGCGCCCGCTCTTCTGCCCTTCACCCTCACAGTCTCAACGCCGAAACACTGCAACGAGCTCGACGGGGTTATCAAATTCGCCGCCTTGGTCGACACCGCGGGCACTCCGCAGAAGTTGAGAGTGCTCGAAGCCAGCGACCGTCGTCTGATCGGCTTCGCAACTGAAGTTGTCGAAGCTCAGCGTTTCAAGCCCGCTACCATGGACGGTTCGCCCACGGCAGCACAAATCGAGTTGACCCTCGGCTTGCATACCTGTGCGCAACGCGAAAAGCATCCCACGGGTGAAGACTTCTACCAGTTCACGCTGCGCGCGCATCCGCTGATCGCGTTGGCGGTTGTCGCGCCTCCGGCGGCGCAGAAAATTGCTCCTGCCGCACGCCCAGAGGCTGTTGCACCCGAACCAGTGGGAGAACGCATCAGCGCACCGATCCCAACGGTCATCGCCGATCCGGCAATCCCTGTTTCCAGGAAACTTCTGAAACGCGGTCTGTGTTTATTGGGAATCACGATTGATGCCAACGGACTTCCACAAAACATTCGTCTCGTCCGCAGCCTGGAGCCGGAACTCGACAGCAACGCGATGGAAGCAGTGAAAAACTGGCGTTTTAAACCGGCGCTTCGCGATGGGAAAGTTCCGGTCGCCGTCGAAGGAACGGTCGTGGCAAATTTCGAATATGTTGACAGAGAACCGGTTGCCTTTGCCTTTTTCATCTCGGAAACGCCGGAGAAGATTGAGGCCGCCATTGCACACCACGGTGGAGAACGAATCGACGTGGAGGCTGTCAATTCCGACGAAGTGATCGCGCGCTACATGCCGCAGAGCCGCATCGGTGGCCGCTGTCTCGTCTCATTGCTGATCGACACCAACGGCGTGCCGCAGAACGTGCACATCGTCAAGGGTCTGGATTCGAGCCTCGACTTGGACACTGTCGCGATGGTCGAGCATTTGCGATTCAAGCCAGTAATGCAGGATGGAACCACGCCGGCTATGGTCGGGCTCATCATACCCGTGCGCTACAGAATGCCGGTGGAAAAACTCACGTGGGGGGATTTAATCAGAGGTGGTTTGGCGCTCGCAATCCCTCACCTCTGAGTTGACTTCCTGAGTAAATTACCCCGCGCTCTTCACCCTTACCACCGTGATCTTCTCAAACCCCTCTTCGAACACCGGTGGCTTGAGCTTCTCGGCCATGCGGCGCATCACGTCTTCGCTCACCGAGCGGTCGCGCTGGCGGTTGCGCTCCAGGCACACCTCGAGTGGCACGTCGAAGAAGACCGCCTGCACCTCGTAGCCGAAGCTTTTGGCCATCTTGATCCACTGGCGGCGCTCGTGGATCGAAAGATTCGTCGCGTCCACGTAGTTCATGGGCATCTTGGCGATGAGCCGCGCGCGCAAAAGCGAGCGTAGCGTGGAGAAGACCAAGCCCTGGTAGCGCTGCTCCTCAACGTCGTCGAAGAGGATGTTGCGCAAGAGGTCGCTCGACAGCGGAGTGATGCCGCGCCGCCCGAACCAGGTGGTTTTGCCGGAGCCGGGCATGCCGATGGCCAGCACCACAAAGCCCTTGGGCGTTTGCCCTTGCGCGTTGGGCTTGGGCGACGGAATGGCCGGCATCTCGGGCTGGGTTTCCACCTCGAGTCGGCCGGAGCCTGCCGGCTCATTCCATTGCGGCTTGGCGGGCGATTGCGGCCGCGGGGGCCGGTCGGCAGCGGCTGAGCGCTGCGGCCGCGCCGGCTGGCCTTGGCGGGACTCCTGGGATCGCGGCGCTGCCGGAGGCCGTGCCGGGATCTCGTCGGGATAGAGCGGAACCAGCGGAGCCGGCTGATTCGAAGGGACTTCCGCGCCCGTTTTGCCTGTGGATTCTGAAGTATTAGGACCACGTCTGGAACGTCTTCTCATGTTGCCTTCAACCTTGCGGAAAACTTTGTCTTCCTCCCGAATACCATACCGGGCGCGGGGGCTGCAAATCATGTGCACTCCGTCACATACACTCCCGTTGCGGGAACCCCATCCTTACGGTAGGGAATCGTGTGCGCGGGGCAAAGCAGCTCGCACTTCTTTGCCGCCGCCCGCAATGTTACGATCAAGGGTTTGGTGGAATTTGTTCCAGACGGACTGAATACGCAAGTTTTGAACCCAAAAAGGCTCAACCAAAGCGAAGGAGAAATCACACATGGCAGTAAAGGTTGGAATTAACGGCTTCGGCCGCATTGGACGCAATGTTTTGCGCGCCGCGCTTGGCAACAAAGAGATCGATTTTGTCGCCGTCAACGACTTGACCAGCCCGGCGACGCTCGCCCACCTGCTCAAGTACGACTCGATCCTTGGCAACTTGGCCAATGAGATCAAGTCGGGCGAGGACTTTATCTCGGTCGACGGCAAGAAGATCAAAGTGTGGGCCGAGCGCGACCCCGCCAAGCTGCCCTGGGCCGATGTCGGCGCGCAGGTGGTCATCGAGTCGACCGGCCATTTTACCGACGCGACCAAAGCCAAGGCGCACCTGGGCGCGACCGTGAAGAAGGTCATCATCTCGGCTCCGGCCACCAACGAGGACATCACCATCGTGCTCGGCGTGAACGAGGACAAGTACGATCCGGCCAAGCATAACATCATCTCGAACGCGAGCTGCACCACCAACTGCCTGGCGCCGGTCGTCAAGGTGATTCTCGAAACCACCGGGCTCGTCTCCGGCATCATGACCACCATTCATAGCTACACCAACGACCAGGTCATTCTCGACTTTCCGCACAAGGACCTGCGCCGCGCCCGCGCCGCCGCATTGAACATGATTCCCAGCTCCACCGGCGCCGCCAAGGCGCTCAAGCTGGTGATCCCTGAGACCGCCGGCAAGCTCGACGGCTTTGCCATCCGTGTGCCCACTCCCAACGTCTCCATCGTCGACCTGACTTATATCGCCGAGAAGCCCACGACCGTCGAAGCCCTGAACGCCGCCTTCGTTGCTGCCTCCGAGGGAAAGCTGAAGGGGATCTTGGGCGTCGATTCGAACCTGCTGGTCAGCTCGGACTTCAAGGGCGACAAGCGCAGCTCGATCGTGGACGCGCCGCTGACCAAGGTGGTGGGCCAGAGCGTAAAGGTGCTGAGCTGGTACGACAACGAGTGGGGCTACTCCAACCGCGTCGTCGACCTGATCGGCTTCCTCGAGAAGAAGGGGCTGTAAGCTGCTGGGTGCAGGGGTCAGGTGTCAGGGTTCAGGAAATAAATCGAACCCAGGACATCTGATCCCTATAGCCTCGCGCCTGAAACCCGACACCTGAAACCTGACACCTCATCCGATCCCTCTTTCCGCACGAAAGGCCAACCGCCATGCCCAAGCTCTCGATCAAAGACATCGAACTGACCAATAAGCGGGTATTTATCCGCGTTGATTTCAACGTTCCACTCACTGAAGACGGACAGACGATTACCGACGACACGCGCATTGTGGCCACGCTGCCCACCATCGAATACGCGCTGCGCCACAAGGCCAAAGTGATTCTGGCCTCCCACCTGGGCCGGCCCAAGGGCAAGCCGAATCCGAAGTATTCGCTGCGCCCCGTAGCGATCAGGCTGCGCGAACTGCTCGACAAAAAGTTGGGCGAGAGCATCAACGTCGCCTTCTCGCCGGATTGCGTGGGCGAGATTGCCGAAGAGATGGCGCGCCAGCTGGAATCGGGCCAGGTGCTGCTGCTTGAAAACCTGCGCTTCCACGCGGAAGAAGAAGCCAACGATCCTGCCTTTTCAAAATCGCTTGCCTCGCTGGCCGAGATCTATGTGAATGACGCCTTCGGCTCCGCGCACCGCGCGCACGCGTCGACCGAGGGCATTACGCACTACCTCAAGCCCGCCGTCGCCGGCCTGCTGATGGAAAAGGAAATCACCTACCTCGGCAAGGCGCTCGAGTCGCCGGAAAAGCCGTTTGTGGCCATCCTCGGCGGATCGAAGATCTCCGGCAAGATCGACGTCATTCAAAATCTCCTCGACAAAGTCGACACGCTGGTGATCGTAGGCGGCATGGCGTACACCTTCTATCGCGCGCTCGGCGTCAAGACCGCCAAATCGCTCGTCGAAGAAGACAAGATCGATCTGGCGAAAGAAACGCTGGCCAAGGCAAAGGCCAAGGGCGTAAAGCTGCTTTTGCCCGTGGACAACATCATCGCCGATAGCTTTTCCAACGACGCCAAGACCCAGGTGTGGGACAGCTCCAAAGACTTTCCCGACAACTGGCAGGGACTCGACATCGGCCCCGAGTCGGTTGCCGCCATCGAGCAGGTGGTTTCGACCGCGAAGACCATCGTGTGGAACGGCCCGGCGGGCGTCTTCGAGTTTCCTCGCTTTGCCGTGGGCACCAATGCCATTGCGCGCGCTGTGGCGGCCAACCGCACGGCCACGTCGATCATCGGCGGCGGCGATTCGGTCTCGGCCATCAATCAGGCCGGCGTGGCCGACCAGATCACGCATATTTCGACCGGCGGCGGCGCCAGCCTGGAGTTTCTCGAAGGCAAGAAGCTGCCGGGCGTGGAAGCGCTGACGGACAAGTAGCACCTGCGGTGCGGCAGCCGCGCCTTCGGCGCAGAAACCGCGAGCAGTTCGGACCGAAACCGCATCCGGCAGAAAACTGTCGGATGCGATTTTTGTCGCCCCGCGATTCCGAGACAATAAATACACTGAAGGTTGAGGCGGAAAACCATGGGCTACTATACGCGGGTCTTGTCGAAAGATGAGGAGTTTCCTTCCTTTGACGAGCTTGCCGAGTTCATTCGCGCCGAGCACCCGCAATTCAAGCTGACTCTCGAAGAAGGCACGAAGGAGGAGTGGGAAAGCCTGCTCCTCTCCGGAACTGACGACGTTGAGGTTGCGGTGATCGAGCGCAATCCGGTATCGGACGGTTCAATCGGCCAGGATGATATTGCCGAATTCATCGAGGAGACCCAGGATGCGAAGCCGGAAAGCGGCGTCGCATGGCTTCATGATTTTCTGGCCTCCGTGAAAACCATTTATGCCTTTCAGCACCTGCAAGGCAACGAGTTTGAAGAAGGCAGCAGCGCACTCCACGCGTTGCGCGCCAGGCTGTGGGAACGCGGAGACGCGATTCTGCAGGCCGACAGTGAGGGCTTCACGAACGAGGAGGGCTACCACATCGTCTGGCAGTTCTCTGACTCGGTCTCAGGCCCATGGAACATGGCCGTGCTTCAGGACGGTGTCTGGCGTCAATTCACGATGGATCTGGGCGATCCGGATCATCGAGCTGCTTTCCTTGAAGGTTCGGTGCCAGACGATTTGATCTCGACGATCGCGTCAGGAACGTAAGTCGGGCAGGCTGCGGAAAAGTTCTCAATTGGCAGCACGAAGTGTCAGGGTACGACTTCAGTCGTGCCGCGTGAGGTCCAAAATAAGTGCGGCTTTAGCCGCTGAGGGATGTTTTCTTGCCTTGCTTCCATTTTTGAAACATGCTCTGGGTCCGGCGCCGCCGCTTCTAATTGACGGGACGCCGCTGTGCCCGCCATCACCCCGCGCGGCGAAATCGATCACCTAGAATTGAATTGAGGAACCTTGAACATGTCTCGTAAAGCACTGATTGCCGCCAATTGGAAGATGTACAAAACGCCGGCCGAATCCAGGGCGTTTGTCGATGCCTTTTTGCCTCTGGTTGCCGGGCACACGCGCGATGAGATCGCGCTGTTCCCTTCTCCGGTATTGCTGCCCACGGTGATTCCGGCCTGCAAAGGCTCGAATGTCGCCGTCGGCGCGCAGAACATCCACTTTGCCGAAGAGGGCGCCTACACCGGCGAGACCTCAGTGCTGCAGTTGATGGCGGTGGGCGGCACGCACACGCTCATCGGCCACTCCGAGCGCCGGCAATACTTTGCCGAGACCGACGAGATTGTAAACAAGAAGCTGCACACGGCGCTCAAACATGGCATCGTCCCGATCGTGTGCGTGGGCGAAGTGCTTGCGGAGCGCGAAGCCGGCAAGACGGCAAGCGTTCTCCAGACCCAGGTAACAGGCGCGTTCGCGGGCATTACGCCCGAGGCCGCGGCTCCCATTGTGATCGCCTATGAGCCGGTGTGGGCCATCGGCACGGGCAAAACGGCCACGCCCGAGATTGCCGTCGACGCGCATAAAATCATTCGCGCCGAAGTGGCCAGGCTGCTCGGCGCGAACGTGGCCGCTGCCATGCGCATCCTCTACGGCGGCAGCGTGAAGCCCGACAACGCCACCGCGCTCATCGGCCAGGAAGAAATTGACGGAGCTTTGGTAGGCGGCGCGAGCCTCAAGCCGGATTCTTTTGCAGCGATTGTCAAGTATTAAGAAAGCAGCGGGTCAATCTATGCACCGCCGGTCTCCTGACCGTCTGTAGCGGGGGTTTCCAGACCCACGCAAGCTTTTGCGCTATCCGTAGAAGCTCGCGATCCAATTCTGCAGCAGCGCCGGGAAACAGCCCATCACCACAACAGCAGCGGCGATGAGCAATAACACAACCATGGTCACGGGATGCGCTCTGATGGGCGAACCGTCGGCCGCGGGCATTACATAAGCCCGCTTGAGTACCTGCAGATAGTAGTAAAGCGAGACCGCGCTGAAGGCGATGGCGAGCGCAACGAGGGCAAATGGAATGGGACCAGCGCCAATGGCGAGCACCGCAGCAAACAAGTTGAACTTGGCCCAGAAACCGACCAGCGGCGGAATTCCGGCGAGTGAAAGGAAGAGCACGAGCAGCACCGCTGCAAGCATCGGATTGCGCTTGTTCAAGCCGAGAAAAGCGTCGAGCTTGTCGGAACCGGTCGTGCGCTCCACCACGCCAACCACGCCGAATGCGCCGATGGTGGTGAGGCCGTAGGTGAGGATGTAATAGAGGACTGGTGATTGGCGAGATATCAGTGCCTGCACAACGCGTTCAATGCCCACCAGCTGTTGCTGCGAAAATGGCAGGGGGTTGGAATGCTGCAATGGGCACACGCCCAGCAGAATATAGCCCGCGTGCGCGATAGCTGAGTACGCCAACAACCTGCGAACGCTGGTCTGCGCAAGCGCGGCCAAATTGCCAACAACCATCGAGGCCACGGCAACGATGAGCATGACTCCAATCACATGGGTCCAGGACCCCATGTATTGACTGAACAGGTGGTCGATCTCGCTTTCGGTATTACCGCGGACAGGAACCTCGAAGAAAGTTCCTCCGAAAATGGTGAGCAAAAGCGCGAAGCTGGCGACTTTTGAAACCGACGCGATGAATGCAGCCGCTGGAGCGGGCGCGCCTTCGTATGTATCCGGCGCCCACAGGTGAAACGGAACTGCCGCTACCTTGAATCCGAGACCCGCGACGACCAGAATCCAGGCAATATAAAAGAGCGGGGTGGGTCCGGATTGAAGGATCGCTGTCTGGATTCCTACCAGGGATGTAGTCCCCGTCAACCCATAAAAGTAGCTGAACCCGAACAGCAAAAACGCCGCCGACATGCCGCCGAAAAGGTAGTACTTGATGGCGGCTTCGGCGCTCTTTTCAGATTTCTTGGCGAAGGCGGTGAGGATATAGAGACCGAGCGAGAGCAACTCGAGCCCGACGAAAATGATGAGCAGGTCCTGAGCGGCGGAGATGATCAAACCGCCGGCAGCTGCCATCAGCACCACGGAAACGTACTCGCCAGGATTGCGCGTGAACTCGGAATCGATGAGGAGCAAGAGCGTGAGCGCGGTGAGAACGAGAATGGCGATCTGTGCCACGGGTGCGGGTCCCCACGCGAATAGCAACAGATCGCTGCCAGCTCTGAAGCCGTTTCGTCCCGAGGCGTAAACGGCCCAGATCGCCGCAGCGCAACCGACAACGCCGAGAACCGCAGCAGCGGCAACGCGGGTCTTCGCCGCGGCCTTGCGCAGGAAGCCGAGATCGACAACGAGCACGAGCAGCGCGGCGATTTCAAGCGCCGTTTCAGGCAGTGTGGCGCGAAAGAGGTCCACGTAGCTCATTGCGCGCCTCCCGCTAGCAGCGTTTTCACTGCCGGCTCAATCTGGTCGAGCAAAATGCGCGGGTAAAGGCCGACAATAAGCGTGCACGCGCCGAGCAGCGCGACGCCGGCGTACTCAGGCCATGTGATGGGCGCGAATTTGTGCGACTGCTCGGCTTCAAGCTCATGCGCGGTCGGCAGCGCGTCGCTGAAGAACGCCTTTTGCAGGGCGCGCCAAATGTAGGCAACGCCAACAATGATGCCGATGCCAGAGACGATCGTCCACCAGGGATTGGCTTGCCACGCGCCGACGAGAACCTGTAATTCGGCAACGAATCCGGAGAATCCAGGCAGGCCCATGGACGCGACGCCGGCAAAGACAAAGGCCCATGCGGCGAAGGGCAGACGTCGCGAGAGGTGCATCGGCTCGAGTTCGGCGAACTGGCGCGTGTGCGTGCGGTCGTAAACCACGCGGCCGACGATGGCGAAGAGCAGCCCGGCGATGATGCCGTGTGAGAACATCTGTAGCACCGCGCCGTCGACGCCGATCTGGTTGAGCGTCATGAGGCCGAGCAGCACAAATCCCATGTGGCTGACGCTGGAATAGCCGATGACGAATTTGAAATCGGTTTGCGCGAGAGCAACCAGCGCGCCGTAAACAATACCGATGACTGCGAGCCAGGCAAAGACGTCGCGCCAGGAACCGAGACCGAGAAAAGTAATTCCCCAGGGATCGAGCCCGTGCGGGAAGAGTCCGATGCCGACCCTTAAACAACCATAAGCTCCGAGCTTCATGACCACGCCGGCAAGCAGCATCGATGCAGCCGTCGGCGCAGCGACGTGGCCGGTAGGCGCCCAGGTATGGAAGGGCCACATGCCGGCAAGAATCGCGAATCCGACGAAGACCAGCGGGAAACACCACATCTGAAAGCTGACGGGCAAGCCCGCGCTCGCAAGCGCGGCGAGTGTCGTGGAGTGCGAGCCCGCGGTCACGTATGCGGCGAGCAGTCCGATGAGCACCATGGCCGAGCCCACGAAAGAGTAAAGCGCAAGCTTCATGGCGCCGTACTCCCGCCGCGTGGAGCCCCAGATGGCGATGAGGAAATATTTGGGAACGATGGCGATTTCGTAGAAGACGAAGAGTAGGAAGAGATCGCCGCTCAAAAAGACGCCGTAAACGCCGCCGATGAGCGCGAAATAAAACGCGAAGAATTGATTGGTGCGCAGGTCAACGTTCCAACTGAAGAGCACGCCCGAAACCGATGCAATGCCGGTGAGCAGAATCAGCACGCGGCTGATGCCGTCGGCAGCGAGCAGGAAGTGGATGCCCATGGAAGGCACCCAGAGCGCGTCGACAAACACCTCGCGCCCCTGGCCAAATCCGGCAGCGTAGCCCACAACGGCGAGGCCGAGACCGGCCACAGCCACGGCAAGCGCAAACCAGCGCGCAAGGACGGGTTTGTCTTTAGGCAGCAGAGCCGCAATCAGCGCGCCGGCGAACGAAATGGTTATGGTCCAGGCCATTCTCTAAAATCTCCAGTGCGCCAGCAGGTTCTCGACCGTGGGATTGATGGTATTCGTGATGAGCTGGGGCACAAGGCCGAGCAGGAACATGAGGCCGATGACGGGCGCGAGAGCCATGCGCTCGCCGTGATGCAGATCGGGGAATGCGGCCCATCGCTCCGGAACGGGCCCACTGAAGACTTTTTGAATGACGGTTAGAATCACGACGGCGGTCACAAGCAGCCCAAGTACGGATACCGATGCACTAATCCAAGACAAAGAAAATACGCCGCGGAAGATGAGGAACTCGCCGACGAAACCGTTGAGGCCGGGCAGGCCGAGCGACGAAAAGAGCGCGATGCCCATGAGCCCCGCGAAGACTGGCGCGGGCTTGCGCAGGCCGCCGAAGTCGTTGATGCCGCGCAAACCGCCCGAGCGAAATTGCATCATCGAAACGAACCAGAAGAGCGCGGCGGCGGTCAGGCCGTGGTTGAACATCTGCAGAATGACGCCATTCAGCGCCGCGGCCTGGCTCGCCTGCCGTGCCGCGCCGCTCACGGGAACGGCCAACGCGAAGATGCCCAGCATGCAATAGCCAAGGTGGTTGATCGAGGAGTAAGCGAGGACGCGCTTCAGATCGGTTTGCGCGGCCGCGGCCCATGCGCCCATGACGACGGTGGCGGCCGCCAGCACCAGCAGCGGCGTGCGCATCTGCGCGATCTGTGGGCCGAAGATCGGGATGGCGATGCGCAGCAGGCCGTAGACACCCATCTTCGACATGGCGCCGGTGAGCAGCATGGTGACAGGCGAAGGCGCCTCAGCATACGCGGCAGGCAGCCATGTGTGGAAGGGCATGAGCGGCACTTTGACTGCGAAGCCAGCGAGCACGCCGATGGCGAGCCACGGCATTACGGGCCCCAGATGCGTAGTGACCATTTGCGCGAGCTGGCCGGATGCGGCCATCTGCGCGAGCTGGCCGAAGTCCATCGTGCCGGGAGCGTCTTTGCTTGTCGTGGCGAAAAAGATGGCGAGGAACGAGAGCAGGAGCGCCACCGAGCCGGCCATGGTGTAGATGAAGAACTGTGTGGCCGCGGGACCGCGCTTCGGGCCGCCCCACAACTTGATCAGGAAGAATGCGGGGATCAGGCTCAGCTCCCAGAACAAAAACCAGTGGAAGAAATTGAGCGCGGTGAAGGAACCGAAGAGTCCCGCCTCAAGCGTGAGCACAAGTCCGAAGAAAAGGCCGGGCATGTGGTGCACGCGATGCTGCGCGGCATCGACCGCCATGAGCGTCACAACGGCCGAAAGCACAAGCATGAGGCCGCCGAGGCCGTCGACGCCGAGGTGGTATTCGATGCCCAGCGATGGCGCCCAGGCGGCGCGCTCCACAAGTTCGATGCTGCCATCGGCGGGAAGGCGGGTCCAGATGATGAGCGAAAGAAGCAGGCAGATTAGCGTACTGAAAAGCGCCACTACGCGCGCATGACGGCCGGAGAAGAGCGCGATGGCTGCGCCCAGGAGCGGCAGCACGGTGAGCAGCGTCAGGATTGGGAACCCGAGTACGTTCATGGCCGGCTGCTCCAAAGAAGAATTGCGGCCAGCGCGACGATTGCGGCCGCGAGAATGCGCAGGTAGTTCTGTACGCGGCCGCCTTCCACGCGCGACAACAGGCCGCCGCCCGAGGAAAGCTCCTCGCAGGTTTTGTCGAAGCCGCCGTCAACCCAGTGGACGTCAAGCAACCGATTGAACTTCGCCCAGAGACCAATGAGCCACGCGACGAGAGCGACGATGCCGCCCCAAACGCGGCGGTCGAGCCAGTCGGCCACGCGCGCCCACCACGCGTAGAACGCGATCACGGTGACGCCGTAGAGCTCGTCGACGTAGAAGCGGTCGCGCAACGGAGCCCAGAGCCACGGAACGGATTTTTCGAGCGCGTCGGGTGCTTCGGGCTTGGGCGATTTGTCGCCGTAAAGCCGCCAGCCGAGGCCGAGACCAATGAAGACAACCAGCGACGACAAGAGCATGAGCTGGAGCAGGCCGGGCTCGGCGAATCCGTGAAGATCGAATGCGGCGGTGCGATTTTCAAGGAACGCGTGGAACCACGGCCAGAGCGGGGTTCCGATGGCGCCGAGCGCGATGGCGAAGAAAGCGAGAATTGCGAGCGGGAGCGTCATCACCTTCGGGCTTTCGTGCGCCGTTTCGTGGCCGCGCCAGTGGCCGAAGAAAACGTAGCAAACCTGGCGCGTCATGTAGAACGCAGTAAGCAATGCACCGAAGACGAGCAGATAGAACGGGCCCTTCGAGATGTCCCAATGCTTCGCGGCTTCGAGGATTCCGTCCTTCGACCAGAAACCCGAGAACAGCAGCGGGAAACCGCAGAGCGCCAGCATGCCGATGGCGTAGGTGCCGAAAGTGAGCGGCATGTCGGACCTGAGGCCGCCCATGCGGCGAATGTCCTGTTCCTCGTGACAGCCGTGGATCACAGAGCCCGCGCCGAGGAAGAGCAGCGCCTTGAAGAAGGCATGCGTGATGAGGTGGAACATACCGACGGCGACGCCGCCGAGACCGAGGCCGGCCATCATGTAGCCGAGCTGCGAAATGGTGGAGTAGGCGAGGATGCGCTTGATGTCGTTTTGCGCGACGGCGATGAGCGCGGCGAAGACCGCCGTAGACGCGCCCACCCAGGTGACCACAGTGAGCGCCGCGGTGGTTCCATGGGGCGCTGCGCCGATCTGCATCAGCGGATAGACGCGCGCGACAAGGTAGACGCCTGCCGCAACCATGGTGGCCGCGTGAATGAGCGCGGAGACGGGCGTGGGGCCTTCCATGGCGTCGGGCAGCCAGACATGCAACGGAAGCTGGCCGCTCTTGCCCACGGCGCCGGCAAAAATGAGCAGGCCGACGGCGGTCGCAGCGCTGAGGCCGAAGGCCGCGTGCTGCGCGAGCAGGTTGACAAGTGCGAGGCCTTCGAGCGAGCCCACTCCGTGGTTGTAGAAGAGCAACGTGCCGGTCTGCGAGAAGAGCCAGACGATTCCAAGCAGAAAAAACACATCGCCGACGCGCGTCGTGACGAAGGCTTTTTTTGCAGCGGCCGCGGCGGAGGGTTTCTGGTACCAGAAGCCAATGAGCAGATACGAGGTGAGGCCGACGATCTCCCAGCACATGAAGAGCAGCAGCAGGCTGTTCGAAATCACGACGCCCAGCATGGCTCCGGCAAAGAGCGAGAGGAAGCAGAAGAAGCGCGTGAAGTTTTCGTCGTGGGCCATGTAGCCCACGGAGTAAATGAAAATGAGCAGGCCGACGAAGCTCACCATCACGATCATGATGGCGGCCAGCGGATCGAGGATCCAACCGAGATCGACGGAAGTAGCGCCGAAGCGAAACCATGTGAAGTTAACGAACTCGCGGACGACCGAACTATGCGCCCATCCGGCGACCACGTGGGCGAATGCGATGATCGAGAGCAGCAGCGAGATTGAAAGCGACCCGATGGCGAGCGACGCGGCGAGCTTGCGGCGTGGCTGCTTGAGAAATGCAATCAAGCCCGATGCGATCATGGGCGCTGCGGGGATGAGCCACAGAATTCCCGAGATCGAGGATGCGGCGAATTGTGGAGTGAATGCTGCGGATTCCTGCATCAGGCTTTCACCCCTTCATCCTGTTGATCTTGTCGAGTTCAGTGGTGCCGGTGTGGCGATGAATGGCGATGACGAGGCCGAGGCCGACAGCGGCTTCGGCCGCTGCCACGGCGATCGAGAAAATGGCGAACATCATGCCGGTGAGAGCTTCAGGATGCGGGCCGAATCGCCAGAAAGCGATCAAATTGAGATTGGCGGCGTTCAACATCAGCTCAATGCCGATGAGCACGAGAATCGCATTGCGGCGCACGAGCGCGCCGGCCAGGCCGATGGCGAAGAGCAGAGCGGCAACGAGGAGATAACCGGCGAGTGGTGTTGCGGCGCCCATCATCTCGACCTCTCCTTCTCGTGCATGGCCACGATGACCGCGCCAATGGTGGCCGCGGTCAGCAGTAGCGCGACAATCTCCAGCGGCAGCACGTATCGGCCCACCAGCGCATTGCCGATGTCGTGCACAGTGACGGCAGGAACGCCGCTCTGCTGCGGCACCTCGCGCACGCTTTGCATCACGGCCCAGGCCAGAACGGCAAAGACCGCCGCGGCGATCACGAGGCCAACAAACCAGGTGCGGCTGAAGACGCCGTCTTTGGGCAGATCGGAGCCGCGCGTGAGCAGAATAGCGAAAACGATGAGGATGGCGACGGCGCCGATGTAGACAAGAATCTGCGCAAAGCCGGCGAACTGTGCGTCGAGTTGCAGAAATAAGAGCGCGAGCCCGGCGAAGGCCACCGTGGTAGCCAGTGCGCAGTGCACCAGGTGCTTGAGCAGCACGGCCGCAAGGCCGCCGGCCAGCGTCAGGGCCGCAAGGATGTAGAGAATCGGGCTCACCGGCCGCATGTCCTTTCTTGCATATTTCGGTACTTCGTTCGCACCCATTGTGACCGCAAAAACTCCTCGCGACGCGCAGCAATTCCGCCCCGCTCCCTCGGGTTCCAGCTCACTTGCTCCCTTGCTCCCTCGCTCCCTGTTTTATTCAGCATAGCGGTATCTCCTGGGGCCGAAGTGCTCCTTGCGCATGCTCAATCGGCCCATGAGAACGTAGGCCGCGGCAAGAATCGCCGTGCAGACCACCCAGCGCAGCCAGCCATCGCCCATGAAGCGCCAGAGCGCGGTGACGAGGAGATTGAGCAGCGTGTAGGGCAGAACAAATTTCCAGGCAAAGTTCATCAGTTGATCCTGGCGCAGGCGGGGCAACGTGCCACGCATCCAGATGAAGACGAAGATCGAAAGCATCACTTTCGAGAAAAACCAGATCCACGAAGGAACAAAAGTGAGAAAAGAAAACGGTGCCGACCATCCACCCAGGAAGAGCGTGGTGCCAAGGCCGGAGATGGAAAACATGGCCAGATATTCGCCGAGGAAGAAGAGCGCGAACTTGAAGCCCGAATACTCGGTGTGATAACCGGCGACCAGCTCCGATTCGCCTTCGGGAAGATCGAACGGCGAGCGGTTGGTCTCCGCCGTGGCAGCAATGGCGTACATCACAAATCCGGCCAAACCCCACGGCGTGAAGATGTACCAGTGAGGAAAGATGCCTGTGTAGCTGTTTTGCGCTGCGACGATCGCCGGCAACGAGAGCGAGCCGGTGATCATGACCACCGACACGGCAGAAAGCAGCAGCACCACTTCGTAGCTGATCATTTGCGCCACGGCGCGCATCGCGCCCAGCAGCGAATACTTATTGCGGCTGGACCAGCCGGCCATGAAAACCGATAGCTCCGTCGCAGCGCCCATCGCGAAGAAGAAGAGCAGCCCGGCGTCCATATCGACCAGCACCATGTTGCGGCCCATGGGCAACACTGCAAAGCCCATGAAGACCGTCACCACCAGCACCAGCGGCGCGAGAAAATGCACCACCGCATTGGCGCTGAGGGGAACAATGTCTTCCTTGGTGAGCGACTTGATGCCGTCCGCGACGGGCTGAAAGAGGCCGTAGGGGCCTACGCGATTGGGGCCGAGACGATTCTGGATGCGGCCCAGGCCTTTGCGCTCAAAGACCGTGGTGAGCGCAAAGAGGCCGGGAAACACGCAGACGATGGCGACAACGGCGAGAACCACACCGGCCGCGGGACGCAACGCCGCTGGCAAAAAGCTGACGAGCCAATCGCGGAGCAGGATGAAGATCTGATCGAGATTTGTGAAGAGGGGCGATGTCGCCATCGGCTAGCTTCCTCCTCCGGCGGCTGGTGCAGGTGGAATGGGTACAGCAGGTGCGGGCGCGGCGCCCTTGGCTGCGGCAGCCTCGGACGCGGTCTTGGCCTTGGCTTCCACCTTGGCCTTTTCCTCGCTGAGGCGCGCGTCCACCTCCGATGCTTCCGTGGGATGAATCGAGTGATAGTACTCGTTCGACCGAGCTAACTGCTTGCGATCGTAGAGCAGGCCGCCGAAGCGATCGCTCGTGGCCAGCTCAAACTCGTTATCCATTTTGATGGCTTCGAACGGGCAAACCTCAACACAAATCTGGCAGCTCATGCAAACCGAAACATCGATATCGAAGCGCGTAGGATAAAACTGCTGCTTGCCCACATAATCCGGCTTCTTGTCCTTGCTCTTCTCGATAAAGATGCACTTGGGCGGGCACTCCTTCTCGCAGATCTGGCAGGCCACGCAACGCAAGCCGGCCTCCCAGTCCGCTCCGTCATACACGAGAAAGGGAAATACGCGCGCGGCCTCGACGGTGGGAATCCGCTCCTCCGGATACTCGACCGTCGTCAGCCGTTCTTTGGAGACGTAGCTGCCGAAGAAATTCCTCGCCGTCTCCGCCATCCCTTTCAATATGCCTTCACCCAGCAAATGCGGTTCCTCCGTAAGCTACCTGTCCACTTCTCCCAGCACAATATCCACGCTGCCAAAAATCAGCACCACATCGGCGACGTTGCTGCCCAAACACATGTCTTCGAGAACCGTCAGATTGATCAGGCTCGGTGGGCGCACGCGATAGCGATAGGGATTCGGCCCACCATCGCTGATGAGATAAAAACCCAGCTCGCCCTTGGGCGCTTCAATCCGGCCGTAGGCCTCGCCGGCCTTGGGCCGGAAGCCGCGAATCTTCGCCTTGGCGTCCATGATGGGTCCGGCGGGAATGTCCTTCAACGCCTGATTGAGAATCGTTATCGACTCGCGCATCTCCAGAATGCGCACCATGTAGCGGTCGTACACGTCGCCATGGTCGCCCAGCGGCACGCGAAACTTGAAGCGGTCGTAGATGCCGTAGCGATCGACCTTGCGAACGTCATAGTTCACACCCGATGCGCGCAGCATGGGCCCTGAGACGCCGGCGTTCACCGCCAACTCCGGCTTCAAAATGCCCACGCCCTGGCAGCGCGCCATCAGAATCTCGTTCGACGAAAGCAGCGCCTCGAACTCGTCGACAAACTGGGACAGGCCGGCGACCACCTTACGCGTCGCGTCGAGCCACGCCGCGGAAACATCCACGCGGCAGCCGCCGAAGCGCATGTAGTTGCACATCATGCGCGAACCGGTGAGCGATTCGAAGAGGTCGAGAATCTTCTCGCGCTCTTTGAAGGCGTACATGAGCGGTGTGCCGCTGGCGCCCATCTCCTGAATCAGAAAGCCGATGGCCGACGCGTGATTCTGAATGCGCGTAAGTTCCGCAAGAATGATGCGAATGTATTGCGCTCGCTCGGGAACTTCCTGCGCGGCAAGTTTTTCCACCGCCAGCGCGTAGGCCCAGTTGTTGGTGAGCGAGCAGAAATAATCGAGGCGATCCGTATACGGCATCGACGCCAGATAGCTGGCCTGCTCGGCGATCTTCTCGTGATTGCGGTGCAGGTAGCCGAAGACGGGCTTGAGGCGGATGACGCGCTCGCCGTCGAGCGCCACGTCCATGCGAAAGACGCCGTGCGTCGACGGATGGTGCGGTCCCATGGCGACTTCAAGCAATTCGCCTTCGCCGTCAGGCACAACCACCGGTGGACGATTCCAGCCGTCGATCTTCTCCGTCTTTGTCTCTACTACACTCATCGAATCCTTTTTCGCGAACCGCGAACCGTGGTTCGCGACGCCTATTCGCTTGCTCCCTCGCTCCCTTGCTCCCTGCCTTTGTGCTCCTGCGCCCGCGCCAGCACGTGGTCGTGCGGGGTGGGCTCGTATTCGTAGTCGTCCGGCTCCACGTAATCTTTGCGCATCGGGTGGTCCTTGAAACCATCCCACATCAGCAAGCGGCGCAGGTCCGGATGGCCGCGAAAAACAATCCCATACAGATCGAAAACCTCGCGCTCCTGAAACTCGGCCGAGCGCCACACGGGCGTGAGCGAGGGCAGCTCCACCTGGTCGGTGCGGTTCGCGGTCTTCATGCGAATCACCAGCGGCCCGTGCTTCTTCGCGACGGAATAGAGGTGGTAGACAACTTCAAGACAGCCCGGCTCGACGCGCTTGCGGGTCTCTTCCACGGTTTCCTCGGATTGCTGTTCAACTCCATCGACGGCCTTCGTCACTTGACGTGTCACTTTAACTTTTTCCGCGATCTCTTTGTCGGGCCAATCGACACCGGTGACGTTGGAGAGGAAATCAAAGGCCAGCTCCGCATCGTCGCGCAGAAACGTCGCCACGGCAACAGCGCTCGCGGGCGCAAGGCGCAGCGAGTGCTCCGCGGCAGGGCCGGGATTGGGCACAAACTCCACGCCCGCGCCGGGAACCGCCGCTTCAATCGCCGCCTTGATCTCTTCTGCCGATTTCATTTCAGTTCACAGTTCGTAGTTTCGCTCTTGCTCATACCTACCGTCGCGCCGCAGTCCCTCAGTCCCTGTATCTCCACCGGCCACACGCCCCGATTCGACGTTGGCTCCAGATCGTGCTCTCCCTGCTCGGGCACGGGAAACTCGCCCTGCGCGCCGGCGTCGAGGAAGCGCGGGCGGTCCGCGCCGGTCAAATGTTGGCCGTCAATTTTTTTCTGCAGCGTAATGAAAGCCTGGATGAGCGCCTCAGGCCGAGGCGGGCAGCCGGGAATGTGTACATCGACGGGAATGTAGCGGTCGATGCCCTTGAGCACGTTGTAGCCCTGCTTGAACGGCCCTCCCGAAATGGCGCAAGCGCCCATGGCGATCACGTAGCGCGGCTCGGCCATCTGGTTGTAGAGGCGCACCACCTGCGGAGCCATCTTCTTGGTCACCGTGCCGGAGACGATCATTAGATCGGCCTGGCGCGGCGAGGGACGAAACACCTCGGCGCCGAAACGGGCCAGATCGTAGCGCGCCATGGTCGTCGCGATCATCTCAATGGCGCAGCAGGCCAGGCCGAACTGCATGGGCCACACCGAGCTGCGACGGCCCCAGTTGTAAAGCTCTTCGATGGTGGTGACGAAGATGCCCTGCTTGCCTAGCTCGATCTTGAGTTGTTGATCCATGCTTCGCTCCGCTCCGCAGCCTTTAGCTGTTAGCTATTAGCTCCAAGCTCTATCGAGCCTCTTCGAACTTCGCAATGAAAACGATCCGCTCTCGCTCAAAACGCAACGATCCAACCTCTGCCACCGCAGTTCTTTGCTCTGCGAACGGCTAAGAGCTAACAGCTAATGGCTAACAGCTGGGCCTGATCCGCCTGCGGCGCATCACGCCCACGTCAGCACACCCTTGGCCCAGGCCCAGGCCAATCCCTCGACTAAAAGCAACACAAACACCAGCATGGCCGCGCAGGCCGCCGCGCTCAGCCCCGTGAACGCCACGGCAAAGGGCAGCAGAAACACAGCTTCCACGTCGAAGATGAGAAAAATGATGCCGTAGAGGTAGTAGGCCGAGCGAAATTGCACCCAGGCGTCGCCCTTTGACACCAGGCCGCACTCATATATGGAGTTTTTGATCGGGTTTGGCTTGGGAGGCGCAAACACCCGGGCCCAAAGCCATGCCAGTCCCAGCGGCGCCAGCCCAAACCCGAGCGCCGCGACAAACAAAACTGACAAAGAAAAGTATGGACTGGAAGCCATTGCGGGAAAGAAAGCCCTTCTACTCCAAGCTACCAGTTTGGGGCCGCTTTTGGCGATGCAGTTAGGGCCGTTTCCATCCGTTCAGGCCCACTTTTCCACCATTCATCTCACCCTGTGAACCGTTGGCTGAGAGT
>JBEKIE010000018.1:0-61754 GCA_050011915.1 Occallatibacter sp.
CTGGCGTCGGCGAGAAGCACGGCTCCGGGACGTGCGCCCGGAACCTGCGGTTTGAAGATCACATTGACCGTGCAGGTCTGCCCAACCGTGTAAGCGGTCGTCGTGGCGCAGGTTCCACCGGAGGTTTCAGTAAAGTCGAGGCCCGGCTGGCCCTGAGTCAGAACCTGGATGGAATTCAGCGTCCCGGCTTTGGCGATATTCACGGTGACGGTCTGCGCCGCTTCAGCCGTGCCCACATTGGATGTAAAGCCAACGCCGGCTCCGTTGAGCGTGGCCGTCTGCGGCGAGCCGGACGCGCTGTCGGAAACCGAGAGCGTAGCAGTGAAGCTGGTCGCCGAAGCGGGCGTGAAGGTGATGTAGAAGAAGCAAGTGGAACTGGCAGCTAGCGTGGAGCCGCAGACGTTTGTGCCGGTGCCGATGGCGAAATCGGAGGGATTAGTGCCCGTAATGCTGGCGGTAATGCCGGTGAGCGCGGTGGTAGTGCTGTTGTTGGAGAGGGTAATCGCCATGGCCTCGCTGGTTGTGCCCGCAACCTGGCCGGTAAACGTGACGGGGTTGGGCGCGAGCGAAGCGCCAGTCACGGTGGCCGGGATGCCGCCGCCGGAGAGGGCGGTTGGCTGAGTAGCTCCGGGGGCGTTGAGGGTGTTATCTGTCAAGGTTAATGTGCCGGCCAGCCCGCCAACGGAGAGAGGAGAAAAATCCACGCCGACCAGGCAAGTGGCTCCCTCGGCAAGGGCCGTCGAGGTGGAGCAGGTCGTGTCTGCATCGAGCAGGAAGTTGGTGGTGGGCGTGATGCCGGCAAAGACCAACGGCATATTGCCGATGTTCTGGGTCAAAAGCGTCATCGGGTCGTCGGTGGTGTCTGTCGATCCGACGGGTGTGGCTGTCATGAACTCAAACCCCAGCTCGGATTGCGCCGAGCTGGGCAGGTCAACGACATCCAGCTCGAGGAGAACTGAGCCGAAGCCGAAATAGACATCGCCTGCCCCGTCCAGGGCTACGCCGTTGACATTGCCCGTGGGGTGGAGGCTGCTTGTGTCTGTGATCAGGGGGATCACTGTCGGCGAGGCAGGAATGCTGCCGCCCACCGCTTCCATTTCAAATACTCCGTTGTCGCTGGGAACAGCCTGGAAGAAATAGACGTCGCCGGCGGCGTCCACGGCGACGCCCTGCACGGGTGGCAGGTTGGCGAGCAGTGTGGTGACACAACTCGAGGAGGAGCAGCCTGCCGGCATCTCTTTCATCGAGCCGACGAGGGTGCTGAGGTTTTCATCGGCGACGAACACGTTGCCTTTGCCATCGACTGCGACTGCCTGGGTAGCGTTGAATCCACCGCCCAATGTCGTGACGCAGCTCGAGGAAAGGCAGCCCGGCGGCATCTTCTTCACCGCATTGTTGCCGGTATCGGCGACATAGACGTTGCCGGTGCCGTCCACTGCAACCTCTCTGGGATTCGCCCAACCACCGCCAAGCACGATGGCGCAACTCGACGATGTGCAGCCAAGCGGAAGCTCCACCACTGATCCAGGGCTCCCCGCGTTGCTGACGTATAGGTTGCCGCTGCCATCGATCGCGACTCCCTCAGGCTGCGTCAGATTGCCGCCGCTCATGGTGACGTAGCAGCTCGTAGTCGTGCAGCCGGCTGGGATCTCTGTCACATCGACGAAGTTTGCAATGTAGATGTCGCCGCTCGGGTCGACCGCAATGCCGTCGGCAGCTTCACCGTGCAAAATGCCTGGGTTATAGCCCACGAGGTTGAGGCCCAGGAAGTCCCCGGCCAGAAAGGCAATCTGGGGTCCGACTCCGGTTCCCGGCAGGTAGGTTGTGCCCAGCACAACTCCGCTGGAGTTGGTGAGAACAACCGCGCCCCAGCGTGCTCCTGAGTACTGCGGCTTGAAGATCACATTGACCGTGCAGGTCTGCCCAACCGTGTAGGCGGTGGTCGTGGCGCAGGTTCCACCGGAAGTTTCAGTAAAGTCGAGTCCCGGTGCACCCTGGGTAAGAACCTGGATGGAATTCAGCGTCCCGGCCGTAGTGATGTTGACGGTGACTGCCTGCGCCGGCTCCGCTGTGCCCACATTGGAGACAAAGCTCACGCCGGAGGCCGCGACCGTGACCGTGTTCGTTCCCGTGGCGTTGGCGTAGATTAAGGCGCCTGGTGAGTCCGGCGAATAATTCGCCGTCAACGTGTCCATACCCACAGCCAGCGATCCGGCGGGAATGTTGATCATGGCGCTGCCGCCGCTGAGAGTCGCCGCACCCGACGCGTAAGTGCCGCTCGTCAATGTTACGGAACCGGTGGCAACGGGATTGCCGCTGCCGCCATTGACGGTTACCGTCACCGTATCTGCCTGGGCTGTTGTGATGCTCGATGAAGTCGGCGTTACTGTAACGGTCGGCGTCAACGCGGGCTTGTCTACGATCAGTTGAAGCGGCAAAGTGCTCACGAGTCCGCTGGCGGTGGTGCCGACTACAGTCACCGGGAAAGTCCCGCTCGGCGAGAGTTTGGAGACGATCACGAAATTGAAGTTCTGGCTGCCATCGGGAGCGATGGTGACCGTGGCCGGCCTTTCGTAGCCCATATATGGATCGATAATGGCGTTGATGGAGACTGTCCCGCTGAAACCATTCACCCCAGTGAGAGTGACAACGTAGGTCGCGGAGTCGCCTCCCTGGGCAACCGATTGGATGGGAGTCGTCGTGGTGAGCGTGAAGTTCGGCGCGGTCGGGTTTTGCGGCGCGTTCACCTTCCGGATGCGCAGGTTTTCGAAGTCCGCGATGTAGAGATTCTGGCTCAAGTCCAGCGCCGTCCCCTGGGCGCCGTCAATCATGGCGCTGGTCGCTAATCCTCCATCGCCGCTGAAACCCAAAGTGCCGTTGCCCGCCACTGTCGCAATATCGCCCGGAGCAATGGTCACTCCCAGCGCGTTGATGGAGCTGGACTGGGTATTCACCACCCGGATGCCAGAGTAGTCCGCGATATAGAGGTTGCCAAATAAGTCTGAGGTCACTCCGAAGGGGCCGGAGAGTTCGGCGTTGGTAGCGGGTCCCCCGTCGCCGGTGTAGCCGGCCGTACCGTTACCGGCAACCGTGAGGATGGTTCCACTCACGACTTCCACCTCGCGGAGGCGGGCATTCGTGTTGTCGGCGATATACAGGTTGTAATTCGGGTCCAGTGCGATCCCGGTTGGGCCGTTCAGTTCAGCGTTGAGGGCCGCTATGCCGTCGCCGTTATAGCCCCCCGTACCGTTGCCTGCCACTGTCGCAATGTAGCCCTGAGGGATCATGGCGCCGCCGAACGTTGCGATGGCAAAAGGCTCAGTGTTTATCTCGCGAACCACGTTTCCGTAAAGATCGGCGACATAAACGTTTCCCGCCAAATCTGTCGCCACAGCCACGGGGAAGTTAAGCGCAGTGCCGGTGGCTGGGCCATTCTGGTCGCCGATCTCGCCGTTCCCGGCGATGGTGGAAATAATTCCATTGAGATTCACCTCGCGCACGCGGGCATTCCCGGCGTCGGCGATATAGAGATTGCCGGCCCCATCCAGCGCCACTCCCTCGGGGAGATCAAGCTCCGCGCTGGTGGCCGGGCCGCCGTCGCCGCCGAAGCATTCGTTGGTAAGGATCGAGCAATTGTGCAGGCTTTCGTTGCCCGCTACCGTCGCAACGTCCCCAGGAGGGATGGTCACTCCCAGCAGCGTGACGGTGGTGGACTGGGTGTTCACCGCTCGGACCACGTTATTGAAGGAATCGGCGATGTAGAGATTGCCGGCCGCATCCGTCGCCACGTCGCTCGGATTGTTGAACTGCGCGCCCGTGGCAGTTTGCCCGTCGCCGCTGTAGCTTACGTTCCCGTTGCCGGCCACCGTACTGATCGTCCCGCCGGAAGTGACCATGCGGATGTGGTAATCCGAGATGGGGAAGCTGCTGCTCTCGTCAGCGATGTAGAGATCGCGGGATGCATCCAGCGCCACGCCGAAGGGGGCATCAATCTCAGCGCTGGTAGCGGGGCCGCTGTCGCCGCTGTCGCCGGCAGTACCATTACCGGCAATCGTACTGATAGTTCCGCCGGTGCTTACCTTGCGGATGCGGTTATTTCCGGTGTCGGCGATGTAGAGATCGCCGGAAGAGTCCAGCGCCACCCCGCGGGGAAGACTGAGCTCCGCGGTGGTGGCCGGGATGCCGTCGTTGTTGTAGCCCTGGACGCCGTCACCGGCTACGCTGGCGATGGCATTCGGGGTCACGGTTACTCCGAGCAAGGTAGTGCTGCTGGTTTGAGTACTCACTACCCGGACATCGCAGCCGCCATCGTCGGCGATATATACGTTCCCGGCCAGGTCTGTCGCTAACCCAACCGGGGAGTTAAGCTCCGCGCCGGTGGCGGCTGAGCCGTCACCAATGCAGCCGCGGGTACCATTTCCAGCAACTGTGGTGATGGTTCCGCTCGTATTTACCTTGCGGACGCGGCTATTCGCGGTGTCGGCAATGTAGAGATTGCCGAATGAGTCCACGGCCACGCCACTGGGTTGGTAAAGCTGCGCGCTGGTGGCCGCGATGTTGTCGCCGTTGTAGCCGTAACTGGTGGTGCCGGCAACGGTCGCAATGTTCCCCGCAGCAATGGTCACGCCCAGCACGGTGATCGAGCTGGACTGCATGTTCACTACTCTGACGCGGCAACTAAAGCTGTCGGCGATATAGACGTTCCCGGCCCCGTCCACTGCCACCGCCTGCGGATTATTCAGCAGCGCGATGGCGGCCGGTCCGCCGTCCCCGATGTTAGCCGCGGTTGGGCAGGCATTCCCGTTCAGCGCGAGCGGGAAAGCACCGGCGATGGTTTGGCCGGCGACGCGCGTCAAATGGCCCGTGGGATTGAGCTGGTACACGGCCTCGCCGCTCGAGAAATAAACGTTGCCATTCGTATCGACCGCCGGAGCGTATCCGGCGATTGAAGCGGAAGTGGCAACGATACCTTGCGGTGGTCCCCCACCAGCTACTGTGTGGATGAGCTGGGCCTGCGCATGCCATGCCGCTGCCAGCAGCAGGACCGTCGAAATCAGGCACGCGTAACGGAATCGAAATCGCATCATCGGGGAGACCTCACTTCTTTCTTAAATCCATCGCTTCGGCCGGTTGGAGCCTACACTCCGTCCGGCAGGAAAATACCGGGAGAACCGCGGGTGGTGCAGGCCCCGAATTCCCGCGGTGTTGAAATATCTCCGTATCGAGACGGTGGGACGGCTCATCCGGGCGCCGTGAGCCGCCACTCGCTCAAAAGACGGGGTTGCAACGGGCCCACATGCACTGCAAATAAAGCCGATTTGCGGAAACTAAGTGCCCGGGCGCAGCGTTCTTTTCGCCGCTGCGCAGACCGGGAGAGCTCGCAAGAAAAACGCGAGCAAGCCGAAATGCAAACTGAATCCGTGTCCGCGCGTACCAGCGCAGTTAAAAGCGAACTCAAAAAAGGCCAGGACAAACCAGGGAAGAGGTCGGCGCTTGGGTATTGCCGAACCTTGCAAACAAGAAACGCTGCCTAATGGTATCGACGACGGGGAACGAGCGCAAGACCCACACTTCTCCAGAACAAACAGAGAAATTCGCGGGGCCGTTCCTCAGTCCCGGCCATGCGACAGCATTCGGAAATGGAGTAGTTCCTGTGTTGTCTTTGCTCCAGGGAACACGACGGACAAACACCTGCATGGAATCGCGAAGTGCCGAGACGGGGAAAAGGGTTTGCATACAGACTTGCCGAAATGGGCAAATCGGCACATTTCTTCCCCTCGTCCAGTCAATACCTGTCGCTATTTCTTTCGGAGCTTATGTAAGAGTGCCGGGAGGGGGCGGGTTGCCGGTTCGTGCTGATTCTAAATAAGTTATTGATAACATTCGACGCTCAAAACTATCAAAACGCAGGAAACGCGGTTCCTGAGTTCGCTGCAAATACGCGTGATTTTAGACGGGTAGGGTCCGCTCTCGGTCGTTGCGCACCTTCCTCAATACGAAAATCGTACTCGGTTCTGTGCGGAAAAATGGGATCAGGTCACCTCCAAGAGCGCGCGTCATTTTCATCGCTTTCCAGAGACCGAATTCCCCGGTATCGATCAATTCTCGATGAGCGACTCGGCGATTTCGCACTCACTTGAAATATGTGTGTCCGCCCACCGCCGCTACAACTTCGTCGAGGAGGATCGCCGCGGATTCGTCTCGCTCAGGCATTGGCCACACTATTCCAGTCGCAATTCTGTTCGCGGATGGATCCTGCGATAGCTTTGCTGCTTCGCTCTGCGCGAGCACATCAAGCTCGGATGCGGCGAGCAGAAATCCACCAACTCCATAAACGTAGCTTGCGGACGGCTTGAACTTTCCCGGCGCTCCATCAATCGGTTGGATCGATCCCAGCCTGCCGTCCGCATAGATGTGCGCCACCATTCCTGCCCATGCGCGGCGCACTACCGGCTCAAACTTTGCTTTGTCGAGCAAGCCATGATTGATGCCCCACGCGAGCGAATAGGTGAAGAACGCGGAGCCTGAGACCTCGGGCAAATCGTAGCTATCCGGATCGAGCAGCCCGCTTCTCCATAGCCCGTCCTTGCCCTGGATTGAGGCAATCCGATCGGCCATCTCTTTGTACTGGGCAATGTATTTGCCGCGGCTGGGATAATCTTCGGGCATCGCCGCGAGCACCTTCGCAAAGGCGCCCATTACCCAGCCATTGCCGCGGGACCAGAAGAGCTTCTGGCCATTCTTCTCTCTCCGCGCAAGATATGTGCCATCGCGAGAGTATAGGTGTTGCACCGGGTCATACAAACTCGCTGAAGTCAGCCACCACTCGTGATCCATGTAGTCCAGATAGCGCCTGTCCCCTGTCGCCTCTGACATCTTTGCAAGTACCGGCGGGGCCATAAACAGCGCATCGCACCACCACCAGAGCAGCTTGTCAGGATCATCCTTGCGAACTGCGAAGCGATCGAGAATTGCCTTGGTATCGGCAGCTCGCACCGGTTCGCGCTTCTCAAGATAAAGATCGAGATACAACTGGCCCAGAGCCATATCGTCTGCGTTCGGAAAGCGCGCGTCGAGCAACTTCCAGCCGAAGCCCTCAGACATCTTCACCATGGCATCGTGATAGCGCGGATCGCCGGTCATTTTTGAGGCGGCCAGAAATCCGTCGTATAAGGCGGCAAAGGTCCATTGCTGGTTGAAGACCGGCTCCGCGCGCGCCAGTTGCCAGTCGGCCACTTTCTGTACGGCCTTGCGCATAGCGGCGTCTGTCAATGCGGGAGAGAGATCTGTGGCCAAGGGACCGGGGTCGTCTGGCGAATCTCCCGACGCAGCCCGATTCACAGGCGATGGCGCAACCTGCGCCACTGAGGGAATTTGGGGCTGGGTTCTCTGCGCGCAGGCTGCGCAGCCTGTCAATCCGGCTGCCACTGCGAGCACACATAAAATGAGCCGGACCATATTCTTCCGCCGTGCATCCAATGCCATCTGGTTTCCTGTCTTTGGCGCCGGTGGAGAAATTCCCTGCGCTGCGAAACACAGGATGCATCTTACCTACTGTCACAAATCAAAAAAAAGAGACAAACGGTTAGACACAATCGGATTTGTTTTTATCAAGCAGCTCCGATTGCGCTGGAAATGCATTGCAGAGCCATTGAGTAATGGCCCCATGATCCCACAGATAAAGAGATCATTCGGAGCTATCCGAAACGGCAACCGCCTCTCCGGGTGTGAGTGCTCCTATATATATGATGGGAGCCGATTGCGTCTGATTTCGGTTCGGTCAGTCGCTGAAGACTTGCGGTACGCTGGCCGCTACCAGGTATGCACCGCCAGGATCGAGGGCGCGCCCGTCTTCCCGTCAATGACGCTGACCTTTATAACCGCTTCGATATTGCGATTCGAAAAACCGCTTCCTGCCTGGTCCCGCAGCAGTTGCATGTAATGCGGGCTGGTTGCGAATTGCGCTGCGGCCTCCGAGCCGTTGCGGCCCAAACCGGCGAGTGCCACCACCCAGCCATCGGTCGTCGCATCGCGATACCGCGCTACGATGGCGTAATCGTCGGCGCTCGAATAAGGAAGGGACTGGTCGCGCTGCCAGCGGGAGGTTGGCTGCATGCTATCCAAAATCGCGGGGTCCGTATCCGGCGCAAAATGATAGCGCAAAGGCTGTAGCAAACGAATCGTCCACCGATTGTTGTAAGCGCCGAGCAGGATGACCGAATGTTCTCGCAGCTCCGTAAGAGGGGTGGAAGGCGCGGACTGAAGCTGCGCCGTAGCTCCGGAACTCTGCATCAGGCCGCTGATCAGGGCGATCGCCGAGGCGCCCTGCACAGAAACAAACGGATATAGAATGTCGTTGCCCGCGGTAACATCGCCCGAATACTTTTCCTGTGAGAAGACCACGCTTCCAAAGCAAAGTGAAACGGTATGCTGATCGCGCAAGACCGGCGCCCAAAAGATATCCACGGCGGTTTGAGAGTTCAGTTGACGATATCTCCACCAAGATCCGGCGGCGACAGCGATAAGCAATAGAGCGACGACTGCTTGCGCCAACCTGCGCCTGGAAGTTGACTTTGGACCGACGATAGCTTGACTTGCACGGACGGTTTCACCGGAATTCGACGGAACAGTCCATCTGGATTCCTGCGCCGCCTTGTCAGCGTGTGTGATGCCGTTTACATGAGGAATCAATCCGGCCTGAGAGTCCTCTTCGCCAACAGCCTCTTCGAACTCGAGCTTTCCAAGATAGAACTCCGGGATATAGGAGCCTGCGGGCAGCGAAATCCGGATGCTGGAGTCTTGGCTACTCTCGGAATAATAGGCAAGCAGCCGCCTGCGGACTTCGCCCGCGGTAAAGCGCACAACCGTATCGTTGCTGGTATCGTAGGTCGGCGAGCGGCCGAAAACCTCCATGCCCAATGTCCGCTCTTTGAGCAAATCCGACTTGCCGGCCAATGTGTTTTCGACAATGTATTGAAGCAAAGCTGGATAGCGCTTGCTGCTGGAGAAGTGCGGGCTGGAGAGAATCTCCGCTAGTTCCCGCATCACCGCGTCACAGTCCTCTTTCGTGTGCGGGTGCCATGCTTCTCGGATTGCATGGGCTCGAATCATTAGTTTCTCGAATCATACTGGACCTCCAACACTCCACGCAAGAACGTTTGAAACAAGAAAAACCCGTGCAACAACGCACAGATTCCACGTGAGATACGCACTCTCGCCAAGGAGTAAACGGTGTGTTACTTGCCATTTCATGTTGTGCCCCACTACAAGTCGTCAGCAGTTTGTACTGTGCCGAAAAAGGTTGATTTTGCGTTCCACGGAGCCTTTTCCGTTGGGAAGGCGCCATGCAAAAGGGGCTTGTGTTGTTTGATCCGTCTCGCCGGCAATTCATAGAGGCCGTATCGTTTTCCGCTGCCGGTGCCTTGCTTGCCGCCCCATTGCGAGCGGCTGCGCAATCTGCGGCCGCGCTTCACTCGACCTCTCAATCCGTGACCCGGCTGGATGGCGGCTGGCAGTTTCGCCGGGAAACCGCCGGCGAAGTCCGGGATGTATGGCTTTCTGAGGCGAATGATCCGTGGCAACAGGTGGTGTTGCCGCACTGCTTTAACGGCATGGATGCGTGCGACCCCGATAAGCCCTACTTTCGCGGCCAGGGGTGGTACAGGACGAGGCTTTCACTGCGCAATCCATTCGCCGGCGGACGCACCATTCTCCACTTCCGGGGCGCAGGCCAAACCACTTCGGTTTGGATTGGATCGACGCTGCTGGGCAAGCACAAGGGCGGCTATGACGAGTTTGCCTTTGACGTCACCGATGCCGTTGCTCAGTTGCCTCTCGCACAACGAACGGAAGGTGTGCCTTTGGCTGTGCTCTGCGATAACTCTCCGGATCGCGACCGGGTTCCTTCCGACTTGAGCGATTTTTGCCTCTTCGGCGGACTCTACCGGCACGTAAATCTGATTTATCTTCCCGCCGTCGCTTTGGATGCAGTCCATGTTCTGCCTGTCGTTGGATCGGACGGGTCTGCACAAGTCTCAGTAAAAGCCCGGCTCTACAACCCTACCGGCGCGAACTCTCTCTGCAAACTTTCCGTTGACGTCTGCGATCCCAGTGGCCGCTTCATTCATCAATCGTCGCAAAACCTCCCTACATGGAGCGATTTTGCGCCTCTGGCCGGATTCGGCATCGCAGCGCCAAAACTTTGGTCTCCCGAATCTCCAAACCTCTATAGTTTGCGCGTCACGCTCTCAAGTTCGGCCGGAGAGACGCATGTCGAGGAGCGCTTCGGCATTCGTCATTTCGAGTTTATCGAGCATGGACCGTTCAGGCTCAACGGGCAGCGCGTCCTCTTGCGCGGCACGCAGCGGCATGCGGATCACGCAGAAGTGGCAGCCGCAATGAGCGATGATCAGGTTCGCGAAGAGATGCGCCTCATCCGCGAGATGGGAGCGAACTTCATTCGTCTCGGTCACTATCAGCAGGACCGGCTGGTTCTGGACCTGTGCGATGAACTCGGCCTCATGGTTTGGGAAGAGGTGCCGTGGTGCCGCGCGGGCGTCGGTAATGAGGCCTTCCAACAAAATGCAAGAGACATGCTGACGCACATGATTCAGCAGCACTATAACCACCCTTCAGTCGTCTTCTGGGGTCTGGGGAATGAAGACGATTGGCCGGACGAATACCCATCCATCGACAAGCAGGCGATTCGAGCCTTCATGGCCGAGTTGAACGATCTTGCGAACGGACTCGATAGTTCGCGGCTTACCTCATTCCGTCGCTGCGACTTTGCGCGCGACATCCCCGACGTATACTCTCCTTCGATTTGGGCTGGCTGGTACAGCGGCAATTATCGCGAATACGAGCAAAGCCTCATTACGGAGCGCGAACGTGTCAAGCGGCTTATCCATATCGAATGGGGCGCTGACAGTCACGCGGGCCGCCATTCCGAGAATCCGGAGGCCATGCTGAGGGATGTCGCAACGGGCAAAGGCGCCGATGAGCGCGGACTTGCATATCTCAAAACCGGTGGCGAGGAGCGCGTCTCAAGCGATGGCGACTGGTCGGAGACGTATGCCTGCAACCTCTTCGACTGGCACTTGAAGACACAGGAGAAACTAGATTGGCTCTCCGGGTCGGCGCATTGGGTATTTAAGGACTTTGCATCGCCGTTGCGCGGCGATAACGGCATTCCGCGCGTGAATCAGAAAGGTGTGGTGGAGCGCGACCTTACAAAAAAAGAATCCTACTACCTCTTCCAATCCTATTGGGCGCAAACACCGATGGTTCATATCTACGGTCACAGCTGGCCTGTGCGCTGGGGCAAGCAAGGCGAGCTGCGCAGTGTGCGCGTTTATTCCAACTGCGACCAGGCGCAGCTATTTCTCAACGGGAATTTGCTGGGCTCAAAGAAGCGTGACAGCCAGGACTTTCCGGCGGCGGGACTGCGCTGGGACGTATCCTTCGCGCCGGGGCCGAACAGCCTGCGCGCCATCGCCACCAGGGATGGGGCCACGGTTACAGATCAGATCGACCTGATCTACCAAACTGAATCCTGGGGAGAGCCTGCGCGCCTTCAGTTGCTCCAAAAGGCGCGAAACGGCGGCCGGATTACCGTGGAAGCGAAATTGTTCGACGCTAAAGGAGTGCTCTGCCTCGACTCGCAGATGCTTCTCCGCTTTTCGCTCACAGGCGAGGGCCGGCTCATTGACAACCTGGGAACAACGCGAGCTTCGCGCGAACTGCAGTTAGCGAACGGCCGCGCGGAGATATCGCTTTATTCCAATGGAACCTGCAGAATCGAGGCCGCCGTGGAGGGCTTACCTTCTGCGTCGCTCAGAATCTGACAACCTGCGCGCGAACTCTTATGCGCAGCTCACAACCTGAAAAGGAGGACGCCATGACGCCAGACAAATCGGAAAGACACTCAAGCAATGTAAAGTGCGCTCGCAAAGCCAGGAGGCTTACCATGAATGTAACGTCCATGTGCAACAGACCAGCAATGACACTTTGGAGGGCGACGCTCGCCCTCACCGTGCTAATGGCGCTGTGCTTGTTGCCCGGCAGCATGAACGCGCAGAAGACCACCGCTACGCTCTTCGGAAATATTACCGACCAGAGCGGCGCGGTGATTGGTCAGGCAACCGTCATCATGACCAATGTCGACACCAACATCTCCGCCACGGTGACCAGCAACGGCAGCGGCGAATATCGCTTCGACCTGGTTCCTGTCGGCACGTATTCCGTTACCGTATCTGCGAAGAGTTTCAAGAAGTCCGTGCAGTCCAACATCCCCTTGACTGTGAACGAGGAGCTGCGCGTCGACTTTACATTAAGCGCAGGCTCAGCGGAGGAAACCATCATTGTTACCTCGGAAGCGCCGCAGCTCGACCTGGAGAGCGCGACCGTCGAGAAGACGCTGGAGTCGAGAGAAGTGGACAATCTGCCCATTCTAAACCGGGATATGTATAACCTTCTTACCTTGGTTCCCGGTGTGCAGAGCAACGGAGTCGCGGTCGATGCCCTTGGCTTCAACCAGGAGGTGCTGCAATTGAACGGCGGCGTAACCGCCGAAAACACCGGCACGGTGAGCTATTACCTCGACGGCGGCCTCAACATGACTGCGTTGCGCATGAGCGGCAACGACCTGCCGAATCCGGAAGCGATCGCGGAGTTTAACGTACAAGCCAGCAACTACGACGCCACCTATGGCAGAATGTCCAGCGGCGTGGTTACCGCGCTCACAAAGTCCGGCACCAACAAATTCCACGGCTCGCTGTTTGAGTTCAACCGCAATACGGACTTCGACGCGTCCAACTCCATCATCAATCCTGATATAGTGACGAGCACCACGGGAGTAAAGACCGTAATTACCCCGATCGTGCATCGCAATATGTTCGGAGGGACCGTAGGCGGACCCATTCGCAAGAACAAGACGTTCTTCTTCGGCGAATACGCCGGTGTCCGGCAGATCCAGCCGACCGTCTACTCGGGATCCACATTGCCGACTACCACCGGCGGCACCACCGGGCTTGGTGAGGCCGGAGGCGACTTCAGCTCGTTACTCACGGCCGCTAACAAGACCCTGGTGATCAACACGGCAACGCCGTTCAAGCAATGCAGCACAACGGTCATCTGCAACCCGGCAACCGGGATCCCGTATACGACGAACGGAACAAACCCGAGCAACATCATCACTTCTACGGAAGATCCAACCGCGGCGAATGTGATGAAATACGTGTTGGGCTTCGCGAACGCAACAAGCAGCTCCGGCCTTCCAACCTTCAGCGGTGCGGTGGGGGCGCCGTATAACAGCAACGAGTACCTGGTCAAGGTCGAGCACCAACTGGGCAGCAAGCAACGCCTGGAAGCTTCGTATTTCAATAACTCGGTCAACACCAATGTGAATGAAGGGAGCAGTATACCGTGGGTTGTGCAAGTGCACAGCTCGGTTGAGCGTCTTGCCAACCTGAGCGACACCTACACCATCAACCCCAACGTGATCAACCAGACCTGGTTCACCTATTCGCAGCTGGTTGGCGGGCGCGCGAATCTCGGCAACGCGGGAAAAATCGGCCGCGAGTCGCTGTCCGCTTTCGGCTCGAATATCGCCGTTCAGGGTCCGCCGAGTCTATCCCAGATTGCTCTCAGCAGTTACTTTACGCTGACCAATGCGATAGACGGCCCGGAGGCGGGAACGGACTTTTACTCGGTGCGCGATTTGTTCATTCTGAACAAAGGCAATCACTCGCTTACCTTCGGCGGAGAGATGTCGCTCAATAAGGACATCCAGGTCACCGATCTGAACAACTATGGCGTCTTCACCTTCACCGCAAGCACCAGCGCGCGAAGCGGAAATCAATTGGCAGACTTCTACCTCGGCCTGCCTGGGACCCAAACTCAGGATCAGCCGGTTCCTGCCATCGACAACTCGTTCTTCTACTCTGTGTTTGCCCAGGACAACTGGCGTCTGCGTCCCAACCTGACCGTCAATCTTGGCGTGCGGTGGGACGTGCAGACCCCGCCGACCGATCCGCAGAACAAGGAATCGACCTTTGTGCCGGGCCAGCAATCCACGGTCGACCCGCTTATGCCCACCGGCGAGCTGGTTCCTGGAGACAGTGGCGTCACGCGTGGCACGATTCCCATGGATTTCAAACATTTTTCGCCGCGCCTTGGTTTGGCGTGGGATCCATTCGGCAAGGGCAGGACCTCTGTTCGCGCATCCGGCGGAATCTTCTGGGGCGGCGTCTCCGGAAACGAGTGGAATGCGTCGTCGAATGACTATCCTTTCGATCTGCGCTACACGTTCTCGAAGCAAGGATCGCTTACCAATCCGTACTGCGCAGGAGGCATCACAGCCGGCTGCACGTCGGATTCGCCGTTCCCGTTCGTTTACACTCCCGGCTCGGTCGCCCCAATTCCCAGCAACGGCACTATCTTGGGCGTCGCGCCCGGCTTCGTTTGGCCGAGCACGTACCAATTGACTGGGTCTGTGCAACAGCAACTGACGAAGGGAGCAGCTTTCTCCATAGCCTACGTTGGCGCTCTGTCGCGCCATCTACCCATGGGGGTTGATGAGAACTATCCCGTCTTCAACACCACCACGCCCACGGCCAATACCACCGCAACCGACTTGACGCGCAGGCCGTACTACAACGCTGCGACCAAGGACGCCGCTGGCGCTCAAACGCAACTGCTCGGCGTCGTCTATGGAACCCAATCCAATCAGACTTCCAACTACAATGCGCTTCAGGTCACCTTCTCGCAGCGAGTCACCAAAGGGGTGAACTTCAGCGGGTTTTACACTTGGAGCAAAAACCTCGACAGCGGCGTACTGAACTCCAGCACCCCAACCTCCACGTCTTCCGCAGAAGACTACGACGACCTGAAGGTGGACAAAGGCACTGAAGACTTCGACCAGCGCAATGCCTTTTCCTTGTACATCGTCTGGGAGCCCAATTACATTGACAAGTCGAAGAAGATTATCGCGGGCGCTCTGAATGGCTGGCATGTCTCTTCGGTCATTAGTCTCCACAGTGGATTACCGTTCAACCTTCTGACAGGCGCCGACAACAATCAGGATGGAAACACAACCGATCGGCCAACCCTTATTGCAGGCGCCAATCCTTTCGCTACCGGGACCAACCGAAAGAGCCGCTCCGCACTAGCCGCGGAGTACTACGTCAACGCCGCTTCCAACCCCAACTTTTTCTGGACTCCAAGCGCTGCTACTCCGACAGCGCCTGCGGGAACTATCTTCTGCGGCTACAATCCGGCATTTCCAACGGGATGCGCTGGCGTCGGCCCAGGCGGATCGGATGGAGCTCTGCGGCGCTTCACCTACTATTCCCCTGGTTATAGGGATGTAGACATGTCGCTCTTCCGTGATTTTTCCATCTGGGAAGACGTGAAGTTGCAGGCCCGTGCCGAGGCGTCCAATGCCTTCAATCTGGTCAGCCTCGGCGGACCGAATGCGACTCTCAGTTCCGCCACGGCAGGCACCATTACTTCTACCTCACCCATGCGCCAGATTCAACTCGGGCTTCATCTGACCTTCTAAGTGCACAAATGCTGTCTCCACAGCGCCTGCTCACCATGAGCAGGCGCACTTTTTTTACGCAAAAGGGGCTGCTGCCCTGCCTCCTCCTAACGAAATCATTTCCGTCCACCCGATGACATTAGCTAAAGGGCAATTCAGTTGGTTGACCTCGAAAAGGAGAATCATGATGACCGATACGATGAGATGTTGAGATTGCACCCACTCCGCGTGAACGTCAACGCGCTTTGGACCTCCGCGCTGACGTTCAAGAAATAGAGCAATTCGCACTTGTAGTTCGAAGCTCAATGCACGTTTCGAGCAAAGGTAAGCAAGGGTCAGTTTCGAGAAGCGCAAGGGTCCGGCGTAGCTCCTCGTCTGGTTCTCAAGCCAACAATAACCTCCAGACGGACTTCAACCGGCGATGCTGACCAAATGCTCTCATTGAGTCGGGCGGTCAAGCGTTTTCCGGGTCCCGGTCGTGTGGTCGTCTATCCGGACATTTCTCCTGAAAGCCGCCATCCGTGAGTGCATGATCCGGCGGCTCATTCTTCGATGGAGTCCAAATGCACGCTGGAATTTCTAGGTGAGGTCTCCGATTGACCACCACACGCAGCATGCACCGTTTGAAAGGAAATCTCACATAAATGATTGATAGTCAACAATTGAATTGGTGCCGGGAGGGGGACGGATTGCCAATCCGTGTTGATTCTAAGAAAGTATTGAAAATGCAAGACGCTCAAAACGATCAAAACGCAGGAAACGCGATTCTTGAGTACGCTACAAGTACGCGGAATACTTGACAAATGGGCTTCGCACTCTGTCGCTCTTGGAGTTGCGAAAAAAGCGAACGGGCTCACCGAGCGCTATGGTCTTTCACTGTCAGTTGCGTGTTACTTCCGGATAGACGGTGATCCGTCCGCATTCCGGCCTATGGGAACCTGGAACGGGATGTGGCGGAACTGCTGCCGCGCCCGGTGGGGCCCCTCAGTCACAGACCGATCGTGTGGTACAAGAGCTTTCTCTGCAGAGTCGCCAGTTGGACGACTGCACGGCGAGTGGTGCCGAAGGTCGAGCATCATGCCGGGCAGTTGTTCCCGCGCATTGGGTTCATCGTGACCAATCTGGCGCTGCCGAGCCGCGGAGTGGTGCGGTTCTACAACAAGCGCGGCACGGTCGAGCAGTGGATTAAGGAAGGCAGGCAGGCGTAAAGATGACGCGGTTGAGTTGCCGCCGGTTGCGGTCGAACGATGTTCGGCTGTGGCTGAGCGTGATCGCATACAACCTGGGCAACCAGTGGCGGCGGCTGGTGCTGCCCCGCAGGATTGGCAATTGGTCGCTGACGAGCTTGCAGCAACGGTTGGCGAAGACCGGCGGTCGCCTGATGAAACACGCCCGCTATGACTGGCCGCTGCTGGCAGAGAGCCATCTGACACGGCGCCTGCTCGGAAGCATGCTGCGGCGGATTCTGGCTTTGCCGCTGCCAGCCGGATAGGCGCGGCAGCAAGGCAGAACCACTCTGGATGACGGAGGGGAATTGCCGGGGGGTGCCCGAGAAATGGATTCGAAACGGTGCAACTGATGATTTATGGGTCCCGGCAAAGGCCTTGCTGCGCACGCCCCGGGGCTTTGGCCCTGGAATAAACGCAAAAAAAGATTGCGAGCGGAGGCAAGTGATGGAAAAATGGTCAGCAACAGAGAGGCAAAATGGAAGTTCTGGATTAGAACTTCGTCTATCTTTTCCCCTTAGGTAAAACTCTCACTTGATTTAAGCTAACTGAACAATGTCGAGAATCTTCATCAGTCATTCCAGCGTGGACCGGGAGCAGGCTACGGATCTGCTGGCATGGCTGCGTGGCCAGGGATTTGTCTCGACGTTTCTCGACTTCGATGAGCAGGCCGGCATCGAGCCCGGCGCCGATTGGGAGCGCACGCTTTATAGCGAGCTTTCCAACGCTGATGCGGTCCTTCTGATCTTGACGAAGAACTGGTTCAACAGCAAATGGTGCTTCGTGGAATTCGCGCAGGCGAGGGCGCTGGGCAAGGCCATTTACCCTCTGATCGAAACGCCGGCTGCGGAATCACTTGTATCGCCAGACATTCAGCACCTCGATCTTATAAAGGACCGGGAAGGAGGCCTGGATCGTCTTCTGAAGGGGCTGACGCAGATTGCTCTGAACACCCGTGGCGGGTATGAATGGGACCCCAGGCGGCCGCCCTACCCGGGGCTGCTGGCCTTCGATGAGGCCGATGCGGCCATCTATTTCGGGCGTGACGACGACATTCGCCGGCTGCTCGAACGGCTCAATGCCCGGCGCGTCCAGGGCGGTGAAAAACTGGTTGTCGTGCTGGGTGGTTCTGGGTCCGGAAAGTCCTCGCTGTTGCGTGCCGGGGTCGTCCCTCGCCTGAAACGCGATCCTCACAATTGGATCGTGCTGCCGACGTTTCGGCCTCAACTGCAACCTCTCGACGAATTGGCGCAGGTGGTAGCGACTGGTCTCCGCCAGGCCACTGAGTGGCGGCGCTGGCGCGATGCATTCAACGGCGACGATTTCGAGCATTTGCTCTCCGACCTGGCACGCGATCTTCGCGCCGCAAACAAAGAAACCGAAGCCTGCATTCTGCTCGTGATCGACCAGGGCGAGGAACTCTTCACCGCGGCGGACTCCAAGCAGACAGAACAATTCTGCCGCGTGCTCCATGCGTTTCTGGATGAGCGGCTGCCGTTTCTCGCCGCCATGTCGCTGCGCTCCGATTATCTGGGACGCCTGCAGCAGGAGCCAAGCCTTGAAGCCCAATTCGATGAATTCTCTCTTAAGCCGATGCCGCTGGATAGGGTTCGCGAGATCATCGAGGGTCCGGCGAGGGTGGCCGGAATCACCGTGGAGGACGGGCTGGTGACGGCGGCAATTGCCGACGCCTGCACTGAAGATGCATTGCCGTTGCTGGCCTTTGCGATGCGCGAGTTGTATGACCGGTATGCGACCGATGGGCGACTCACCGCCGAAGCCTATCGCGCCATGGGAGACGCGCAGGCGCAGCTGTCGCCTCTGGAAAATGCGGTTCGGCGCAAGGCCGATGAGGTGCTGGCTGCAGCCAAGCCCACCCCGGAGGATCTAGAGGCCCTGAAGGAAGCGTTTATCCCGGCCATGGTGCGGGTGAATACCGAAGGCGAATATGTGCGCCGTCCGGCGGCCATGACGGAAATTTCTCCGCGCGCGCTGCCTCTCATTGAACGCCTTGCGAAGGCGCGGCTGCTCACCATCCTCGAGGTGCTGGGCGTTACCACAGTGGAAGTGGCGCACGAGGCGCTGCTGCGCAAATGGCCGCTGCTGCGCGGATGGCTCGACGGAGAGCGCGAATTCCTTGTTGGCAAAAGCCAATTGGAGGAGGACCTGCTCGACTGGCAGAGCGCAAAGCCGGAACAAAAAACAGATGCTTTGCTCACCGGTCTCAAGCTGACCCGCGCCCGCGCGTGGCTGCTCGAAAAGCCGCATCAACTCAGCGCGAACGAGCGCGAGTTTATCCAGGCAAGCATTGCGCGCCAGGAAGCGGACGCAGCGCAGCAGGAGCAGGCGCGGCTGCGTGCGCTCAGGGGAACCATTGCGCTCGCGGTTCTCGTCGTCGCGATCGTTGTTATCGCAGTGGTCAGCGGCCAATGGTTGATAGGCCTCAACAACGAGCAACAAGTAGCGATCAAAAATTACTGCGCCAATATAGAGCAGATCCAGCAGGACTACGATAGCGGCAATTACGCATCAGGGTTCAACATCCTGCTGGCGACGCAGCCTACGGTTCGTCTGGAGCCCCACGCAGTGGAGAGCTTTCTGGGAAAAGTTCCGCTGCTCAACCATGCGCTGCCGTTCATTCACCGGCATCCCTTCCTCTACGCGCTTCTGAACGGATTCGACATGAAGGCCGACGGAGGCTTCGAATGGAATTACCTCCTGGCGCGGTCCTTTGGAGACAGCGCGCTCGCCTATGCCGGACATACGAATGAAGTCCGCGGCGTTGCCATCTCGCCCGACGGCAAATGGCTGGCGACAGCCGGGGCCGATTCCACTGTGCGCATCTTCGACATCAGCCAGGTGAACAACTGTAACTCCAGGGTCACATGTCTTGATCGAGCACTCCTCGTGCTCGACAGCAACGGCGATGCTCGACCCATCGAGCGGCAGAATCTCCAGGATGGGGATGTGAACGCACAACTTGTCGCCGCGCTTGGGAAGCGGTCGGTGAGCAGCCTGCCAGGCGCAATGTCGGTGCAATTTTCGCCCGACGGGAAGTGGATCGCAATTGGCGTTGGAAACTGGAGTCAGGCCCAAATCGCCGGAACTGTTTATCTCTGGAGCACGGAAGAGCCGGGCAAGGTGATGCAGCTGACCACAGGTATCCAGCTAAAAACTGGTGTCGAACTCAAGTTCCAGAAGGCGGTTGACTCAGTGGTCTTCAAGAAGCAGGCCGATTCCGCGGGCGCTTGGGAGTTGGCCGCTACGAGCGATGACAACTCAGCAGAGTTCTGGAGCATTGCCCCGGATGGGAAGGTCGCCTATAAGGGGAATTTTGACGCATCCGCCAAAGCCGCCAAGGGAATGAATGCAGCCGCGTACTCCCCGGACGGCAAAACATTCGCTATGATTTTCGGCGACGGCCATCTCTGGATCCAGGAATCGCAGCAACCGTGGCAACAGGGATGCTCTGAACCCTTTGTTGCGGATGTCTCGGGATTGATGTCGATGGCTTTCTACGACAATGACGAGATTCTGCTGGGCACGCGCGACGGCAGCGTGATCAAAGTCGACTTGCCGGCCGCGCCGAGCCAGCGCGACTGCACGAAACAGTTGGAGCCGAGTTCGTTTCTCGTCACCGGTCAGGGTCTGGTTACGTCTCTGGCCATCTCCGCGGATAAGGATTTTCTGGTGACGACAGGAAGCAGCGGGGTCCTCCTGGTGTGGAAACTCGTGAGGGACGTCGACGCGCCGTTCAAGCTTCTGGAGCACGGCGAAAGTGTCATGCTCCGCGGACACCGTGATGGAATTTATTCCGCAGCCATCACGCCAGACGAGCGCCTGATTGTCTCCGGCGGCGCCAATGCGCAGACGGGCGGTTCCTCCAACACAACAGGGGGCCCTCTCGTCACCACGCCGGGCAGTCGCGTCTGCTTTTGGGAGCTGCAGCCGGGGCCCGACGGCAATCTTCCTTTGGGAGCGAATCAAACGCCTGCTACTCCGTCCTTGAAGCAATCGCCTATCATCCCCGCGTCGAAGCTGGCGAATATTACCTGGGCCTCGCAGCCGGCGAAGATTCAGGCCGACGGGGCAGTGCAGGCACTGGGCTTTTCTCCGGATGGCCGCGAGTTGGCCAGTCTTCGCGGCTTCTCCAGGAATATCGCGACAGACCAGCCAACGGAAATCTACTTCACCCCGCTCGATCCAAAAACCAGAAAGCCAACAGCGGCCTTCAGTCCATTCGTGAAGGGTCACAACGCGCCGGGCACTTCGCTCGCCTGGTCCGCGGACGGGAAATTCGTTGTTACGGCGGCGATGGACGGAACCGTGCTGCTTTGGGATGTGGCAAAGCAAACTTCCGTCGCCCTCGAAGTGCCGAAGGACAATGAAAACCACCCCATCCCGACAATGGACCTTTGCTTTTCGCGTGATGGTTGGCTGGTGGGCACGGCCGCCGGAACAGTCGACGTATTTCGTGACTTCACCTGGAAGCAGAAGACGTATTCCACCGCGAATTCCCTCCTCTTATGGAAGCCCGAAGAGTCGGCCGCAATTCAGAAGGTCGTTGCATTGCCTAACGTTCAAGCGGGAGGCGTCTTCTCGCCACAGCAACTGGCTTTTTCTGCGGGCGGCGATCGGCTGGCCGCCTGTGGACTCGACAACGCCGACAGCTTTGTGAAAGTGCAGATTTGGGATACAAACAGTCTTCTCAATGCCTCGCCCGGGTCGCCGGAGAAGACGCTTTCCGGCTCTGAATTCCCAAAGAGTCATGAACATCCGGGGGACCTGCACAGCGAGTGCACCGCCGTGACGTTTTCGCCTGACGGCGAATGGCTGGCGGTGGGAACTTATTCTCACGAAATTGCCGTGTGGTCCACGGCTAACTGGGGACGCGTGGAGGGCGAATTTGCACTCAGCGGCAGTGTGGCCGGCTCGAAGGCCGCAGTGAGAGGACGTTACCTTGATTCTCCACCAAAGGCCAACGCGGTGGTCAATTCCATAGCCTTTTCTCCCGACAACATGCGCCTCGCCTACGGAACCGCCGATGGAAACATCTATATATGGGGCGTCATGGCCAGCCTTCCGGTGATTACGATCGACGTCCATACGGGCGAGGTGCTGGCTCTCGCGTTCTCGCCCGACGGTCGATGCCTTGCCTCAGGCAGCAGCGACCAGACGGTGATTTTCTCCTGCGAAGCCGATCAGGGGTTCCTGAGCCTGCGCAGACAAATTGCCGCAAGCCAACAATACATTGGGAAGGTGGCGCCGGAGGCGACCAACTGGACTCCGTACGCGCAGTGATGGAATCAGCATGCGAGTCAGCTAGTCGGCGAGTCAGCGAGCCGGCTCTTTGAGGCTCGTGTTTTCCCAGGTCTCAGAAGCGAGATCCTTCGGCTGCCCTCAGGACAGGCTCTGGGGCATCGTCATCCGTGGCAGGCCTGCATCGCGAGACGCGGGCTACACGCCCGTGCCATCGACGAATTCGCGGTTTAGCAGAACAAGGTGTGCGCGGCACAAGAAAATCTCTTCAGGTAGCGGCTTGCTCTCGACCCACTTGCAATGCCACCCCGCCCATAATCGTCCGCGGCGGCATGTTCACGCCGCTCATTTCCTCTGAAGGAGGGCATCGCAGCGGTTACTCACATTTCCGACAAAGCCAGGGAAGCCTGGAATCTGCTGACGGGGCCGATCGGAGTCGCGCTTTCGGCTGTCTTCGTCCATTTCGGCTCAAGCCTGCCCAATGCACGAATCAATTCACCTTGCACAGTGTCGGCCTGACCCTCAGGCGGGACCAACTCCTTCCAAAGGCGCTTAAACTCAGTTCGCCAATCGCCATCTGACATCGAACTACTCCGAGGGTTTTGTTGCAGATCATCGCTCTCCAAATGGGTTCCGGTCGGATTGTCGTCAACTCGTTAGTTACTCTTAAGGCAACATATACCGTGACCAGGATCGCAAATGATTCATTTAAAATAATTTAGATCACGACATGTGCGGAATGACAGAAATCGCATAAATTATTGATAATAAACAACGTACTGGTGCCGGGAGGGGGGGCGGATTGCAGGACAGTGTTGATTCTAAATAAGTTATTGAAGACTAAAGCCGCTCAAATCGGTCAAAACGCAGCATACGCGGTTCTTGAGTACACCACAAGTACACGGGATTTTAGAGGAAACGGGAGTCCCGCTCGGTCGCTCTTGGAACTGCGAAAAACGGCAGACCGGCTCACTGAGCGCTACGGTCTTTCACCGTCAGTTGAGGGTTACTACTCGCATGGTCCGCCGCCTAAGCCCCCTGGGGGTGTAAAGGTGAGCACAGGAGGGCGCGGACTTCAGTTCGCGCTCTTCCCCTTTGCCTTTCTTGTTTTCACTTCAGCACCGTCGATACTTAACGCAGAACGTCTTTCTCGTAATGGGGGCTACCCACACAACGATAGAGAGGTTCAACCCCCGCAGCTTGACCAAAAAGACTCCATGGCGGGCGTAATTCTTTCTCCGGGAGCCTTGCCCGTGAGCTGTGATCGTGACTAGTGGACTGCTAGGGGAGCCGTATCGTACGGGAGGGCCTTGATGACCCCCTGAGCTTCCTGCAGCCCTTCTAGGTAATAGCGATTCTGTGGATTCAATTTCACCAGTTCTTCGAGAAGCTTCTCGGCTTCCATTGCGCTCTTGCGGGCAAGCTCAGGACGATGTAGATCGGCTTCAACTCGCCCCAAATAGAGCAGCGACTCGGAGCGGTCCAAAGCATTCGACAACGAATCAGGATCGTGGAGGGCTAAGTCCTGATAGATCGCTGTCGCTCGCTGTTCATAAATCAAAGCTTGCTGCGGAGAGTGCATGAGATAGAGCGCTAACCCCATCGTCATGTTCGAGTTGCCGAGATCGGCGAGAGCTTGCGCATTGTTTCCATCTGAGTTCACCATCATCCGATTGATCGCAATTGCCTTCTCGCAATGGCTTCGCACCTCAGAAAACTCGCCGGCATAAGCCAATGACTCGCACAGATTGCCGTGGTCCGATATCAGGTATCTTTGATAGGTTGTGTTGTTCGGATATTCGGATGCGAGCTCTTGGGAAATAGCCAGCGCTCTTCGCCAACTGGCGGCAGCATCCCTGAACTTTCTTTCCAACTTGAGCGCCCATCCGCTCCACGTAAGCGATCGCCAAACCGTGGTCCGCGCCTCAACGCTGTTTGAATTCGCCTTGAGTAACCGATTGCCTATAACGAGAGCGCGGTTTTCATATACGAGCGCGGAATCACGGTCGCCCAGCCACACATGGAGCTCCCCCATATTGTTTAATGTACGAGCAGTTTCAATGGCGAGAGTATCGGGGGCCTGCTTTCTTTGTATTTCCTCCTGGATTGCGAGGCGTTGCTGCAAAAATTGAGATGCTCCGCTCATATCTCCAAGTTGTTCATGAATTCTTGCAACGTTGAACAGGGTGTGAGCCAGTTCCAGTTGCAGCGTCGCGTTCGCGGGATCCAGGCTCGCTAATTTTTGGCGGATCTCAAGCGCCTTGCCATAAAGTTCCTTCGCTTGTTCAAACGAGCCCGCGCCGCCGAGGTGAGGGGTGCCCAGACCTGCTCGGATTTGCCCCAGACGCTCGTAAGCCGCGGCAAGGTCGCGCAAAGTAGCCTGATCACCGTTGGCCTCCGCCTCGATTTGCTGAAGGTATTCCAACGCGCGGCTCACCACTAGCTCGCGCGCGGCCGTGGATCCGGGCAAGGTCTCAATAGAGTCGTGAAATTCGAACAACATCGAGTCAGTGAGCTTGCGCAGCGCCTCGAAACGGCGTTCCGCGCGAGCCTCCTGCATGCGAGCGATCCGCGCTTCTCTCACGATGGCTACAGCGCCGGAAAGCGCCATGAGAGCGAAAACCGACGCCACAGCAAGCGCGAGTTTGTGGCGCTTCACGAATTTGCCGCTCCGGTAAGCAGCACTTGCCGGACGCGCCAGGATCGGTTCGTGATTCAGGTAGCGGCGAATGTCGGCGGCCAGCTCGGAGGGCGCGCCATAGCGGCGAGAGCGATCCTTTTCGAGAGCCCTCATCGTGATCCAGTCGAGGTCTCCACGCAGCATGCGCGTGAGTTGCCGTGGCTCCGTGCCGCGCGCTTCCGCAATCGCGATTGGGGAATGACGATCGCCACTGACCCTCGTGCTCGGCCGCGGCGGTTCGTCCTCGCGCACCTTGCGCAGCAATTCGTCGAGCTGTTGCTTCTGACCCTGTTTGCTTTCAAATGGCTCTCGCCCGGAAAGCAACACATAGAGAACAACTCCAAGCGAGTACACGTCGCTGCGCGTGTCGATGTCCAACACATTCGCGTCGGCCTGTTCCGGGCTCATGTATCCCGGCGTTCCCACCAGATTTCCGAATTGTGTTTTGAGGGCGTCGCCGGCGATGGGATGCGTGACAGCCTTGGCCAGCCCGAAGTCGATAATGCGCGGCACCGGCTTGCCATCCACCTCAACCACCAGGATGTTTGCCGGCTTCAAATCGCGGTGGATGATGGCTTTCTGGTGCGCGTGCTGCACGCCTTCGCAGGCTTCAATCAAGAGTTCTAGCCGCTCGCGGATCGTGAGTTTCTTTCGATCGCAATACTCCGTAATCGGCAAACCGGGCACGTATTCCATCACGAAATAAGGCTGACCCTGAAGCGTTGTGCCCGCGTCAAACACCTTGGCGATCGCCGGATGTTCCATGATGGCCAGCGATTGCCGTTCCGATTGGAAGCGTTGCACGACAGCCTCGTCGTACATGCCGGCCTTGATCATTTTCAAGGCCACCTGCCGGCGCACGGGAGATGTCTGCTCTGCCAGCCAGACCTGTCCCATGCCGCCTTCGCCGAGCTTGCGAATCAGCCGAAAGCGCTGCGCAAACTCCTGTCCTTCTTCGAGGGCATTGCCGGAGCCGATGCTCTCCAACTCCGCGCTGATGAATTCAGCCATCGCGGAGGATTTCAGAAAGCCGGAGGGCACCTTGGCACTTTGCGCGAGCAAGACTTCAACTTCTTTGCGCAAAGTCGGATCGGAGGTGCAAGCCCCGTCGAGATAGGCAGAGCGCTCGTCCGGGGCCAGCTCCTGCGCCTTCTCGAGCAAATCGCAAATCTGTTCCCAGCGCTCAGGTGTCATATGTCCGCTGTGTTGTTCATCTCGCGATGCAGCCAAAGCCTGGCCCTCGCCCAATGCCGTTTGACTGTGGTGGGCGAGAGTTTCAGCGCGCACGCGGTTTCATCGATGGAAAGGCCGCCGAAGAATCTCATCTCGACGATGCGGCTTTGTTGCCGATCGAGTTTTGCCAGCTCGTTCAGTGCGTCGTCCAGCGCGATCATGTCCACGGTCGGCGTCTTGCCCGCCAGGCCTTCATCGAGTGAGAGCCGGTAGCCTCCATCCCGCTTTGCGGCTTTGCGGCTGCGCGCGTAATCCACGAGAATTTGCCGCATCAATTCCGCACAGATGGCGATGAAATGCTCGCGGTTTTCGAATGGGCCTGTGCGCTGTTTTTCGAGCCGCAGATAGGCCTCGTGGACGAGGGCGGCGCTTTGCAGAGTGTGGTCGGGACGTTCCTTTTTGAGGTAACGATGCGCCACTTGCCGCAGTTCGTTGTAAACACGAGGAAATACGGCGCGCAAGGCCGCGCTGTCGCCGGCCTCCCAGTTGGCCAGCAGGTCATTGAAAGTGTTGGATGGCGGTTGGGACAACCTACCCTCCGGCTTGAGACCTCCCGCGGAACAGTTGTAAACAAAGATAGACGCGCGCGAAGTCGATGTCAACGTATTGAATCTAAAGATAAATCGCCAGGAGTTGCGTTGTATTTCTTCTCCCCGTCTGCGGCAATCAAAGAAATTCTTTTGCTTGCTGGTCCGATTTTCCGATTCATTCCGCCTTAGCAGATAACAGGGACTCTCGCACTTGCGCGGGGGGTCGCAAGAAGAAAATCTGCCCGGCTCCGAGGAGCCGCGGTGCATTTTTAACTGGACAAGAGTTTTGGTTGGGAGTAGTGTGCGTCACAAGCCTCCGTGAAGATTGTCACATCCGCATGTGATGAAGCGGGCCTACCATCCCCCCGTAATTGCGATTTGCATCACATCGTTTTCATTTTATTTCTTAAGCGTTTCACCCGTTCCATGCACGTCGATCACTTTCCGTGCGTTTAAGAACGATCCCTCCCCTCGCTCGTATCCGTTCTGGCTTCATTTCTTTTGAAGTTGGGGTAGTGCCAATCGCTCGCAAATGCGCGCAGAGGAGACTGTGTATGAAGACGTGTGTCGTCAAGTTCTTCGCCGGCTCGGGAATCCGGCTGGCCGTTCTGTCCTTGCTGTTCCTGGGTTTGGCCGGCGTCTGCATGGCCCAGGCCTCTGCCGCTCCGGCTCGGCCTGCCGCGCCAGCCGCTGCCGCGCCGCAAGCGCAGCCTGCTGCGCAAGCCGGAGAAGCAGCCAATCCGGAAAAACCCGCTCCCAAGGGAACCCAGGAGGGCATCCACGTGAGCGGCCACTGGGTGATCGAGGTGAAGAACCCAGACGGCACGGTGGCCGTGCGGCGAGAGTTTGAGAACAGCCTCATAACGCCCACAGGGTTTCCCAACGCAAGCTTGACAGGAAGCCAATTCCTGGTCGCCTTGCTTTCTGGAAATGCATTTGTGCCTTCGGGTTCCCTGGGTCAAATTTGGGGCATTCAGCTCTCATCGGTGAACAACGGCGACACATCCCCATGCACACAGCAGAGCCTCTTTTCGAATAATGGGATTACGGGAATTCCCGGAACTCAAAGTGCCAACAACTGCCAGATCGTCCCTACAATCACCCCGCCGGCCGGCACTGTAGTAAGTACCCAGAGCTCCACCCCACCCTACACCACCAGCAGTTCCTTGCCCGCCCAGTTCACCATCGCTGGCACCGTGCAAGCAACGCAAGCGGGCACCATCGATACAGTCTTCACGCTGGGAGCCTTAAAGATGTCTGGCGGGACGTCTATTGTCCTATTTCCCTTCAGCACTCTCACTCTGGGCCTTGCCGCCACGGGGACGACTCCGGCGACCCCGCCGGTCGTTCCCGTGGTGGCCAACCAGACTATCAGCGCGACAGTCATCTACAGCTTCCAGTAACCCTCCGCCAGTATCGCCTGGAACCACAGGCCGTCGTGAGCGCGAGAGCGCAGGAGGCTGAAGATGAGCGGCGAAAAACAGACCGGCGCAACCCGGAACCGAGCAGGAGCCATTCCTCGCCGCGGCGGACAGGCCCGCCACGGCGCTTTGCGTGCGCCCCTCGCAACACCCTCCTCACCCGCGATAGCCCCGGCCGGGAATCCGGCTGAACCGCAACCCGATCATTACATCCTTTTCCAGGAGTTTGAACCATGAAAAAAGTGCTTGTTTGGAGAAATGCGTTTGTTGGCCTGCTCGCCGTTTTGCTGACATTTGCGGTGTATCAACACTTCTGGGCCAAGCGGATCTCGGCCCAGAGCACGACCTCGACCAGAATCCTGATCCCGCTGTATGTGGGTGCGGCTTCAGTAAGCTCGGATACCGTCAATCTCCTCGTGGAAAACACAAGCATGGATCCCTACGGAACCACGCCTTCGGGGTCCAGTAATGCTACCTGCGAAGCCGATTTTTACTCCGGAGGAACCCACTACGGACCGTACGAGCTGGACAGTAATATTCCGGGACAGGTCTCCGTCTGGAACAACTCTGCGATCAGTACCGCTTCCCTCGGGGCGGTGACGAGCCCCGGCCAGATGTCCTACCTCTTTCTCACCTGTAACTTCCCGTACGCTCACGCGCAGGTGCAGATTCTCAACTCGTCAGGCGGGGTGGGTACTATCATCCCCGGCTACGTCATTCCGCCGAATCGTTCGTTCGCTACCGGTCCGGAGCAGTTGCTGCAGTAGGCGAGGGTGCGCGGCCCCGCTGGCGATCGGTGGGCGCGCATCACGACACCCGCAGCATCGCCGATTCTGCCGGAGGGTTCGCAAGCGGTCGGCGGGGGGAAGATCATGAGTACGAACTGTTCATGGCTGAAGCGCGAGCAGGGCCGGGCACTAGGGGGCTGGTTGCGCCCGTGGCTGGCTGCGATGCTTTTCTCCCTGACCCTACCCGCCCTGGGACAGACGACTACGACGATCAGTACCGTATCTGCCTGGAATGGCTCAAGCGCGGCCTATTCGTTCGGATTTCCGCAGGGAGTTGCCCACGACACCTACGGACAGACGTTCACGGTTCCCGCCGGCAATCCATGGATCAGCGACATCAATTTCCGGGTTGGCTATAACTTCGGGCAGGGGTTCAGCTTTACGGGCGTCCTGATGGCCTGGGATGGAACGGAAGCGACGGCCCCGGTGCTGTTCCAGAGCAATGCGGTCTCTGTCGATTCCAGTACTGTGGGCCTTGCCGTATACGATTTTCCCATCGCGAATGTTTCTCTGACTCCCGGCAGTAAATACGTTTTCTTTCTGTTGGCCGTTCCCGGCAACGGGGGCGCGGCCACCGCCCAGTTTGCCGTAACCGGAAACAGCTCTTCGTACAGCGGGGGCGGCTTCGTCTTCACCGATTCAGGGGGAGCCTTTGGGCCGAATCTGCTCGTTCCCTGGCTGCAGCCCGACACAGCGAGCGTGTTTGGGGATGCCGTCTTCTCGGCTACCTTTAACACTCTCCCTCCGGCGGCCACCCCAACCTTCAGTAAGCCGGCGGGGACCTACACTTCAACCCAAACGGTGACCATCGGCGACTCGACGCCGAATGCAACCATCTACTACACCACCAACGGAAGCACGCCGACGACGAGTTCGCCCTTAAACTGTTCCAGCTCCTGCGGTCCCATCACCGTCTCCTCGACGGAGACGCTTGAAGCGATAGCGACAGCCAGCGGCTACTCCACCAGCGCCGTGGCCACCGCAGCCTACACCATCACGGCGCCCCCACCGCCGGCGGCGACGCCAACCTTCTCGCCCCCAGCCGGCGCCTATGCGTTCGCGCAGACTGTGACCATCTCCGATGCGACGTCTGGGGCAACCATCTACTACACCACCAACGGGACGACGCCAACCACAAGTTCGAGCGTGTACAGCGGTCCGATTGCTACCTCATCGGGCGAGCCGATCGTGGCGATCGCGACGGCCAGCGGCTATTCCAACAGCGCCGTGGCCACGGCCGCCTACACCGTCACAGGCCGGGGCGATTGGACCTGGATAGCCGGAAGCAGCTCGGATCTCAACGGTCAGGGCCAGCCCGGTGTGTACGGGACGTTGGGAACGCCTGCCCCCGGAAACGTCCCCGGAGGCCGCGACGAGGCTGTCAGTTGGACCGACAGCAGCGGCAATCTCTGGCTCTTCGGGGGCATTGGCTACGATGCGGGCGGCACTTTGGGCTGGCCCAACGACCTTTGGGAGTTCAATCCTTACCTTGGCACAGGCGGCGAATGGGCGTGGATGGGCGGAAGCAACCAGCTCATCGGAGGCAGCTATTCCGGCCTGCGTGGATATTACGGGACGCTGGGTACGCCCTCCACCGGAAACATCCCTGGAGGCCGCGACGACGCTGTCAGTTGGACCGACAAGAGCGGCAATCTGTGGCTGTTTGGGGGCTATGGCTACGATTCCATTGACAATGAGGGCTATCTCAACGACCTGTGGGAGTTCACTCCTTCCACGGGCGCATGGACGTGGATGGGCGGAAGCAGCACGGTCCCCGCCGCATATTCCGGCCAGCCGGGAGTGTACGGGACGCTGGGTGCGTTTGCTGCCACAAACGTTCCAGGTGGCCGCGTGAGTGCACAGAGCTGGACCGACAGCAACGGGCATTTTTGGCTCTTCGGGGGTTCTGGCTACAATTCCGCCGCCAAGGAGAGTTTTACTGCCAACGACCTATGGGAGTTCAATCCTTCGCTTGGAGCACATGGCGAATGGGCGTGGATGGGCGGAAGCAGCACGAGCACGCTGAGTTGCGGGGGGGTGGTCGGAGACATGACGTGCTACCAGTCGGGGGTATACGGCACATTGGGCACGCCTGCTCAAGGAAACGTCCCCGGAAGCCGATGGGGGGCTTCAACCTGGATTGACTCGAGCAACCATCTCTGGCTCTTTGGCGGCGAAGGCTACGCCCCCGGGGAGGGATGGCTCAACGACCTGTGGGAGTTCAATTCTTCCCTTGGCCAATATGGCCAATGGGCGTGGATGGGCGGAAGCAGCACGGGAAACCAGTCCGGTGTGTACGGGACGTTGGGAATGCCTGCTTCCGGAAACATCCCCGGAGCCCGCGACGGCGCTGTCAGTTGGACCGATAGCAGCGGCAATTTCTGGCTCTTTGGGGGCGGTGGCTACGATGCCAATGGCAATGATGGCGAACTCAACGATCTTTGGGTATATCCGCCGTCTGCGGCCTCCTTGCCGGCAGCGGCCACGCCAACCTTCTCGCTCGCGACAGGCTCCTATGTTGGCGCGCAGACGGTGTACATCTACGATACGACGACTGGGGCGACGATCTACTATACGACCGATACAAGCACGCCGACCACGAGTTCGCCCTTAAACTGCTCCAGCCCCTGCGGTCCGATCACCGTCTCATCGACAGAGACCATTAATGCGATAGCCACGGCCAGCGGCTATTCCACCAGCGCCGAGGCCTCCGCCGTCTACACCATCACCGTCATGCCGCAGGTGCCGACGCCAACCTTCTCGCCCACAGCCGGCGCCCTCTCGCCCGGGGAGACAGTGGCCATCAACGATACGTTGTCCCAGGCCGCGATTCTCTACACCACAGACGGAACCACACCGACCTTCACCGGAAATGGACTGTCTCCCATACCGGGCCCGAACACGACGAGATACAACGGTCCGATCACCGTCACACCACCGGAGACCATTGAAGCGATTGCGACGGCCTTCAACTTTTCCCCCAGCGCCGTGGCCATCGCCTCCTACACCATCACGCTAGCACCGGCTCAAGTCATGGATTCCGAGACTATCACGGTGACGGACACGGAGACCTTCCCCGATGTCGTTGACGCCGAGACCATCAAGGTTACGGATATCGATGCCGTCAAAGCCTACAACGCCTTTGCGATCACGCCGAGCGTGGCATCTTTCAACGCCAGCTCCGGGACAGGCTACGTAACGCATGCTTACGGGCCGGTAACATTCACCGCGACCGGCGGCGACGGCACGACGCTGACTTTGAGCGAAAGCGGAGCGTTGCCGCCCGGGCTGACCTTCGTGAATGGTGTTCTGAGCGGCACACCCACGACTTACTCGGCGGCCTCTTTCCCGTTCTCCATTACAGCCTCCGATGCTGATGGAGATTCGCTCACCGTGCCGGGCTATATGCTCACCATCCAGCCCGCGTCGGCATACCCCGCGATGGTTACGGACCAAGAGACCATCACGGTGACGGACACGGAGACCTTCCCCGATGTCGCCGACGCCGAGTCCATCACGGTGACAGATATCGATACAGTCACAGCCTTCAACGCAATTGCGATCTCCCCAACCTCGGCCGCATTCAACGCCGGCTCTTCGGCAACCGGGATAATCAACCAGCCCTATGCGCCCCCGGCCTTCACTGCGACCGGCGGCGACGGCACAACGCTGACGCTGACTGAAACCGGAGCGCTGCCAACGGGCGTCACGTTCGTCAATGGAGTCTTCAGCGGCACACCCGCGGCCACCTCGGTGGGCTCGTACCCGTTCTCCATTACAGCCACCGATGCTGACGGACATTCGGCAACTCAGACGGGATACACGCTGACGATAACCACTGTGGCCCAGCCCACGGTGACCAGTGTCAGCCCGGCCAGCGGGCCGGCAACAGGCGGCACCACCGTCACCATCACGGGCACCAATTTCACCTCCGCGAGCACAGTGCGCTTCGGGGCCACCACGGCCACGAATGTGTCGTGCCCTGGCACAACCCGTTGCACGGCGACTTCACCGGCGGGAGCCGCAGGCACGGTAGACATCACGGTCACCACGCCGGGCGGGATCAGCGCAACCTCCGCGGCGGATCAGTTCACCTATGTGGCCACGCCTGTCGTCACTTACGCAGCGCAGACGCCCATCACCTACGGCGCCGCGCTCACCAATAATCTCGATGCAACCACGGCCTACGGCACGACCTCGTTAACCTCCGGCGGCAACACCAGCTATACCGCCGCGCTCGGTACAGGCCCATCCGTGCCTGTCACCATCTCCACTGTGCTCGCCGCCGGAACTTATACGCTCGCTGCTACGTGGACCCCGAACACGGCAAATGCATCGCTCTACACCGTGGCGACCGGCTATACAACACTCGTCGTCAGCAAAGCCCCTCTCAGCGTGACAGGCAACAACATCTCCATTACCTACGGGCAGGCCGTGCCCCCCTATAGCGCTACAATCGCCGGTTTTGTTAACGGCGACACGGACGCCGTGATCAGCGGAACTCCGTCGCTAACGACCAGTCCGGCAACACCTTCCGCCGCCGGTACCTATACGATCGCAGCGGCGTTAGGCTCGCTGACAGCATCGAACTACACTTTCACCTTCACCAACGGCACGCTGACCATCAACAAGGCCACGCCGCCCATCACCTGGGCCACGCCGGCGCCCATCATCTATCCGACAGCGTTGAGCGCAACCCAACTCGATGCCACTTCAACCGTGCTTGGGACATTTGCATATACGCCGGCTGCCGGAACGGTGCCAAGCGCAGGCACGTCGACGCTCTCAGTTACTCTGACGCCGAACGACACGACCGACTACACCACGGCGACAGCAACCGTGCAACTGACGGTGAACAAAGCGACGCCACCCATCACCTGGGCGACGCCGGCAGCCATCACCTACGGCACGGCGCTATCCGGAACCCAACTGAATGCCTCTTCGACTGTAGCGGGGACATTTGTGTATACGCCGGTAGCCGGGGCGGTGCTAAGCGCAGGCACACAGACGCTCTCAGTCCTGTTCACGCCGAACAGCACAATAACCGACGACTACACCACGGCGACGGCAACCGTTCAACTGACGGTGAACAAAGCGACGCCAACGGTGCCAGCCTGGCCGACAACGAGCGCGATCAACTTGGGGCAGACGCTTGCCTCCTCGACATTGAGCGGAGGCACGGCATCGGTGAGCGGATCCTTTGCCTGGACGACGCCGAGCACCAGCCCCGGAGCAGGCACGCCATCGGAGAGCGTCACCTTTACGCCGGCCGACACCGCCGACTACACCACTGTGACTGGCTCGGTCAATGTCACTGTCAACAATCCCACCCCTGTCATCTCCAGCCTGTCACCGCCAGTTGCCAGCGCCGGCGGTGCGGCGTTCACGCTGACGGTCACCGGATCGGGCTTCGTAGCAAATTCGACAGTGATTTGGGGGGGCGCTACCGCTCTGATCACAACCTACGGGAGCGGGACCCAACTGACGGCACAGGTCCCGGCCGACATCGCTCCTGCGGGAATTTACAACATTACAGTGGAAACTCCAGCACCGGGCGGGGGAACTTCCAACGCATCTCAGTTCGAGGTGGATTCCGCCGGATCGGGAACCATAACTTTTACCAATCCGACGGTCACTGTGACTCCCGGCTCGCCGGCTAACTATTCGGTGACCCTGCCTTCCGGTTCGACGTTCGTCTCCGTAACCTGCCTGGATCTTCCCACTGGAGCGGGTCCTTGCAGCTATTCCTCCGGTTCTGTAACCATCCCAACATCCGCGACTACGCCGGTGGGAAATGACCAGATTGTAGTGGTCTTTACTTTAACTGAGCCTGGTTCGGGCACGGGATTCATTCTGCTGCCATTCCTCCTGCTTCCTCTTGTGTTCTTGAGGAGAAAGCTGGCTGCGCGGGGTGTCTGGGTTACTACTTGCCTGGTGCTTGTTCTGCTGGCTGGGGTGGCGGCTACCTTTGCCGGCTGCGGCGGTGGCGGCGGTTCGACTCATCAGGCAACGAGTTCGGGAGTTGTGACCCTCATCGTCCAATAGGGAAGGTCGCAAGCGACGTAGTACGCTCCGATCATTCAACCCGTCGGGCTTCCACGAGAAGCCCGGCCGATGTCGGATCTTAGCGCTCTAAAATCAGCCCCGGAATAACGCCGTAGGGTCCATGATGGGGTTGCGCCTGCATCGCTGTCTACTCGTCAGTTGCCCAGAAGGCAATAGATACCGTGAACTGAGATTGAAATGGACCTGCAATGGAGAGTGTGCCAGAGTGCCGATGCGCCACAATCGGCCAGTTTTCTATGTTCACGCCCAAAAAGGACAGGTAGAATGTCCGTTAAAGCATTGATAATAAAAAAGTTAAGTGCCGGGAGGGGGGGTCGAACCCCCATGACCACAAGGGCCGGCAGATTTTGAGTCTGCTGCGTCTGCCAGTTCCGCCATCCCGGCCTGGGAGGGGTTCTGCTTCACAAGTATCGCATAGGCTTTGCCTTATCTGCCACAGACTGGCTCGCTCATGCGATTCGGCCGAAGAAGGTTGCCCCACGATAGGCGGCAGTGCGATTGCAGCCAGCTTTCCACATCCGCATTACGGCTCGCGCCCGCGACTCCCATGCGACAATGAAGGCAACAACGATGACCAGCGCCTCCTCTGCCGTCGTTCCCGAGCCCACCATCGTAACCCCGCAGTTGCTGGCCCAGCACAGCATCACTCGGGACGAGTACGAGCGCATTCTCGCGGCTCTCGGCCGCACGCCCTCGCTCACCGAACTGGGAATTTACAGCGTCATGTGGAGCGAGCACTGCTCCTATAAGTCGAGCCGCGTGCACCTCAAGCGCCTGCCGACGAAAAGCGACCGTGTGGTGCAGGGGCCCGGCGAAAATGCCGGCATTATCGACGTGGGCGACGGCTGGGCCTGCGCCTTCAAGATCGAGAGCCACAACCACCCCAGCTACATTGAGCCCTACCAGGGTGCGGCCACCGGCGTGGGCGGCATCCTGCGCGACATCTTTACCATGGGCGCGCGGCCGCTGGCCGTGATGGACTCTTTGCGCTTTGGGCCGATCTCCGACGAGGGGTGCCCCGTCCTTGGCGTGGATTTCGCGCCGGAATCCGCGCCCAGGGTGGGAAGGGATGAGCGCGCCCAACTGATTCGAAAAAATCACTCCATCGTTGAAGGCGTGGTAAGCGGCATCGCCGGCTACAGCAACTGCTTTGGCGTGCCCAACCTCGGCGGCGAAACGAAATTCGAACCGTGCTATAGCGGCAATCCGCTCGTGAATGCGTTCGCGCTCGGCTTGGTGCGCAAGAACGAAATCTTTTACGCCAAGGCGAGCGGCACGGGCAATCCGGTCATCTACGTCGGAGCCAAGACCGGCCGCGACGGCATTCACGGCGCGACGATGGCCAGCGAGGAATTCAAGGAAGGCTCAGAGCAGAAGCGCCCCAACGTCCAGGTCGGCGACCCGTTTATGGAGAAGCTGCTGCTCGAAGCGTGTCTTGAAGCCATGCAGACAGGTGCCATCGTGGGCATTCAGGACATGGGCGCGGCCGGCCTCACCTGTTCTACCTGCGAGATGGGCGCACGCGGCGGCGTCGGCCTCGATGTCGAACTCGATCTGGTTCCGCAGCGCGAAACCGGCATGAGCGCCTACGAAATCATGCTCTCCGAGAGTCAGGAGCGCATGCTGCTGGTCGCCGAAAAGGGCCGCGAAGACGAAGTGCTGCGCGTCTTCGCGAAGTGGGGTCTCGATGCGGTCATCGTCGGCACCGTGCGGCCCGAGCCGCGCCTGCGCATCCGCCATCACGGAGTGCTGGTTGCCGACATTCCCAATCAATCGCTTACCGACGACGCGCCGCTCTACCATCGCCCCATCGGCATATGGAAGGCGCCGGTTCCGCTCGACCCTCCTGCCGAAGCGCTCGCCGAACTCTCCAAAGATCGCGACTATCTGGCGGATCTGAAAAAGCTCCTCGTCTCCTCGAACATCTGCTCCAAGCGCTGGATTCACGAGCAGTACGACTCGATGGTGCAAACCAACACCGTGCAGGGGCCCGGCGGCGAAGCCGGCGTGATGCGCATCAAGGGAACAGGAAACAAGGATCGAGGGCCGGAGAACGTCGCGACTTTCTTGGCGGGGCACGAAGTGTCAGGGCACGACTTCAGTCGTGCCGATAAGAGCAATAAAAAGATGGGGGCTTTAGCCCCTGCGGAACAACCGCCCGAACGCGGCCTCGCCATGGCTCTCGATGGCAACGGCCGCTGGGCGTATCTCGATCCCAAGCTCGGCGCCATGCATGCCGTGGCTGAAGCCGCGCGCAAGGTCGCTTGTACCGGCGCAACGCCCGTCGCCGCCACCAACTGCCTCAACTTTGGCAACCCCGAGAAGCCCGAAATCATGGCGCAGCTTTCCGCCGCCATCGACGGCATCGCCGAAGCCTGCACCGCGCTCTCGACGCCCATCACCGGCGGCAACGTCTCCTTATATAACGAGACCAGGGGCGAAGGCATCTATCCCACGCCGGTTCTCGGCATCGTCGGCATTCTCGAAGACGCGACAAAGGCGGTGCCCGCGCACTTCCAGCGCGAGAAAGACGCCATCGTGCTGCTGTGGCCGATTCCGCGCGGCCAGGAGCCGGACCCGATGCGCAAGGTTCCCCTCAATCCTCCGCCCATGAGCCAACTCCCGCTTCCTGCGCTTGAACGCGAGCCTGAAGCGCGCGAAGAAGCAGACGCAACAGACGCCGAAGCAACTGCGAATCTCACCGCATTCGGCTCCTCCGAATTCGCAAAAGTTGTTCTCGGCAGCCTCTGGGGCACTCCGCCGGCGCTCGATCTCGATGCCGAAGCCGATCTGCACAGTTTGCTGGCCGTACTCGCATGGCGCAAGCTCATCCGCTCTGCGCGCGACATCTCCGATGGCGGCATCGCCGTCGCTCTCGCGCAGGCCGCATTCACCAAAGGCATCGGCGTCACAATCGAGCAGGATCCGTCGCTTCTCGCTCACCCGCTCTTCGGCCTCTTTGCCGAGCCCGCTTCCACCATTCTTGTCACCGCGGATCACGCCGATCTCGCCGAGATCGATGCCATGGCCAGTCAGTACAACTTCCTCTCCGCGCGCATCGGAACCACGGGTGGCAATCGGCTCGAAATCCTCGTCGACGGCGAGACCTTTATCTCCGCACCACTCGCCGAGCTTCGCACGCTTTGGGCCTCCGCGCTTGAAGCCAATCTCCATGATGAGGTCCCCGTATGAGCCGGTTGTTGTTTCAGGGGGTCCCCGGCGACGCCGACGAATCAAATCAACTCCGCATCGGCTCTGCAGCGCCGTCCCTGATCCCTGATCCCTGTTCCCTGATCCCTGCTTCTGACAAGCTCCACGAAGAATGCGGCGTCGTCGCCGTCTACGGCCATCCTCACGCCGCGCGCGAAACCTACCTCGGCCTTTATGCGCTGCAACATCGCGGGCAGGAGTCGGCCGGCATCGCCACCGCCGACGGCCACCATCTTGCCAACATCAAAGGCATGGGCCTGGTCTCGGAGATCTTCACGGACGATGTGCTCGCCAAGCTACCCGGCCGCATGGCCATCGGCCACACGCGTTATTCCACCACCGGCGATTCGGCGCTGCTCAACGCGCAGCCCATTCGCGTCGACTCCACCAAGGGCCTCATCGCCATTGCGCACAACGGCAACCTGGTGAACCTGGGCAACGTGCGCGCGCGCCTGGAGCGCGACGGCGCGTATTTCCAGACCACTTCGGACTCCGAGATCATCGTCCAGCTCATCGCGCACTCCAGCGCCGGCTCGCTGGTCGACGCCATCGCCGATTCGCTTTCCCAGATCGAGGGCGCCTTTTCCATTGTCATGATGACGCGCGACCGCGTCTTTGCCGCGCGCGATCCGCACGGCTTCCGCCCGCTCTCCATGGGCCGCATCAAAAACCCCGGCGGCGCTGACACGGTCGTCTTCGCGTCAGAATCCTGCGCCTTCGATCTGCTCCGCGCCGAATTCGTCCGCGACATTCTTCCCGGCGAATTGGTCATGGTTTCGGAAGACGGCGTCACCAGCCGCCAGTACGCAAGCGGCATCCCGCAATCGAGCTGCGTCTTCGAGCATGTCTACTTCGCGCGCCCTGATTCGCGCATCTTCGGCCGCTGGGTGCAGGAGTCGCGCGACCAAATGGGCCGTCAGCTTGCGCGCGAGTCCGGCGTGGCAGCCGATGTCGTCGTGCCCGTGCCCGACTCCGGCGTCACCGCCGCGCTCGGCTACGCCGAGGAGGCCGGCATCCCTTTCCGCTTCGGCCTCATCCGCAACCACTACGTAGGCCGTACATTTATCGAACCCGAGCAGCGCGTGCGCGACTTCGGCGTCCGCCTCAAGCTCAACCCCGTGCACAATCTCCTCGCAGGCAAGCGCGTCATCCTTATTGACGACTCCATCATTCGCGGAACGACGAGCCGTAAGATCGTGCGCATGGTGCGCGGCGCAGGCGCTACTGAAGTGCATCTCCGCATCAGTTGCCCGCCCACCATCTCGCCGTGTTTTTACGGAGTCGACACGCCCAGCAAGAAGGAGCTCATCGCTGCCAATCAATCCATCGAAGGAATTCGCCACTATATCGAGGCGGACTCGCTCGCCTACTTGTCGCTCGACGGTCTTCTCCAGTGCGTGCGCGACGAAAACAACGTGGGCTATTGCACCGCCTGCTACACCGGCAACTACCCCACGCAATGGGTCGACGTGGAAGACATCCTGCCGGCAACCGCCGCAATCTAACGGTTCGCCACAGGACTGCAAGAATGCGGAACACTACCAGAGGGGTGCGACGGGAGACTCTTGATACGCCGGTGCCGGCGCGCCTCGATTTGAAGTCTTAATCGCCGCCAGGTACGGTTTCACGGCGGGATCGTAAATGATTGTGATAGCGCCGGCCCTTCCGGGACGTCCGTCGCTTCCCGCCATGCCATCTTGCCCGTCAGAACCGCTCATGCCGTTCGAGCCGCTTGGGCAGCCGAATCCACCCGATCCACCGGCGCCGCCCTTGCCGCCTTTTCCGGCGCTGCCACCGCTACCCCCTGCTCCTCCATTGGCCGCGATGGTAAGTGAACCGCCCTGCGGGTCAATCAGAAAATGCCGGTCCTTTCGACCTTGTGCGCTGACAACCGCCTGCAACAAGGGGGTAGCGCCCGGCCGCAATGTGATCATGACTCTTACATCGGGCGCGTTGCCTCCATCGCCTCCATCGCTGCCGTTGCCCCCGTTGCTGCCGCCCGTGCCATTGCCCCCATCTCCTCCGGCGGAACTATTGTTTGGATCGCACGACCCCATCGAACCACTCATTCCAGCCGTGCCATCAAACCCGTTCGTTCCGTTCATTCCGGACGATCCATTGGCCCCATCGAAATTGGCCGCAAAAGGATACTGGTAGGTCACCGGGACAGTCAGCGATGCATGCAACTCCGGGTGGCTCGGGACAGAAATTTCCACCTGCCCGACCTTGCCGTCGCTTTTGCGCGGGTCGTGCGCCAGACTCAGCACGCCCTTCTTGTTCACCGTCACCAGGCTGGGCGTCACCGTCAGGTCGGACCACAGAATCTTGCCTTTGCCTTTCCCCTCGGTAACCCACACCTTGCCTCCCGGCTCGGTAAAAGTCACCACCAGAGCGGAGGATTCTCCCGGCGCAATCGCCGGACCCTTCGGCATGCTCGCCTCGATCGTGGTCACGGGCAGCTTGTTGAGATGCACTCTCATACCTAACGTCACCCTCACCGCGGTGCATCCTGTCATTCCCACTAAAGCCGCGAATCCCAATGCCCCGATGCTCGCACACCGCCATAACCAATCGCTTTGTCTGTTCATTGATGCTCCCCGTTCGTGCACGCAGATTACTCCTGGCCGATTCCTGGCGAGAGGACATCTTGTGTCCGCGCGACATGCAGGCCGCGCAGATCACCGCAAGCTCCGGGCGTGCCGGTTCCCCTGATCTGTGGAAGCGAATCCTATTCCTTAAGACGTCGGGACTCGCATTTGAGTTGCTGAACGCTCAAGAAAATCTTGAGAGGATCCCTCATCCTTCGACTGTGTCGGCTTCGATCCGCCGCCCCGTCACACTGCTTCTTTCGCCAGTTCCGCAACGGCTGCAACGGGCCGCCGCGCCAGGCTGCGCGTCAGCACAACCATCGTGCCCGCCGCAAGCAGGCTAGGCAGCACCAGCCCTCTCAACCCTGCCGCATAACTCCCCGTGTAGTCCTTCATTACGCCCATCCAGTACGGCCCCACAAATCCAGAAAACATCGTGATCGTATTCATGCCCGCAATGCCCGCTGCCGCCGCGCGCCCGGCCAGAAATTGCATAGGCACCGCGTTACCAGGCCCCAGCATCGACATGAACGCGATGAAACTTGCGGCCAGTGCCGCCGTCACCAGCCACGGCTCCTTCGCATAACTCGCCGTCAAAAAACCGGCAACCATCACCAGGCAGGGAACGATGCAATGCAGCGCCCGTTCGCCTTTGCGGTCGGAGTGCGCGCTGTTCAAGAGCATGCCCACCGCGCCCGCCAATCCAAAGCACGCTACCAGGTATCCGACATGCGTCACGCTCCAGCCCGTCGCGGCCTGCAGAATCGCGGGGGCGGAGAAGGTGAACGCGTAATTGGCGGTGAGCGCAAAAAGAAAGTACGCGCCGATCATCCACACCTTCGGCTCGAGCAGCGCCTGCGCCACACCGGCGCTATGTCCCAGGTGCGCTTTCTCTCCGTCGGCTTTAAGCTGACCATCGAGCCACGCCTTTTCTTCCGCAGTCAGCCACGCCGCCTTGACCGGCGAGTCCGGCAGCATCTTCAAAATCACCAGGCTGAAAAGTGCAGTGGGCAATCCTTCCACCAGAAACAGCCACTGCCAGCCCGCCAGCCCCAGCTTGCCGCTCAGTCCCAGCAGCCATCCCGCCAGCGAGCCCATCACCGCTGAACTCAGCGGCAGCGCAATGTAAAAACGGCTCACCGCCCGCGCCCTCATGCGCGCGGGAAACCACAATGTCAGGTAAAAGATAACCCCGGGATAAAATCCAGCCTCCGCTATGCCCAGCAGAAACCGCAGCACGTTGAACTCGAGCGGTGTGCGCACGAACATCATTGCCGCTGCAAGCAGTCCCCAGGTGAACATGATGCGCGCCAGCCAGCGCTTGGCGCCGAAGCGCAGCAGCAGCAGATTCGACGGCACCTCGCACAGCGCATATCCGATAAAGAAAAGTCCCGCTCCGAACCCATAGACCGATGCGCTGAAGTGCAGGTCGCGATTCATCTGCAAGGAGGCAAAGCTGATATTGATGCGATCCATGTAGGCCAGGCCGTAGCCAACCGCGAGCAGCGGCAGAAGGCGCACTGCAGCTTTGCGCTGCGCACTCCGCCCTATCGTCTCGTCCCACGCGGGCGCCTGCGCGTCGCGCGACACAGGCATTTCGCCGGCATCGCCGGTATCGATCATGGACGACCTCCTGAGCCACACGTTGGGGAACCCGTTCGCTTGATATTAGTGGAGTGTCTCTCAAATGGCTACACACAATAGCCGGTCATCCTGAGCGGAGTTTGCCGCGCTTTTTGCGGCAAACGGAGTCGAATGGACCTGTATTTCGGAATGTTCGCATGTGTCAACGAGTTTCTGAAACACTACACGAGCAGCGCGTGACTCAACGTCTCACGGTTTCAATTGTTGGTCCTGATCTCCGCCTTCAAATCCCCTTCGTCGCCGTCATCTGCGTGCCCCAACTTCCATCATCGGTTCCGAAATTGAACACAATTTGTCCGGCCGAAGCCTTGCCCTTGTAGACAAGCTTGTAGGTCTGTCCCTGGTAATCGGTGTTCAACCAGAACGTCACGGTATCGCCGTCCAGCTTGCCTTCGTGAATCTCCGCGGGCGTCGTTGGCAGCCCTTCCACCGTTCCCGTTACCACGCCGTTCGCGCTCGTCAAATGCAAGGTCAGCGGCATGCTCGTGCCCTGAAAATCGAAGTTCCCCTTCCATGTTCCGGTGACATCCAGCCCGGCAGGCGCTGATGCAGCAGCGGGCGCAGTCTCCGCGCTCTTTGCCGCCGTCATCTGCGCGCCCCAGCTTCCATCCTCCGTCCCGAAGGTGAATGCAATCTGATCCCCGGCCGCGGAAACCGCCCCCTTGAACACCAGCTTGTAGGTCTGTCCTTGGTAATCGCTATTGACCCAAAACGTCACCGTGCCGCCATCCACCTTGCCGTCGTGAATTTCGGCTGGCGTCGTCGGCATTCCCTCCACGGTTCCCGCCACTGCGCCGTTCGCAATCGTGAAATGGAACGTCAACGGAATACTCGTGCCTTGAAAGTCAAAGTTTCCCTTCCAGGTTCCGCTCACATCGGCCGCACGCGCTGCTGGCAGCATCGTCAAAAGTGCAACAAAACTTGCAATACGCAACAGATGTCTCATCGAACGTCCTCCAAACCAAACGAGTCTAACACGGCCACTCTGGAATCTCATGTTGCTTGCGGTACTGTTCAGCTCAAGGCGAGCGATGGGTCGGCACTGAGCTCCGGCGGAGCAAAATCCTGCTTGAGCAGCCGCGGCCATGCGGCGGCAGCAATCATGGCGGCATTGTCGGTCGAGAGTGCGAGGGTAGGAAAGGAAATCCGCAGATTACGCGCAGCAGCCTCTCGTGTGAAACGCTCCCGCAGTTCGCGATTGGCGGCCACGCCACCGGTGACAAGGATGCGCCGCGCGCCGAGCGACTCCGCAGCGGCGAAGGTCTTCTTCATCAGGTCGCCGATCACCGCATGCTGAAAACTGGCGATCAGGTCCAAAGTCGGTTGCGGGCAGAGAGCCAGAGCTTCTTCGCGCGTCTGCGGCGGGTGAAAATGCGCGAGCACGCGGCTCACACGCGCTCTGGCTTCGGCGCGCATCCCGTGCAACTCCACGTAACGCAGCACCGCGGTCTTGATTCCTGAAAACGAAAAAAGGAAATGCGGATCGAGGCGCGCGATCGGCGCGGTCTTTGCCGCTTTTGTGCGCGGGGCCTTCCCGCCCAGGTGGACCTTAGTCTTGATCTGCGCAAACGAAAAAGGCACCGCATGCGCATTGCCGAATTTGGCGAGCGCGTCGATCCACGGACCGCCGGGATAGCCGAGACCGAGCAGTTTCGCGACCTTGTCGAAGGCCTCGCCCGCGGCATCGTCCAGGGTGCGGCCGACCAGCGTGTAACTCCACGTGCCGTTCATCGGCTGAGCAAGATAAAGGTGAGTGTGACCGCCAGAAACCACCAGCGCCAGCGCCGATGTACCGCCGGTCCCTAGACCGGCGGTACTGGCGGCGTCCAAGCCGCCAGAAGCGCTTTCTCTCTCGTTCAGCAGCACCGCGTGAATGTGCCCTTCAAGATGATTCACAGCAATCAACGGAAGCCGGTTCGCAAAGGCGAGCGCTTTGGCGTAAGTGATGCCCACAAGAAGCGCCCCGGCGAGCCCAGGACCGGAGGTGACAGCGATGGCGTCAAGATCGGCGAGCGTAACGTGCGCCTCGGCAAGCGCGGCGCGAACCACAGGAACAATGGCGCGGAGATGCTCGCGGCTGGCCAACTCCGGCACCACGCCGCCATAGCGCGCGTGCGTGGCGATCTGCGATGCGACAACGGAAGAAACCGTGCGCGCGCCCCGCTCCACGATCGCTGCGGCGGTTTCGTCGCAGGAGCTTTCAATCCCGAGAATGAGGCCGGAGCCGGGCATAGTTTCAGTGTATTGTGTACCGCCGGTCTCCAAAAGCTGCAGAAGAATCCTTCAAGGATTGCAAGAAGTGTCAGGGCACGACTTCAGTCGTGCCGAAAATGCGGAAAAATAACTGCGGGCCTTAGCCCCTGAGGGATACCTTTGTCTAAACTGACTTACTATGCGCCGCTTCGCCTGCGCGGGTGGACAGAGAGAGAATAGAAGTATCGACGATGGCCGGCACACTCCAGCTCGAAGCAGCCTTGCGGACCGCACAGACACTGCGCTCCCGCGGCTATGAGGCCTATCTCGCCGGCGGGTGCGTGCGCGATCTGCTGCTCAGGCGCGAGCCCTCCGACTACGACGTGGCAACCAACGCGACGCCGGACGTGGTGCTGGATTTGTTTCCGCGAACCTTCGCCGTGGGCGCGCACTTCGGAGTCGTTCTGGTTGCGCCGGAAATCGAAAACGCCGGCTTCGTCACCGAAGTGGCGACCTTCCGCTCTGACCTGGCTTATTCCGACGGCCGCCATCCCGATGCAGTGCGTTACACCGCGAGCGCCCAGGAAGACGTGCAGCGGCGCGACTTCACCATCAACGGACTTCTGCTCGACCCGCTGCACCCACTGCGTGGGGGCAGCCTTTTGGACGAGTGCATTGCTGATCCAAGACTCCTTCGCTCCGCAGTGATCGATTATGTCGGCGGTCTCGCCGACCTCGACGCGGGCATCGTTCGCGCCATCGGCCGTCCCGAGATGCGTTTTGAAGAAGACCACCTGCGCATGTTGCGCGCGGTCCGCTTTGCTGCGCGGTTTTCATTCGAACTCGACCCGGAGACTCTTCGCGCAATCCGCTCGCTGGCCCCTCGCATTCACGCCGTAAGCCGCGAGCGCGTGCGCGACGAGCTCACCAGGATGCTCACTGAGGGCCATGCGCGGCGTGCCTTTGAGTTGCTCGACGAGACGGGTCTGCTCGCCGAGGTGCTGCCGGAACTCGTGCAAATGAAAGGCGTCGAACAGCCGCCGCAGTACCATCCCGAGGGCGACGTGTGGATTCACACATTGATGCTGCTGGAGCAGTTGCCGCCGGGATGCAGCATGACGCTCGCATGGGGCGCGCTGCTGCACGACGTGGGCAAGCCGCCAACCTTCCGACGCGCCTCGGATCGCATTCGTTTCGACGGGCATGTGGAGATCGGCGTTGCCATCGCCGCGGAAATCTGCCGGCGCTTCCGTTTTTCGAACGAAGAAACGCGGCAGGTGATCGCACTCATCGAGAACCACATGCGATTCATGGACGCGCCGCGCATGAAGTCTTCCACGCTCAAGCGCTTCTTCCGTCTCGATCGCTTCGACGAGCATTTGGCGCTGCATCGCATGGATTGCCTGGCCGCAAGCGGCAACCTGGAAAACTGGGAGTTTGTGCGCGAGAGCTTTTCCTCGATGCCGGAGGAAACGATGAAGCCTAAGCCGCTGATCACGGGCAGGGAACTGATTGCCGCCGGCTACCCGCCGGGTGCGCGCTTCCGCGAGATGCTGCGCGCGGCAGAGGATGCGCAATTGGAAGGCATGATCGCAACTGCCGACGAGGCTTTGCAACTGGTGCGCGAGCGATTTCCTTCCTCATAGAAACTCTTACCGGCAAAGATTGCGCCGCTTTGCGGCACTATGGCAGCAGAATCGTCTTGAGCGTCTCCGCGAAGGTCTCAACGTAAGGCTCGAAGAGCATGAGCATATGCTTCGTCGGCACGTCGATGACCTCAACGCCGCCCTGGGCAAGCCTGCCCCAGCCGAGAGTGGGATCTTGGATGCGGCCGAGCACCTCCGGTCCGCGTTCGGTGGCGCGCACCAGCGTGATTTTTCCCGGGAAAGGCTTGAACGTGTAGCGCGAGAGCGCACGCCAATGCCCCTGAGAAATCCTGTGAAAGCGCAGAGGGGCCGAGAGCGGCCACTTCATCATGCGGTAGCCGAAGACGCCCGCGGGGAGCACGGCGTGCTTCATAAATTGCGACCAGTAATGCTCGCTCTTCTCGCGGATTTTCCTGCGCAGATAGCTCACTCCGCCGTTGCGGAGGTTTCCCCGGAATTTGGCGAGTTTTACGCTCGTGCTGAAAGTCTCTCCGGGCACCCGCACGTCGAACACGATGACCGCGCCGGGAGTCACGCCCTGCTCCTGAAGCTGCCGCGCCATCTCGTACAGCACGAACCCGCCGTACGAGGCTGCGCCGAGCAGATAGGGGCCCTGCGGAAAGAAAGCGCGCATCTCCTTGATATAGAGCGCGGCCATCTCTTCGACAGTCAAGTCGCGCCGATCGGGATCGGCAACCAGCGGTGACTGAAAAGCGTAGAACGGCTGGTTTGGACCAAGCGCCTTGGCCAGTTGCTCGTAGAAGAGAACATCGCCCCCGACTGCGTGGATGCAGAAGAGTGGAGTGTGCGTGCCGTTTGGCTGGATGGGAACAAGCGCCGACCAGGTCTTCTGCTCGTTGCCGGTCGGCGCGCTTGCCTTGCGAATGACCTCGGCGAGTTGGCGCAGGGTGCGGGCCTCGAATAGGACCGCCAGTTCGAGGTCGACGTGGAAGGTCTTCTTGATTTTCGCGAAAAGGCGAACGCCAATGAGCGAGTGTCCGCCGAGCGCGAAAAAGTCGTCGTCGGGATTCACCACATCGACGCCGAGCAGTTCCTGCCACCATTCGGCAAGAGTCGAATCGATTCCTTCCGCGCGCGCGGCGGAACTAGCCGCAGCGGCTGGCCTGTGCGGCGGCGGCTTTGGAACACCGCCTTCCTGCTGTTCGAGCGGCTGCGGAACGGCAACCACTCCGGCGGGCGCATCGGCAAGCAGGATGCGCGTGAGCATGCGTGCGCCCTCGCGCGGGGGAATGCCGGGCCGCGCAGCGACTTCAATAGGCTGTTCGCCGCCGGATTCCGCAGCTTCGCGTGCCGGGCTGGTTTCGTCCATCACGCGCGCCGGATCGGCGATGCGGCGCATGGCGAAGCCCTCAATTTCCACTACGACCCGATCGTTCTCATCGAAGATGGTGATGTCAAAGGTCTCTACCTCTCCGCGCTGCGCATTCTCTTTTCGGGCGCGGACATGGCTGAACATCCTGGCGGGAAGCGGGCGGTAGCAGCAAATTTGCCGATAAGAAATGGGAAGAAACAGATCGTTGCAGTGTTCGTAGTCTTCCGTCAGGTAAAGGGCCGGCTGGGTCGTCATATCAAGCAGCGCGGGATGAATGCGAAGCGCAAAAAGATCCGAGGCGAACATGTCGTCGAGCTGAATCTCCCCCAGCGCCTCCCGTTTGCCAAGATGCAGGGCCCGCAAAGAGTGCCAGCGAGGCCCAAAGTCGAACTGGCGATCCCACTCCGTGTGATGCTGCTGGTCGAAAACGAAGTGGCGCTGGCCGCAACGGGCCTTGATGGCGGCGCGATCCACGCTCGACGCAGGCTGCGGCTTGCCCTGCGCGACCGTGCCGGTGGAGTGCTCAATCCAGCCGTCTTGGCGCGAGAAAACCGCGAAGCGATAAGCTCCGTGTTCCGCGCCCTCGTCGTCGCGCCGAAGCTGAATGCGCACTTCGAGGGACTCATCCGAATTGACCATCACCGGCTTCAGAAAGAATACGTTGCGCAGTTCGATGCTTCCCTCCAACGAGCCGCGCGCGAAAGCGCCAGCCGCCATTTCAAGATGCGCCGTTCCCGGAATCACGGCCTTGCCGCCCTTGTGTATGTGCTCAGAGAGAAACCACCGGTCCCGCTCCGAGAAGTCGCCGGCATAAACAGTTTCGCGCGGTGTCTCAAGAAGACGCCGTTCAAACCACGGGTGCGGAGGCGTGGAGCGGGCCGCCATGCCGATCTCCCGCCACGCGCCCCAATTGATCGCAGTCACAGGTCCCTTGCGGCTGAGCGCGAATGCGTCGAGAAACGCGTTGGCGGCGGCGTAATCCACTTGTCCCGCGGGCGGCAGAATGGAGCTGACGGAGGAGAACAGCACAAAACAAGCGAGCGACTCGTCGCGCAGGGCTGCTTCGAGCACCAGGGTGCCACGCACTTTGGGATCGAGAACGCGCGCCGCGCTGGTTGCTGTCTTCAGCATCAACGGGCCGTCGTCAAGCACGCCCGCGGCGTGGAAGACGCCATTGATGGCGCCGAATTGCTGGCGCGCCTGTGCGACTGCGAACTTCATGTCATCGAGGTTGGTTACGTCTCCCTCGAGAACCAGCAGTCCTCCCGCAATGGATCGAATGGCGGCCAGCTTGCGGATGCGCTCTTTTTCGACTTCAGATCGCGCGCCATCTTGCAGCGCAGATTCCCACTGCGCTTCCGGCGGAAGCGCGGAGCGTCCTACAAGCACCAGGCGTGCCTGAAATTCGCGCGCCAGATGTTCAGCAACGGTCAGGCCCAGGCCGCCGAGGCCGCCGGTAATCAGGTAAACGCCGTTGCGCTCCAGGCGCGGGCGCTCACGTGAGGCGGAAAGTACGAGCGGTTCGAGCGTCTCGACAAAACGCTCGCCGTCGCGCCAGGCAATCGTGGAGTTCTCATAGACAGCGCCCATTTCGGCCACGATTTGCGCTGCGCACTCCGCGGTCTTGCCGGCGTCAAAGTCAAGATCGATGGCTTTGCAGTGGAACCCCGGAAGTTCCTTGTGAACAACTCGCGCAGGACCGAGAAGCACGGCGCGCGCGGGATTGCGCAAGGGCTCCGCGGCGACCTGTTGCATGTGGTTGGACACGAGGGCCAGTTGCACGCCTTCCAGATCCTGTGCCGCGAGCGCCTGCGCCAGGTAAAGCGGGCTGAAGAAGCTGCGGTCGAGAGTCTCTTCGAGCGGTGTATCAGCCGCTTCCCCAACGAGAGACCATAGGTGAACAATCTTGCGCGGAGTTCCGTCCGACTCAAGCAGAGCGGCAACCAGCGCATCGTAATCCGCGCGCACGTTAAGGCGCAGCGCATAGTGGCCCCGTTTGAGCTGCTTAAAGCCGCTGCCGGATTCGACAACGACGAATTCCTGTTTCGCAGCCTTGAGTTGACGGGCAATCTCATCGGCAACGCCGAGCGCGTCGCGGAAAAGCAGCCACGGGCCTGGCTCGGTAGTTGAGGTTGTGGGCAGAGGCGTAGGCTTCCAGACGCGGCGATAGAGCGAGACGCTCTCATCGGCGCTCACCGTCGGCGACGCCGGCTCGGGCGCAGGCTGCGCAATCTTGTCTGGCTCGATCCAGAATGTCTGATGCTCAAAAGGATACGTGGGCAACGAAACGCGTTGTACGGAGGCGGGCGCGTGGAGCTTCGACCAATCGACGTTGATGCCGACCGTCCAAATCCTGCCGAGGGTTTCGAGCGAGCAGTGCAACGCGGAAACATTCTCGCGCGGATGCGGAAGCGAAGGAAACGCTTTGGCCGAAGGCCCGCCCTGTTGCCGTGCGAGCGTGGTAAGTACGTTGCCCGGCCCCACTTCAATGAGCACGCGCTCCGGCGCGTTGAAAAGTTCCGCAAGATTATCGCTGAAGCGAACCGTCGATCGAATGTGGCGCGCCCAGTACGCTGGGTCCGTAGCTTCCTCCGGCTTGATCCAGGTTCCGGTGACGTTCGAGAGGTAAGGAATGCGCGGAGCGTTCATGCGAACTTCGCGCAGTCGCTGTTCGAACGAACCGAGAATGGGATCCATCATCTTGGAATGAAAAGCGTGCGACGTGAATAGTCGGCGGCTGGCGACAGATTGCTTTGTCAGCGACTCTTCGTAAGCGGCAATCGCTGCGGTCGGGCCTGAGACGACGCACATTGCGGGATTGTTGATGGCCGCCAACTGAACCACGCCGTTGACGTGAATCTCCGACGGCGCGAGCGGCACGGCAAGCATCGCGCCCGCAGGCAGATCGTAGATGAGCCGTCCACGCGCCGCGACAATCGCGAGCGCATCTTCGAGCGAGAAGACGCCGGCGATGCAGGCGGCTACATATTCGCCAATGCTGTGGCCGGCCATCGCGATAGGCTCAACTCCAAGCGACCGCCACCACTGGGCGAGCGCGTATTCGATCGCGAAGAGCGCGGGTTGCGTGAGCCAGGTCTGGTTCAGGCGCTCCGTACATAAGTCCTTCTCGGCGTCCGATGGATAGAGAGCTGCGGTGAGGTCGATGCTCAGCGGTTCGCGCAGGTGCTGCGCGCAGAGATCGAGCGCTTCCCGAAAGGCCGGCTCCTGCTCATAGAGCGCGCGGCCCATGTTCACGTATTGCGAGCCTTGGCCCGAGAAAAGGAACACTGGAGCAGTGCGCCCGGCAGCGCCGGCAATGAGCTTCTTGCGGTCGAGGCCTGTGAGCGCAGCAATGGATTCGCGCGTGTCTTCGACGACGAAGGCGCGGCGATGCGGAAATGCCGCGCGTCCGAGCTGGCAGGTGAAGGCTGCGTCGGCAAGGCTTACTTCCGGATGCTCATTGAGGTGCGCGGCCAGATTTGCGAAGGCCTGATCCGCGGCAGCTTCGGTCTTCGCGGAAACGGTAAGGATCTGGTAAGGCTTCTGCTGACGAGTGAGTGAGGCTGCCGGCGCTTCCTCCACGACCACGTGCGCGTTGGTGCCGCCAATGCCGAGCGACGTAACAGCGGCGCGGCGAGGCGTGCCCGTGGAGGGCCAATCAGTGAGCTTGCCGTTCACATAAAACGGGCTGCCCTCCAGTTCGATATGCGGATTGATCTTTTCAAAGTGCAGGCTGGCTGGAATCTGCGCGTGCTCCAGCGCAAGCGTCGTTTTGATAAGTCCGGCAACGCCCGCCGCGGCGTCGAGGTGTCCGACGTTGGACTTGAGCGAGCCAATGGCCGTCGTGTCACGCTTTTCGGACTCTCGAAAAGCTTGCGTCAGAGCGCGCACTTCAATGGGATCGCCCACGCGCGTTCCAGTGCCGTGCGTCTCCACATAAGAAATGCTGGAGGCCGGCACGCCTGCGTAATCCAGTGCTTCGCGAATGACCTCGGCCTGGCCTTCCACGCTGGGCGCAAGATAACCCACCTTGCGCGCGCCGTCGTTGTTAATCGCCGAGCCGAGAATGACCGCGTGAATGTGATCGTGATCGGCGAGCGCATCCTCAAGCCGGCGCAGGACAACAATGCCGAGGCCGCTAGAGAAAACCGTGCCGCTTGAGCTTGCATCGAAGCTCCGGCAATGGCCGTCGCGCGAAAGAATCTCGCCCTCGCGATAGATGTAGCCGAGTCCGTGCGGGATCTCGATGGTGACGCCGCCCGCGAGAGCCATGTCGCACTCGAAGTTGAGCAGGCTCTGGCAGGCCAGGTGTGCCGCGACCAGTGAAGTGGAACAGGCGGTCTGCACGTTGATGCTGGGCCCGCGCAAGTCGAATTGATAACTGACGCGCGTGGCCAGCACGTCTTTGTCGTTGCCGGTTTGCTTCAGCTGAAAAAGGCCCGCGGATGCAACCAGGCGGCGGTTGGCGAGCAGATTGTGGATCAGGTAGGTGTTCATCCCCGATCCGGCAAAAATACCGATCGAGCCGGGGAATTGTTGCGGCGGATGAGCCGCGTCTTCCAGCGCCTCCCATGCGCACTCCAGGAAATGCCTGTGTTGCGGGTCCATGATGGAGGCATCGCGCGGGCTGAATCCGAAAAACGGCGCATCGAAGAGCGGCACGCCGTCGAGAATGGCGGCGCGGCGCACGTAGTCGGGGTTGGCGAGATCCTCAGCCGTTGCGCCGGCATCCAGCAACTCGGCGTCCGTCAGGTCGCGAATGGACTCAACGCCGTCACGCAAGTTCCGCCAGAACTCGGCCGTGTTGCGCGCCCCGGGAAAGCGGCCCGCCATGCCGACGATCGCGATGGTGGAAGTCTTCATTGCGTTGTGACTTCCCTCTGGCGTGCCATTCTGCGGCGCGCGGCGCGTTCCGAGAGCTGGCTGGCTGCCGCCTGCGCTCCACCGGACTGCGTGTCGAGATGCGCGGCCAGTGCGCTGACCGTCGTGAATTGAAAGAGATCGAGCAGAGCAATCTCGCGGCCCAGCGCTTCCTGCAGCTTGGCATGAGCTTCTGCCACCGTGAGCGAGTGCGCGCCGAGATCGAAGAAGTTGTCAGTCAATCCGACTGAGGGAATTCCCAGCGCCTGTTGCCACGCCTTCGCGACCGTGCGCTCCATCTCGCTGGCGGGTTCGGTCGTGTGCGAGGCTGCGGCGGAAGCGAGGTTCGGCGGAGGGAGCTTGAGCAGCGCCTTGCGATCGATCTTGCCGTTGCCGGTAAGCGGCAGCTCATCGAGAAATACGAATGCGGAAGGAACCATGTAGTCTGGCAGCTTCGCGTCGAGCTCCGCGCGCAAAGCGGCTCCGGCAGCAGAGTCCGTTGCATCGGAGACGAGATACGCGACAAGACGCTTGTCGCCCTCACGGTCTTCGCGCAAGACAACAACGGCCTGGCGAACGCCTGCGCATTTCTCGAGCAGCGCCTCAATCTCGCCGGGTTCGATGCGGTGCCCGCGCAGCTTGATCTGATAATCCGCGCGGCCAAGAAAGTCGATGTTGCCGTCAGGCAGGAATCGCGCCAAATCGCCGGTACGGTAAATCTTTCCAAAATCGCCGCGATCGGGCCCCAGCGCAGGAATCGTCAGAAAGCGTTCGGCGGTCAGCTCGGGCCGCCGCCAGTAGCCACGTGCCACGCCGTCGCCGCCGATGAAAAGTTCGCCGATCTCGCCCATCGGAACGGGATTGAGATCGGGATCGAGCAGATAAATCTGCGTGTTGGCGATGGGCCGTCCGATCGAGACACTCGAGTCCACATTTTCGACGCGGCAGGTCGTCGACCAGATCGTGGTCTCCGTTGGCCCGTACATATTGTGGATCTCGCCTTTGAAAACCTGGCGCAAATGATGGATGAGCGCCGCGGGAACGGCCTCGCCGCCGAGCAGCATTTGTTTGAGTGAGCCAAGCGCGGCGTAGGCGCGCGAATCGAGCGTCAGCATGCGCGCGAGTGACGGCGTCATCTGCAGGTGCGTGACACGATAGCGCGCAATTTCATCGGCGATCGTCGCCGAGCCCTCGTCGCCGTGAACGACGACGGTGAAGCCACGCGTGAGTGTCCACAGCAGCTCCAGCACTGAGATGTCGAACGACACGCTGGTAACGGCCAGCCACACGCCCGCTTCGGATCCGATGGCGCGATCCATGCCGGTGAAAAAATTCACCACGTTGCGGTTCTCTACCATCACGCCCTTCGGCTTGCCCGTGGAGCCGGAGGTGTAAATCACGTAGGCAATGTTCGCCGGCGTCGCCGATGAAGCGACGGCTTCCGCGCTCTCGCGGTCGAGGTCCGCGTCTTCGTCATCGAGAATCGTGAGGCCCACGGCAGCGGGTGGAAGATGCGCGCGCGATGCGGCCGTGGTGACGAGCACCGGCATCTGAGAATCTTCAATCACCAGTGAAAGGCGATCCTGGGGATAGGTGGGATCGAGTGGAACGTACGCGCCGCCGGCCTTCAGAATTCCCAGCAGGCTGACGACAAGAGTTTCGGAGCGGCCCATGGCGACGCCCACCAGCGTATCGGGTCTCACTCCGAGCCCCTGCAAACGGCGCGCCAACCGATTGGTCCTCTCATCCAGCTCGCGATACGTGAGCGTGCGGCCTTGCGAAATCACGGCAACAGCGTCGGGCGTACGCGCCGCCTGTGCGGCGAAAAGCCCCGCAATGGTGCTGGAGCGGGGATAGTCGGCCTCGGTCCGATTCCACTCAAGCAACTGCGCGGGTAACATGGAAGTTCTCCAGGAAGAGATATTCGATGCCGGTGCCGAGAAAAGTTGCAATCGCTTCTTCCGGCGTGTTGACGATGGGCTGCCCTTTCACATTGAAGCTGGTGTTCAGCACCATCTGGCGGCCCGTGGTTTTGCCCACGGCCAGGAGCAGCGCGTGAAAATCGGGATTGTCCTTGGCGCTCACGGTTTGCAGACGCGCGGAGCCGTTCACGTGCGTAATCGCAGGCAGCTTGTCGCGCAGCTCGGGCCGGACATTGACGATGCTGATCATGTAGGGAAATTCCGCGCCCGGCGCGACCTCGAACCAGCGGTGCGCCTCCTCCGCCGAACATGCGGGCGCAAACGGCCGGAAGGCCTCGCGCTTCTTTACCATCGCATTGATGCGGTCGCGCATCTCGGGATGCCCTGGATCGGCAAGAATGCTGCGATTGCCGAGCGCGCGCGGGCCGTACTCCATGCGTCCGCGCGACCACGCAATCACGCGTCCGTCGGCAATCAGTTTGGCTGCCGCGGCGCAGGTTTCATCCACCGTCGCATAATGCTTCCACTGGATTTTGCCATTGAAGCCCTGCAACGCGGCTTCCACATCGGAGTCGCTATACTGCGGACCGAAAAGCGGAGCCGGGAAACGCTCGTTGGGAATCTTCTCCGCAAGCGAAGTGCGATAGAGCGCCGCGCCCAGCGCCACGCCGTCGTCTCCCGCCACGGGCTGGATGTACACCTCGTCGAAGAGATGCGAACGCGTCAGTTTGCCATTGGCCGTGCAGTTCAGCGCCACGCCCCCGGCCAGCGCCAGCCGCCGCAACCCGGTCTCCTCGCCAAAATGTTCGCACACGTGCATCACCACGCGCTCCAGGCACTCCTGCAACGCCGCGGCTACGTCTTCATGATTGGAGTTCACTGACAGTTCGGGAGCGCGCCGCGCGATCAGGTGCTCGTCGAGATACGCGCGGGTTGCCGCGTAATTCTCGCGCTCGTCGCGTGTGCGATTCAGCTTGAGCATGGGAATGCGGATTGATCCGTCGGCGCAAAGCTCCACGGCCTCTTCAAAAAACTTGCGGTACCGCGCCGCATCGCCGTACGGCGCCAGACCCATGATCTTGTATTCGTCGGAATTGAAATCGAAGCCGAGATGCAGCGTGACCAGCGAGTAGAGAATGCCGATGGAGTCGTTGGCCGCGATGGTGCGAATCTTTTCGAATTTGCCGTCGTGAAAGTCGTAAACGCTCAGGCTCTCCATCTCTCCCATGGCGTCGTTCACAACGATCAGGCACTCGTCCCAGCCGGAGGTGTAGGCCGCGCTGGCGGCGTGCGCCAGGTGATGCCCCACCTGGTGAACCCGATCGAGAGGAAAGCCCGGCAAATCGCGCCGCACTTGCCGGAGCAGCGCCTCGCGCGAAAAAACTTCTTCGTAGAGCTCCGACGAAAGTTCGTCGCCTGAATAAATTTCGCGGTAGGGAGCGTAGTCGAACCCGTGCGCAATCTCGTCAATCTCGTCGATAGAGACGCCGGCCGTATCGAGGCAGAAGCGGATGGCGTCAATAGGAAAGTCGCCGGTGTGCTTTTTGCCGCTGAAGCGCTCCTGCTCGGCGGCAGCAACCAGTTTGCCGTCGATCGTCAGCGCGGCCGCGGCGTCCATCCCCTGTGCGATGCGGTACTCGCGCTCGTCCAGGCCCTTCCAGTGCGCCTTCTTGAACGACATCGCGTTTTCGAGGCCGCTGATTCCGATGACTTTCATGCCTGCTCCCGCACCACCGGCGCGTCCGCGCAGTTCTCTGCCAAGGGCAGCGCGCAAAATACCGCGGCCGCCTGCACATTGGGGCCGATTGCCCTGGCAGGTTGGGTCACCAGTGTCATTGTCTTCCCGCGATCCGGGCGAAAGCCTTTGCTTTCACGGTGCTGCTCACCCCAAGATTAGGCATTCGTCTGGAATTGGGGAATCCCCCTTTAGGGGGTCAGCACCAAAGTCATTAACCCGTGCCAATCAAGGTGTTTACGGGCCCTCCCCGGCTTATTTGACCCTCCCCCTGCTCCCCCGCCCGTGGGAGCGGTATCCTTCTCATTCAGATTCTTTTATCGGCAAGTGAGGGCAAATGATGAAAGGCATGATTCTGGCGGTCGGCCTGTTTTGCACCCCGGCGTTCCCGGCGGCAGGGTAACCCATCCGCAACGTGGCGTCGCCGATGGCGCGGTGCAGTGGTCAGTGGCCAGAGCGAACTTGTATCGTGAATCAGAAGCTCGCATCAATATGAGATTGTCTTCCTGAGCGAGTCCCGGCGCGCCGGGACGAGCCGAAAGACCTGCGGTTGCCTTTCCTATCCGAAGCGGGTATACCTTCGGTGGAATTTCTCTAAAACCGCATCCTCACCCCAATCTGGATCTGCCGCTCGCGGTAGAAGTTGCTGCCATTGATATTGAGAGGCTGGCCAAATGCTGCAATGGGCAGGCCGGTCGCGGAACTGGTTTTGAGGCCGGTCAGAAAGTTCAGCGTGGGAGGCGATGTCGGACTGCCCGCCTCGATGGTATAGCCGGTTGTCTCGATCTCGGTCACGTTCTGGTGGTTGAAGAGATTGAAACTCTCAGCCAGAATCTCCAACTGCCGCTCCTCGCCCATGTCGAATCTCTTGCCCAGGCGCAAATCGGCCTTCCACGTGTCGGGATAGCGGCGGGTATTGCGGCCAATGTTGTAGGCGAGGCTGCCGCTTTGATCGAAGCCGAAGACGCGGTTGTCGCCGCCCGAGCCATTGATGCCCGGTCGCAGGCCCACGATGGCATCGCCGTTTGCGTCGAACTCCTCGGGCAGCGAGCCGGTGACGCGCATGGTATAGGGCAGGCCGCTGTGGAATTGCCCAATGCCGGAGACCATCCAGCCATTGCCCAGCTTTCCGGCCAAATTGTGCAGCTTCCACGGCGCCTCATAAATCACCATCGCCGCGGCCGCGTGGCGCACGTCCAGGTTGCTGGTTCCGTACTCCCGGATCTTGCTGTTTCCGAACTCCTGACTGAGGTCCACCGCGTCCAGCGGGCTCTCGTTCGGGTTCCAGTCCATGGCGTGCGCGTAGGTGTAGTGGGCGAAGAGGCTCAGGCCGCGGTGACCATAGCGCGTGAGCTTCACCATAGCTCCTTCGTAGGTCGAGTTGGCTTTGCTCGCGATCTGGTCGATCTCTTGATAGTCCGGGTTGCTCCATCCACACTCGCCGCCGATGTTCAACTGCGAGCCGCTGGGACAATCCGCCGACGGCCATGAAGCGTAGAAGGGAACCGTGATCTGCGTGGCCGCGATAGGACCCAGGCCGAGGTTGCCGCACGGGCCGTTGGTGTTGCTGGGCTGGCCGTTGCTGTTGGTGCCCGAGACCGTGGTGGTAACCTCGTCGCACACATCGTAGGTAATGGTCTGCGCTGAGGTCGGCGTGTTGAGATTTGCGTCGATGAAGACAGGCAGACGGCGGCCCAGGCTGAGCATCGCGCTCGCCGTGACTTCCATGCCGCCCGGCAGCGGCTGTTCCACGGCGGCTACGGCCTGGTGCACCTCCGGATTGCGGAAGTTCGGCGCAAAACCATCCACTCCCGGCTTGACCACGCTGGAAGGCTGGCCGGTGAGCACGGAAGGAAACGGCGGAGCGCCGCTGGTGCCGTCGATGGAGGCGTAACCGTCGGTGGGACGGATGAAGATGTTCAAATCGCCGTTCAACGAGCCGGTCTGCGTGAGTGCGCTCTCGATGGTGGCGTTTTCCACGCGGCCGTAGTACATGCCGTAGCCCAGGCGCAGCACTGGCCAGTGACCTCGGGGCTCTCCGATGGCAACACTCACGCGCGGTCCCCAGTTGTTGCCGAGGCTGGGCAATTTTCCCGTGAACGGCAGATCCGTGTTAGCAAGCGCGGCGATGGGCGGCGGCATTTGCTCAAGCTCCCAGCGCAGCCCGGCGGAGAACACCGCGAACTTGTTCGCCTGCCACTGCGAGGTCGCGTAGCCTGCCCAGTCATTGGTGCTCAAGTTCCAATGGGTAGGGCCAATCGTCTGCGAGTAGTGGGAGTAGCAGGGCAGCGCGCCGAGGCCCATTAACGTGCCGTTTGTGGCCTCCCACACCTTGCCCGTCACGTCGCAGTTGTGGGGATTTTGCGGGTTCAACAGGTCGGTGAGTCCGAATGTTTCAAACGCCAGCGCGTCGGAGATAAAATTCTCCACCTTCGAGTAGGTAAACGTGCCCGTCTGGTTGCGCAGCAGGCTGGTCGCGTCGGCGTTGTGGTCCAGCTCGAACCCCGCCTTGACGAGCACTTTGTTGTGCACCCAGTCCAGCATCTCCTGCGCGTGGTAGAGCTTTTCGTCGGGAGAACTGCCCTGGCCGAAGCTCGAAGGATTGCCGATGGTGAAGCCGTAGCGCGAATCCACAACCATCTCCGGCAGTTGGGTATTTCCGTTGAGAAATCCACTCTCGAAGGCCGAAGGCGTCCCCGGCCGCGCGCTCAGAATCGCCCGCCCCGCGGAGCCTTGCGTCACAGCCAGCAAATTCGGCGTCAGATACGCTTCCCACCGCGCCAGCAGCCACTCCTCGCTGGCCTGGCTCGATCCGAAGCTGTGGTTTCCGTAGTCTTCTGAAACCTGCGTCAGTCCTCCGCCCGGCGCGTTCCAGTTGGCGCCGGTTCCTTCCAGCGTGAAGTGATGGCGCTCGGCTGCCTGCCAGTCGATGCGGCCAAAGCCGACCCACTGCGCGGCAGTGCGCGGCGCGGGGCCGAGCAGGCTGGCCAACTGTTCCAGCATCTGCGAATAAGCCGCCAGCCCCTCGGCCTCGGGATTGCTGCTGGGGAGATCGAGCTGTGCGCTGAGCAACTGCAACTGAGCGGCCGAAGGCATGGCAAAAAAGCCGGTTGGGGAACATGGAGGGGTCTCGCATGGTGGTTGCAAGTAAGGATGTTTCACCATCGTCAGTCCCGGATCGTTACGGTGGTAGCTGTCCAGTGCGGCAAACCAGAACAGCTTGTCGCGACGAATCCGGCTGCCCATGCCGAGGCCCCAGACGATCTCGTGATCAGGCGGCGTATACGACTCCGGTAGTCCGTCTTGTCCGCTCGAATATTGAAAATTATCAAAGACCGGGAGCGGGGTGTTGTTGTACGGCGCGAGCGGTTCGAACTCTGAAGTCTCCGTAACCCATTGCGTAAACGGATTCCGCGCGCCCCAGTTGTTCTGCCGGTCGAAATAGAATCCCTGCCCATGCAGCGCATCGCCGCCGCGCGCGGTCTCGATGCCGGTGCGCCCGCCGGCCGAGCGCATGCCATCGGCCTCCACGTTTCCCGCAGTCGCCGTCACCTCATGGATCGCGGCCTCGCTCACGCCAAACCCGCGCCCATCCGTCCAGGCCTGGCTCATCGCATTCTGCTGGCCGGCACCTTGGCTTTCCGGATCGGAGGCCGCTGACCTCGCGCCCGATCCCGCTACCACGCCAAACTTCAGCGTCGCGCTCGCGCCGTCGATGGTGATCTCCGCCGATTCCTGCGAGCCGCGGTACGACGCCTGCGTCGAGTCGGCCCCTGCGCTCGTTGCCGGTGTATCCAGCAGGAACTCCTGCCAGCGGCGTCCACCCGCGGGCAGCGATTCGAGTTGCGTCGCGGTCACTGTGGTCGCCACCACCGCCGCGGCGGGATCGGCGTTTTGCTCGGCAGCTCGAACCGGCGAGAAACCCATCTGCCCAAGCAGCAGAACCGCATTCATGCCGCTCGAAATCGCCATGTTCAAGGGGAGTGTTGGCGCAATGCTGCCCGTAAGCGGGAGCGTGCGCGGCAGCGCAATCGCAAGTGTGGGCGCAACCGGAATCGATTGCGTCTCCAGCGCGGCCCTAAGCTGCGGCGAGGGCATCGCGATCGGCGCAGGCTCCATCGCAAGCAACGGCTCAGCAGCAACCGACGCCATGATCTCCGGGCTCGACGTGCTGAGCGCCGCGCGAGAAGCCGTAAGCATCGGCAAGAAAACCGCTGGTACGATGACTCGCGGCTCCGGAGCCATCGTCCGCACCGGCTCCGTGGCCACCAACGCAGCCATCTGCGGAGTCTCCGTGCTGAGCGCCGCGCGAGAAATGGTCGGCAGTGGCAAGGCAGGCGCTGCGGGGCTCGACACGGCGGGTGCCGCAAAAATTCTCAACCGCATCGCCGCCGGCTGCTGCGGCGTCGCAATCTCACTCGGCGCCGCAGCCTCCACCAGCTCCGGCGCGGCAGGCTCAAAATGCATGGCGGCCTGCACCCGCGCCTCCATGCCTCCGGTCACCACAATCCCCTCAAGCCGCCCGTGGCCCAGTTGCGGCTCATCGGCTTCCAGCGTGTACTCGCCCGCGTCGAGCTCGGCAAACCGGAACGCCCCATTCCTCGCCGTAACCGCGTGCACCTCGGCTCCGGTTGCCAGGTTATGCAACACCACCGAGACCCCCGCCAGCGGAGCCGAATGCAAATCGGTAAGCCGCCCGGCGAGCGAGCCCGAGGCAGGAGCCTGAATCTCAACGCTGTGCAGGGAAGTGGGCGGAGACCCAAGGTTGGCCGGGGAGCTCTGCGCACACACCAACCCGCAGGCGCCCAGGCCCAGCGCCCCAACCACCAACCACGTCATCCAATCCCGTCGTGCCTCGGCCATTGCCAACTCTGCCGCGGCAGATCCTGGGAGAATGCAGCAAACGCTCCGCCGGCCCGCTCTTGCAACAGGTCCGGCAAAGGACGCGAAATCAAGCCTCTTCGCCGTCCTCGGTACGCCTCAAAGGAAGTTGCAAGCGATTCTATCCCTCGCAGCTGCCCCCTGAAAAGTAGCCTGCATCACATACCGATGTTTTTTTCTTCGGCAGCCGTCATATCCCGCAATGCCTCAAACCTGGCGCCAGACTCCCGCCGCGCCCTCCGCCCCTCCGTCCCGCCCCCAACCCCAGCAGTCCGATACACTGGAGAGACGGCGCACCGCATCCGCGCCCGCCAATGAGGCCTCCGGTCTCCGGTTCGCTGACCACTGACCACTGTTCACTGACCCCTGACCCCTGACCCCTGACCCCTGACCCCTGAAACCTGGAACCTGCCCCCTGTGTTCATCGACGAAGCTAAAATTCGCGTCAAAGCCGGCGACGGCGGCAACGGCTGCATGGCCTTCCGCCGCGAGAAGTTCGTCCCCCGCGGCGGTCCCTCCGGCGGCGACGGCGGACGCGGCGGCGACGTCCTCATGGAGTCCTCGCAGCGCCACAACACCCTCATCCATTTCCGCTACAACCCCGAGCACAAGGCGCAGCGCGGCGAGCACGGCATGGGCTCCAACTGCACCGGCCTCGACGGCCGCTCCATCACGCTGCAAGTCCCCGTCGGCACCTCGCTCTTCGACGCTGAAACCGGCGAGCTCGTCCACGACTTCCGCGATCCCGACGAGCAAATCGTCATCGCCAGGGGCGGCCGCGGCGGACGCGGCAACCAGCACTTCGCCACCAGTACTCATCAGGCCCCGCGCGAGCACGAGCTCGGCCGTGCCGGCGAGGAGCGCGCCTTCCGCCTCGAACTCAAGCTCCTCGCCGACGTCGGCCTCGTCGGCTATCCCAACGCCGGCAAGTCCACGCTCATCTCCCGCATCTCCGCCGCGCGCCCCAAAATCGCCGACTATCCCTTCACCACCCTCGAGCC
>JBEKIE010000019.1:0-60289 GCA_050011915.1 Occallatibacter sp.
AAGAAACAAGGGGCGGACGCCTAGATCGAGCAGCGTTCTGACTGGGGACTATCTCCGTCCGGCAGCGATTGCCGCCGGGGTGAAGCTCAAGAAGGGACAAAGGTTCGGCTTCCACAACTTCCGGCACGGGCTGGCAAGCTGGCTGGTCAACCAAGGGACGGATGTCAAGACGGTGCAGGGGCTCCTCCGCCACTCGAATGTCAAGACAACGCTTGGCCTGTACACTCACCAAGTGAATTCGTCGATGCTGGCTGCACAAGACTCGATGATGCGGGCGTTGCAGCCCGGATCGCAAACCGTTCAGTAGCGTAATAGGGGACTCGAAAACGGAGGCAGGTGACGTTTTGCAGGTGAGAAACCGAATGGGCTTCCACGTAAGCTATTGATTTAATTGGTGGACCTGATCGGGATCGAACCGATGACCTCTTCCATGCCATGGAAGCGCGCTCCCAAACTGCGCCACAGGCCCACAAGGAAGGGACAACTCTCTTATTGTCGTCGCTCGCGGGCGGTTCGTCAATCGTCGGAAAGGCGGTGAAACGTGCCGCGCGAGGACGATGAAGGGCCGCCGATCGCCGCCCCGCACGGCACATTCGGACTATTCGATCGGGGCTGCCAGGAAGTAGACGTAGAAGAGCATAGCGAAACCGACGAGGCCGGGAATTAAGCCGACCAGATAGGGCGAACCCGGATGTACTCCCTCAAGCGTCAGCAAGAGAGCGGTCAATCCGATGCCTGCGGCGATGCATATTAAACCGCCGATCTTCAAGCCTTCGCGCGTATTGATCCGCTTCAGCCGGTCATCTTCCTTCAGCAGCTCGATAGCAGCCTTGGCGCCCTCGCCCGAGGCCTCGGTAATCCGCCGCAGAGTCTCCGACTTGTAAAAGGCTTCCCGCTCCCGTTTTCGGTAGCTCACCCAGAAGATGATCGAAAGAAACGTGAAAAACGCCACGGTGGACACAATCGGAAGCAGAATGCCGAAAATCGGAATCAATACATTTTCATTCATCTTTTCCCCCTTGCCGGGAATCTTCCCATGCGATTGGTAGGACAGCTGTGACGTGAATCGGGTTGCAAAATCTGAGAAACAAAACGATGTGCGAAAAAATGCAACCAGAGCGGAAGAGAGTTGGTCATACTATCCGCAGAGGCACGACCTCCAGAATGAACGCCACCGCCAGCGCCGAGAACGACAGGGCCGACGCGGACTTTGCGGATGTTGCGCGCGTGCTGGATGGCGATATGCAGGCCTTCGAGGGGATTGTGCGGCGCTGGCAGGGACCACTGGTGAATATGGCGTGGCGCTACTGCCGCGACCGCGGGCGCGCCGAGGAGATGGCCCAGGAGGCTTTTTTGCGCGCCTGGAGCGGGTTGGGTCAATGGCGGCGGGATTCGAGTTTTTCCACCTGGCTGTTTGCACTGGCCGCCAACGTCTATCGCTCAGAATTGAAGCGATTCCCCACGGAGACGCTGCCTCTGGAGGCCGCACCCGAGCCGGCGGTCCTGGCCACACAGCACAGCGAGCTGGCCGCGCAGTTGAGCCACGATGCCGTCCATCGCGCAGTGCTGGCTCTGCCCCTGCGTTATCGCGAGCCGGTGGTTCTGTTTTATTTTCACGAGATGGATTTGGCCGCGGCTGCGCGCACGATGGGGATGCCGGAAGGAACATTGAAGGCACGGCTCTCCAGAGCACGGACGCTTCTGAGGCAGCGATTTCCGAGACTGGAAGAGGCGCGAGATTCCCGGCCTGGCCGCAAAATGCCACCCCACGGACGAGGACCCGTCCACGGGGGCCCCGGAGATGCGGCGAACGTGGGGCGCCCAGATACTTCCAACGATGAGCATGCTCAAGAGACGGGAAAGGAGGCCGTTCGATGAACCGAGTCAGCACAGACCGCAGCGAAGACGAGCACGCGCGGATCGATACGGAGATCGACCGCATCCTGGCTGGCGAAGAGGAGCTGATGCCCTCCTCGGGCTTTGTGGCCTTGGTGATGGACCGAGTGCGGCAAGAAGCCGCGCTGCCTGCGCCCCTTCCCTTTCCGTGGAAAATGACCATTCCTCTCCTGCTGCTGACCTGCGGAATCATCGGCTGGGGCACGTTGGAGCTGGTTCGTATTGGTATGCGGGGGTTCGACCCGACCGCACTCGGCCAGCCCGCACAGAACTGGATGACAATCTCCGCGCCGCATCTTTCCGGCAATTTTGTGCAGCCGATCGAGCAGGCGGGCTGTGTGGCCCTGGCGCTAGGCGTTTCGCTGCTCTCCTGGCTGATCTCGCGCCGCGTGGCCGGGCGCGGAGGGCTGCTGTAGCCCGGCGCTACGCGTGGCAGCCGGCTTCGAGCGAGGGCGCGTCCTGGTGCTTGTACATGAGGAAGAACTCGCGGTGGCCGAGGCGCTCGGGTTTGCTGGGCTGGCCTGAGGCCACATCGGCGATCAGGTCCATCAGCTCGGCGGCAGCCTGGTCGATGGTGAGCTCTCCGGAAAGGACGCGGCTGGCGTCGAAGTCCATGTCTTCGGACATATTGCGATACGTGCGCGCATTCCCCGTAACTTTAACGAGCGGGGCGACGGCGCTGCCGATGACCGAGCCGCGGCCGGTAATGAAGAGCACGATCTGCGCGCCGGCGGCGATCAGATCCATGATGCCTTCGGTGTCGTTGGGATTGGTGTAGCCGAACTGCATGAAGTGCTCGTCGGGAACGGAGTCGAGCAGCCAGAGGCCGGCGTGCGGCGGGCGCTCGGAGACGCGGATGACGCCCTGGATGGGCTGGCTGCCGCCTTTGGCGAATGCGCCCATGCTTTTTTCTTCAATGGTGGTGAGGCCGCCGGCAAAGTTGCCGGGTGAAACGGAGTACTGGCGCACGGCCTTGCAGTAATTGAGCATTTTGTCGTAGGTGGCGCCGAGTTGGACGGCCGCCTGGGGCGAGGCCGCGCGCGAGATCATGAGGTCGCGGAGACCGATCATCTCGACGACCTCTTCGAAGATGGCTGAGCCGCCGCGATCGACCAGGCGGTCGAAAGCCCGGCCGACTACGGGATTGCCGGCCAAGCCTGACGTTCCATCGGATCCGCCGCACTCGGCGCCGATGGTCAGGTCGGCCCAGGTCATGGGAACTTTAACGGCGCTCTCTGCGGCGCGAGCGCGGAGCGAAGCGAGATGCTCTTTGCCGTACGCGACACTCGTGCGCGTGCCGCCGTGCTCCTGAATGAAGAAAGACTCGGCAGGACGGCCGGAGGCGCGCACGGCCTCGGCGATGCGGTGGGGCTGCGTGTATTCGCAGCCGAGGCCGACCGCGAGCACGCTGCCGATGTTGGGATGCGTGGCCAGCGCGAGCATGAGGCGAATGGCGTAGTCGTTGTCGTAGCAGCCGGGAAAGCCGATGACATGCGTGTCGGGCTCGTCTTTGGCGATCTCCTGCGCAACGAAGCTCGCGCACTCGACGGTGTAGACCACGAGAAGGTGATTGCGGATGCCTTTGCGGCCGTCGGGGCGGAGGTAGCCGGTCCAATTGCGAGTTTCCTGGCTGGATGCCGTCTTCCCCGGTCTCAAAATCGAGACCGGGGGCACCCCGGGATTCGTGACGAGATGGTCGGCGCGATCAGGCATAGGCGTTGTCTCCCGGCTCGCCGGTGTGGACGTCGAAGTGGCCGGAGCGCTCGTCGAGCTGGCTGCGGCAGTTGTGGAGATGCACCCACTCGCCGGGCTCGATGCGGCGCGTGGCGATGCCGATGACGATTCCAAATTTGATGACGGGCGCGCCTTCGGGGATGACGGCGAGGGCAACTTTGTGGCCCAGGGCGATGGGTTCGCGCGCGGCGAGGTGGGGTGGTTGCGCGGGACCGATGATTTGGAGCGGCGCGCCTGCCGCGACCTCGCCGAGCAACGTGGCTACGTTGTCGGAGGCGTGGACCTGAAAAGCCGAGGCTGCGGGTTCGACACTCATCGCGCGGAGAACTCCGTGGGGGTTGGCTGGCGTTGAAGCAGCCGTGCCGGAGGAGACTGCGTGCGGCCCTCGGCTGACACCTATTCTATGGCGAAGACGGCGTAGACGGTGGCTTCGCGGTTGACTTTGTGCGGTTCGATGGCGAGAGGCGGCGGAGCTGCCGCTCCGGCGGAGAGTCGTTCCATCTCATACATGACTGGACGCGGTGTCGGAGACGAGACCTGGTTTGAGACGTAGATCAGCGTTCCCAGGTGCACTCCCACGCCTTTTGCCAGCGCTTCAGCGTTCTGGCGGGCGCGCGATGCGGCCTGATCGAGCGCTTGTGCTTCGAGCGCCTTTTCATCCTTGACGATCCAATCGATCTGGCCGCTGTCTGTGGCGCCCGCGGTAACGGCGATATCGAGAATCTCGGCGGCGCGCTCGGGTGGCACTTTCACGGTCCATTGCTGGCTGAGCTTGAACTTGTGTGGCTTGGACCAGTCGCGATCGAGGTATTGCGATTGGCTCTGAATGGAATCCTCGGGAATGCCCGCCTGCTTGATTGCGCCGACGATGGCATTGGAGGCGCGTGCGCCATCGGCGTATGCGGATTTTGCGTCTTCGGGTTGCGTGTCGAAGCCGATGTGGAGAATTGCGAGATCGGGTTCGGCCGTAACGCTCCCGGTTGCGCTGACGGTCAGCGTGCGATTCGTCGAGTCGACTTTCATTTCAGGCTGTGCGATTTGCTGGGCAGTGGCGAGTGCGCATCCGGCGAGCAGCGCGATGGAAGTGATGGCGCTTTTGGCGAGCATGGTGTTGTCTCCTCGTTCGTGGAACGAGAAGTCTGAGGAAACTTGCAGGGAAATACCTCACCAATGATCAGGGGAGGGTCCAATCTTCCGTTTTAAGCCGCGCCACGAAGCGAAATGCCTGGTCATTGGTGACGAGAACGAGGCCCAGCGAGAGCGCATGAGCGGCAATCATGAGATCTTCTACGCTGAGCGGCCGGCCTTTGCGTTCCTGCTCGGCCCGGAGCGGGCCGTACGCCTGGGCCGCGGCGGAGTCCCAGGGGAAGATCTCGGCGTTGGCAAGAAAAGATTCGACGGAGGCACGCCTGCGCATCGCGCCTGGGTTTCGCGCGACGCCATAGCGAAGCTCGGCCTCCGTGACGGCCGAAATCGCGACCGCGGAGTCACCGACGGATTCCAATTTGCGACGCAACTGAGGAGGCTGATTCGCGATATAGTGGCTGACTGCGTTTGTGTCGAGCAGATAAGCGGCCGTCATGGCTTAGAAGAAGAGGTCCAGGTCGCGGGGCATGCTCGTGTGGCGCTCGAAAAAGTCGGCAGGGTAGCTCGTGCGATCGAAAATTTTGAATTGCTGCTCCATCGTCAGGTTCTTCGGCAGGGGGGGCAGCTTGGCGAACTCCTCTTCCGGCGCGTCGTCGGGAATGGCGTCATATAAAGCAAACCACTTGTCAAAGCTGAGCGCGCGCTTGCGTGCCGATAACGGAGCGAGCACGACTTCGCCCGTCGCCGGATCGCGGCGGATGGCAACCTCGCGCCCCTTGAAGCGAAATTCCTTGGGCAGGCGCACGGCCTGGCTGCGGCCATTCTTGAACAGCTTGGCGGTCTGCGGCATCGCGGCGCCCTCCCAGTCCATAGTATATACCAATGTATATTACGGTATATACCACTTCAAGCGGCGCCGTTCGGTTTGGCGGTGTGCTTTTTCCCGAACTGTCGCAGTTTTTCGAGCGTGGCGGCGGCTTGGCCGGAGTCGATGGCTTCAGCGCCCATGGCGACGCCTTGTTTGAGGTCGCCGGCGAGGCCCGCGGCGACGAGGACGGCGGCGGCGTTGAGCAGAACCACGTCGCGGCGCGCGCCGGGGATGCCGGTGAGCACGTCGTAGAGCAGGGCCTTGTTGGTTTCGATGTCGCCGCCGGTGAACTGATCGATTGTGGTGCGCTCGAGGCCGGCCATCTTCGGCGTGATGCGCGCGGCTTTGAGCTCCGGCTTGCCTTCCGCCGATTCTACGATGCGGGCCACGACGGATTCGCCCGTGGTGGTAAGCTCGTCGATGCCGTCTGTGCCGTGGACGACGAAGGCGCGGCGCGCGCCGAGCGCCAGGAGCGTGCGGCCGACGAGAAGAACGCGGCTGGGAGCGAGGACTCCGATGACTTGCGTGCGCGCGTGGGCCGGGTTGGTGAGCGGGCCCACGAGATTGAAGATGGTGTGAAAACCAAGAGCCCGGCGCAGCGGTCCCAGGGCCTTCATCGCCGGGTGATAGAGTGGCGCGTAGAGAAAGACGAAGCCGGTTTCGCGCAGGCATTCGACGGCCAGCGTGGGCGGAAGCTCGATGGGAACGCCGAGGGCTTCGAGCACGTCGGCTGCGCCGCAGCGCGAGGTGACGGCGCGGTTGCCATGCTTGGCCACTTTAGCGCCGGCAGCGGAGGCGACCAGCGCTGCGCCGCAGGAGATGTTGAAGGTCTGCGGACCGCCGCCGCCGGTGCCGACGCAATCGACGAGCTCCGCTCTTTCCTCTTCCGAGAAGGGCAGTACCACTGCGTTCCGGCGCATCACGTCGACAAAGCCGGCGAGCTCCGGTGCCTGCTCGCCGCGCGTGGCGAACACGGCCAGCATCGCGGCGGTTTCAACGTCAGGCACCTGGCCGGCGAGGATTTCCTCGAGCACGGCTGCGGCTTGCTCCCGGGTGAGCGCAGAACCGTCTTCGGCGAGCGGGCGAAGCAGTTCCTTGACCAACGACATGAGAAAAGTATGGCAGAGCAGGGCCTGGGGCGCGAAAACGGCCGCGGCGCCAGCGGAGGCGCGCAAGGCCAGCGGCTGAAAACGGGACATCCCTCTTTTGTGGGAGAGGCAGGGGCGTGAATTCTGCCGATGATGGGAACAAGTCTCTGACCGCCTGAAACCATACTTGTGCATCCCGGTTCCCTGGTTTCACAATCGAGACCTGAGGCAGCGTCTAGGTTGGTGCCAAGTCAAACGGTCAGAGACTTTGAAATCGGCCAATCGAGAGTCCGATTTCCGGCATCGCTCCGGATGGTAGCAGGTCTCCGTCGCGGCCTCAAGAGCTGAGATTCGAGCGCAATTCTGCGTGATAATCTGAAAATTGCTCGAGGTCCCTACCCCTTTGAAAATCCACGAATATCAAGCAAAAGCAATCCTCCAGAAGTACGGCGTTCCCGTGCCCAAAGGCGAGATGGCGAACACGCTGGAAGAAGCCAACGACGTGACCCGCAAGCTGTTTGCGGAAGGCGCATCGGGCGTGGTGGTGAAGGCGCAGATTCACGCCGGAGGCCGCGGCAAGGGCGGCGGCGTAAAGGTAGCCAGGACACGCGAACAGGCCGAGGAGCACGCGAAGAACATCCTGGGGATGACGCTGGTGACGCACCAGACCGGTCCGCAGGGACAAAAGGTGCGGCGGCTGCTCAACGAGGAGACTGCGGCCATCGAGCGCGAGTTGTATCTGGGCATCGTGCTGGACCGCGCGACGGGCAGGCTGGTGTTCATGGCCTCGCAGGCCGGCGGCATGGAGATTGAAGAGGTCGCGGCGAAAGATCCTACGGCCATTTACAAGGAGACGATCGATCCAACCGTGGGATTTTGGCCATGGCAGGCGCGCAAGCTGGCCTTTGCGCTGGGATTGAAGCCCACCCAGATCAATCATGCGGTGGCCTTCTTCCAGAGCCTCTACACGGCCTTCATTGAGACCGACGCTTCGCTGATCGAGATCAATCCCTTCATCACGACCACGGACGGGAAGCTGTACGCGCTCGACGCCAAGATCACCTTCGACGACAACGCGCTCTTCCGTCATGCCGACATCAAGGCGCTGCGCGACATTGCCGAAGAGGATCCGCTGGAAGTGGAGGCGAGCAAGTACGCGCTCAACTACATCAAGCTCGACGGATCGATTGCGTGCATGGTGAACGGCGCGGGCTTGGCTATGGCGACGATGGACATCATCCAGTACGCAGGCGGCAGCCCGGCGAATTTTCTTGACGTGGGCGGCGGCGCGACGCAGGAGCAGATCGAGCACGCTTTCGAGATTCTGCTTGCGGACGCACATGTGAAGGCGATCTTCATCAACATCTTCGGCGGGATTCTGCGCGTAGACCGGCTGGCGACGGGCGTTGTTGCAGCAGCCAAGAAGCTGAATGTGAAGGTACCGATTGTGCTGCGGCTCGAAGGCACGAACGTGGAAGAGGGGCGCAGGATTCTGAAGGAATCGGGACTGAACTTTCAGGTCGGTGCAACCATGAAAGAAGCCGCTGAGATGGTTGTGGCGGCGGCGAGATAAGAGCTTTTAGCTATTAGCTATTAGCCTTTAGCTCGTCGTGCTGGGCGATCTGCAACAATTTGCGAGAAAGGAGTAATTCGCAAATGCCTCAGGACTTTCACGATTTAACAGTTTGGCAGCGGGCGATCGACCTCACGGTTTGCATTTACAAGCTGACTCAGCGGTTCCCGAAAGAGGAGATGTACGGGCTGGTTTCTCAGTTGCGGCGCGCAAGCGTTTCTGTTGCGAGCAATATAGCTGAGGGACGGGGACGGCTGAACCCCGCCGAATTCCGTCAGTTCCTCGGCATTGCTTTGGGATCGACATTCGAAGTTCAAACGCAGCTGATAGTTGCCCGAAAATTGAATTTGGGAAACGAGAAAACGATCGAAGAGGCGGCAGCGTTAGGGAATCAGGTATCGAAGATGCTCACATCGTTTATTCAAAAACTCGGCTCAAGGTCCAGGGGTCAGGATGTAATAGCTAAAAGCTAAGAGCTAAAAGCTTTTACACAGGAGCTATTTTCATGGCAGTACTGGTCGATAAGAATACACGCCTCATCGTGCAGGGCATCACGGGCAAGGAAGGCACCTTCCACGCCATGGCCTGCGCGGAGTACGGCACCAAAGTGGTTGGCGGCGTGACGCCGGGCAAGGGCGGAACGATGCACGAGGGTTGGCCGGTGTTCAATACCGTGGCCGAGGCCGTGGCGAAAACCGGCGCGAACGCAACCATGATCTTTGTGCCGCCGCCGTTTGCCGCGGACGCGATTCTCGAGGCCGAGGATGCGGGGATTCCGCTGATTGTGTGCATCACTGAGGGCATTCCCACGCTCGACATGGTGAAGGTGTGGGCCAAGCTGAAGAATTCGGAGTCGCGGCTGGTGGGGCCGAATTGTCCGGGCGTGATTTCTCCGGGGAAGGCGAAGATCGGCATTATGCCGGGGCGCATTCACAAGGAGGGTTCGATCGGAATTGTGTCTCGTTCTGGGACACTGACCTACGAGGCCGTGCATCAACTGACGCAGCGAGGCATCGGGCAGTCGACCGCAATCGGAATCGGCGGCGACCCCATCATCGGAACCACGCACATCGATGCGCTGCGGCTGCTGAACGACGATCCTGAGACGGAAGCCATTATTATGATCGGCGAGATTGGCGGCTCGGCCGAGGAGGCCGCTGCGGAGTTTGTGAAAAAGAACGTAAAGAAGCCCGTGGTGGGCTTTATCGCGGGCCAGACCGCGCCGCCGGGACGCCGCATGGGCCACGCCGGCGCGATCATCAGCGGAGGTCAGGGAACAGCAGCCGACAAGATGAAGGCGATGGAAGCGGCGGGCATTCATGTGGTGGTATCGCCGGCCGAGATTGGCGCAATGCTGGCCACGGTGATTGGCAAAGCGTAAACGCAGCTTTCAGCTATTAGCTATCAGCTTTCAGCTTGTTCCGTGCCGGGGAAAGAGCTGCGGGCAGGCCAGGCGGCGCTGTCGGCGCCCGCGGTTGCCGGGTTTGTGTATCGAATCGAGACACATTTCAGTAACCTCCCTGCGATTACTACTTTCTTTGATTCTTTCTTAGAACTTCCACACACTACAAGAGCGGCACAGAGAGATAATCGACACAACAAATCTTTTTCATCGGGCCCTTGGATGGTTTTTCCGTCGCTGAACAAGCGGTCAGGAACGTCTTCATCGCAGACTTTATCTGCCTGCATCAGCTGACGACCGCGTAGAAGCCATAGAACAGCCACCGAAGCCCGGGAATTGCGGTGATTCTCCCTGTGGGAACGCGATTCCGCAGAAGTAGAACGGGACTCCCCCCGCTCTAACCGTTCCTCGACCGCGACTTCGCTTATCCCCATTGAAAAATCATCCTTGCAGTCGTGAGGGCTTTGCCTTGCCCTGGATGTGTGTGTAGGTGATGTGAATCCTTGCGTGCGTTGCCGCGGATGAACCGCCTTATGACGGGTAATCATTCCGGTCAAACCGCGGCGCGTGGGTTTGCGGAACTTCGTTGGTTTCTATGGATCGCCCTTTGCCGTCCAGTTCGCTGCCGGTCCTGGCCATTCTGCCTTTCTCCACCGGGTATGAAGTTCCTGAATACCTCGGCCTGGCGGTCGCGGAACAAGCCATGGAACAGCTGCGCCGCGCGCGTCCCGCGACGGTATCGATCGCCGCTCGCGACTCCGCGTGTGCCCTGGCGCGGCGCGGATTGGATGCGCAGCAGATTGGCAAGATGCTGCACGCGGAGTTCATCCTCACGGGGCAGGTTCTGGCCACGCCGGGAAGGCACCGGGTGCGCGTGGAGATGATGCGCGTGGAGGACGGCGCGTCGCTCTGGGTGGAAGACGTGATCGCGAAGCGCGAGCTGGTCGCGGAGCTGACCGGCGAGCTGGTGAACCGCGTGACCTCGCGGCTGCACGCCGAGGGGATACGCATTGAAGCCCGGGCCGAGGCTGCGCCGGCCGTAAAGCGCGAAATCTCCCAGGCGCAGCGCGAGGCGCATGAGCTTTATCTGCGCGCCCGCCACGAATGGCTGAGCATTGAGCGGCACCGCATGCAGGATGCCATGGGCCGGCTGCTGCGCGCGGTCGAGCTGGATCCGGCTTTGATGGCGGCACGCGTAGACCTTGCGCATCTGGCCATCATGCAGTGCGTGTATGGCTACCTTTCTCCAAGGATCGCGGCCGCTACCGTGCGCCGCGCGGCGGATGGAATTCCGGGGTTGAACGAGCAGGCTGAAGCGCTGTTGCCGGCGCTGGGTTGGATAGAATTTCATTTCGATCGCGATGCGCGTTCGGCTCTCCGGCTGATGGCGCGCTCCGCGGGGCTGCCTTACGATGCAACGAATACGCGGGCCCGTTGCTGGCTTCTGCTCAGCCGGCACAAGTTCGGCGAAGCGATTGAGATGCTGCGAGCGTCCGTCGAGCTGGATCCCTACTCGCCGTGGCTGCAGGCGGCCCTGGCATGGGCGCTGCATTTGGCCGGCGAGCGGGACGCAAGCGTGGCGCTGGCGCGTAAGACGATCGACTCGTTTTCGGATTTCGACAAGTCGCTTTTCTTTGCCGCGACAATCCTGGGATATAACGGAGAAGCCGCGCGCGCCATCGAAGTGGCGGAGTCACTTGCGGCGCGCTCATCGCACTATGACCTTGCGATCTCAGCGCACGCCTATGCGCTGGCCTGCGCGGGCCGCGCAGAAGAGTCGCACGACCTGCTGGAACGGCTGCAATGGCTGAGCCGCGAGCGCTTCGTGCTGAACACGGTGAATGCGGCCACGCATGTTGCGCTGGGCGACGCCGAAACGGCTCTCGATGTCCTGCGCAACGCCAATGAAACGCGTTGTCCGTGGTTCTTTCAGATGCTGGCCGATCCGCGGCTGAAGCCTCTCAAAGGACGGCCAGAATTCGCGGCGCTCGAAGCTTCGCGGGCGACGATGGAGGCCGACACAGCGAAGACGGGCGAGCGCAGCCAACCCGCGCTTTGATTACTTCGCGAAGAGCGTGAGGTCGATTCCCTCGCCCATCGCCTTGTATCCCTCATCGCTGGGATGCAGGTGATCGCCCGAATCGTAGGGCGGATTGAACGCCTTGGGGTTCTGTGGATCGCGCGTAATCTTGTCAAAATCGACGACGCCGTCGAAGACACCGCTCGTGCGGATCCAGTCGTTGACCGCTTCCCGGACCTGTTCGCCGGTGTCGCAGTAGTAGCCGGCGCCGCCGTAGGGCGTGAGAGTTGCCCCGATGATTTTGAGGCCGTGCTGGTGCGCCTGATCGGCAATCTGCTTGAGCCCCCACTCCAACTGCGGCGCGGTGATGGCGTCCCACGGAACCTGCACGTGAGCCAGTCGCCCGATGTCGTTGATGCTTTCAAGCACGATGACGTAACGAACGCCGCTCTGGGCGAGCACATCGCGATCGACGCGCGAGATCGCGCTGGGGCCGGTGGTCTCATTGAGGACGCGGTTGCCGCCGATGCCTTCATTCAGCACGCCAATGTGGGCTAGATTGGGAGCTTGACTGAGGCGCGCGGCGAGCACGTCGGGCCAGCGGCGATTGGCGTTGTGCGTGGAATGGGCGCCATCAGTAATGGAATCTCCGAGCGTGACGACGGCGCGGGAGCGTGGGGCAGCGGCGGAGCCGCCATCAGCCGCGGAGATATCGATGCCGTCGAAGAAGTACCACGAGGAGAGCGTCGCGGGTTGAGGCAACTCCGGCGCGGCGGGCGAGTGGCCGTCGGCGAGGTAGTTGTCCTGGTCGGCGAAGGAGTGGTAGGTTTCCGCGCGCATGATCTGCTGAGGCAGATAAAAGCTGACGGCAACATCTGCGAGCGGCGCCACGGCGAGCGCGACGGGATCGGAGAAGATGGCTGCGCCGGGAGGAATGTTGACGGATGCGGCTCCGCCAAAGGTGACGGCGTGATCCGTGACGGGCTGGATGGAGCTGCCGCCGGCGCTGAGCGCGACGTGGGCGTCGGCGACGGTGAGGGGATCGAGGCCGAACTCGTTGGTAAAGCGCAGGCGAATCTGCTCGCCGCCGGCGGAGATGTGCACGATTTCGCGCAGGGTGACGCTTGAGAAGAGGCGGATATTGATGCCGTCGGCCTGCATGGGAGACGCGGCCCACGTTCCCACCCAATGCGGAGGAGGGGTGGATTGAGCGCGGGAGGGCGCCAAGGCGACGACGATGAACGCAAAGGATACAACAAGATAAGAACGGAGCTTTAGCATGTGTAGTCTCTCCTCGCTGCAACGAATAAAGGTTTGGCGGCAAAGCAAGCCGCGCTTGGCGGCCCAGCGCCACGTACAGAATTCTAGATGGCGGGAAGGCGTTCCCTGCAATGCGGCGTGCTTGCAGGGCCCCTGAATTTGTAAATCTCTACTGTAATTACTTTACGTACTTACATGATGTGTTTACAATGAAAGATAAGGAGTGCTTAGGTGCCTCACGCCAACACTGCCATGAAGGAATCTACCCTGAATCTGCGCATCGATCCCGCGCTCAAGGCGGAGTTCACGGCCGCTGTAGAGGACGAGGATCGTCCCGCCGCCGAGGTGCTTCGCGGCTTGATGCGCCGCTACGTCGAGGAGGCGCGGCGGCGGCGTTTTGCAGCCGAGGCGCGGCGGCAATCGCAGTTGATCGCCGCCTCGGAGGACGAGGCCGAGGTCATGCGCTGGATTCAGGATGTGAGCGCGCTGGAAGGCGACAAATGAGGCGCGGCGATCTCGTCACGGTAGCGGTTTCGGGAGACTACGGCAAGCCCCGGCCCGCATTGGTAGTCCAGGCCGACGCATTCGATCTGCATCCATCCGTCATTGTGTTGCCGCTGACCAGCAAACTGTACGACGCACCGCTGTTCCGGGTAACGGTTGACGCGGGAAAGGAGTCAGGCTTGCGCGTAACCTCTCAAATCATGGTCGATAAAGCGACGGCCGTGCCGCGCGGCAAGGCCGGACCCCGGATGGGGCGCGTAAGCGCGGCCACAATGCGGTCAGTCGATCAGGCGCTACGGGGATTTCTGGGTTTGTAGCGCTCTATACCGCCAGCGCACCGCCCACGTGCAACCGCGATGCCTATTGATCCGGCCCGTAAACAGTGGCGCAGTTTCCCACCCATTTCCGCAAAAGACGCGGAAATGGATGGGGCACGGCAACAGTATCTAAGGGCCGGATAAATAATGAATTGCGATGTCGGCGCTGAGCGGCGTGTTTTCGCTGGAGTCGCCGACGCGCAGAATGAATTTGCCGGGATCGATGGTCCACTTGTGGGCCGGCTGGTCCCAGTAACTGAAGGCGCGCGCGTCGAGTGTGAGCGTGACATGGCGGGTTGTGCCGGGAGCGAGAAGCACTTTGGCAAAGCCTTTCAGCTCGCGCTCGGGGCGGTCAACCTGCGCGGAGGGGTCGGAGACGTAGAGTTGCGCGACCTCGGCTCCGGCCACCTTGCCGGTGTTGGTGACGTCGAAGCTGACCGAAACCGTGGAGCCGGAAGCCGCCGAAGCAGGAACTTCGAGCTTTGAGAATTTGAAAGTGGTATAGCTCAGGCCGAAGCCGAAGGGAAAGAGCGGGTGCCTGCCGGTGGTGGTCCAGTAACGGTAGCCGACCATGAGCTTGTCGCCGTACTTGATGTGCTCGATGGTGGTTTCGAGCGGCTGGCCGTCGGGGCCCTTCACGGCGAGCACGGAGTGCATGCCGAGGGTGACGCAGACCAGGCAAACGAGCACGGCTGCGGTCCAGGACAGCCATCTACCCCTCTTGACGCCCCCGCTCGGCACAGACGGGGCAATCGAAGCGCCTCTCGAATGAAACCACGGAGAATGCGCATTCCGCGACCGGCGAGCCCAGAGCACAACTCCGACGATCAGCAACACGCCCACCAGCAATGCCGCACCCATCAATCCGCCTGGAACAATCGCACGCACCCGGGCAATGCGTCCCTTCGTCCAGGAATCTGCAACGCGATGGTCGAAGTTCGAAATGAACGCCCCAATGGTGTGGAGCATGGTGTTGTCGTTGGGGTCGCCGTGATACCACTTGGCCGAGGGATTGGCATCCCAACTTTGGTCGAAGGTGACGGGGAGTTTGCCCTCGGGGTTGTGCTGGCCGAAGAGAATTTGCGCGACGGCTGTGCCGCCCTCCTGGCCGGGATAGTAGAGATGCAGCAGCGCAGGAACTTTGTCGAGCCAGTGACTCAAATCCATGCCGCCGCCGCCGGTGAGGAGAACGATGGTGCGGGGATTGGCCGCAACCGCCTGCTCGACCAGCGCGTCCTGGCCGGCGGGTAGCGTGAAGGTGCGGTCTTTGCCCTCGCGCTCAGTAGCGGCTGTGAAGCCGACGGCGACGATGACCACGTCAGCTTGCGCGACGGCTTTCTTTTCGTCGCCGCTGTCGGGCATGGTGGCGCTATAGAAGACGTGCGCATTGGGGCCGAGAAGGCCGGCGATGCCGGTGAGGATGCTGACCGGCTCAAAGGCGTGCGCCTCCGACGAGCCGCCACCGCCGGTGACGGCTGGATAGACGTTGGGGCCGATGACAGCGATGTTTTTGATTTTGGCGGGATCGAGCGGAAGAAGTTTTCTCTCGTTCTTGAGAAGCGTGATGCTTTCGAGGGCCTCCTCAAGCGCAAGCGGACGATCGGCAACGGAGTAAGTGGAATCGGCGGGATCGAATTGCGGGCGCGTGGTGAAGCCGTAGCGCAACTCGGCGCGGAGCAGGCGCAGCACGTGCTCGTCGATGGTGGCTTCCTTCACCTGCCCGGCCTGCACGGCGGGAACGAGATTCTTGGCGTTCATGAATTTGGGGCTGGGCATCTCCAGATCGAGACCGTTGTTGCAGGCGGCAACGGCGTCGTAGGTCGCGTCCCAGTCGGACATGAGAACGCCCTGAAAACCCCACTCGCCCTTGAGCACCTGGAGGTTGAGAAAGTCGTTTTGCGTGGAGTGGACGCCGTTGACCAGGTTGTAGGAGTTCATGACGGCGTCGACGTGGGCCTTGGTGACGGCGGCTTCGAAGGTGGGGAGATAGATTTCGCGCAGGGTGCGCTCGTCCACGTCGGCGCTGGCATTGTGGCGATTGAACTCCTGATCGTTGAGTGCGTAGTGCTTGACGGTGGCGATGACGCCCTGGGACTGCACGCCTTCAATGAATGGCACCACCAGCACGGAGTTCAAGTACGGATCCTCGGACAGGTACTCGAAGTTGCGGCCGGCAATCGGCGAGCGAGCGATGTTGACGCCGGGACCGAGCAGGAAGTTGACGCCGCGGGCGCGTGCATCGCGGCCAAGAGCTTCGCCGATCTTGCGGGCGAGATCGGTGTCCCAACTGGCGGCCAGCGATGCGCCGGCGGCAAAAGCGGTCGTAGGTCCCCAGGTGCGCACGCCCACTGAGGCATCGGACATCTTGAAACGCGGCAGATCGATGGCGGGCAAGGGGCGCGTGTACATGTTGTCGACGCCGCCGAGCAGTTCGATTTTCTGCTCCAGCGTGAGTTTGGAAAGCAGGGCGTGGGCGCGCGCCTCAAGGTCGGGCGAGTCGGGCACGGGTGCCTGGCCTCGGACCTGCAGGCAAAGCGACGCGAAAATCAGGGCATAAAGGAAGGAAAGAGGGCGCAGAATGCGATTTTTCATATCGCGCCCAAGGTAGCGCATCGGGTTGCCGGATGTATAGACCGTTGCTGAATGGATCGGCCAGCCGCTACGAGATCGCCACGGCCTTGCCGCATCTTGGGAAAGCACCGGCCGCGCTCCGCAGAATCTCGCGGGAAAGACCGTCGATGCGCTTGTCTCCCACGGGCCGGGAGTTTGCGCTCATGAAGGGGGCGGGGCTCTTCTCTCGCGAAATCAATGCTTTGGCAGGTGTGACTTGAATCACAGGGGGGGGTGAATGGGGTCACTGCCGCAGGCACTTTGGAGGTGCACACTCAAATTCCAATGGCTTAGCGGCGGCTGGGAGAAATTCATGGGCTTTGAAAACGGCTTGAAGACCATCGTGGTTGCGACGGACCTGGGGGGTCAGGCGGAAGCGGCTCTCGAGTACGCGCGCAAGCTGGCGGTCAATTACGGGGCGCGGATTGTGCTGGCCCACGGCCTGGATCCGATGGAATATGCCGCGGTGGATGCGGTTCCCGGAAGCGTGTTGAGTCACATGACGGAAGCGGCGCGCAAGGTGCTGGACCAGTTGGCCGGCGAGCTGCTGCGCGAGGGGATCCGCAGCCATTCCGAAGTGCGGCAGGGCGCTGTGGCGGAGATGCTGGTGGATGTGGCCCGGCAGTACCAGGCCGGGTTGATCGTGATTGGCACCAAGGGGATGGAAGGCGCCGGACCTGTGGTGGTGGGGGCCATTGCCGAACGCCTGGTGAGACTGTCGCCGTGTCCGGTGCTGGCGGTGGCGGCAGACTGGAATGCGGGCCCGCACCGGCCGACTCCGGGCGGTCCCGTACTGCTGACCGTAGAACGGAACCATGCGGCTGCGGCGGCGGCGGCAACTGCCGCTTCGCTGGCTCAGACGTTCGATCGCCCGCTTTTGACGTTGCATGTGCGAACGGCCGCGGAAAAGGCTGCCGGCCTGAATCCCTGCACCGTGATGGAGGATCAGGGCATCCAGTTCGCGGGCACAATCCAGGTACGGTGCCTGGTAAAGGACGGCAATCCCGTCGATGCCGTGGCCGAAGCCATTGCGGAGAACCATCCGTGCATTCTTGTGGCGGGGGTAAAGCGGGCCAGCGGAACACCCGGGCCGCATGGCACGGTGTTTGCCCTGCTTTCTGAATCGCGTGTGCCGGTACTTTGCGTTCCGCCCGATATGGCGGGCGCCGGCCCTGAGCCGGAAGTTGCTCGGGAAGTTGCTCTTCCCGTGGAAGCCTCCTAGCGGGCCCGATGGCCGCATCCGGCGGCACAGGTCATTTTCAGGGAAGATGGGCCCATGGAAAATGGGCGGGGGAAAGGAGTAACCGCACCGTTTTGTCCAATCGAAATCACAAACCCGAAGGAAATGGGGTTAACGCATGAACCGCGCAAGGCCGGGAGGGCATCAAGGCTCGCCCCGCGCCCGCAGGAGAAGCTCAACAGGGACCAAAAGACATTGGAAGCAGGCGGCAGGAACCTTGAGAGCCCGGCATACAGCAAGCAAGATGACGAACCATCAACTTGAAGAGCGAATTGAACGTTTGGCCGCGGCGGCTGCGCATCCGCTCGCGGAGTTGCTGGAGTGTCCGCAAGAGGCAGGACAACTGTTGACCAGCGCTTCGCGATGCATCGATGTCGATGCCGGGGAGGCGGTTTTTCGTCAAAATGGGAGCTGCAAAGGGCTGTACGTTGTGGTTTCGGGCGATTTTGTCCGCAAGGCGGAACGGTTCCAGATGCGCGTGACGCTGGGATCGGCGCGGCCCGGGGACCTGGTGGAACTGGCCGCCGCATTGGGCGACGAACGTCACACCTACACATTGACGGCGCTGACGCCGGGAGCGGTGCTGATGCTGCCCATCGACGAACTGCGGCATGCGTTTCAGAACCATCCTCCGCTGCGAATGCGGCTGTTGGAGGAGCTGGCGCGGGAGGTTTCGCGCGCTTACATTACATGCTGCATGACGCGCGTGACGCCGGCACGTCGACATGCGAGCGAAGCGGCCCAGGCGTAGAGCCCGGCATCCGCGCACAAAATGCGTTCCCTCGGAGGCCATGGGCGCGAATAGGGCCGTCTTGCTGAGTGGGATGTGCGCTATACTTTTTGTAGCGATTAGCCGCTGTCAGTATAAGTATGGCCTCAATTCATTCCCATCACGCTCCGGAAGATTGTCTCAACTGCGAGCATCGCCATTTGCGGATGTTCTGCAATCTGACGCCGGAAGCGCTGGCGGATTACGACCAAATCGGGATCATGATGAGCCATGCCCGCGGGGCGAAGCTGTTCTCCGAGGGCGATCTGGCGCGCAACGTGTTTGTTATCTGCTTTGGACAGGTCAAAATCTCCTCAACCTCGCGCGACGGCAAGACCATGATCCTGAAGATCGCCGGGCCGGGCGACGTGATGGGACTGAGCGCGGTGCTGGCCAATGTTCCGCACGAGGTGACCGCCGAGGCCATCGAGCCCTGCCAGGTGAAGACGGTGCGGAAACAGGAGTTCATCGAGTTCCTGGGCCGGCACGGCATTGCGTCGATGCACGCGGCGCAGTCGCTTTCAGGCGAGTACATGACGGTGTTTCACGACGCCAAGCGGCTGGCGCTTTCGGGCTCGGCGGCGGGGCGGCTGGCGCGCTTGCTCCTGGATTGGGGGCGTGATGCGGCAAACGGCAAGCCCGAACTTCGCTTTACCATGGCGCTGACGCATGAGGAGATCGCCAACATGGCGGGCACCTCGCGCGAAACCGTGACGCGGCTGCTGAACCAGTTCCGCCGCGACCAGTGGATCACGATCAAAGGCACCAGCCTGACGATTGTGAAGCCGGATCAGCTGGAACGGCTGACGGCGTAAAAAGCCTTCCCTTCGCTAACCTGGCTTTGCCTTGGATCGCAGCGAAAAATACCTGCGATGGAAATCTCCTATTCCATTCATCAGGCGGCTCGATCTTTTCGTACGAGCGGCAGCGCGAGCTCGATGCGGTCGTGGGCAACTTTCGGCGCAATGCGTCCGCGGGGGCCGCGCTCCAGGCCGACCAGACCGTAGTTGGCCATGGTCTTCAGCGTGCGGGAAAGATTCGGCTTCTTGCGGCCGGTGAGTTCCGAAAGCTCTTCAAGCGAGCGAGGCGCTTTCTCGACAATCAGGCGAAGCAGATCGCGGTTGCCGGCCGAAAGCACCCTGGCGAACGACTCCGTGGAAGGAAACCAGATGCGCGGATCCCGCGGCGCGAGCTTCCGCTGCCCGCGCGCGATAGCGAGGGTCATGGCCTTCATCTCGTTGTAGCTGGCGATTCCGACTCTCAGTGTCTTCATGGGAGCACCCCGCGGAGGTCAAGCAGCGCGTCAAGGGCGGGATCGTGCATCCGCATAACTGTTCTAGGTTATCAGTTCATGATAACTTTCGCACTGGTCCGCTTCGCTCCCTCCGAGCAGCAGCGCAGCCCGCATTCCACAGACAGCCCATCATCCACCGTTACGATACACGCTTGAGTTGATATAGTGCGAGCATGCTCAACATATGGATTCAAGGTGTCACGCGGCCTCGGGGGCATAGCATCACTTCGATGTTCGGCCACCTGGGAGCATTGGGACTTTTCTTTGTCGCAATTATTGATAGCTCTCCACTGCCGACATTTGGCGGTCCCGACATTCTGACGGCAATTCTTGCTGGCCGGCAAACCAATCCGTGGTATGAGTATGCCGCTGTTGCAACGGCGGGGTCGGTGATCGGAGCCTGGCTCACCTTCAGAATCGCGAGAAGGGCCGGATCGGCTTACCTGCACAGCAAGTTTGGAAATCAGAAGGTGGATGGCCTGCTTCATTTTTTTCGGAAGTCGGGTACGGGTGCCCTTGTGGCTTCAACGGCAATACCCTTTCCATTTCCAACCAGCTTGTTTTTCGCCGCGGCGGGCGCTTCGAATTACCGCACCGGGAAATTTCTGACGGTGGTGGCCATTTGCCGGGGTGCACGTTACTCACTCGTCGCCATCATCGCCGATCACTATGGCCGCCATTTTATCCGTGTTCTGCGCCATCCAATTCAATACTGGGGCTGGCTGCTGCTCTTCGCAGCGATCATTCTCGCAGTGATCTGGGCCGGAATTGTGCTGAATAAGCGACTCGCGGCTGAAACAACCGTTTGAAGCTGGCGCAGTGCAGTCGTAGCTTCATGGGCAGCGCGACTTCGATGCGATCATGGGCGACCTTCGGCGCAATGCGCCCCCGAGGTCCGCGCTCTAAGCGGACCAGTCCGTTATTGACCGGATCTAACTATACAGCTTATGCGGAGTGCCTGGCTCGCTAGCGGTTAACAGGTCGAAGTACTCTCTAACCTTGACGAGCTTACCTGTGCGGATCTCTCCGATCAGGACAATTGGCACATGGATCATGGTGCCCGGGACAGGCCTATTGGTTGACGATGGCCATTTGTCGGTGACGACCGCCGAATGCACGTATTCCCAGCAGAGTTTTGTCCCCTCGGCATTCGTGAAGATGTTTGTGGGTTTGATCCCCAATCCTCCACCGTGCGTTCGTGCGGCTACTGATCGCATCGTCAATTGCTTGATTTGTTCGAGCCCCCGGAATGTTTCACCGGTGGCCATGATTACCCATTCGCCGTCTGGATCAATAAGCTTATGGAAGCTTTCGACGTCATCGGAGGTGAATGCAGCCGTAAACGCCTCGACGAGGTCGGTGCTGTTTTGACCGTCGCCGGCTTCCAGCTGGCTCTTGACGGTCCCGATGTCGAAGTACTCGTGGACGCGATCGATCTTGAAGACCTCATCCAACCAGTCGAACTCGATCTGGTGTTTCAGGCTCGGGTCGTTGATGTTGCAGTGTGCCTCGCCGCCTTCCGCTGAAGTCACCACACGTTCCGTCTTCGGGCAGGTCAGCTTTTCGAAGAACTCGTGCGCCATAGCGTTCGCGGATGCTCCTTCGCCTTCACCGCCAACGGATAAGAAGGGGCAAGTAATCTTCCCCTCAAGCCCGGCGAGAGTGTAATGGCTGAGGTTATCCAGGAATGCGGCGAGTGACTTCCCAGCCATACCGCACCGTTCCTGAACGTTGGTCACAAGAAACTTCTTCATTGGATCGGAAAGGTCCACCTTGCTTTCTAGGTCCTCGCCGGACGCGTCTTTGAGGCCCAGCATCGCCAGCATGCAGGGCGCAAACAGCGGCAACAACGAATTTGCAATCACAGCGGTAATGCGCTTCTCGTAAGCCACAGCACGTGGGGCGAAGTATCCTCCCATGCTATTTCCGGCGAGCGCCAACCGCTTCGGGTCAACGTCTGTGCGGGACAGAACATAGTCGACAGCATATCGTGTGGGTACTTCATAGTCCGGGCGATACGTCAGAGTCTTGTCCGCGGCGAATGCGCCCACCTGTCCCGGACCCTCCCACAGCAATGCGTTGTAGCCCCGGCGAACCGCTGCGGCGCCACCGCCAAAGTCATACATTTCCTCGCAGGTGGAGTCGCCTCCTCCAAGAAGCATCACAGTCGGGCGCGGAAGACCGTCTGTGGCGGCGCGCATGAAATAACCCGGCAACGTCTTGCCGTTCTCGTAGGGAATACTGACGGGCTCGATCTGAGGATCGAACAGTCTTGCCGCCTGCCTGAAGCAGGAACGGTGGCGCTGGTACATCTGTGATTGACGTCGGTCTTTGGTTTCGAGGTAGAAAAAGCCTGCTCTCCAATACACAGATGCGCGCAGGAACGCCTCGCGAGCACTCACGATATGGCCACCGCTAAGGCATTGAGCGGCTATGCCCTCCACCCTCGCAGCGGTGGTGGTCCACTCAACAGTCCAGCTTTCTATATCTTTGTCCTTGATCCGCCGCGCCGTAGAATATGACTCACCGACTGCTCCGCCATCTCCATAGGCGCCGGCTAACATACCTCTTGCCAATTGATAATCGAAGTTTGATTGGAAGAGTTGGGGCAGGCCCGGCGTAGCGCTGAAGACCGTTCCGGCCCTTGTCGTCGATATTGCCGATGGCGTCACGACGGCTGCCCCTCCAGAAACACTCCCGGATTCGGAAGCCGGACTTGGATTCGTTTGCACTTCAGCCACGGGAGTCATTACAGCCTTCCTTTTTTCTTTTTTGAGATTCCGCTTATTGCGGATTGGGTCCTCTGGCTACTCGCTTTTCGAGTTGCTGCAAGAGGGGATACCGTAGTCGCCAGTGTTATTCACTGGAGTAAGGTTGTCTGTGCGAAAAGGAACATATTGCGGCAGTAATCCGCGCATCCCGCCGCGTTTGATAGCTTGAGGACATGCACGAAACTGCTCCCCTGCCCAACGAAACTGCACTCGATCTGGAATCTCTGACGGCTGACGTGGTTGCGCTGGCCATGAAGGCGGGCGCGACGGACGCCGAGGCCGTAGCGCGCGAGGGCGACGAGTTCAGCGTGAACGTGCGCATGGGCGAGGTGGAGACGCTGAAGGAATCGGGATCGCGCGGGCTGGGATTGAGGGTGTTTCTGGGTCAGCGTTCCGGATCGGCGTCTACAAGTGATTTGACGGCAGAGGGGATTCGGCAGCTTGTGCAAGGCGCAATGGCACTGGCCGCGGTAACGGAGGCGGATGCTTTCGCGGGCATGCCGGAGACGGGCGAGTTTGGCGCTGTCGCGCGCGATTTGCAACTTTACTACGACGATGTGTACTCGCTCCCGAGCGCGGAACGGATCGAATGGGCGCGCCGGGCTGAAGCTGCGGCGCTGGCCGCGGATCCACGCATCACGAACTCCGACGGTGGCAGCTTTGACGCCGCAACCGGCCGCAAGGCGCTGGCTAACTCGCGTGGCTTTGTGGGCAGCTACCGCACCAGCTATGCGGGCGTGGCGGCTGCGCCGCTGGCCAAAGACGCTGACGGCAGAATGCAGCGTGACGGCTGGTGGTCGAGCGCGCGGCGTTTCAGCGATCTTGAATCTCCTGAAGCGGTCGGCGCCGAAGCAGCAAGGCGCACCGTGCGGCGGCTGGGCGCGCGGCGCGTGCCGACGCAATGCGTCCCCATCGTCTTTGCGCCGGAGACGGCGCGGACACTGATCGGCTCCATCTTCGAGGCCGCATCGGGCGACGCCATCTGGCGCGGCGCGTCGTTTCTGGCGGGAAAACTGGGCGAAACAATTGGCGCGGCTCACCTAACCATTGTTGACGACAACACGATGCTGCTGCCCACGGGCGTAGGAGGGTTCGGAACCTCGCCATTTGATGACGAGGGCCTGCCTTCGCAGCGCACCATGGTGGTGGAGAGCGGCGTGTTGCGCAATTACCTGCTGAACACCTACACCGCGCGCAAGCTGGGCATGAAGTCAACACATAACGCTGCGCGGGGATTGGCCGGCGCGCCCGGCGTGGGCTGCGGCAATCTCTATCTGACGCCGGGCAATTTTTCGGCGGAGGAAATCATCGGCGAGGTGACGGCGGGGCTTTACGTCACCAGCCTGATGGGATTCGGCACGAACGTAGTGACGGGCGATTACTCGCGCGGGGCGACCGGCCTGTGGATCGAAAACGGCCAATTTACGCACGCCGTGGAAGAGGTAACGATTGCCGGCAACCTGGCCGAGATGCTGCGCAACGTGACGGCCATCGGCAACGACCTGGTTTTTCGCGCATCGGTGGCGGCGCCGACGCTGCGCATCGATGGAATGACAATCGCGGGAGCGTGATTTAGGTACCGCCGGCCCCTAAACCGGCGGTACCGATTTGCGGTCCGAGCCCTAAGCGGAGCGCAGTGTGAGCAGCGAGATCTCCGGCGGGCAGTCAAACCGGAAGGGAAGGCCCACAGTGCCGATGCCGCGATTGACGTGTAGCTGCAATTGATTCAGGCGGAACCACCCCTCAATATACTTGCGGCCCATTTCGGGAAGAACCATCGCGCCGATCCAAGGCAGGCGAATCTGGCCGCCGTGCGTGTGGCCGCAGAGCATGAGCGCGACGGCCGGGCCCGCAGGGTGGATGAGCAGTTTATCCGCGTAGTCGGGTGCGTGGCACATGAGAACAATCGGCTCGTGCGGAATGTTGCGGATGCTTTCGGGGATGGCAACTTCAGGAAGCGGGGCGCCCTGCAGGGGATCGTCGAGCCCCGCGAGCCAGATTCTCCCCGTTGAGCGCTCGAGCGGCAGGTGGGCGTTTCTGAGCACCGTGATGCCGTGGTCGGCAAGCGCTTCGATAATCTGTCTGGGCCCAACCATGACGTCGTGGTTGCCCAATACCGCGTAGCGCTGGCGACAGGTGAGCCCGTCGAGGAGACCGGCGCATTGCCACGCGGCGCCGATGGCGAATTTTTCCGGCGCGAGCCCACTCGTGACGAAGTCGCCGGTGATGAACACCGCATCGGGATTGAGGCTGTTAACACGGTTGACGGCGTCACGGACAAAGATCGGCTCAGTGAATTCGTCCAGATGGATGTCGCTGATTTGCGCGATGCGGAAACCGTCAAAGGCCCGGGGGAGACCGGGCAGAAAGACGTCGCTCGGCGAGATTTCGATGAAATGGCGCTCGATTTCGCCGGAATAGAGCGCGAGACCGCCCGCGGCGCACGCGCCTGCAGCGAGAAAACGACGACGCGAGATAGGGAACTTGGAGGAAGAATCCAGCAATTCCCTATTTTATCCCGTTTACTATCGACTTGGCTTCGATCTGGCTGGGAGCGGGTTCAGCTGATGGAGAGGATGCCGGCAGAATCACGCGCGGCCGGCGCTGCCCAGGCGGCAGCAGTTGCGCCCCGCGGATTTGGCGGCATAAAGCGCGTCGTCTGCCTCGCATAGAACGTCTTCGAGGGGCAGTGTATCGGAAGGACGGCTGACAGAAACGCCCAAGCTCATGGTAATGGGAATGAGTCCCTGCGTGGTGCGGATGGGGGAGTCTCCGATGGCTCTGCGAATCTCCTCGGCCCGATCCGCCGCCGTTTCCACCGCGCAGCAGTTGTTCAGAACCACGAGGAACTCCTCGCCGCCGTAGCGTCCGACAAAGTCGTAGGAGCGGACCGATCCGAGCATCCGCCGCGCAACCTCGCGAAGCACTTCGTCGCCCAGGATGTGCCCATAGGTGTCGTTCACCAGCTTGAAGTGGTCAAGGTCGCCGAGCACGATGCTGATGGAATGTTGATCGCGCTGCTTGCGGTTCAACTCGCCGGTCAGCAGTTCGAGAATTGTCCCACGATTGAGAAGCGATGTGAGCGAGTCGTGGGTAGCTTTATAGCGCATATCTTCGCGCGCCTCAAGCAGGTTGTCTTCGAGTTCGAGAATGCGCATGCCAGTATGCAGGCGGGCATTCAGTTCTCCGGGATCGAAGGGTTTGATGAGGTAGTCGTCGGCGCCGGACTCCAGGCCTTCTACGATGTCCTCTTTGGAGCTTTTTGAGGTGAGAAGCACGAGATAGACATGCCTTTGGCTGCGCTTGCGGCGTACCGTGCGACAGACGGCCGGCCCATCGAGTTGAGGCATGACCCAGTCAAGGAGCGCGAGGCGCGGACCATCCGGACGGCACAGTACCTCTGCCGCCTCACGGCCATTGCTGACAGCGGTGACTTCGTATCCTGCGCGCTCGAGAGTCCTTTCGAGCATGCGGAGCGAGACCGCTTCGTCATCGGCGATCAAGATCTTCATGGTTTCCCACCCGCCATGAATCGATCCACGGCCGCCAGTAACCCTGTTTCTTCGCCCTCGAAGGCAGCCATGGCCTGCTGGATTTCGCGCTTATCTCCGGCGCGCGCCGCCGCCTCGACATGGGCGGCCAGCACGGCTCCATGTTTGATCGACAGGTTGGCCAGCATGCCTTTCAGCGCGTGCGCAGCCTTCTCCACCGGGAGCGGATCGCCAGCGTGGACCGCGTTGTGCAGGGCATCCCGGAGCCTCGGAAAGTCCTCCTGAAACAGCGCGAGCAGCTCCGTCAGCAGCTCGCTGTCATTGTCGACACGGGCCAACAGGTCAGGCATATCCACGTATTGTTCGATCGATGCGTGCTCTGAGTTCGTTATGGCCGCACCTCGTTCGTTGCTACGGCTGAAGGGGGACGGAGGAATCCTGAGCTTCAGATCGTTTCGACCAATAGGTCTGGAGCAAGGCATCCAGCTCCTCGGGGCGAATCGGCTTGGCCAGGTAGCCGTCCATGCCCGCCGTCAAACACCGCTCCTGGTCGCCTTTCACAGCATACGCAGTGAGCGCCACGATGGGCTGGTGGATTCCGGATTCTTTCTCGCGCTCGCGAATCAGCGTGGTGGCCGCAATTCCGTCGAGCAACGGCATCTGCACATCCATCAGCACCAAGTCGTAGCTGGAGCGCTCAAGCAATTCGACCGCCTCCTGGCCATTGTTTGCCACCGTGACCCGATGTCCGCGCTTCTGAAGCATTCGTGTGGCCAGTCGCTGGTTGACCACGTTGTCTTCCGCCAGCAATATTTCCAGAGCAGTTCCAGGAACAGCAGCGCGCCGTTCCACGCCGACCGCGGGCGCTGTCGCTGTGTCATGCTGTGGCTGCCGCCTATCCAACGCGCGGGCGATGGCATCGCGTAGCTCATTCTGGCGAACCGGTTTGGTGAGGAATGCAGAGAGGCCAAGTTTCTGGCATCGCGCCATATCTCCGCTACGACCGGTAGAACTCAGCATCATAATGGTGGCTGCGGCCAGGTCTGGCGTATCCCGAATCTGTTCCGCCAAGCTGAACCCGTCCATGTTGGGCATGTGCATATCGGTCAATATCAATCGATAAGGACTGCCCAACGCACGTGCGGTGTTGAGTTCCACGAGCGCACTCTGTCCACTCTCCACGCAGACAACTCGCATGCCCCAGCGGGTCAGCAGACGATCGAGGATGCGGCGGTTGGTCTGATTGTCGTCTACCACGAGCACACTGGCCCCGTGCAGCATCCCTTCTGGCAAGCCGACAGGTAACCGCGAAGCAAGGGTGCCTCCCATGCCTACCCGGGCCGTGAAGTGAAACTCGCTGCCTTTGCCGGGTTCGCTATTCACCCAGATTTTTCCGCCCATCATGCCAACCAACTGCGAGGTGATGGTGAGGCCAAGCCCTGTCCCGCCGAACTCGCGGGTGGTGGAAGTGTCGGCCTGGGCGAAGGCGTCGAAGATCAGCGCTTGCTTGTCTTTGGGGATCCCGATGCCCGTGTCGGCGACAGTGAAATGGAGGATGCAGTTCCCGTTCTCCTGCCGTTCCACCTCCGCTGTCAACACCACCTGGCCTTCTGCGGTGAACTTAATGGCGTTGCCCACCAGATTGAAGAGGATTTGGCGCAGGCGCGTGGGGTCGCCACGGAGAATCGTAGGCAGCTCCGGAGCGATGTCGCAGAGCAGTTCCAGCTCCTTTTCTTCAGCGCGAAGAACAAGCGTCCTCAACGTGACCTCGATACACTCCCTGGCGTCGAAATCGATTGACTCCAGGTCGATCTTGCCGGCCTCGATCTTGGAAAAGTCGAGGATGTCGTTGATCACGTTGAGCAGAGAATCTGCGGAAAGTTTCACCGTCTCAAGATAGTCGCGCTGCTCGGGAGTCAGCTCAGTGTCGAGCGCCAGATCGGTCATGCCGATGACGCCATTGAGCGGGGTGCGGATTTCGTGGCTCATGTTCGCCAGGAACTCGCTTTTTGTCCGGCTGGCCGCCTCGGCCTGGATGCGCGCCTTGATCGTCTCCGCTTCGCTCTGTTTTTGAGCCGTGATATCGCGACCGATGCCGATAATGCCGATGGTGCCGCCAACCTCATCGCGGAAGGGCACTTTCGTCGACAGGAGCCAGCGGTTCCCCCCTTCTTTGTCCTGCACGCGTTCGGCCTGGCTGACCAACTGCTCTCCGGTGCGCATGACCGTTTGCTCGTCGTCGCGGAAACCTCGAGCCATCTCCTCGGGATAGAAGGAAAAATCGTCGCGTCCGAGCAAGGTGCCGTCGGGTGAGCCCGTCATATAGGCCCGTATCGCCTGGTTGGCCAGCACGAAGCGGCTTTCCGTGTCCTTGATGTAAATCAAATCGGGCAGGCTATCAATCACCGTGCGGAGCATGCGGAGTTCCGATTCCTGTTGCTTGAGGACCGTAATGTCGCGGCCAATGCCAATAATGCCGAGCAGGCGGCCATTCTCATCGAGGAAGGGAACCTTGCTTGTGAGCGTCCAACGCGCATTCTCGCCGCGGTTCTGCACAATTTCCTGCTTGTTGATCAACGGCTCCCCGCTGCGCATGATCGCCTGTTCGTCCTTGAAGAACTCCTCGGCCTTTTCTTTGGGAAAGAAAGAGAAGTCGTCGTGCCCGATCACGTCTCCATCGGGCGATCCCGTCAGATTCTTCCGCTGCTTCTTGTTGGCCAGCAGGAGGCGGCTTTCCGTGTCCTTGATGTATATGTGATCGGGAATGCTGTCGATGACCGAGCGCAGGATTTCCAGTTCTCTCTGGTCCGCAAGATGCTGTGCGCTCTGGGCCTGTGCCGCGGCTTCATATCGGCGCAAGAAAACATACACCAGCCACGCGAGCGCAAGAACCAAAGCGAGGGAGATAAGCACTGCCGGCCCGGCCGGAAGGTGAGCGAACACAAACTGTGCGAGCACGAGATAAGCTGCTAAGACACCCGCGCTGAGAATCGCCGCCCGCAGCCCAAGCTGCTTTGCGCTCGTAGTCGAGTCACGCTTGGTTTCCCCATTGCTCGCGGATCCTTTTTCGCTCTGCATCGGAGCAGCGTCTCCATTTGTACGGCCGAGCACCCAAGTTCAACCAGGAGACAGACCCCTGGAGCTTGCCAGGGAAACCGTGCAGCAAATCGTAAGGCTGGAGCCGCAGCGGTTCAAGCCTCCCAGTACGCATCCCATCGTACCCCATCTGCACGCCAAGGATAGTTAGTCCAACGGTACATTTTCGACACTAATTTGTGTCACATCACCAGGCAATTTTTGCCCCTTGAAACGGGTCTGGAGGCGCGTCCTGGAACGGCTGCGGAATCAATCGGGAAGGGCGGCAAAGTATTCGGCCACTTCGCGCCAGTTGTTCACGCGGATGAAGCCGGTTGCGGTGAGGTTGTGCGGCGCGGAATAGAGCAGGCCCTGGCCCTCGAAGCGCAACAGATTTCTGGGCTGGTCGTCGATGAGGAAGCCGGCGCGAAGGATCGACTTGTCGCCGCAGAAGACGTAGTGCGTGGGCGGGATGAAGGGAAAATGGCGCTGCAGCCAACGGTATTTGGGACCCAGCGAGTTGGGCACGGCCATGGCCTGCGTGGCGATGTAGATTTCAAAGCGCGTGGAGAGGTCTTTGAGCACCGCTTGCGCGTCGGGCATGAGGGGAAGGTCTTCAAAAAAATCTTCGGCATCGAGAAAGGCGCGCAACTGCGCCTGCCGGTCGAGCGGCGTGACCTCCCAAAGGCCTTTGCCGGTGAGATCTTCCGGCGTTACGTCCTCGTCGAAGGTCTGGTTGTAGCGGCGGATGTGCTCGGCGAGGGTGTCGGCCATCACCTCGTCCATATCGACACAGATGCGCTGCACAGGGCTCCTCGAAAACAGTGGTCAGTGATCAGTTGTCAGTGGTCAGCTCGTTCGTACGCTTCGGGGTGGACCGGGTTCCCTATGAAAAGGGTAGCAGGATGAGCGCGGGCTCGTGTCCGCCCACACTTGCGGCATCGGATGCTACGTGGCCGTGGCGCGCGGTAGGCCCTGGAGATAGGTGACATGGCCGAGCCATCTGCCAATCTTCACCTGGCCGGCGCTCCAATCGTATGCCTCAAGACCGCGCGTTAATTCCAACAGCTCCGCAGCCGTGTATGCGCGCCACGCCGAAATCAGGCCGTCCCACCAGCAGGTGAGCGGGATCAGCGGGATTACGTAGGTGAAGAAAAGGCGCTTCCAGAGAAACGGTCGAATGAAGGGCGTGGCCAGCGCGATATAGAGGGGAGTAAACAGAAATGGAACCATCATGATGAGACTGCGCTCGGGAATTTCGTAGATTCCGATGGGTTGCCGTGCCCCGACCGCGGATTCGAGCACGGCGCGCGCCGCCAGCGGATCGAAGTGGTGGAATGCATTGAAGACCGTGCGCAGTCCGGTGAGTTCGCGGGGCGCATTCGAGGCGTCAACCGCGTCGAGCCGGAAAGAAATGCCCTCGGGGTAGAGCGCGGCAAGGCGGGAAAAGGCTGCGACGTTCGGGAACTTGTCAGTCAAGATGATGCGAACCTTGAAGCCCGCGGCGAGCAGGGATTCATAGATCGCGCGAGCGGGCCCGCCCCCGCCGGAGCAAAGATCGACGATTTGTGTCGCCTTCAATTTCTCAATCTGCTCCCGAAGCAGCGGCACGACCGGCGCGTGCAGCGCAAAATGCTCCTCCATGAAATGCAGGTAGTCCGTCGCAAGGTCACGGATGGTCGGCGGAAACCACGCGAGATCTTCGAGCTCGAAAAGCTGGAGACGCGGGAGGCGCATCGGTTCTTTTATCTTCGCAGGTACCGCGACAGCTTTTGATCCCGGTTCCACGCGAGAGGGATCAGAGTCCGAAGGGCCAGACACGTTGCGCGGTTCCGCTCAGGATGGCTTCGTGTTCTTCCGGAGTGAGAAAACTCATGTGGTCGCGGTAGAGCGCGACGATTTTTGCGTAGGACAGTTGCGCGAGAGAGACGGGCCAGTTCGTCGCCCACATCAGGCGCTGCGCACTGAAGCGCTCGAGGAGGCGCTTCACCTGGTCCTGCGCGTCGGCGTAGGGGTAAGGCTGCTTTGAGAGCGACCACATGTCGGAGATTTTGACGAAGACGCGCGGGTAGCGCGCGAGGTTGAGCAGGTGTTCGAGCAGATCGGGGCGATCGAGCGGGCAATCGGCCATGTGATCGATGACCACGGTGAGCTCGGGGTTGGCTTCGATGAGCGGAATCAGGTCGGGGAGTCGCGTGGCGGGCGCGAGGATCGTCATGGGAACTTTGAGTGCGCTGCATCTGCGCCAGAGCGGCGGCATGAGAGCGCCGCGAATCCAGTCGCCGGAGGCATCGGCCGCGGGACTGAGACGAACGCCGCGAAATCCCTCCTCAGTAAGGCGGCTGAGCTCGTCGGGCGCGGCGGGGTCCTCGGGATTCACGCGGCAAACGCCGTGGAAGAGCGCGGGAAAACGCTTGAGGACGCTCAGAAGGAAGCTGTTGTCCCATTTGTAGTGAATCACCTGGATGATGACGGTGCGGGCAACGCCGTTGGCGCGCATCAGCGTGATGAGCTCCTCTGGCGGCGCGTCTTCGGAGGGAGGGTGAGCGCCGGGCGCGAAGGGAAAGCGCGGGTTGCGCTCGAAGACGTGGACGTGGGAGTCAACCGCTCCGCGGTTTTGGGTTTCGGACGGGAGAAGTGGTAGCGCCAACGCGCTGGCGGCGGATTGAGCGAGAAAGCGGCGGCGCGTGAGCACGGGCACCCCTTGTGCAGCAGTTAGGCCCCCGGTTACGCGCCGGCCTGGCGCGGTTTGCGCGGGGTGCGGCCGGCGCGCGCCTGATTAGATGGTCCCGCCGGGGTGCAGCTGGATGTCCTGCGGCAGGACCACGGGCTGAGTCATCGCAGGGTCGAGCAATCCGTTGTCGCCCTCGAAGATCCAACCACTGACAGAGACGACATCGTTGTTGGCCAACCCGGAGAAACTGTCCGGATTGAAGCCTTGATAAACCGTTTGCGAGGTGGTGTCCACCGGTATTTGGACCAACGCCACGACTGTCGGGCAGGCGCTGACACCGGGAGAAGATATACATGCCGGGTATGCGGCGTAGGTCAGGGTAAAGTCCGGCGCGCCGATGGCTGAGACAGTGCCCGTCAACTGGCTCGGCTCCAGTTGCACGCTATTGGTCGAGAAGGTGCAGCTCGGAGGAGGTCCGGGCGCCGGGTTAGCGGGCGCGCACGACCATGATCCGGAGTCTACCTCGACCTGAAGCTCCTGACCGAAGGTCAGGTTCTGAAAACCAGAAAACACCATTCCTAAGGGGATGGTAAAGCCGTTGGCATCCACGGCAAACGCGGCGCCTTTGTCCAGAGTGACAGTAGCCATCGTGCCCTGCTGCGGGGTGGTGCCCGCTGCGGCGCCAGGAGGACTGGCAAGCAAAAGGAGTTTAAGCGGGACGATCCCGACCACCGTCCCCAGCACGCTCTGCGCTTGATTCACCAGCAGCCACTTGACGCTTGCCGCCAAAAGGCTACCGTCGCTGTTGACGGCGGCAACCTGCACCTGGACGGCCGAGCCGGCGGTGAGGCAGGACAACGCGCCCGGCGAAGCGCAGGGCGGCCAATCGACGAGCTGCGTGCTGCTGTTCACGTCCACGGTCAAGGTCTTGCCCCATGCCGTCTGCATGGTGAACTGGTTCTGGCTTGCGTTCATGCTCAGGATCGTTCCTGTCACGAGGCCGAACGGAGGCGCCTGCCCGGCTGCCGCCGCCGGGACCTGCGAAAGCGAAATGCCGTTCGCTGCCCCAAGGTTCACAGAGAGGTCGGACTGGATGACGGTGTTCAGATGAAAATCGATCAGCAGGCCAAGCGGGGTGCTGCCTGAAACCGCGAGCGGGAATGGAGCGGAAGTGAAGCTGACCGTTGCTGAATTGCCGATGGCAGGCGTGAGGGTGCAGATGGAGCCCACCGCGCAGGAACTGCCCAAAGCCGTGTCGAAGGTATTGAAGATGACAAGCTGGGGATTGGCGAAGGTGAGGCTCAGGCTGCTGTAGGTTCCAGCCGGCACGTTTTCGTTGGCCAAAAACGCCGATAGCGCCTGGAGCTGAGTTACATCAATCTGGATCGGGTTTCCGACGAGTGAAACCGTAGATCCTGTGCCGTTCGCGGGCGAGAGCGTGGCGCCGGTCAGGCTAACCTGGAAAGACAGGACTGAGACTCCGGAAGGCGGGTCGTCGGTCATGGTCAACGTGACAGGAGCCGAGACACTGGCCGGGATGGAATTGACGGGAGCTGAGACCGTACCGCAACTGACCAGCACACTCAACAGCGCGGAGCAGAGAAGGGCGACTGAAAGACGCTTATGCATGGGGGCCTCCCTGACGATGTGGAATGACTTTGCGAAGGTGATTTGCCTCACATTCGCACGAGCCTTTCGCGAAGGCCCGAGGAACGCTTGCCAGCCCCACCCCAATACTACATCGCCCCGGAATGCGGCCCTCGCGGATTGCGCGAGGCGCCGGCGAAGGATTTCCTGTGGCTTTCGGCTGGCGAATTAGACTCTGCGCAGTGGGGAAAGTTGACCTCCGCGCCCAAAAAACTTGAAGGGGGTTATGCGCCGGCCTGGTGGGGTTTGCGCGGGGCGCGGCCTTCGCCAGAAGGCACTTCGGGCCGCGGCGCTTTGGGTGCGGGCGCCAACGCCGGATCCCAATAGAGCAGGCGGTTGCAACTGTCGCAACTGAGCAGCTCGCCCTCGCGGAGCTGGTTCCAGACTTGCGGGCGCACGCCCATGCGGCAGCCGGTGCACTGCTGGTTTTCGGCGAGAGCGATGCCGGTGCCGCGGGAGGCGGCGATGCGATCGAAGCGGGCGAGCCAGTCGGGTTCGAGAGCCGCGCGGACGGCGTCTCGAGCGGCTTCGAGAGAGGCTAGCTCGGCGAAAAGCTCCTGCTGGCGCGCGGCTACGCGGGCGCGGACGCCTTCCACCTCGGCGGCAAGCAACTCCACCTGGGCGCGGGACTGGGCCAGCGCGGCCTCCTGCGTTTCGGTGCGCTCGAGGCTCGTGTACTCCTCGTTTTCCAGGCGCTCGGCTTCGGCGGTTTCGAACTGGATCTCGTGCTCCATGGCCGCGGCCTGCTCGGGCGTGGTGACGTCGTCGAGCTGGGCGCGAAATTTCGCAGCCTTCTTGCGGTGCCCGTCGATCTCGCGCTCAAGGCGAGTGCGCAGCGTCTCTTCGCGGCTGAGCGCGGCCGAAGTGTCGGCCGATTGGCGCTGCGCGGCGGCGAGCCGGGCCTGCGACTGGGCGATCTCCGCGGGCAGTGCGCGCAGCTCCTGGTTGAGGCGCGCACGGTCGAGATCGATGGACTGGAGCTTTACGAGGTTCTCAATGAGGACTTGCATCCGTGACTTGAAGTCTAAAGGACAGGGAGCGAGGGAGCAAGGGAGCGGAGAAGCAGCTTTCAGCTTTTAGCTCTTAGCTTTCAGCTCGTCGTGGTGGGTGAGCGGCGGTGGCGGGGATGGGAGTTGAAAACGCGGGGCCATGGAACTGCGGGACTACGGTACTTCGGGGCTACGGGATTGCGGAACGGCTACCCCGCTGACTCCGCTTGTCACTTTCCCGGCAACATCACGCGTCCAACGGAGCAGGGTTGATCTTTCGAGGGGAGGACGCCTGCGAAAATAAACGCAGGCTGGTGGGTACCGTGACAGCGAAACGAGCGGGATTCTGGCGCAGGCATCGGGCTCTCAAGTGGGGAGGGAGCGTGCTGTTGCTCGTGTTGATTGCGCTGGGCATCGCGATTTCCATTGCATTGCACCAGGCCGAGCCCATGATGCGGGCCGCGATTGTGAATCGGCTGGAGGAGCATTTTCATGCGCGCGTGGAGCTGGACAGCTTTCATATGTCGCTGGTGGATGGGCTGTGGGCCGAGGGCAAGGGATTGCGCATCTGGCCGCCGGCGCAGGTGGAGGGGGTCAAGGTTCCGGGAGCGAATGCGGCGGGCCAGCCCAGCCGGCCGATCATCCAGATTGCCGAGTTCCGGTTTCACGCGCCACTGCGCTACAAGCTGGGCGAGCCGGTGAAGATCTCCGTGGTGGAGTTGAAGGGGCTGGACGTGGACGTGCCCCCGAAGACGCACTTTACGCACAGGCCCGTCACGGAACAGCACAGCTCCGCGTTTCTGCGCTTCGAAGTGGAAAGCATCTCCTGCGATGAGGCGCGCCTGACGCTCGAAACCGACAAACCGGGTAAGCTGCCGCTCGAGTTCGACATTGCCCAGATCAAACTGAGCAGCATGATCGTGGGCGGAACCATGCAGTTCGACGCGAATCTGACCAATCCGCGGCCGAAGGGCACGATTGCGACAACAGGCAACATGGGGCCGTGGGTGGTGGACGATCCGGGCGAGACGCCGCTCAACGGCAGTTACCAGTTCGAACACGCGGACCTGGGCGATTTCAAAGGCATCGCGGGAATTTTGCAATCTACCGGTAAATATGCAGGCGTGCTGCGCGACCTGGTGGTGGATGGGCAGACCGACACGCCGGATTTTCGGCTGACGAAATTCGGCACGGCGGTTCCTCTGCACACTGTGTTCCATGCGCACGTGGATGGGACGAATGGCGATACCCTGCTGCAGCCGGTGAATGCCACGCTGGGGCAATCGCACTTTACCGCCGAGGGCAAGGTGGTGCGCGTGCCACCGGGAACCGCGAGCAACGGAACCGAGATCCCGGGCGGACACGAGATCACGCTGAACGTGACGGTGAACGGCGGGCGGATGGAGGATTTTCTGCGCCTGACGAGCAAGAACGGGACGCCGCTGCTGACCGGCGCGCTGGCGCTGAAAACGACGCTCGAAATTCCGCCAGGCACTGCGCCCGTGGACGAGAAGCTGAAGCTGAGCGGTAGCTTTACGCTCGAGGATGCGCAATTCACCAGCGTAAAGATCCAGAACGACGTGGGCGAACTAAGTTTGCGCGGCCAGGGCCGGCCCAGAGAAGCGAAGAGCGGCGAGGGCGCGGAAGTGCGCTCGGCGATCGTTAGCGATTTCACCATGGCGGACGCGGTGATTGCGCTTCCCGATCTCAAGTACACGGTGCCGGGCGCGGAGATCGACCTGAAGGGCACGTATGGCGTCCAGGATGGAGTGCTGAATTTTACGGGGACGGCCAAAACACAGGCAACGGTTTCCGAGATGGTGGGCGGATGGAAGGGCGAGCTGCTGAAGCCGGCCGACCGCTACTTCAGGAAAGACGGAGCAGGAACCGAGGTTCCCATCCACGTGAATGGCACGCGCGAGGATCCGAAGTTTGGCGTCGATCTGGGACGGATGAAGCACTCGTCGCCGCAGATTTCTGGGTCGGAGATTCAGGGGCAGCCGGAGTAGGGCGCAGAGCGGACGGCAGTGAGCGGCCCGAGATTCTTCTGTGCGCGACAGATTCTTTACGCGACTGCGCGTAGACTGTGTGCAAGATCCCAACGTCCGCAAGCGAAAGCATCGGTATGACGCCCTCGCCGGAACAGAACGCGCACGACAAGCGCCAGCAGCAGCATCGCGAGGCGCAGCTCGCCATGCGGCTTTCGCTGGTTGTGGGCGTGCTGATGCTGACCGGGAAGATGACGGCCTACCTGCTCACAGGGTCGTCGGCGATCTTCTCTGACGCGGCGGAGTCGGTAGTGCATGTGGTGGTGGTGATCTTCGCCGTGTTCAGCTTGTGGCTGAGCAGCCGGCCGGCCATTCCGCAGTTCCGCTACGGATTCGAGAGAATCACGTTCTTTTCCGCGGGCTTTGAAGGCGCAATGATCGTGCTTGCCGCGGGAAGCATCCTTTACACGACGACGGAAAAGTGGCGGCACGGCCTGGCTCTGGAAAACCTAGGCGGCGGCGTACTTTTGATTGTCGCCGCGGGCGTGCTGAACGCAATTTTGGGGTTGTATCTGCTGCGCATGGGCAAGCGCAATCACTCGCTGATTCTGGAAGCCGATGGGAAGCACGTGCTCACCGACAGTTGGACCAGCTTTGGCGTGGTCGCGGGCCTGGGTTTGGTGATGACAACAGGATGGAAGCCCTTCGATCCACTCATCGCGTATTGCGTAGCGGCGAACATTCTGTGGACGGGCGGCCGATTGCTGGGTCGCGCGATGAAGGGCCTGCTCGATTACTCCGATCCCAGGGTCGGGCACCTGATTCGCGCGCGGCTCGACGCGCTCTGCGGGGAAATTGGCGTGGAGTATCACGGCGTGCGCTTCCGCGCCACGGGGTACCGGCAAATCATCGAGGTGCATCTGCTGTTTCCCGACAGCATGAAGCTGGGCGACGCGCACCGGCTGGCGACGGTAGTGGAAGAGCGGCTGGCGCAGGATTTGGAGATGCCCGCGGAGGTGATCACGCATCTGGAGTCGCTGGAAGATCACTCCGAAGTGCACCACGTGGAGCACTACACGGGACGGCCGGAGTGAGCATTGTCGACTCCCGCTTCCGTCGGGCTGGAGCGGAAGAATTGGGGTTTTTAAAGGGTTTCCCGCGTCACGAACGCATATTTGGGGGGCTTCGATAGACTAGAGGTCACAGTTTTCCCCGGGGCTCCCTCGTCACGCTGGCGAGTCCGCCGTCTAATTTAAAGAACATTCTCGCCGAAGCCTCCATCATGCTCGAATCATTTGGACTTCGGGATAGGGGCCAATCTGGCTGCACCTCAGGTACAACCGCGCTACGCGCCTCAAAGCGCGCCCCGACCGGGTTCTCTCTGTGCCCGCTTGCTGGTATATGCGGCGCTGGCCGGAGCGGCGGCATGCGCGGCTGCGCAGGGGGGCGCGACGCCGGATCCCAATTCGACATCGCCCGCGAAGGCCGGCCTGCACGGCGTGGTGACCAGCACCGAGGGGGCCGTGTACGAGGGAGCGCGCGTGGTGCTGGAGATGAGCGGCAATGGCGCCGCGCCGTCGGCAACCGCGCAAACCGACAACAACGGCGCATTCAGCTTTGCCAATCTGCCTCCGGGAACATTCAAGCTGACGGTCTCTGCGCATGGATTCGTGACGCAATCCGTCTCCGGCGTGCTGCACGCGGGCGAGGACTTCGACGTGCACACCATCGCCTTGCCGGTGGCTGCGGCGACAAACGAAGTGCGCGTGTCGTCCGATTCGCAGGTGGAGATCGCGCAGGAGCAACTGAATATTGAAGAGAAGCAGCGCGTGCTGGGCGTCTTTCCCAATTACTACGTGAGTTACGATTCTCATCCAGAGCCGCTGACCACGCGGCAAAAATACCAGTTGGCCTGGAAGACATCCATCGATCCCGTGACGTGGGCGATGACGGGCACGATTGCGGGCATGGAGCAGGCCAGCAATACTTTTGCCGGGTACGGCCAGGGCGCGCAGGGATACGGCAAGCGCTTCGGCGCAAATTATGCCGACGGCCTTTCCGACACCTTCATCGGCGGCGCGATACTGCCGTCGCTCTTCAAGCAGGATCCGCGCTACTTCTACAAGGGAGCGGGCTCCATTGCGTCGCGCGCCATGTACGCCATCGCCAATTCGGTCATCTGCAAGGGCGACAACGGACGCTGGCAGGCGAATTACTCCTCGATTCTGGGCGGAATCGCGGCCGGAGGCATCTCGGACCTCTACTATCCTGCGAGCAACCGCAGCGGTGTGCAGGTGACGTTTGCCAACGCGCTCATCGGCACGGCCGAGGGTGCGGTGCAGAATCTGTTTCAGGAATTTCTGGTGCGCCGGCTGACGCCGAGACTGCCCAAGTTTCCATCGACGGTGACGCAATAAGGCGGCAGCTTAGAGCCAATTAGGCAATGGCTTCGGGCTTTACGACAGCAATCCGACGAGCAATTCGAGAGCGCACTCCAGAACCGGTACTAACTGAGATTCATCCTCATCGCAAACGCAGGTCTCGACGGGGTTTTCAGGGTTATACAGGATTCCAACTTCTGTCTCTTTTTCCCATGCGTGTGAGGAATGGAATTTGCCGCGGTAGTGATTGCCATCAATCGCATAGGAAAAGGAAGCAGTGAAGTGGCCCACGAACAGGCTGCCTGGAGTCTGCGATGGAGGATCTTCCCAGTCGCAAATGCTGATCGTTGCCGTCGTCGCAAGCCAATGCTCGTAGGTCATTTGAGCCGAATTGTTGCACCGTTCTTGGGTTGTTGTCGAATTCGCTCTAGCCCGCGATCGACTCAACCAGCCGGTTCATCTTGTCTTCCTGCAGCTCGATTGACTCCACCAGCTTGAATTGCGTGCGGCAGCGATCTAGGTTGTGGCCTTCGCGATCGATTTTGAAGTAAGTATCGCCGTTGAGATAGTCGGCAAGGAAGCGAATGCCGACCTCGAAGGTGATGAGCTTGCCTGAAAAGGCGAGAAACTGCCGTTCCGCTGCGGTAAGGAATGTGCCGGCTGAGTCGAGATAACCGCGCACCAGCGCTTCAAACAGCGGGAACTGCATGGTGACCTTGCTCAGGTCCTGCTCGTCTTCGGCGGCGGGGCTGGTGGTGGTGCGCACCATGTCGCCAAAGTCGTAGAGCGCGAGGCCGGGCATCACGGTGTCGAGGTCAACGACGCAGAGGCTCTCGCCGGTCGCATCGTCGAGCAGCACGTTGTTGAACTTGGTGTCGTTGTGGGTGATGCGCTCGGGCAGATTGGCTTCGAGTAGTACGCCGGTGATGGATTGGCGCGCCAAAGCAAATTGGATTTCCGGTCTCGCGAGCGCGGCGCGGCCCTTCACGTCGGCGGCGATCGCCTGCTGCAACGCCGCAAAGCGCTTGGGCGTGTGGTGAAAGTCGGGGATGGTCTCGTGGAGGCGCGGCGCGGGCAAGCTGGCAAGCTGCTGCTGGAAGCGGCCGAATGCCTCCGCCGCCTGGAACGCCTGCTCGACGGATGTTGCGGTTTCGTAGCTGCGCGCGTTCTCAATGAAGGGATAGGCGCGCCAGGTTTCCCCATCCGCGTCCACGTACCAGTTGCTGCCGTCGTGCGCTGGAACCAGCGTGAGCGCGCGGCGAGCGCGGTCCGGCTCGTGAGCCAGCTGCGCTGCAAGATGCGCCGTGACGCGCTCGATGTTCTGCATCACGTTGGCGGGTGAGCGGAAGACTTGGGCGTTGATGTGCTGCAGAATGTAACGCGCAGGTGCGCCTGCCCCCTGGCAGGTCACGAGGAAAGTGTCGTTGATGTGACCGTTGCCGTAGGGCGTAAAGGCCACCGGTTCGCCGCGCAGTTGGAACTGGGCGGCCGCGGTACGCAGATGGCGCGGCTCGCTCACGGCCACAGCTTCTCAGGATAAGCGCCGGCAGCGATGAGCGCGCGAATGCTTTCCACCACGCGTGGGCGGTCTTCGCGATAGGTGACGCCAAACCACGAGTCGCGCGAATGCAGAACCTTGACGCGCGCCTCGCCGGCATGGACCAGCTCGCCCACGGTCATGGGAATGTAGCACTCGGCCTTGGTGTCGGAAGAGCTGGTTCCGAGGAATTTCTCAAAGCGTTGGCGCAACTGATCGAAGACGCGCGGCGTGAAGGCCCACATATTCATGGAGACCGGCTCGTCGCCGGAGAGAGCCGTCACTTTGCCGGCCGGGTCGGTGTTGCGTGCGCCGTTGCCGTCGCGCTCGATCTTGGTCAGCTCCACAATGTCCTTCAGGTAGCCGTCGGGCGAGACCTGGCAAACGCCGCGGGCCACCGAGCCAAAGTCGGAGAGCGTGTTGCGCAGAACAAAGCCAACCATGGCGTAGTCGGCGGAGCCGGAGGTGAGGTGGACTGCCAGCTCGCGGTAGCTCTCTGCGCCGTAAAAGTCATCGGCATTGATAGCGGCGAAGGGCTCGTGGACGGCGTCGGCGGCGAGCAGGATGGCTTGCGTGGTGCCCCACGGCTTGGTGCGCCCGGCGGGCACGGTGAAGCGCGGCGGAATGTCTTCGAGCGACTGGAAGACGTAGTCGACGGCCACGCGCTTTTCAAAGCGCGAGCCCACGATCTCGCGAAAGGCCTCTTCGATGTCCTTGCGAATGACGAAGACGAGCTTGCCGAAGCCGGCGCGGAGGGCGTCGAAGATGGAGTAATCGATGATGGTTTCGCCGGCGGGGCCGACAGGATCGATTTGTTTGAGCCCGCCGTAGCGGCTGCCCATGCCGGCGGCGAGAACGAGGAGGGTCGGCGAAGTTGCGGAGGTCATCAGAAAGGCCTTCGTTCCAGGGTTTTGGATGCAATCGAATGGTACAACATGGGGGCTAAAACGACACCAAGCGGCGGCTCGCCGCGCCTGATCCCAAAAACGGAATCTGCGCGGCGAAAGAATCAATTTGGAATCGGAGACAATGCGAGATTGGAATTCGTTGTGCCGCGCGCCCCGCCTTGAAAACACAATGAGGCATGTCCACGGCTTTATTCATGGGTGTGCGCTGCTCGTTTGGCGGCGACACGAACGGCTCCGCGTCGGCTTTTCTCGATGCCATCAGCCGCATCCTCGCCGAAAACGGATTCGATCCCTACGACGATCCGTCGGATCCGCCGCGTGTGTACCGGGGCCACCTTTTCGGCCGCTCCGCGCTCGATCATCATTCTCCCCGCGTGTTTGTGGGGCTTGCAACGATGGCCGAGGCCCAGGGGCCGTGCCCCAACCTTGCCCTGATCCGCGAGAACCCGCACCGGGTGGTTTTTCTTCCGCGCGCCTTGCCCCGGCCGCTTGCGACCGGCTATTGCGAAAAGAATGGCGATGATTCCATGCCCGTCTGGGCGGGCTCGCTGCCGCAGCTCTTGCAGGAGCTGGTAAGGCTGGCGCGCGACCTGCGCATTCCTTTGGCCAACGGCAGGCTTGCCGACGCGACCGCCTTCGCCATCAACATGTTCCGGCCGTTTCACGAGCGGGACTCCACAAAGCTGATTGAAAGTTACCGCACCGCGTGGCTCGCACTCTACGAGGGCGCGCGGCTGGCGATGGAGAACCGCACGGCCTTGACGCTGGCGGGCTGAGCGGCGGCGCGGGTGGGCAACCCGCGAAGGCGTCTGCTAGAGTGGGTTGCCATGAGCAGAAGCAACACTTGCCGATCGCTCCTATACATTGCGATATTGGCCGTGCTCGTGGCAGCGAGCACAGCGCTTACCGTGGGCGCGCAAACGCCGGCCGCACAGAATGCGCCGCCGCAGACCGCCCCGGCATGGGCGCAGCCGGGCTCCGCAACGCATACGCAGGTGGCGCCACCGGCCGACTTTCATCGCCCCAGCCGGACTTTCGATACACCGATCGGGATTTTCCAGGGCCAATCGGACATTGGCGCGGCGCTTGTCGCGGGCAGCGCGAGTTTCGATGCGGCCACGGGGCAGTACACGATCCATTCGGCTGGATATAACGTCTGGTACACGCGCGACGAGTTCCGGTTCCTGTGGGGGCGCATGTCCGGCGACGTGTCGCTGGCGGCGGACATCGACTTTCCCGATCCGAAGGGCTACGGCGACCGCAAGGCTGTGCTCATGATCCGGCAAAGCCTGGACGATGACGCGAAGGCCGCGATGGTGGCGCTGCACGGAGCGGGGATGGTGCACCTGGCGTGGCGGCCGGAACGCGATGTGCGCGTGATGGACATGGAATTTCGCATCGGCAGCCGCGGCGGACGCCCCGGCGGTGCCTCGCCGGATAGCCTCGTCACCATCACTGCCAGGCGCATCGGGATCGAGAAGCATGGTGACGAGTTCGCGCTTTTCGTGAGCCTCGACGGCGAGCCGATGCACCAGTTCGGGCCGCCGATCAAGCTGCATCTGGACGGGCCGTTCTATGTGGGCATCGGATTCTGCTCGCACCAGCCGGAGACAGTGGACACGGCGGTGCTGTCGAACGTAGTGCTCAAGAATGCGGCGGGGCAGGTGAAGTAGGACTGCGCGAGGTCTTGTGCGCGGCTCCCAGTGACCTTCGCACCTTAGCGCCGGATACGGCGCGCGAGGGGTTGGCCTTCATGGCATCGTAAGCAGGCGCCACCTGCTCGCGCAGCCAGTTGTCGAGGGCGCGCTCATGGAGTTGGAGCGCCCGCAGCCCGCCTCGGATCACTTCGCTCTCCGAGGCATACTCGCCCGATTCGACCTTGGAGCGAACCAACTCGGCCATTTCATGGGTGAGGGTAATGCTGAATTGCTGGGTGCTGCGCATAGGCTGCCTCCACTCGCTTGATAGGATTCAATCCTACTCCGTTTTGACGTGTTTTTCCAGTTCTCTTCGCTCCGATTGAGGCCACCGCATTCTCCAATCGTGAAAGTGCGTCGGTTCCCCTCCGCGCAGATACCTTTAAAGAAATCCTCTGACTACGCATTCTCGCTGAGTTGTTGTTCCGATCACAATCGTTTCCGCGCCTTGCCGCTTCCCCGCCTCGCGTGTTTGACTGGTCTCCGGAAAGGGGCGAGGCACGTATGGCATACATGTTGGCGCTGGACCAGGGAACAACAAGTTCGCGGGCGATTCTGTTTGACGAGGCCGGCGCGATTGCCGCCGTGGCGCAGAAGGAATTCCAGCAGTTCTATCCGCAGGCGGGGTGGGTGGAGCACGATCCGGCGGAGATTCTTTCGAGCCAGATGAGCTGCGCGGCGGAGGCTCTTGCGCAAGTCGGCGCTCGGCCACGCGACGTAGCTGCGATCGGCATCACCAACCAGCGCGAGACGGTGATTGTTTGGGAGCGCGCGACAGGCAAGGCGATTCATCCAGCGATCGTGTGGCAGGACCGGCGCACAGCGGCGTTCTGCAGGGAGCTTGAGGCGAGCGGCGCGGGCGAAACGGTCTCGGCAAAGACCGGCTTGGTGCTGGACCCGTATTTTTCCGCGACCAAGGTGAATTGGATTCTGGACAACGTGCCGGGCGCGCGGGCGCGTGCTGAAAAGGGCGAACTGGCCTTCGGCACCGTGGATAGCTGGCTCATCTGGCATTTGACCGGCGGGCACAAGCACGTGACCGACGTGACCAACGGCTCGCGCACCCTGCTCTTCAACATTGTGAAGGGCGAGTGGGACCAGGATTTGCTCAAGCTCTTCGGGATTCCCGCGAGCATGCTGCCGGAAGTTGCGTGGTCAAGCCAGCGCGTAGGCGAAGTGACGACGACACTCGGCCCCATTCCGGGTCTTGACGGCGTGCCGATTGCCGGCATTGCCGGCGATCAGCAGGCGGCGCTCTTCGGCCAGTTGTGCTGGAGCGCGGGCGAAGCCAAGAACACCTACGGGACGGGCTGCTTCCTGCTGCAGAACATCGGCACGGAATTCATGCGGTCCAAGCACAAATTGATTACCACGGTGGCGGCGAGCGCCGAGAAGCGCCTGGAGTACGCATTCGAAGGCAGCATCTTTATCGGCGGCGCGGTGGTGCAGTGGCTGCGCGACAACCTGAAGATCATCGGCGCGTCGAGTGATGTCGAAGTGCTGGCCGCGAGCGTGCCCGACACGAATGGGGTGGTGTTTGTGCCGGCGTTTGTGGGCCTGGGCGCTCCGCACTGGGACGCGCACGCGGCCGGCATGCTGATCGGCCTCAGGCGCGACACCGGGCGCGGACACATTGCGCGCGCGGCGCTCGAAGCTATCGCATTCCAGGTGGCCGATGTGCTGGAGGCGGTGCACAGCGAGACCGGCGCGCCGCTGACGGCGCTGCGCGTGGACGGCGGCGCCGCGGTGAACGATCTGCTGATGCAGTTCCAGGCCGATGTGCTCGGAGTTCCTGTGGTCCGGCCGCGCGTAACCGAGACGACGGCGCTGGGCGCGGCGTATCTCGCCGGGCTCGCCGTCGGATTCTGGCCGAATCCGGATGCGCTGCGCGCCGAGCGCAAAGGCGATGTGCGCTTCGAGCCGAAGATGAGTGCGGGTGAGCGGGCCGAGCGGCGCGGGCGCTGGCAAAAGGCCGTGGAGCGCGCGAAAGCGTGGACCGCGTAGTAATCTCGATGCAACCGGACCCGAATTTGCGCTGAATCTCACAAGGAGTTTTAAGATCGTGAAACTGTTTCGTGGCTTTCGGCCGCTCGAACGCGCGGGTGTGCTACGTGACGCGCTGGCCGGCGTCGTCATGGCAGCGATGGACATCCCGCAGGTGCTGGGATACAGCAAAATTGCGGGAATGCCTGTGGTGACGGGGCTTTATTCGCTCTTTTTGCCGCTGGTGGCGTTTGCGGCCTTCGGCTCGTCGCGCTACATGGTGGTGGCGGCGGACTCGGCGACGGCTGCGATCTTTGCGAGCGGTGTGTCGGGCACGGCGACGCCGGGCGGGGCGCAATATATTGCGCTGGCCGGGATTGTTGCAGTGCTGACGGCGGTGATTCTGCTGCTGGCGCGGCTGCTGCGCCTGGCGTTTATCGCCGATTTTCTTTCGCGCACGGTGCTGGTGGGCTTTCTTACCGGCGTGGGGCTGCAGGTGGGAATCTCCGTGCTGAGCGAGATGCTGGGCGTCGCCGTGGATTCACGCAAGCCGGTAGTCGAGCTTTGGGAGGTGCTGCGCGGACTGCCCCAGGCACATTTGCCCACGGTGGCGTTGTCGGCGTCGGTGCTGGTGTTTGTCTTGCTGCTGCGGCGCTTTGTTCCCAAGGTACCGGGCGCGCTGGTAGCCGTTGTGGCCGCGATTGCCGCCAGCGCGGCGTGGAATTTTGCGGGACACGGGATTGCGACCATCGGGCCGGTGGTTGGCGGGTTGCCGCATCTGGCCTTGATGGGACTGCTGAGCATTCGCGAGATGAACCGCAAGGAAGTGGAGTTGCTGCTTACGGTGTCTGCCTCGTGCGCCGTGATGATTCTTACCCAGAGCGCGGCCACCGCACGGATCTATGCGGCGAAACATTACGAGACGGTGGACGAGAATCTCGATCTGTATGGGCTTTCGGCTGCCAACGCGGCGGCGGCGCTGAGCGGTGGGTTTGTGGTGAATGGAAGCCCCACGCAGACGGCGATGATGGAGGATGCCGGCGGGCGAAGCCAGATGGCGCAGGTGACGACGGCGGTGGTGGTGGGCGTGGTGCTGCTGTTTCTCACCGGGCCGCTGCAGCACCTTCCCACTTGCGTGCTGGGCGCCATGGTGTTCCTGGTTGCGCTGCGGCTCATCGACTTCGCTGAGCTCGGGAACATTCTGGCGGAGAGCCCCCAGGAATATGCGCTGGCTGTGATGACGGCGGTGGTTGTGGTTCTGGTGGGAGTGGAAGAAGGGATCGTGCTGGCGATGGTGGTCTCCCTGGCGCGCGTCGTCCGGCACGATTATCACCCGCATAGCGGCGTGCTGCAGGCGAACCCGGATGGAAGCTGGAATCTGGTGCCGGCTGCGGCAGACGCGGAGACCAAACCAGGGCTGGTGCTGTACCGGTTTGGGGCCGAGCTTTTTTATGCCAATGCCGGGCGGTTCCTTGAGGAGGTCTTGCTGGTGGTGCAGCCGATACCGTCAGTCGTGAAGTGGGTGGTGGTGGACGCGGAGGCCATGACGCACCTGGATTACACGGCTGCGCAGATTTTGAAGCGGCTGAAGGAGAACCTCAAGAAGGCAGGCGTGGAGTTGGCGTTTGCGCGCGTGCCGTGGGATCTGCGATCCGACTTCGATCGCCATCACGTGACGGAGTTGATAGGGCCAGACCGGCTGTTCAACCGGCTGCACGACGCGATTGCGGCGTTCGAGGAATCGACAAAGCCGAGCGCCTAGAGCGCGACTTGCCTATTGCTAATAAACTCCCCACCGGGAGTAAGATTTCGTTTCATGCTAAGGTTTCATCGCAGTCTGCTTGCTCTAGCTCTCTGTGTCTCTGCATTTGCACAAGCTCCGAAAGAACCCATCCTCAAATCTCACGGCCCTTTGGTGTACCCACCAATCGCACGCGCAGCCCGGGTCTCGGGGCGGGTTACGGTTGAGTTTTCTGTCGATGCTAGTGGCAAAACCGTCGCAATTGAAGCAATCGAAGGACCGGCGATGCTCAGGCAAAGCGCGATGGAATTTGTGAAGAGCTGGAAGTTCGAATCAGGTCAGGGAGGAGTCGACGCTGAAGAAAAGTATCGAGCAACGATTGACTACAAGATTGTCGAAGGGGCCGTTGATCCTCGGCTTAACCAGAATCCAGAGATCGAGTCGAACGGCTTTCACCATTTCGAGATAACGACGCTCATCAGCGACATTGCGCTTTCCGGTTGCCCTACGGGCGCTGACGAAGATGTGCCCTCCGAGACCGGCAAGGACGATTACGTAGAGATTCTCCGGTCTTCGTGTATGGGCGCATGTCCCGACTACACGGTCAAAGTTGAGGCCGATGGCACAATTTCCTGGACTGGAAGATCAAGCGTGGAAACAATCGGCGGCCGCAAATCGAAAATCGATGCGTCGATGGCGCGCAGCTTGTTGGAGTGGTTTCGAACAAAGGACTTTTGGTCCTACTGCGGCAGCTACTCGCGGAACATCACTGACTCTAGCGGAACAGAGATCACCGTGCGGCTGGGAGGCAAGACACGGAAAATCTCGGACTACGCGGAATCTGGCCCCAGCGAATTGCAGGATTTGCTTATGGAAGTCGACCGGGTGTCCGACTCACATCGCTGGCGGCACGGGGACCCGGCGAGAGAACCGATTTCGAGAATTGCCAACGACGCCTGGCTGCCGAAGCCTGGAGTGACCCCACTTATGATCGCGGCAGGGCGTAACGATCCTGAGCGATTGAAAGCATTGATCAACGCCGGCGCCGACGTTTCGAGTGCAGATTCGAGCGGTTGGAGTGCCCTGATGTATGCAGCCTTCGTATACTCGGACGTTCCCGTACAACTGCTCCTGAAAGCTGGGGCGGATCCAAACCAGAGTTCACCGCGCGGAGACACGCCGCTAATGGTCTCAGCAGCGTTTGGATCCTGGGACGATGTCCTGGTGAAAGCGGGCGCGAGGCTGAACGCGCAAAACTCAGCTGGGCAAACTGCCTTGATGTTTCTGGCGTCAAGGGGCGAAGTTGATGCGATCGATGAAGCCTTGCGAGCGGGAACCGACGCCTCCTTAAAAGACAAGAAAGGGCGCACCGCATTGGACTACCTGGAGTTGGCCAGTTGTGGGAAGAACCCACTCTACGATCCGGTTGAGGACTGGATGGCAGTCGGCGATACGAAATGCACTGCATTTCCTGCCGATGATCTTCGGAAAGCGAGAAGGCTACTTAACGACGCGCTGCGCAAAAAGAATTGACTGCCGGCGCCGCTAAAGAACTCCCTGGTTCCAGTTCTCCAAGGTTTTTTTGAACTCGAGCATGAATTTGCCGGCGTCGGCGCCGTCGATGAGGCGGTGATCGAAGCCGAGGCAGAAATACTGCATGGATCGAATGGCAATCGAGTCGTTGCCTTCGGCGTCGGTGAGAACGGCGGGCTCCTTGCGCAGGCCGCCGACGGCGAGGATGGCCGACTCCGGCTGGTTAATGATGGGCATGCCGAACTCGCCGCCAAAGGCGCCGGCGTTGGTGAGCGTGAAGGTGGACCCGCCGACCTCGTCGGGCAAGAGCTTTTTGGTGCGGGCGCGGAGGGCCAAATCCGTAATGGCGCCGGCCAGCGCGGCAAAGCTGGCCGTCTCGGCCTGGCGCACCACGGGCACGATCAGTCCCCATTCGAGCGCCACGGCGATGCCGAGATCGATGTTGCGGTGGTAGCGGATGGCGAGGCCGTCTTTCGCGTTTTCAAGCGAAGCGTTGACGATGGGGTAACGGCGCAACGCGGCAACGGCTGCGGCGGCAATAAAAGGCATATACGTGAGCTTTGTGCCGTGGCGCTGCTCGAAGGCCGCCCGGTGCTGCTCGCGGAGGCGCGCAACGCGCGTCATGTCGACCTTGTAGACGGTGTAAACGTGGGGGCTCGTGCGCACACTTTCCACCATGCGGTCGGCGATGATGGCGCGCATGCGGGTGAGCGGGACGGGGTCGGCAGGAACCACCTGCGGTGCCGCAGCCACTTTGACCGGCGACTGCATGGGGGGTGACGATGGTGCGGACCTTTCAAAAGGCGACGTAGCGGCGCGCAGCACGTCTTCTTTGCCGATGCGGCCACCGGCGCCGGTGCCTGAGACGCGGCTCAAGTCGATTCCGTGCTCTTTGGCGATGCGGCGGGCAAGCGGTGAGGAACGAACCACCTGCGGTGGGGCAGGCACCTGCGGTGCGGCAGACCTTTGGACGGGAGTTTGTGGAACCTGTGCCGCCGGCGCGGGCGCTGCCACCGCAGACCCGGCCTCGCCGATCACTGCAACCACCGTATTCACTTCGATGGTGGCGCCTTCGGGAAAGCGGATCTCAGCCAGCACGCCGGCCACAGGCGAGGGAATCTCAGCGTCGACCTTGTCGGTAGAGATCTCAAAGAGCGGCTCGTCGATTGCGACGGTGTCGCCGATGGCTTTGAGCCATTTGGTAATTGTGCCCTCGAAGATCGATTCGCCCATCTGGGGCATGATGATGTCCGTTGGCATGCATCCCTCTTTCGCGCTTCGGCCTGCGCCGGCTCCTGCCGGATTATAAATCGCGCGTGGGCCAAAAGAGGAGTTTTGAAGCGGAACGCGGCTCTCGGGCCCGGGCCGCTACGCCGAACCCTTACGCCAAAATCGATCGGTCTTTTACGGGGCGTGGCAATTGGCGCAGGCGCTCGACGGCGGGCGGGACCTGGAGGGGCGTGTCTTCGGCCGGGAATTTCTGCGCCAGCGGTTCCTGATCTCGGGGGCTGGATGCCGGGGATTCCGGCGCAACGCCGGGAGCGGATTGCGCCTGGGCGCGCAGCGCGTCCAGGCTTTCAAGCATCTCAACCGGCTCGCCGAAGACCAAGCCGAACTGCCGGGCCGCGAGGTGGGCGAGGACTTCGAGGGTGGGCAGAGCCGCCGGGTCCCGAACCTCATTCGCAAGGCTCGTCACGGGTTTGTCGGTGATGCCGCAGGGGTTGATCAGGCCGAAATCGCGCAGATCCGTGGTGACGTTGAAGGCAAAACCATGCGAGGTGACGCCGCGGGCCACGTGAATGCCGATAGCGGCGATCTTGCGTTCGCCACCGGGTACATCTTTCGCCGTCGTCACACAACTCTCGTCCAAAGGGCTGCCCCACCGCAGGTGGCACCATACGCCCGTCAACCCGCAGATGCGTCCGGCCGCCACGCCCAACTCGCCGCAAAGCCGGATGAGCGCCTCTTCCATGAGGCGGACGAAGTCGACCGGGCCGAGGCGGCCGCCGCTCAGATTGCGGAGGCTGCGAAGATCGAAGATGGGGTAGCCGATGAGCTGGCCGGGACCGTGATAGGTCACGTCGCCGCCGCGGTTGATCTCGTGGAGGGTGACGCCGCGCGCGGCCAGCAACTCATCCGACGCGAGAATGTTGGCGCGTCTGGCGTTGCGGCCCAGTGTGAGCACAGGCGGGTGCTCGAGCAGCAGAAGCACATTGCCGATGCGGCCCTCGGTGCGCAAGGCGACGAGTTCATCCTGCAGGCGCAGGGCTTCGGCGTAGTTCACGCGGCCAAGATAGAGGGACTGGATCACAAGCCTATTGAGATTGTAGCGAGGCTAGGCGCGTCGGGGCACCATGACTCAGTTGGCAGATTTCATCTGGTAGAGCCCGCTGAACGCCGGCCGCACTCGCAGGTACACGAGAATCCAGAGGATCGTGACCAGAATGCCGGAGGGTAGTGCCGCATGCACCATCAGAGTACCGACAAGAAGAATATTCACGATGACAGGCGCCAGCAGGCAGAGGGCCAGCGGCACAAGGCGGTTGATGAGCAGAAGGAGCCCGCCCGCAGTCTCAAAGACGCCCACGGCCATAAGGTAGTGGGTCGAAAAGAGGGCACCCATGAACTGCCCGGCGGCTCCGGGCGGCACCGGCCCCGAGGGGATGAAGTTGAAGAACTTGTTGAGGCCCAAGACCAGGAAAGCCAAACCTAGCAGGATGCGGGCGATCATTGTGACAATCTTCATGGTTTTGCCTTTCAATTGAATTGGTTTCGGGGATCTGCTGCACCGGCCATCCGGCCCGCGGCTATGAGACGGGGGAACATCCCCGTGGGCAATGGATGGTTCCGGGCAGCCTGAGGATGCAAAGGATTTGTTTTCCTGTTCATAACGTTGGCGCTAAACTTATAGGTGAAACGAGGCGTCATGCGACCATCGGAGATCCTTCCGCAGTACCGGGAGACCATTCGCCAGCTTGTGCTCGAAGCGGGGATGGCGAATCCGCGTGTCTTCGGGAGCGTGGTGCGGGGCGAGGACAGCGAAGGCAGCGACCTGGACATTCTGGTGGACCCTGCGCCGCGTGCGAGCTTGCTCGCCATGGAAATGCTCCAGTCCCGTCTGGCTTCGGTGACAGGAGTCAAGATCGACCTGCGCACACCCGAGGAAATCCACCCTAAGTTCCGTGAGAAGGTGCTCGCCGAAGCCGCCTCGCTATGAGCAAGGAAGACCTTACCGCCAAGGATTTCGTCAGCCATATCATCGAGGCCGCGGATCGCATTCTTCGCTACACCGAGGGAATGAGCCGCGAGGAATTCTTCGCCGATTCGCTCAAACAAGATGCAGTAGTCCGCAATGTCGAGATCATCGGGGAAGCTGCAAATAATCTTCTTGAGGCAGACCCCGGCATTGCCGCCAGATACCCCTCAATTCCATTCGCCCAGATTTACGGAATGCGGAACCGTGTCGCGCACGGATACTTTGCGGTGAGCCTGGCGATGGTTTGGGATGCGGTCGAGGAAGATATTCCAGAGCTCCGTTAAAAAAATGCAATCAGTCCTTGACGAGCTGTCCAAGGAACGCTGATCTGTTGCTTATCGAAGAGGATGGCGAAGGTTGCAACCAACGCTTCTCCAGTCCGTTGCCGCAACCGGCAAATCCGAATCCGCGGTACACTGGACACTGGCAGGAGGACCGGGCGGTCGCTGCCGGAAATCCTTGCACAAGCAGGGGTTGCCGGGAGAGGAAAGTCCGAACTCCAGAGGGCAGTGTGCCGGATAACGTCCGGGACGTGAGCGTTAAGGCTCATGGACGGCCAGTGCCACAGAAAACATACCGCCTCTGCTACCCCTCCTTTGGGAGGGCCTCCTGGGACCCCCGATGGACTCGTCCAAAGGGCCGCCCCACGCAGGGGTAAGGGTGAAAAGGTGCGGTAAGAGCGCACCGCTCCGGCAGTAATGACGGAGGCAGGGTAAACCCCACACGGAGCAAGACCAAATAGGGAGGGAAGTACGGGCTAAGGAGCAAAGCTCGTGCCCGGTGCCGGCCCGGCGCCGAAAGGCTGCTCCATGCAATGGCCGGAACCTCCGGGTAGGTCGCTGATGAACGCCCGCGGCAACGCGGCGTCTAGAGGAATGACCGCATAGAACAGAATTCGGCTTATGAGTCCTTTTGCCGAATGAAATATCAGCCCCGGTTGGGTCAACGCCCGGCCGGGGCTGACCATTTTTAGCGGCGTTAGCGGAGCCAGCGAAGTTGGCGGGGTTAGGATCGGGCGCGAAAGCACGTTCTCTAGTTGAAGCTGCTTATGAGCCTGCTCCGAAAACAGTGGGAGTCCAATGCAGGCGTCCGCGTCATGGGCTAGCTCCGCTAACTCCGCCAACTCCGCTACTATCAATCCATGCTGCGAGTGAAGCGGTTGGAAGCGGGCGCACGGCTGCCGGTGGTGGCGCATCCGGGCGAGGACCTGGGTTACGACGTGTTTGCGCTGGAAGGGACCGTTCTGGCGCCGCGGGCCACGGCAAAGCTACGGACGGGGATTGCCGTGGAGGCGCGCCACCCCGAGACCGGAGCGCCGCTGGGACTGCTGGTGCGCGACCGCTCGTCGATGGCGGCGCGGGGATTGGCGACCACGGGCGGCGTGATCGACTCCGGCTATCGCGGCGAAGTTCTGATCGTGATGACCAACCTGGGCGATGCCGCCGTGGAACTGAAGGCCGGCGAGAAGATCGCGCAAATGGTTCCCGTACCTGTGCTGACGGGCCCCGTCCAGGAGGTGGAAAGCCTGGAAGGCTCCGTGCGCGCGGCCAAGGGGTTTGGAAGCACAGGAAAGTAGCCTATAGGGAGTAGCCAGGCCGAACACGCGAACCTGCGCCCAAAGTCTGCTGCATGCAGTGCCCGGAACCGCGCCAAGTGCTTGTGCGTATCATTAGAGCGGGAAGCCATGCCACTTAAAGAGGCCTTCAAACTCGCGCTGCAATCGCTGTGGGCCAACAAGCTGCGCAGTATCCTCACCTTGCTTGGAGTCATCATCGGCGTCGCGTCGGTGATCATGGTGGTCACTCTGACCAATGGCGCCAAGCAGTTTGTCACGTCCAAGGTGAACACCTATGGCGCGTCGGTGATCACCATCAGCAGGATGCCGCAGACATTCATCACGATCGATGAGTTTATCGAGTTCCAGAAACGTAAATTCGTCACCTACGACGATTACCGGGCGGTTCTTTCCGATTGCAAATCCTGCGTTGCCGTGGGGGCGCAGCGGACGAGCAGCAATGGAAAGGTAGTGCATGGAACGCAGTCCACCACCGACACGCAAGTTCGCGGCTGGACGTGGACGATGCCCGCGCTCTCCAACCTGGATATCGCCGCGGGGCGCTCGTTCACTGATATTGAGGACACGCACTCGGCGCATGTGGCGATCGTCGGTTCCGATATTGAGGACAACGTGTTGGGGCCGGGCGATCCGCTGGGCAAAGAGATTCGCGTGGACGGTGAGCCGTTCACCGTAATCGGCGTGGGCCAAAGCCAGGGCAAGATGTTCGGCCAGAGCATGGACAACTGGGTGGCAATTCCGCTAACCACGTTTCTCGAAAGGTATGGTTTCCAAGGCAGCCTGCTGATCTACGTGGATTCGGGCGGCGGGGGCGCGGTGATGGAATCGGTGAGCGACGAGCTGCGCACCATCATGCGGGCGCGGCGGCATCTGGCGCCGAATGTCGCGGATACTTTTAACATCGATTCGAGCGCCACATTTCAAAACCTGCTGGGAAATATTCTCGACAACTTTGGCGCAGTGGTCGTAGCCATCGCCGCCATCTCGCTGGTGATCGGCGGCATCGTCATCATGAACATCATGCTGGTTACGGTGACGGAGCGGACGCGCGAGATCGGCGTGCGCAAGGCGCTGGGCGCGAAGCGGAAAGATATTCTGCTGCAGTTTCTCATCGAATCGGCGTTGCTGGCGTCGATCGGGGGAATCATCGGAGTTTTGCTGGGCATTGGCGCGGCGAAGCTGGTGACACTGGCCATCGGATTTCCCTCCGTAGTGGCCTTGTGGTCGATCGCGGTGGCTTTGATTGCGGCCACGTCGGTGGGGCTGTTCTTTGGCATTTATCCGGCGCACAAGGCGAGTGCGCTGGATCCGATTACGGCGCTTCGTGCAGAACTGTGAGTTGAATCATGAATGCCTCCGGTCAATCAAGAGAATCCGTCAAGATGGCGCTGGAAACGCTGCGCAAGAACAAGATGCGCTCCGGCCTGACCATCCTCGGCATCCTGATCGGGATTGCGACCGTCATTCTCATCTCCTCGGCGATCAACGGGCTTAATTCCAACATCGCCAGTTTTGTGACTACGTTGGGCACCAACGCCTTATGGATCTACCACTATGTGCCGTTCGGCCACCGGCCAACGACTGAGGAGCTAAACCGGAAGAAATTGACGTACGAGGACGGCATCGCCATGCGCGCGTTGCCGCATATCGTGACGGTCGATCCCGAGCTGACCTACCAGAATTTTCAGACGGGACTGGGTGCGGTGTCGCTGAAGCACGGCACGCACAAGATCCAGAACACCATCCTGAGTGGCGGCACGGAGGCGTTTGCCGAGGTGCAGGAGGTCGATTTTCTCGAAGGCCGCATGTGGACCGAGTCGGAAGAGGAGCATCGCGAGAATGTGGTGATTCTGGGTCACGACGCCGCGGCCGATCTTTTTCCCGGCGAGGATCCGATGGGCAAGGACGTGGAATGCGAAGGGGACGTTTTCACCGTCATCGGCGTGCTCGATTTGCAGCCTCAGGCCTTCGGGAGCGGACGCAACACGCAGGACAACCAGGCCTATTTCCCGCTGGAGACGTTTCGCAAGATTCATCCGGAGATTACCAATTTCTGGATTGTGGCGAAATATGACGACCAGGCGAACAAGCAAATCGTGACCGAAGAGGTGCGCGAGTTGCTGCGCGTGCGGCGCAAGTTGCACGCCGATCAGGACGATAATTTCGCGATTTTCAGCCCCGATTCGCTGACGCGGCTGTGGAATCAGCTGACCGGCGGGCTTTTTCTCTTCATGGTTGCGGTGTCGTGCGTGGGGTTGATGGTGGGCGGCGTGGGCGTAATGAATATCATGCTGGTGAGCGTCACCGAGCGCACGCGCGAGATCGGCGTGCGCAAGGCGATCGGCGCGACAAAGAAGAACATTATGGTGCAGTTCACCATCGAGGCGGTGACACTCTGCATGGTCGGCGGCCTGATAGGCATTTTGACCGGGGCGCTTTTGACACTGATTCTGCATTTTGCCGTGCCGTTTCTGCATGCAGCGCTCTCCTTCACCTGGGTTCTTATTGCGTTTGGCGTTGCATGTTTAATTGGTTTGGTCTTCGGCATCTACCCGGCATGGAAGGCCGCCAACCTGGACCCGATTGAAGCGCTCAGGTACGAGTAAAGCTCAAAGTTCATAGTTCACATGCGCATCAGGACAGATCCTCGGACCTGGAGTCGGGAAACTGTCAACGACGAACGATAAACTGCGAACTTGAAGTAGCCGCAATGCGGAGTGTACCAATGGCAGCTGCCGGTCAATCCCGGGAATCCGTGAAGATGGCGCTGGATACGCTGCGCAAGAACAAGATGCGCTCCGGCCTGACCATTCTCGGCATCCTGATCGGGATTTCCACGGTGATTCTGATCTCCTCGGCAATCAATGGGCTCAATTCCAATATCGGTCAATGGGTGAATTCGCTGGGCACCAACGTCCTGTGGGTTTATCATTACTCGCCGTTCGGCCATCGGCCCACCACCCAGGAACTCAATCGCAAAAAGCTGACCGCCGAGGACGGCATGGCCATGCGCGCTTTGCCGCACGTCGCCACCGTGGACCCGGAACTGATCCTCCAGGACTTTCAAACCGGCCTGGGAAAGGTTTCTCTCAAGCACGGCACGCACAGCATTTCGAACACCATCCTCCAGGGATCCACGACGGCCATGCCCGAGGTGCAGGAAGTGCCCATTACGGAAGGCCGTATGTGGACGGAATCGGAGGAAGAACGCCACGATAACGTGATGCTTCTGGGTCACGATGCCGCGGCCGCTCTTTTTCCCGGCGAGGATCCGATCGGCCAGGACGTGACATGCGAAGGCGATGTTTTCACTGTGATCGGCGTGCTGGACGTGCTTCCGCAACCCATCGGCAGCGGGCGCAACACGGCGGACAACACGGCTTACTTTCCGCTGGGGTCATTCCGCAAGATCCATCCCGAGTTTACTGACATCTGGATTGTAGTGAAATACGACGACCCGGTGAACAAGCAGATCGTGACCGAGGAAGTGCGCGAGATGCTGCGCGTACGGCGCAAGCTGCGCGCCGATCAGGACGATAATTTCGCCATCTTCAGCCCCGATGAGCTGACCCGTTTGTGGAATCAGCTGACCGGCGGACTTTTCCTCTTCATGGTTGCGGTGTCATGCGTGGGGTTGATGGTGGGCGGCGTGGGCGTAATGAACATCATGCTGGTGAGCGTCACCGAGCGCACGCGCGAGATCGGCGTGCGCAAGGCGATCGGCGCGACCAGGAAAAACATCTTGACGCAATTTACCCTGGAAGCCGTGACGTTGTGCGCGGTGGGCGGCCTCATGGGCATTTTGACCGGGGCGCTTCTCACGCTGATTTTGCATTTCGCGGTGCCGTTTCTGCATGCGGCGCTTTCGTTGACGTGGGTCGTCATCGCCTTTGCCGTCTCCTGCGTCATCGGCCTGGTGTTCGGCATCTACCCGGCATGGAAAGCCGCCAGCCTGGACCCGATTGAGGCGCTCAGGTACGAATGAAACAGCTTCTAGCCTCTAACTGCTAGCTACTAGCCATAGTGTCCGGTTTTTATGCTGTCGTCCTCTTGCCCGCAGAGCTCGCCAGGGTTTCTATAACCTAACGGGAAGAACCTGCAGTCTGGTCACGCACAAGAAGCTAGAAGCTAGAGGCTAGAAGCTGTAATCTGGCTTCTGTTATGCCGCACATTCTGGCGCAGGCAATCGAGATCGCGACAACGGCGCTGGCCGTGGCCGGGATGGCTTACTTTTTCGCGAGCCTGGTAGCGGCGCGGAGTTTCTTGCATGAGCGGCGCGCACCGAGGGCTGCATTCGCGCCCGGCGTGAGCATTCTCAAATCGCTCAAAGGCCTCGACCCCGGCATGATGGATGCCTTCCGCAGCCATTGCCGGCAGAAGTATGCGGGCGAGTTTGAGCTGCTGTTCGGAATAAGTTCGCTCGACGACCCTGCGGCCGCAGCAGTGAATCAACTCATCGCGGAGTTTCCCGAGCTTACGATTCGGCTCGTCGCGTGCCCCGAGCGCCTGGGAACAAACGGCAAGGTGAGCACGCTCGCGCAACTCGCCCGTCATGCGCACTTCGACGTCCTACTCATCAACGATTCCGACATTACGGTGGGGCCGCATTACCTGGAGCGGGTGGCATGCTGCTTTTGGCCGGCGGCGCAGGATGCGGGCAAGGCGCCGGTCGGCCTGGTCACGGCGCTTTATCGCGGGCGCGCGCACGGCACACTCGCCTCGCGGCTTGAAGCGCTGGGCATCGCGACGGACTTTATTCCCGGCGTGCTGCTATCAAAACTGATAGAAGGCGGGCTGCATTACGGCCTCGGTTCCACGCTCGCGGTGAAGCGCGAGGCTCTGGAAAAAGCCGGCGGCCTGCTGGCGCTGGTGGATCAACTGGCCGACGACTACGAGATGGGCGTGCGCGTGGAGCGGGTCGGCTATCGAGTTGCCCTGAGCGCCGAGGTTGTGGAGACCAACTTGCCGGCGTACGCCTGGCGCGGCTTCTTCGATCACCAGTTGCGCTGGCTGCGCACCGTTCGCGACGCACGGCCGGCCGGTTATGTGGGCCTGATTTTTACGCATGGGCTCATGTGGGCGCTGCTCAACGTGCTGGCGAGCGGATTAAGTCCGGTGAGCCTGTGGCTGCTGGGTTTGAGCTTCTTCTTGCGGCTGGCGCAGGCCATGACGGTGGGCGCCGCGGTGCTGGGCGATCACGAAGTTCTTCCGAACCTATGGCTACTGCCGCTGCGCGACGCACTGGCGATGGGCTTGTGGGTCGCGGGCTTTGCCGGAGACACGATTGTGTGGCGCGGTGAGCGCTTTGCGCTGAAAAAGGGGCGGCTCGTGAAAAGTTGAGCGAAGCTAGTCGTTCGCCATCGCGGCGTCGGCCTCTTGCGAAGCGCGAATCGCTTCCGTGTCGAACGTGAGGCACGTACCCAGCTCATTGAAATCCTTGTCCCAGCGCGGACGATCCTCCGCCGAGAGCGCGGTGAGCGCATAGCCCGACGTGCGCAGAATCTCGTACCAGATGTTTTGCGCCTGCCAGAGATTCAGGTCGAAGGGCAGCTCGGTGAGAGTGCGGGCCAGCACCAGCGCGCGATCCAGCATTTCCAGCGACCCCGAGGACATTTGCAGCTCCACCATGGCGCGCTTCATACGCCGGTCGGCGATGTAGGAGAGCGTGGCGGTCTCGAGCGGCACCAGATCGGCCCTGGCCAGCGCGAGGAAGGAGCGCAACTGCGCCACGTCGACCGGCTCGATTTCGAGCACGCGGCGCAGGCCCGCATTGACGGCGAAGCCGGCGGCAAGGGTAAGGGCGGGCGGCTTGGGAAGGCCGGCTTGCGAAAGGTAATGAAGCAGGCTGGCGTGGTCCTGATAGATGGTGGTGAGCGAGTTTTCGATGTCCCAGAGCGTGGAGTTGAGAATGAGCTGCACGATGCGCCGCTGCTCGTCGGTGAACAGCGAGGTGAGCGAGTAGTCGGCGTGGCCGTAGAAACGATCGAGCAGGCGAATGACCTCAGGGAAGTCGGCGCGTTGCACGTGGCCGGCCGCGTCGGCAGAAAAGGCCTCGAAGGCGGGGGCGTCGGCTTCGCTGTAGGCCTTCACTGCGGCGGTAATGTTCTGGTCGCCGAAATGGAGAACTGCGAAGGAAAAGCTTTGCGCGTGACCGGTGATGGAGCTGGCGACATGGACGCGGCCCAGCGCCAGGCGGCCGCGGCCCGAGGTGTGAATCTCATAGGAGATGCGGCGCACGCGGTAGCAAAAGAGTTCGGTTTCATCGGCAAACGAAGAGAATACGGAGCTGATGGCATAGTGCGCGGCCACCTGTTCGAGGTGCAGCTCTTGCGTGTCGACGCATTTCCTGTAGATGCGGGCGCCGTCGCCGGCGGCGGGATCGTTGGAGCGAGCCTCGGCCAGGCGCGCAAGAAATGCAGGCTCGAGCGGCGCGGCCTGTTGGCCGAAAACCTGGCCCGCGAGCTGCAACACGCGCGCGGCGTAAGCGATCACCTGCACGGTCTCGATTCCGCCGATGTCGTCGAAGAACCAGCCGCAGCTTGTGAACATGAGTTGCGCGTGGCGCTGCATCTCCATGAGCTCAAGCGCGCGCACGCGCTCGCCGTCGCTGAGGGGGTGCGTCTGCTGCGCGGCGAGGAAGCGGTCGACGGACTCCGTGCTGCGGTCGAGCACCACCTGGATATAGGCGTCGCGCGCGGCCCACACATCGCGAAACAGGCTGCTTCCCTGCTGCTCGGTGAGCGGGATCAACGCGTCGCGCAGCTCGTCGAGCGCCTTGCGCAGCGGCGCGCGCCATTCCTGGTTCCAGCCGGGATGGCCTCCATTGCAGCCGCAGTTGGAGCGCCAGCGCTCCACGCCGTGCCCGCAGCTCCATGACGTGCCTTCCGCGATCTCGCACTCGAACTCGGGCGGGAACTGCTCGAGGAAGGCGGCATAGTTGGTGAGCTTGACCGATTTGTCTTGTTCGAGCAGGCGCAACGCATAGGCCAGAGCCATCTCGCCATACCTGTGATGATGCCCGTAGGACTCGCCGTCGGTGGCGATGTGAACCAGTTGCGGCTGCGCACCGTCTTTGAATCCCGCTTTGAGGCGTGCGACCAGGTTGTCCCCGGAGTCGAGCAGCCCCTCAAAGGCAATGGCGCGAGAGACCGGACCGTTGTAGAAGAAGACGGCGATCGAAGCGCCGGAAGCGAAACGGACAAGATACGGGTGCGTGGTGTCGACCGTGGCGTCGGGCGTGTCGATCCAGTTGCTGTCACCCTTCAGCGGCCGAATGCGTTTCGACTGGTGCGGAGCCAGCACGGTGAAGCGAATACCGTTTGCGGCGAGGGCTTCGAGCGTCGCGTTGTCGACCGCGGTTTCCGGCAGCCACATGCCTTCA
>JBEKIE010000020.1:0-60021 GCA_050011915.1 Occallatibacter sp.
GTAGTGGATCACGTGGCTCATCACGTGGATCGTGGCCTGCTCCCACGGAATCATGTTGCCGTTATGCCAGATTTTCTCAGTGCTTTGGATGGGCATGGGGGTTCGGGAACTCCTTCATGTGCGAAACTTGCGCACTTCTTTAAAGGGTGTCACGGTTCGCCATTCGCTGGCAAGCACCGGGTTCTTTGAATAGTAACGCCCCTCCCGCAAAGTCTTTAGGATCTCTGTTCCCTGCTCCCTGCCTTCTCGTTCCCTTGGTCCCTCGTTCCCTGCCTTCACCACGGCAGCGTCTGTCCCAGATGAAAGTACCCGCCCGTGGGCCCGTCCTCAGGCAATGTGGCCAGCGCCGCGCTTGTCTTGGCGCCCTCGCCCAGCTCCATCGGTGCCTCCGGACCGCCCATATCCGTCTTTACCCATCCGGGATGCGCCGAATTCACTTTGATCTTCGTATCGCGCAATTCGTACGCCAGGTGCACCGTGAACGCATTCAGTGCCGTCTTCGAGGCGTCGTACGCAAACGACTTGGCGTGGTAGATCGGCGATTGAGGATCGGCGTGCAACGTAAGCGATCCCAGAATGCTCGAAAGATTCACAATCCGCCCCGCCGAGCTCTTCCGAATCAACGGCAGCAGCTTTTCGGTCAGCGCCACCACGGCAAAAAAGTTGGTCTCAAACACCTTGCGCAGCACCGCCATGGGAACATCGGCGGCCCGGTGCTCCGGACCCGTGCCCGGGAACTTTCCGCCCGCGACTCCCGCGTTGTTCACCAGAATGTCGAGCCGGCCGTAACGCGAGTTGAAGTAGTCGAAGGCCGCATGCTGGCTCGCAGCATCCGTCACGTCAAGCTGCAGCAAGTCCGCGTCAACTCCTGCCGTGCGCAGCTTTTCCACGGCCTCTTCACCCTGAGCAAGATCCCGCGAACCTATCACGACCTTAGCAACGCCCTTCAGCTCCAGTGCGGTCTGGAAACCCAATCCGCGATTCCCGCCGGTAATGAATGCAATCTTCTCTGCCATCTGTCGAAACTCTCCTGTGTTGCTTTGGATTCCCGATCCCAGTGAAAAGGTGCAAGCTCTCCTTCCGTCCGCGAGTTTCTCTATTCTCTAGTCCCTGGTCCCTCAGTCCCTGCCTTCTTGTTCCCTTGTTCCCTGCCGGGATCCCCGGCGGCTCCGCCGCTGGGGTGGCTTGGTCCCTCGGTCCCCAGCCTCCTATACTCTCTCTATGGCCGAAACACCGCAGATCGTTCAGCCAGGCCAGAGTGCCATCCGCATCTCGCCCGGCCCGCGCATGAAGGCCGCCCTGCTGCTCGCCGTCCTGGCGGATGTCGTCCAACTCGTTCTCTTCCCCATGTTCCTCGAGGGGGCAGAATCGCCCGCCGACGACGTCGTCGACCTTTCCATGGCAGGCATCCTCTCCTGGCTTCTGGGCTGGCACTGGGAGTTCCTGCCCTCGTTCGCCGGCAAACTCATCCCAGGCTTCGACCTGGTGCCTCTCTGGACCCTCGCCGTCGCCAACGTCTATCGCAAATCCCGGCCGCGCACGGTAACCATCGAACCAACCCGCGAAGAACGCCCCACTCCATAGCCCGCACCCACCCTCCGTGCACAAAATCGGAATCTGTCGCGCCTACCTCACCCGCACCATTAGCACGGCGCACTTTGCGGTAGTGGGAAATTTTATGATCTCTTTTAGAATCAGACGTTTTTGCTTCTTTCTTGATTCTTCCCCGCAGATGTTGCTCCTGGTGTCGCAATATCCATCACGGAGCATATAATCCCATGAACCGGCGGTATAAGAGGAGGTCTCTAATGATGAGCAAGTTGGGTCGTAGTATCGTCATGTTCTGCGCATTCACAGTTCTATTGGCGGGCTGCAGGCCGTCTCAAAGTGCGACGGCCCCTCCGGCCGGGAGTGGTAGCTTTGGATCGCAGCCCCTTGGAGCGCAGCCCAGCGGCAAGCCCGGGGCTGCGAAGTATGTCTCTGCCTCGCCGCTGCCCAATCAATTCACAACGGCGACCATCACCGATCCATCCTTGAACAACATGCCCTCGGCAACCCTCACCATCCCCGCCGGGTGGAAGCTGCAAGGGATCACGATGATCAGCGCTTGCACGTTTTCGCCCTGGCCGGTCTTTCGCGCGTACTCGCCCGACGCCCTAATGCAGATGCGGATTGAGCCGGTGGTCGGCTGGCAGTGGCACCCCAACTTGAAGGGCACGTTTAACAGCGGGTGCGCGAATATCTCTGGACAGATTTCGGCGGCCGCCTTCCTGCAGTATTACCTGGGGACGATGCAGGGCGGCGTGCACGTAGTGGGGACCATGCCGATTTCCGCTGCGTATCAACAAGGAGCGCAGGCGTACGCCGCAAACTTAAACCAGTTGGCGGCGCGCGCGCCGGCAGCGATGCGAAGCAGCTACACGGCGGACACGGCGGCGTTGCGGATTGAGGTGGTGAACGGGTCGTTCCTGGTGGAGGAGCGGCTGCGGACGGAGGTGGAATGCTCAATTGGCAGCAACGCCAGCCCCTCCCAAGTCGGCGGCACTTGCTGGGCGAGGGTTGACGTGCTGACGGCGCCCCTGGGCGAACTGGATGCCTTGGTGCAACTGGTGGACAGCAACAGCCTGCCGCACGGCGTAAACTCGCCGCAGTGGACGCAGGCGGCATTGCAGCGCCAACAGCGGCAGGCACAGCAGGCGGAGATTGCTCTGACAGCTCAGGAACAACGGGAGAGCCAGATGATCTATCAGCAGTTCCAGCAGATCATGCAGCGCTCGGCGGCTGAGCATCAGGCCTTCATGCAGCAGCAGGAGTCGCAGTTCGAAAGCGCCATGAACAACGCCAACGCATCGATGAATGCGCAAAGCACAGCTGCCTCTGACTGGGTCGACTACTCGCTGGACCAGGAAACCGTGATGAACCCCGACGGAAGCACCACGAAGGTTTCCGCCGGCTATTCGCAGACCTGGACAAACGGAACGCAGTGGTACCAGACCGACGATCCGAATTCCAACCCGAACGGAGTGCTGAGCGGTAACTGGACCCCAACCACCCAGGTTCACGGCAACGGGACGCCGGAGTAAGAACCTCTCGATCGACTTCACGCTCTGCCGCCGATTCCTACCGGCGTACCAGTTCTTCCACCGTCACGTCATATGCCGGCAAGACGCCGCATTCGGCCGCCATGCGAAAGAACCCGCGCATCCCCTGCACGCACTCCTCGTCGAGCACGTAGTGGATGTTGGTCGTCAGGTACGCCCGGATGGTCTCTTCGGATATGGGAAACCGTTTGGCCCACTCGGCCACCAGGGCGTCGATGTTGGCAAGTCCGCGGTCGCGGGAGCGAATCAAGTCCTGAGCAACTCCCTCGTCCAAAAGGCTGCTGCATGCAATGCCTGCGCCCCAGACGGCGGAGACGAAGGGCAACCCGGTCAGCAGGTTCCACTCCGCGGCCAGATCGCGATAGACCAACTCCTCACCGGTCCGCTCCATGCGGTTGAACCGCTCTTCGAGCGCCAGTAGCGCGGGATCGCCGATGAGGATGGCGGCGTCGGCGCGCTCCAGCATCGCGTCCAGGTCGGCAGCCATGGGCAGAAACTGGATCGCGGGATTGCCCCATTTGTGAAAGAGAATGTGCGCGTAGGCAATCGTCGTGCGGCTGGCCGTATCGGCGGCAATCGATTGCAAGTCGGTGAGCAGCTGGCTCACCCGATGCACCAGCAGCAGTGAGCGCACTCGCCCCTTTGAGGCGATGGTGCAACCGGGCAGAATGCGCACTTGCGGCGACGTGGCCAGCGCGGCAATGGGAATCAGGCCGATGTCTGCCTCTCCTGAGGCCAGCCGCGCGGCGCACTCCGCCGGCGTCATGCGGTCGATGCGGTAGCGCCTGGCCAACTCGTCCGCGAGCGGCGGGTGCTCAAAATCCCACATCAGCGGCGCGGGATTCAAAAACCCAATCGCCGCGATGCGCAGCCGTGCGTCTTGCGCTTGATTCACATTCTTTAGACTACCAATCCGCGCCTCTGGTTTCACGGCGAAATGCATGAGCGGAAACGCATTGGTCAACCCCGCGCTTGACACCCCAAGCCCGCAGCCTCCGATAATCGAGACCATGCGAACCATTGCGTTCTTCGCGTCTCTGGCTCTTGGCGCAAGCCTCTGCGCGCAACAAGCGGTTCAGCTTCCGCCTCCGTCCATTACTGCCGCGCCCCCCGCCGACACCTTCCGTTTCGTCTCCGATGCTCCAGCCGGCCCCGGATGGAGCCGTCCCGATGAAATTGCGCGCAAGTATTTTCACGAGAATTTGACAGCGCTTTTTGAGCGCACTCTCACCCTCGATGCCGGACTTCCGCAGCGCGCCACGTTGCGCTGGATCTTTACCGGCCCACGCGCAGGCCTCACCGTCGAGCTCACATCGAGCAAGGTCCGCATCGCGGAGCGCTCTTACGATTCCATGGCGCTCTATGAAGGCCAGGGCAACTTCCCTGAGAAAACCACATATGCCGACGAGAGACAATACACGGGCGATGCGCGCAGCCTCACCGTCATCGCCGACGCCCATCTCGCCGTGCGCGTGCTGGTCAACGGTCAGCAGATTCTTGAGGCCCCGCTGCTCTTCGACCTCACGCGCCACCAGCTCATGCTGGCGGCCTCGCGTACCGCTCACCAGGTGGTCTCCGGCTCGCTCGTCAAGCCCGATCTCAAGAGCTCGACCGTCACCATCGCTCCCTCTGAAGTCCACCAAACCATGCTCGGCTTTGGTGGCAGCCCCAGCATTGATGCCTACGCGGAGTTGAGCGACGAGGGCAAGCGCGCCTACTGGCAGATTCTCAAGCGCTACAACCTGCTGCTCTTCCGCGAGTACCCGATGGGCACCGAGCTCAAGCCTGACCTGAGCAACCTTGATGATCTCGCCGATGCCACGCCGCACTACTACGGCGACAACTTCCCCAACAGCGAGCTGTCGAGCTTCGATTACAGCCGCCATGTGCTCGATCTGGGCGGAAGCGTAATCTACGAGCTTTGGGCGCTGCCCTCCTGGGCCACCTTGCCCTACAACAGCCCGCACGCCACGGACACGTCGAACAACAAGCCCATCAAGCGGGTAGCGAATCCCGACGAGTACGCACGCCTTATCGTGACGTATTGCAAAAAGGCACAAGCCGCTACCGGCTCCGCACCGGCGATTGTCGGCATCGAGAATGAAGTCGACCAGCCTGCCGAAATCTTCAGCGCCATGGCGCTCGCTCTGCGCCGCGAACTCGATAAGGCCGGTTTCACCGGGACCAAGATCCACATGGCCGACGCCAGTTACATGTTTCTCGGCGTCGATCGCGCTAGAGAGCTGCGCAAGAACCCTGAGGCGTGGAAGGCCATCGACTACGCCGCCGTGCACGAGTACGACTTTCAGGAGTTCCTCGCCAATCCGGACCTCTACGACGCGCGCATGAAGCAGATGCACGAGGCCGCGGACGGCAAGCCCTTCCTCGCCACGGAGATCTGTATCAACGATCCGCACTATCAGGAGCCTTCGTACCGCATCGCCTTTGCCGTAGCGCAGCTTTACCACAAGAACCTCGCCGAATTGGACGCCATAGCGCTGATGTATTGCTGGCTGCTGCTCGATGTCGAGCAGCCCACCTTCGCCGGCTCGCGTTCGCTGCTCGCCCCCGATCGCACGCGCGGTTGGATTCCCGTGCCTACCAGCTATCAGTTGCGCGTGATGGGCGCGTTCAGCCGCCACATCGTGAAAGGGATGCAGCGCATCGGCGTGGAAACAGGCGATCCTGACCTGCTCGCGACCGCATTCTCCGACAGTCAGAACGAAACACTGGTCGTCGTCAACCGTGCGCCCACCGCGCGCAAGCTCGCGGTCGAGGGCGCCGCCCGTCCCTGGGCCGAGATGGAACGCACCGGCCTTGAAGAAGAGAATGCCGTCTCGGCTGTTCCAGGCGAAGTGGTTGTTGAACCTGGAGAAATCGTGGTTCTCTCCACGATCAAGGTGGAATGAATTCGCGCGTCGCGAGTCCGTTTGTCGGTGCCCTGAATGTTCATAGCTTCAGCTTGCAGTTGCTTTGAAAGGGCACGACTTCAGCTTGCAGTTGCTTTGAAAGGCCACAGCTTCAACTTGCGATTGTTTTGAAAGGACTTTAGCTTGCAATTGTCTTGAAAGGGCACGGCTTCAGCCGTGCCATAAACGCGACAAAGAAATGATTCGGGGCTTTAGCCCCTGAGGGACGCTTTCTTCATGCCGACCCACCACCGGATTTTCGAACCCGGGATAGCACGCAGTACACTTGCCTTTCGGGAATGTTCCCGCGTCGATTGAGGTCTTCCGTGTTGCGTACTTGCATCCTTTCTCTTTGCCTTGCGCCTCTTGGTTGCGCGGCCGTTCTCTCCGCGCAGGTTGTCATCGATCATCGCTACACAAACACCGACGCGCAGAGCCTCATCGGCCTGCCCATGGGCAGCCACAAGACCATCGTCGACAAGCAGGGCGACCTCAAGTGGTCGCAATGGAGCCTGAAGCGCAAACCGCTCGATACGCCCATCGGCTTTAGCGACCAGATGGATGGCGAGCTCGCGATTCAGGCATTCGCCGGCGCCGATCCGCTCAAAGTGACCAACCAGCAGCTCTATCGCGGGCGCTATCCGTTCATTGTCTCTTCGGCACACTCAGGCAGCCTCACGCTCGAAGAGCTGGCATTTGCCGTCGATCCCGATGCGAGGCCCGGCGAAATCCCCACCGCCCACTCCGGCGCAAAGGCCTTCGATGTCGTTCGCCTCACGATCGGCAATGACGGCAACTCAGCGGCCGATGTCGCAATCAAACTCAGCGGCCGTGAGCGCAACCTTCCCGGCCACGTCGTCGGCCACATGCTCGAAAACGGCGCCGGCGAAGACGTTGCGCTGGTGGTCGAAACGGCCGGCGCCGCGATCGCCGCTGAAGACAACGGCCTGACACTTGTTCTGCATCTCTCGATCCCAGTCCAAAGCCAGAAAAATATCTGGATCGAGCTACCCTACGAGTGGCCGGTTGTTCGCAACGCCGAACTCTCGCGCGAGAGCGGCGAAGCGCTCCTCGCCAACGCCGTTGCCCAATGGGACGGCCTCTGGGCGCACGCGACCAAAGTCGACTTCCCGCAAAAAGACCTGACCGATTTCTACTACTCGTCGATTGCCTATGTGCTCATCCTCACCGAGTATGATGCCCGCGGCGACTTATGGGCGCTCGACGGCCCCGCGGTCTACCGGCAATACTGGGGCCGTGGCGAATACTTCCAGGCGCGCGCCATGGAGGTCGCGGGATTCATGACGCCCGCGCGGCTCAGCGTAGAGCACTCCTTCCACGTCATCAACGACGACGGCGAATGGGACTTCCCACCTACCAGCGGCTGGCCGGCATGGGACAACTCCGGTGGCAACGCTGCGGCGGTCTGGGACTACTACCTCTTCTCGCGCGACAAGCAATGGCTGGCGAAAGCGTACCCTGATTTGCTCCAATCCGCGAGTTGGATTCGCGATCACCGCGAAGAGTCCACAGTCGAAGGCGTGGAGAACGTTCCGGCTGGCGCGCGGCCCATCCATCGCCAGCTTCCTTCCAGATGCCGCACCGAACCCGAGCCCCCGCTGAAACCCGGCGAGAAGACCTACTGGTACGGCCTTCTGCCGTGGAGCTACGGCGACTCGGGCCTCCCAGAGGGCCACTCCTTTTCGCACAACTTCCTCGCCGACTACGCGATCCATGTGACCAGCGAGGCCGCGACCGTCCTGGGCCATCCCAATGACGCAACCTGGCTCGATCGCGAGTACGCCGCCTTTACTGCTTCCATTCACGAAGACGTCAGCCGCGCCGTGACGCTCGAAACCATCGCTCCGCCCTATCTGCCCGCCATGCCCACGTATCCGCAAGGCGCTTATTCGCAGACCTTTCTCGCCGTGTATCCCACTGGCCTCTACGCGCCCGACGATCCGCTCGTCACCGGGCTCATCGCACGCATGGAGAACGAAGAAAAGCAGGGCCTGCCCACAAATGTCGCCTGGGCCGGGCCCGCTGGCGTTTGGGCGGGCGAATCGATGAACATGGCGGAGACTTATCTATTGCGCGGTGAAAAACAGAAGGCCGCGGACATGCTCACCGCAGCGCTCAATCACAGCTACACCACAAATGTGTGGAAGGAAGAGATCCTCGTCGATGTCGACGCGCCGCGCGCCTGCGACACACCGCACAGTAAGCGCTCCAATATGCAGGGCACGGGCGACATGCCTGAAGCCTGGGCCAACGCCAATCTAGTGCTCCTGCTGCGCGACATGCTGCTCAACGAGCGCGACGGCAAGCTGCATCTATTGCCCGGCCTCCTCGCAAGTTGGGTTCCCGAAGGCAAAACCCTCACGCTCGAAAATGCTCCCGTCACGACAGGCGGCATCGTGAGCCTGCGCGTGGAACATGTGAGCGCAAAACTCTGGCGGGTGACGATCGATCCACGCGGCGTGGCGCGCGATTTCGTTCTGCATTTCCCATTCGAGCCTGGCGCACTCGTCCGTGTCGATGGCAAGCCGGCAATTCCTTCGTCGCAAATCGGATTCAGCCTCGACAAACTTCGCACCGTGGAGCTCGAACGCGAATGAAGCGCCGTGATTTTCTGTCGAGCGCGAGCGCGGCCGCCGTTTCTTGTCTCGCGCCTTGTCTGCTCTACGCGCAAGGCGGCGCGCCCGATGCCGACGCGCCCATCTCCGGTAGGCTTAGCATCGACGAATCCACAACTCTCGCCGCCATTCCACCGGACTTCATCGGCCTCAGCTACGAATCGGCGCAACTCGCCAATCCTGCTTTCTTCTCTGCAGATAACTCCGCGCTCATCGCGCTCTTTCGCGAACTCAGCGATCAGGGCGTTCTGCGCCTCGGTGGAGGGACGAGCGAATTCACGGCCTTCACCACCGGAGAGCCGCCAGCTGCTGCGCCCTTCGATGCTGTAGGTCCCGACACCAGCAAGAACGTCAAATCCGATACGCGCATCACTCCGAAAAGCCTGCGCAACCTGCGCGCATTTCTCGATGCCACGGGCTGGCGCTGCCTCTACGGCCTCAATCTCGGCCGCGGCCCTGTTGCACGCGCCGCCGAAGAAGCCTTCTACGTCGAAAGCATTCTGGGCCCGCGCCTCATCGCATTCCAACTCGGCAACGAACCGGACGCATGGCGCAATCGCTACCGCCCCGCCACATGGTCCTACGGCGATTACTGGAAAGAGTGGTCCGCAGCGCACGCTGCCATTGTCGCGCGCGTGCCGCAAGCCAGATTCGCCGGCCCGGATGTGTCGAACAAAATGGCGTATGTCACCGGCTTTGCCGAAGACGTAAAGCGCAGCGCGCCCGATGTCGTGATGCTTACCTCTCACTACTACGCCATGGGTCCGGCGGGCGCACCCGGCATGACCATCGACAAGCTTCTCTCCCCCGACCCCAAGCTCGAACGCGATCTCCAAATCGCCATGACCGCAGCGCACACCGCCGGCCTTCCTTATCGCATGAGCGAGGGCAACTCCTGCTGGAACGGCGGCCAACCTGGCGTGAGCGACACACTCGCCAGCGCCTTGTGGGTCGTGGATATGATGCTCAGCTTTGCTTCGCTCGGATGCTGCGGCGTCAACCTGCACGGCGGCGGCAACGGCTTCTACACGCCGATTGTAGGCAGCCTTACGGCGGGCTTCGAGCGCCGTCCCGAGTACTTCGGCATGGAGCTTATCAAGCCTTTTATCGGCGCAACCCTCGTCCAAACCAAACTCGACTGCGCCAACGACCGCGTGCGCGCCTACGGTGCCCGAAACGCCAGATCCACACTCGTGCTGATCGTGAACAAAACCGGAGAGCCCGCAGCAATTCGCACTTCGCTGCGTCACGCGCACAGGCAATGGCTGCTCACGGGGCCCGCGGTCGATGCTAAGCAGGGCGTCGCACTCATAGAAAGCCGAGCAAATGCGTTGCACAAAGGCATGTTGCGCGTTCCTGCACACAGCGCAATTCTGCTCGAGACATAAGGGAGAATCATGGCACGAGCAAAGAAGAACTGGAGCAGGCGGCGTTTTCTGCGCGATGCATCGTTGACAGGCGCCGTGTTGGCGCAACGCGGTTCCCTCCCCGCGCTGAGCGCGGAAATCCCAACTGAATCCATCCCCAGCGAGCATGTGCTCTTCTTCGAGCAACCCGCTGCCGCGTGGCCTGACGCGTTGCCCGTGGGCAACGGACGGCTCGGCGCCATGGTCTTTGGCAATCCTGCCAAAGAGCGGCTGCAATTGAACGAGGAAACGGTCTGGATCGGCGAGCGGCGCGATCGCGACAATCCGCAAGCCAGCCGCACGCCGGAGGTGCGCAAGCTGCTCATGGCCGGCAAGGTTCACGAGGCCGAAGCGCTCGCCGCGCAGGTCATGATGGGTGTGCCGGACCGCTTGCCCTGCTACCAGACACTCGGTGACCTGTGGCTCGACTTCGACAACGTGCCCGCCGCAGTCACGAACTACCGTCTTGAGCTCGATCTGGACGAAGCCGTGGTGAAGACCCGCTTTAGCGCCGCCGGCGCGCAGTGGACCCGTGAAGTTTTTAGCTCAGCGCCGCGCAACGTGATTGTCGCGCGCATCGAATCCACTAAGCCCTTCGCGCTCACCGTCCGGCTCGACCGCCCCGCGTACAGCGAAACCATGGCAGCCGCCAACGATCGCCTGGTGATGACCGGCGCCGCGCGGCCCGTGAAACCCACCACCGATCCGGCGACACAAGAGCGCCAGGTAGGGGTGGCATTCCGTGCTGAGTTGAAGGCTATCCCCGAGGGTGGCACCGTGCGCGCTGCGGGCAACACTCTGCGCATTGAGAATGCCCGCTCCGTCACTCTGCTGCTCACAGCATCCACCGATTTTCGTGAGCGCGATGCCGCTGGAATGGCCGCGGTCTGCGCCCGCAATCTGCGCTCCTCAGCAGGCCGCTCTTACAAGGAGCTTCGCGACGAGCACGTGGCCGACTACCGCCGCTATGCCAGCCGCACCAATCTTCGCCTTCTCGACGGCTCCGACCCGCTGCGCGACCTCGCGACCGACAAGCGCATGGCGCGCCTCCGCAAGGGCAGCAACGATCCCGGCCTCATCGCAACGTACTTTCAATTCGGCCGCTACATGCTCATCAGCAGCAGCCGCCCGGGCACGCTTCCGGCTAACTTGCAAGGCATTTGGAACGAGAGCCTCGACCCGCCCTGGGGATCGAAGTTCACCATCAACATCAACGCCGAGATGAACTACTGGATGGCCGATTCCGCAAGTCTCGCCGAGTTGCACGCGCAGTTATTCGATCTGCTCGACTCCACGCGCGCCTTCGGCTCTGCCACCGCCCGCAAGTATTACAACGCCCGCGGATTTGTCGCGCATCACAACACCGATATCTGGGGCGATTCCATTCCCGTCGATCACGTGCAGGCCGGCGTGTGGCCCATGGGTGCGGCGTGGATTGCGCTGCATCTCTTCTCGCACTACGCGTACTCGCTCGACACCGCCTTCCTGCGCGACCGCGCCTATCCGCGCCTTAAGGAGATTGCAGAGTTCTTCCTTGACTATCTTGTCCCCGCTCCCGATGGAACTCTCCTGAGCGGCCCCAGCCAATCGCCGGAGAACAAATACAAGCTGCCGGACGGCTCCGCGGCCAGCCTTTGCATGTCTCCCGCCATGGATACCGAGATTATTCGCGCGGTTTTCGATCGCGTCTCGCGGTGCAGCGGGATTCTCGGTGTCGATGACGCACTCCGTGCCCAGGTTGTCGCCGCGGCCAGACGCTTGCCGCCCCTCAAAATCGGCAAAACCGGCGCGCTGCAGGAGTGGAACGAAGATTATGACGAAACCGAGCCCGGCCATCGTCACATCTCGCACCTCTTCGCGCTCTACCCCGACCACCAGATCACGTTGCGCGAGACCCCCGATCTCGCCAAAGCTGCGCGTGCCGTGCTCGAGCGCCGCCTGGCCAACGGCGGCGGCAGCACCGGCTGGAGCCGCGCCTGGATTGTGAACTGCTGGGCCCGTCTCGAAGACGGCGAGGCCGCGCACAACAGTTTGCTTGCGCTCTTGCGCAACTGCACGCGCGCCAATCTCTTCGACATTTGCGGAATGAAGGCCAACTCGCCCTTTCAGATCGACGGCAATCTGGGCGGAACGGCGGGCATCGTTGAGATGCTGCTGCAAAGCCACGGCGGTGTGTTGCGTTTCCTGCCGGCGTTGCCTTCGGCCTGGCCCAAAGGCAGTTTTCGCGGATTGCGCGCGCGCGGCAACATCGAAGTGGATTGCGCGTGGGCCAACGGCAAAGCAACCATCGCAACCCTGCGCGTAAATGCCGACAGCCGCATCCAATTGGCCGCGCCTCAAGGACAGTACATCCAGCGCATCACGTGCCTGGGAAAGGAAATCCCTTTGCGATCTGCCGATACGAAATCCATGAGCGTGGAGTTGCGCGAGGGCTCGCAATATCGCGTCACGTTTGCCTAGGCTGTATCGCATATAAGCAAGCTGTATATGCCTGACGAATATAGGAACTGTCATCCTGCGCGGAGCAGGCACGGCTTTCTGCGCCTGCCGAGTCGAAGGATCTGCGGTTGTCCTTCGTCAGCGCACACGCTTACAGCGCCGGATCTCAGAAACCCTTGCCAACCCTAAATGTCGATACAGCCTGGGCTCGAAGCAAGCTCGTGGCAACAAGGCGCGCTCAGCGATGACCGCCGCTATGCGATCCGCCCCCGCCGCCTCCGCCACCTCCGCCGCTACTGTGCGAACCGCCACCACCTCCGCCGCTACTCCCGCCGGAGTGCGATGAGCTGCTGCTGCCGCTTGAACTGCTCCTCGGAGGAGAATACGAAGGAGGAGGAGTACTGTGACTCTCGGGCGCTGGCCGCGGCGGGGGAGCGTAACTCGGCGTTACAGCTCCACCTTCAGGGTGACTGCTCGTATAGGCAGAGCGCGGAGTGACAACCATCCCGCTGCCCGTACCTGCTCCGGTGTTCCCGGGCGTGGTGCGATTTCCCTCTGAAGTGAACGTGTCGCGAGCATATGCAGGGCGTGAAGGCAGTGGGCGCATCGCCACCACCGTGCTGCCCGCAATCGTCACTTGCGTATTCTTGTCTCGCGCAGGCAAGGCTGTGTTCACAAGCGCTGTTTGCCGGTTGATCGCGATCACCGGAGCCGGCCGGTGACCGATCGGCCCGTGCGGCGGAAGCGGTCTTGAAATCGGGCGATACCCAATAGGCGCATAGCCGATGTTGGGGCCGCCATAGAAGCCCAGTTCCCACCACGGCCTGCAACCGCCAACTCCCGGCGCCCATCCCCAGCCGAAACCACTGTAAAAGTTCCACGCACCGCACTGATAGGGCATATAACCCCATGAGTAGCCTGACGCCCACAAGTAGCCGTAAGAAGGCGTGTACATCCATGCGCCGTTCCCATAGGGATCGAAGCCGGCGTTCGCCGCCTCATACGGAGACCACACATAACCTTGATCGGGCACGTCATACCAACTGCCGTTGGCGTCCAGGTCGTTCCACGCCGGGTTCTGAGCCTCGCCCAGATTCTCGGGCGCCCCGGTCTGCGCTGCCGCCTCGGTCGTCAACACCTGGTCGCGGTCGGAGCTCCACGCATCCCAGGAGTTGGGCTCAATCGCTTCGGCGACGCTGTATTGACTCGGGTCGGCGGGGTTGAGCGCAATGGATTCGCCGCCATGGAGGTCGGTGGAAACGGGGGCCCCAGTGGCCGATGCGACGATCTGCAAGTGTACGTTTCCTGAGAAAACTGCCAGGCTTCCGGGTGGTGCATCCATGGCAACGCGCAGCACGGTAAAGCCACTGGTCGTGGCCACGCTGGAGCCAAAATGAACGCTCATCTGGCCGGCCTGGCCTCCGCCCTGGAACTCGAAATAAGCGAGACCTGAATTGAGGGTCAATTCGGCGTCGGCCCCGGCACCCGCGCCGCGCAATATCTTCAGCGTGAGCAAGCTGTCGGGTGCAACACGGGCCACGCTGCCGTCCTCAAACTGGATTTCGGCCTTGCCATTGTCTGCAGTCGTCAACTGCATGCCTTCAAGCAGCGGCGTGTTGATCACCGCCTCATCGGCCAACACCTGATTGCCCTGCGCAAGCTTTACCTGGCCGTCGACGTAGCTCAGGCGCACCGCGCGCGCGGGCTGACCAGATCCTTGCTGAGGATTTGTTTGGGCCACGGCAGCGGCCCCACGCGAGAACACTCCCAGGACCAGCAGTGCCAGCCCCACAATTGCTTTACGATTCCCCAAGAGATTCATGCCGCCCCGCCTTCCCGTGCCTTGCGGCGACCCCATCTCCGCTCATCGGCATCCCAACATAAGGTTGGACACAATTTGCCGGGGAAATGTCGCCTGCTTTGAAAGATTTATCTCGAATCATGCGCCAGCAACATCCGCGCCCGCCTTCTTACCCTTTCCAATACAGTGTCATCCTGAGCCAGCCGATCCAAAGTGTCCCGGATCACGCAAATCTGCTGCGCCCGGCCGTCACCCGCGGCTTCAGTGAGGAACTCGATCTCCGCGTCCAAACCCAACTTGTCATGCTGCAGCAGCATTTCCAACCTCGCCCCTTCCAGAATTGTCTCCGCGACGCCCTCCAGCGAGTCTCCCAGCGACTGAATCTCCTTGTCCTTCGAGTAGTTGAAGGTGCAGGAGCCTTGTCCTTGCAGCCCGGTATAGGTGAGAGTCTTCCAGCCCTGAAAGGCCACCTTCAGATGGCTTTCGCAGGGCTCGTTGAACCAACGGTGACGCCCGGCCGCATCGAAGACGCGAGCGGCAAAGGCCGCGCTCAATTGGATGTCTCTGTCCACAGCGGGGGGAAACAGCCCCTGCCCAGCGTCTGCGGGGGGCTTGCCCATCTGGGAACGAAAATGGCCGGTTCCGTCGGGCCGGAGGGTGAGCGTCCATTGCGGAGGCGAGAGACCGGGATCGGAGAAGTCCACCTGGATTGTGGGATCGGCCACGGGAACGGCTTGCGCGTGTGCGGCGAGCGTCAGGATCACAACTGCGAGCCAGGGAATCTTCATCGTGCGACCCCCTGAGCGGCCAAGGTCTGCGCGGTATGAATGTGGCAGATGGCGATCGCGAGCGCGTCAGCGGCGTCGGCCGGCTGGGGCAGCTCGGCCAGACCCAACAGTCGCGCCACCATGAACTGAACCTGTTCTTTCTTGGCCAATCCGTAGCCCACCACACTTGACTTGATCTTGAGGGGCGCGTATTCCGCCACTGGAAGCTTCAGCCGCGCCGCCGCCAACAAGGCCACGCCGCGTACCTGCCCCAGCTTGAGAGCTGATTTGGCGTTCACCGAGTAAAAAACCTCTTCCACCGCAACCGCATCGGGCTGCCATCGCTCGAGCTCGGCAGACAATTCGCGGAAGACCTGATCCAGGCGCTCGGGCAAAGGACGGCTTTTGGCCAAGCGGATGGCCCCCATCGCCCGGCACGTGAGTCGGGGCTGCCGTTCACCGTCGTCCGACTCGACGACGCCGAAGCCCGTTACCTCGGTACCGCAATCGACGCCAAATACCCTCATCGGGTCCAAGTTTACCGCAGATAAGATGTACATAGAGCAGGGAGCAAGAGAGCAAGGGAGCACAGAAGCGAGTGAACAAGTGAAGAAGTGAACGAGTGAAGCGGGTAGCGAGGGAGCGGCGGGTCACCTCACGGTTGGCGGGGCGGCGAACCCGATAGGGCACAAGGCGCATCCAACCAGTAACGAGTCTGGTTCGTTCAGAAAAGTTTCATCTCAGGAAAACAAAGCGCAAATCCAAGTGTCGATACCTTGGAGGGGAATCGTGCGAATGGGTCTTCGGGAGACGATGGCTAAGATTCCGGTAGCTGCGAAGCGCAACGCGATGCTCTGGCTGAGCCAGGGGATTTCGCCGCGCCGTCTGGCGCTCACGCTCGCGCTCGGATTCGCCGTCGGCTGCATTCCGGTGGTCGGCATTCCCACGGTTCTGTGTGCCGCCTTGGCGCTGGCGTTGCGCCTGAATCTTCCTGCCATCCAGACGGCCAACTACGTCGCCATGCCGCTGCAACTAGCTCTGATCGTTCCGTTTGTGCGCCTGGGCAGATGGCTTTTGCCCCAACACAACGGTCCAGCCTTCGATCCGCGGATCCTGCTGCATCTGCCCGTCCTCCACCTTGCCGGTTGGATGGGGAGCTTGGCCGGCAAAGCTCTGCTGGCATGGCTGCTGGTCGCGACTCCGGCCGTGGCGCTGATGACGTTTGCGCTGACGCATATGCTGCGACGCATTCCCGCACTGAACCCCACCGGAGACTAACCAGCCAAAAACCGGGAATCCATCGCTCCGAGCCTTCAACAAGGGCGCATTTGTGACGCGGCGTCGGCTGAATGATCTCACTTCCCTGCGTGCGCATCGGGAACGGGCTGCGCACTGTCGATCCAGGCCGTATAAATCATGTCGCGCAACATGCTGGCGCCGTCGGCCAGGCGCGCGGCGGTGAAGTCGCGTGATTCAGGCGTGCCCGCGCCCGTGAAGCCTCCCGCCTTATCGAACTGGTAAACCTTCTCCACATACGTTCCGGTGTGGCGCAGATAGGCGACGTAGGCATCGAACATGTCGCCTTCGATGAGCTTGACCGGTGTCATTTTGGCCTGCACTTCGGGCGCGTGTATGTTGGCCGCAACAAACGGGCCCTCAAACTGGTGGTGAATCTGGTGCTCGGTCGTGTAGCCGTTGGGATTGGGTCCGGTCCAGCCGTTGTAGTTTACGGTGACATGGAGCGGCTGCGAACCGTCGCCGACGTAATGGCCCAGCCAGCCGGCGTAGAAAAGAATGGCCGCTTCGACCGGCTTGGTGTCGACATTCGCGCCTGGGCCGGCGGCAACGAGGAAGCGGTACTGGCGCATGGCGGCTTTCAGGCGCTCCCAGACCTCATCGGCTTCCCACGGCTGCAGGCCGATCACTTCAGGCCGTTGGCCGGCCGCGAAGACCTTCGCCTCAAAGTCGAGGCGCTTGTGCGGCAGCGGGCCGAGGGCATCGGCGGCTTCAAAGTCGATGAAATGCTCCGGAGCCTGGGCTGCGCTCAGCTCCGGCTCGGCCCTTGAGCGCCAGCGATCGGGTTCGGGGCCCAGGTATTCGATCTCGTCGATGGCTGCCTGCGAGCGCAGGAAGGCGGGAACATCGGCAGGAAGGTTGCTCACCGCAAGTTTGTTGATCATGCGATGGCCTTCCTGCTCCCATGCGTGGGCGGGCCGTGAAGCAAGAACAAAGCACAAGAGCCCGGCGGCGGGCAGGACGGCGCGGAGAGAGATGGCTTTCACGGTGTGAAGAAACATGCAGCCAGTATAGGGAGACAGGGACTAAGGGAACAAGCGACCGAGAAAGCGGGTGACCGAGTGAAGAAGTGACGCGGGTTGGCGAGCCGGCGGACTCTGCTCCAGGGGGAAAACCAAGGCGTGAGGCGCGGCCCCGGTAACTGGATGGCGTCCCTGACGCGGGCACAGCGTGGTTTTTGCCTAGAGAGCGCGGAATCAAACGCTTATACTACGTGCAATTCGCAAAATCGCACGCCCACATGCGGGCCTCGGAGCATGATGTACGGCGAAAAGCATTGAGCGCGGCGCATTGGGTCATTGCCTTGCCCGGAGAAGAACGAGCCGGGCAGAAAAGCGCTTGCAACCGGCGGTAGAGCGATTCAGGGCCTATGCCGGCGAAAAGGGGAGAAAGAAAAGCCGATGAGCGAGCTGCCGAAGAGCGAGGACAAGAGCAAGGGTGTTCGCCGCAGTGGGCCAGCAAGAGGGAGCCGGGGCGGCATTTCCCAGCTTTGGCTCATTCTGCCTCTTTTTATCGTGACCCTTGCAGCGGGCGCGGCCCTGGCCCGCGTGCTTCCTGCCTTCCAATGGCAATCGCTTCCCATCCTGGCGGCGGGAGTTGCCACAGCAGTGTTCGCATACCTCGTCAACCGGATGGTGGTAAACGCATCGCAGGAGGCCCCGGCGCACGAGGCCATCGGCGAGGGATTGCGCGAGTTGCTCGACTCAGCGGGGCCGGCCGTTGCGGCCATCAATCTCTTGGGCGAGCTGATTTACTGCAATCCCGCAGCTGAACGTTTGCTGGGCTACCGCGCCCTCGACCTGGAGCAGCAGTGGGGCAAGGTCGACATCCTGGCGCCGGGGGAATGCGAGCGGCTGGTGGCGGAGATGCAGAAGCTCTGCCATGTGAACCGGCCGCCGGAACCGACCCGGGCTGGACATATGGCCGCGTACCTGGCCTGCGTGCGCATGTTGCCGCCCAGCATGGTGCCCAGTTTCAGTGCTCAGTTGCGCCACAATGACGGCACGATCATTCCGGTCACGCTGCATGTATCGGCATTGCGCGATGCCATGGCCGATCTGACCGGCATGGTCACCGTAGCCGTGGAACAGGGCTCGATCCCGCAACGCGAGCAAGCCACGCGCGAGTCGCAGGAGAGATTCCGCGATCTTTTCGAAAGCGCCAGCGAGATGATTGCGACGCTGAGCCCGGCCGGCCAGTTTCTTTATGCCAATCCCGCATGGCAACAGTGCTTCGGGCTTGACCACACGGCGATGCTGGCTTTGCCTTCGTTTGAAGAGTTGTTCTCCATCGGCAGCCGGGACGAGGTAGCCGCGCTCTTCCGCCGCGCAGTGGACGGCGAACCCGTGGAGCGCGAGTTTTTGCGCCACCATACGCCCGATGGTCGCGTACTCGATCTGGAACTGAGCTTGAGCCGGCGCCAGAAGGCGGGCAATCCGCTGGCCGTTCGCTGCCTGCTGCGCGACGTGACGCAGCAGAAGCAACGCGAAAACCGGTTGGCGCTGCAGTTGGCCGTGAGCCAGATTGTGGGAGAAAATGCGCCGGGCGAGTCCACGGGCCTGCGCATCCTGGAGACGCTTTGCGTCTCCCAGGGATGGGATGTGGGCATCGAATGGATCGTTGACGCCGAGCAGATGCAACTGGAGTTCGGAACGGCATGGGGAGTTCCCGGGCAAAGAGCCGAGGACTTCCTCCAGCAAAGCATGGGGCTCACGTTCGCCAAGGGCACTGAGTTGCCCGAGCGCGCGTGGAAGGAGGGTCGCGCGGTGTGGTTTGCCGACCTTGCCGCGGCGCCGTCCTACCCGCGTGTTGCGTATGCGCTCCATCACGAGATGGTCTCCGGCTGGGCAGTGCCTGTGCGCGCGGCCAACAAGGTACTCGCAGTACTGGAGTTTTATTCGAGCGTCCGCCTGCGCGAAAACCGCGATGCGCTTGCCGCAGTGGAGATTGCAGCCGCTTCATTGGGGCAGATGCTGGCGCGAAGCCAGGAGCGGGGCCGCGCAGACGACCTGAGACGGCAGCAGGAGATTCTGCTGGATGCCGTAACCGATGGCATCTGCGGGCTGGACCGCGAGGGCAATGTGCGCTTTGCCAATCCCGCGGCAGGGCGGCTGCTGGGCACGCCCCAGGGTTCGCTCGCGGGCAAGCCATTGCACGAGCTGCTGCACGGAGCCACGCCGCCGGAGCGCGCCTGCAGCCAGGACTGCCCTTTGCGCAAAGCTGCGGCGCGGTCGACTTCCATGGCCGGCGAGGAGAATTTCTTCCGCCCGGACTCGAGCTCGTTCCCGGCAGAGTTTGTGCTGACGCCCATCCATGGGCACGGCAGCCTATCCGGTTGGGTTCTGAGTTTTCGCGACATCAGCCAGCGTTATGCTTTGGACCGAATGAAGGACGAGTTCATCTCCACGGTCAGTCACGAACTGCGCACGCCGTTGACTTCGATTCGCGGAGCGTTGGGGCTGCTGACGTCGGGGATGCTGGGCGAGGTGAGCGAGAAGGCATCGAATCTGTTGCGCATTGCCATGACCAATTCGGACCGGCTGGTGCGATTGATCAACGACATTCTCGACCTGGAACGCATTCAAAGCGGGCGCGAGCCCCTGGCCTTCCACGCGGTGCAACTGGCGGACATCGTGAAGCAAGCCGTTGAAGATATGCAACCGATGGCGGATGCCGCGGGCGTGAAGCTGCTGCACGACGCCACCAGGGTGGAGATTACTGCCGATCCCGATCGCCTGCTGCAGGTCATCACCAACCTGCTGTCGAACGCCGTGAAATTCTCGCCGCCGAATTCGCCGGTCAGTGTGATGCTGCGACCGGGCGTCACAGGCGTGATACTCTCCGTGATCGATCACGGACGCGGAATCCCCACCGACAAGCTGGAAACGATCTTCGGACGGTTTCAGCAGGTGGACGCATCGGATTCGCGACAGAAGGGCGGCACGGGGTTGGGATTGGCCATCTGCCGCACCATTGTGCTGCAACATTCGGGGCGGATTTGGGCGGAGCGGAATCCGGTGCGGGGAGCCACGTTTCGCATCTTTTTGCCGTATCATCCTGTGCCCGTGACAGAGCCATCGGGGACGCCGGAAAGCGAAACCGGACATGGCACCGTGGTGTTGGCCGACGCCAACGCGGAGACGCGGCCGAGGACTGCGGCGCTGCTGGCCCGCCATGGCTACTCCGTGGTGCAGACCGCGACCGTTGAGCAAACGCTCGCGGCGGCGCGGCAGGGCGCTCACGCCATCCTTGTGGATACATCGCTCGACGGAATGAATGGATGGGCAATTCTTCCATTGTTGCGGAGGCTCGATTCGGCCGCGCAAACGCCGGTGGTCCTGTTGAGCATGGAGGATCCCAAAAGCTCCGAGGCGCTGCCCGGGGGCGCGGAGGGCCGGGTCGCCAAGCCGTTCGAGGAAGATGCGCTGCTCACCGAATTGGCGCACGTGTTGTGCGGACCGGGCGACGAAGCGCGCATCCTGATCGTCGAGGACGATCGCGACCTGGCGCGGGTAATCGGCGAAGTGTTTGCGCGCGGGGGCATTGCCGTCAAGATGGCGCACTCGCTGCAGGAGACGATCGAAGCGTGCTCGGCCTTCGACCCGCACCTGCTGGTGCTCGATATCGGGCTGCCTGACGGCGACGGCTTCAACGTGGTCGATTGGCTGCGCCAGCAAGAAAGCCTGGCTCACCTGCCGTTGGTGGTGTACTCCGGCCGCGACCTGTCGCCTGCCGAGCGGCGGCATCTTACGCTCGGCCCGACGTATTTCATGGCCAAAACGCGTGTGCAGCCGCAACAGCTCGAGGCGCTGGTGCTCACCATGTTGCGCTCACTGCGGCAGTCCCAGGAAGCTTCATCGTTGCCGCCGGCTGTACCGAATTCATAACCCGTTTTCCGCCGCCATCCATCGACAACGCCGCGCCGGCAGCCGACAATGGTCGAGAAGGAGCCTTCCGCCGTGGCCCGCAAGATCCTGATCATCGACGATGAAGACGATATTCGCGAAGTAGCCGCGTTAAGCCTGGAGAGCGTGGCAGGGTGGGAGGTCATCAAGGCCAGCTCGGGGGCACAGGGGCTGGCGCGCGCGGAGAAGCATCAACCGGACGCCATTCTGCTCGACGTGATGATGCCCGGCATGGATGGGCCCACGACCTTCCGCGAACTGCGCAAGAACCCGGCCACGGCGCGGATTCCCGTGCTGCTTTTGACGGCCAAGGTGCAAAGCGCCGACCAGCGACGGTTCGCCGACCTGGGCGTGGTGGCTGTGCTCTTCAAGCCCTTCGATCCCATGACCCTGTCGGCGCAAATCGCCGGTGCGCTGGGCTGGAAGTAGCGTCATTCCGATGTTGCTATGCCTCGGACTCAACCCAAAATTGTCATCCTGAGTGAGCCCCGGCGTGCCGGGACGAGTCGGAGGACCCGCATTTGCTTTTCCCTTCAGGAACGGGTACCGCTCCTCTAGAATTGCTTTAACCTCTCGTTGCCATGAAGACTACCGCCCAATCCGACACCCGCACAGATGCAGCTCTTTCAAGGGCGATGGACGGCCTATGGGAGCGTTTTTTGCCGGACATCAGGGAGCGCGTGACAGTTCTTGAGGCGGCTGCTAAGGCAGTTGCCGAGAGGAAGTTGACGGCAAAGCAACGCGAAGCTGCGCAAGCTGCCGCACACAAGCTGGCGGGCGTGCTGGGCACCTTCGGTCTCACGCGAGGCACGGTCCTGGCGCGTGAATTGGAGCTGACGTTTGCTCGCGAATCCTCCACCGGCCCCCACGCGGGCGCAAAGCTCATCGAGATTACCGCGGAATTGCGCACGATGATCGAAAACCGCAAGCCCTCGGCCTGACGCCTCAACAATTACACTCATCTCCAGTGAACCCGCACGATCCATTTGCGCCAATTGACGACCAGCTCGGCCTGCGTTTCGACGACGCGCGGCCGACGCACCGCATCTGGCCTGTCCGCGAGCTGGTGGAGCAGGTGCGCGAGCTGGTGGAGCAGGAGTATGGCGACATCTGGGTTGAGGGCGAGATTTCGAACTTCCGGCCCGCGCCCTCAGGCCATGTGTATTTCACGCTCAAGGATGCCGATGCCCAACTGCCCATCGTTCTTTTCCGCAGGCAGGCCATGCTCCTCCGTTTCCGGCCTGAAGACGGATTGCATGTGCTTGTGCGCGGGCGGGTGAGCGTCTACGAACAGCGCGGCCAGTTGCAACTGGTTGCGGAGACCATGGAGCCCGTCGGCGCGGGATCGCTGCAGCTTGCCTTTGAGCAATTGAAGGAGCGGCTTAAGGCCGAGGGGCTTTTCGACGCCGAGCGCAAAAAGCCGCTGCCCCTGTTTCCGCACACTGTGGGCATTGTCACTTCGCCCACCGGCGCCGTAATTCGCGATTTTCTGAATATCGTGAGCCGCCGCCACTCTGGATTGAACGTTCTCATTTGCCCGGTTTCCGTGCAGGGCGAATCTGCGCCTGTCGAGATCGAAGGCGCGCTTGCCGAGCTCAACGCTTCAAATTTGGTGGACCTGATCGTGCTGGCGCGCGGCGGAGGCTCGCTCGAAGACCTGGCCGCCTTCAACAGCGAACGCGTGGCGCGGGCCATTGCATCGAGCCGGCTTCCTGTGGTTTCCGCGGTCGGCCACGAAACCGACTTCACAATTGCGGACTTTGTCGCCGACCTGCGCGCGCCCACACCGTCGGCGGCAGCAGAACTCATCACCGAGGCGCAACACAAAATCGCCGAACATCTGGCCACGCAGTCGCATCGCCTGGAGCGGGCCGCACGCTTTCAACTGCTGCAGGCGCAGCAGCGGCTGACGCGATTGCCGGTGAGCCGTGCCGAATCGCGCGTAACCACGCTTTTGCATCGTTTGGGACAACGGCTGGACGATGGGTCGCAGCGCCTGGATGCTGCGCTCACCGCGCAACTGCGCTCGCGGCAGAATCGCATTGCGGAGTTGGCCGCCGCGGTGTTGCGGCACGATCCACGGCAGAACCTGGCCCATGCGCGCCAGCACCTGGCCGACTTTCGCGCCCGCCTCGACCGCTGCCTTGAGCGCCTGATCGAGTCTTCCGCGGCTTCATTAAACGCTCTCGACGCGCGCCTGCATTCTTTGTCGCCGCTGGCAGTGCTCGATCGCGGCTACGCTCTGGTGCTTTCGGCTGAGGGTTCCCTCGTCCGCTCGACGGCGCAGATTGCCGCCGGCGACCGCGTGACCACGCGCCTGGCCGATGGCTCGTTCCTGAGCCGCGTCGAACTGGCGGATGAGAGTACTTCCAAGCTCAAGTCCGACGCACAGGGGGAGAAAAAGAGCTGAAAACATGACGACATAGGATATGCTGAGTTTTCGGAGAGTGGGGTTCTTACGGTAGCGGAGGAATCGTCCACCGCAAATAACTGTTTGTTGCGCGAGCGCCGTCACTGCTCGTCAAGTGGCGCATGAAGGCTCTGGATCAACCGGCGAATTCCGACCTTCCTGTCTGGAAACAGATCGATCCAGCTTAGATTCAGCAGGGCTGGGTGCTTCGGCTCACATTCATCGAGGCGCACTGGGACGATGAACGTACGAGACTCTGGAATTGACAACGCCGTTTCCAGTGCCTCTCGGATTTCCCGCTGGACATATCCGCGCTTTTCCACAGACAACTTCGAAAGGACCGCGACGAAAAAGTCAGACTTCTGAATCATACGAGCTATCTGCGACTTCCATGGAAGGCCACCCCTCAAGTAGCGCACGTCAAGCCAGCCATTTAAGCCGGTCCGGTCGATTGCATCCTTGATCTCTGTGGCAGTATCAAGATCCTCGCGCGCGTAGCTAATAAAAACCAGTTTTCCCGGCTTGATATTTACGGTGAATCCTTCAGGCGTGATTAACACTCGAGCACCTCTATCCCGCAAATCAAGGCCGCAAACGACAAGCTGCCCATCCGAATCTCGACGCCAGCGGCAATTTCTTACGCCTTGCCGCTCCTCTACCCTGCTATCCGCGATGTCCCCCTCGTATTCCTCTTTCGTGCAAGCGAAGTCCCGGTGGGTTAAGAAAAGGTCGTAGAGCTCTGACAGCCGCTTTCCATTTGGAAACTTCGACTCTTTGTGAAGATTGCACATAGGACGTATGATCGGGGTATCCGGCCCGAATTGGAATGCGATAGAATTTTATCATCCGCTTTGTTCTAATTTCTGGCCTACATGTGGCTGGCAATTGAGCTATTCTCTTCAATGGACATGCAATAGCTGCTTTACTGTCCTTCTAATTGCCGCTTTGCTTCAGCATCGAGATCATGAACCGTCCTCGCACGCGCAATCTCTTTGGCACCGACGGAATCCGTAGCGTCGCGGGGGCTTATCCACTCGACGCAAGGACGGTTTACGCTGTGGGTTTGGCGATCGGCCGATCACTGCGCAAGGAAGGGGCTAAACCACGCGTCGTCCTCGGCCGCGATACTCGTGAGTCAGGCCCCTGGATCGCAGCCACGCTCTCAGCCGGTCTTCGTGAAGCTGGCGTCGAAGTCGAAAGCGCCGGCATCGTCACTACTCCTGCCGTCGCATTCCTCGCGCGCACACACGGCTTCCATGCCGGGGTCGTCATCTCCGCCTCGCACAACCCGTGGCAGGACAATGGCATCAAGCTTTTCGGTGGCGACGGCCTCAAGCTGCCTGACGAGGTCGAGTTCGCCATCGAGGACTTGATCCTCCATCATTTTGCGCAGGTTGCCGCGCCTGATCCCGCCCACATTCCAACCATCGAAGATAACATCGCGCTGCCCAAAGACTACATTCAGTTTCTGATCGATGCCGTGCCGGGGCTTTCGCTCTCTCATCTGAAAATCGTGGCCGACTGCGCCAACGGTGCGGCGGCGGCCATTGCGCCCGAGATTTTTCGGCGCCTCAACCGCGGCGGAAGTGCAGAGATAACCTTGCTCAATATTGCTCCCAACGGCCGCAATATTAACGCAAGTTGCGGCGCGCTGCATCCGGAGCACGTGGCCGGCGAAGTGAAAGCGCGCGGCGCGGATCTGGGCGTGACCTTCGATGGCGACGCCGACCGCTGCATGCTGGCCGGCCCGCAAGGCAACGTGATCAATGGCGACGCCATTCTTCTGATGGCGGCGCGCGACCTGAAAGCACGCGGCATGCTGACCGCAGACCTTGTGGTGGCGACGACCATGTCGAACATGGGCCTCGAAGCCGCGTTGAAGCGCAGCGGCATCCGCATGGTGCGCGCACCAGTGGGCGACCGCTACGTCCTCGAGGAAATGCTTAAGCAGAACGCGGCTCTGGGCGGCGAACAGTCCGGCCACATTCTCTTCCCTCACCTAGCGACCACCGGCGATGGCCTTCTTACCGCTCTCGTTGTGCTCGATCTCGTGGCGCGTACGGGCAAATCTCTCGACGAACTGACCGCCGATCTCAAGGTTTTCCCGCAAGTGATTTTGAACGTGAAGGTGCGCGAGAAGAAACCGCTGGAGTTAATTCCCCCCGTGGTCGCGGCCATCCGCGCCGCAGAAGAAGAGCTTAAGGACACGGGCCGCGTGGTGATTCGCTATAGTGGAACCGAGGCGCTGGCGCGCGTGATGATCGAGGCCGAAAGCGAAGTGGCGATGCGCCGCCACGCCGACGCCATTGCTGCGGCGATCCGCAAGGAACTCGGCGTGTAGGCAGGCGCTAGTGGTTTTCGTTCGCGTGCGCTAAGCAGCGGCACGAGAGAGCGCGAATCGCGGAATTCGGAGCTTGCCGGCCGTCTTTCGCACCTGCGCAATGTCGTAAGCGCTCTGCATCCGCATAAGTGTATCCAACTTCACCCCAAAGGCTTTCTCGATACGCAGAGCCATCTCCCCGGAAAGATCCGCTTTGCCGTTGAGAAGGCTGGACAAGGCGGGCCGCGAAACACGCAACGCCCGCGCCGCAGACGTAACTGTCAGCCCAGCGGCCTCGATAATCTCGGTCTTAATAAAATCTCCCGGGTGGGGCGGGTTCTTCATCGGCATGACATGCCTCCATTCGAGCTCAGTGATAGTCTTCCAGGTTCACGTCGAGGATTTCGCGCCGGCTCTTGTCAAGGCGAAAGGTCAAGCGCTGGTTGGCCGTCACGCTGAGGCTCCAGGTGCCCTTGCGATCGCCGGCCAGCTTATGCGCTTTCCACGTCGGAAGAGCCAGTAATTCCTCCGGTTCCTCCATTTCATCGAGAAACAGAAGCATCTTGCGAAGTTTCTCTACCGCGAAGGCCGCGACGCCCCTTCCCTCATCTTCCTCGTAAAGTCTCTTGAGACCCTTGTGAGCAAAGCCGCGGATCTTCACGGTAATAATGTAGCCTGTTACTTTACACTTGTCAAACTTATTAGCCCCGCTTAGACTTGTGCGCCAGGCTGGAAATGAGCACTCGTAGCCTTTACCATCGATCTATGCCCCGCTTCCCTTCCGGACAAACCCTGCTCATCGACGCAGACGATACGCTGTGGGAGAACAATATCTATTTTGAGCGCGTCATCGCCGCGTTCATTGGATTCCTCGATCACAAGGAGTACACGCCCAGCGAGGTGCGCCAGGCGCTGAATGCCGTGGAGCGCGAGACCATCCTTGCGCACGGCTACGGGCTTTCGAGCTTCACGCGGTCACTTGTCGACTGCTTCGAGCGGCTGAGCCCCGCGCCGGTGACGGAGGAAAAGCGCGAGCGCATCCGCGGATTTGCCCGCACCATTGCCGAACAGGAGATCGAATTGTTGCCGGGAGTGGCGGAAACGCTCGAGGAGCTGGCCGGCCGGCATCATCTCATCTTGATGACCAAGGGCGACCGTGCCGAACAGGCCGACAAGCTGGCGCGCTCGGGGCTCGCTGCACACTTTACCGCGGTGGAAATTGTCGCCGAAAAGGACCCGTCGACTTACCATGACGTAGTTCTTCGCCACAAGATTGCCGCGCACAGCGCCTGGATGATCGGCAACAGCCCCAAAAGCGACATCAACCCCGCCTTGGCCGCGGGACTAAACGCGGTTTTTCTCTCTCACAAAGACACCTGGGTGCTGGAGCACGCCGAGGTGGTCGCCGCGCCCGATGGCCAGCACCTGATCGAGCTCGACGCATTCACAAAGCTGAGTGAAATCTTCTAAAAGCGGCGCTCCGAATGAACTGCACATTTCCTCGTTGACGGTCCCGCAAACAGCCTCATATGATGGCACTAAGATTCGGGCTCCGGTTCCGTGCTCCTTTCCTCTTTCCGCCATTTTCAATCAAGTATTGAACAAGGAGTGCAATCGCATGTCGATTCCAAGGGTTCTTGCGTGTCTGAGCCTTCTGGCTGCCCCTATGCTCGCCTTCTCACAAACGCAGCACACAACCTACACCATTGCGGAAAACACAGGTACACCAGGCGGCACATCTGTCATTGGCCGTAGCGGCTCAAAAGCGCTCATCATCTACAATCTGCCTGCGCAAGGCAGCACACCCGCTTCCCGAACTTACACCCTCTACGACCTCGGCTCCGGCACGAGCTTCTCCTGGAACCCCGACGACAAGAATGTCCCCTGCAGCGTAGGCACTTTCTCCGGCGACTGGGGCGATCCCTTCGCGGCGACCGGCGATGTAACGGACAGCATCAAAAAAGGCGAGCTCAAGCCCGCTGGAACCGAAACGGTCGACGGCATTGCCACACAAATCTATGCAGGCAGCACGTCTGATGCCAGCGAAAAGGTTTGGCTCGATGTTAAAGACGGCCTGGTGCTGCGCCTGGAAGCGGCCGCGCCCGGAGCCGCCATGATGCGGTGGGTGGATATCACCAAAGTCTCTTTCTCGGCGCCAGACCCGAATTTGTTCATTCTTTCTGCAGCCTGCGCGGGCCTGAAACCGCCTCCGACCGCGAAGCAGGTGATTGCTGACGAAACCGGCGATGATCCCGACAACTATGTGAGCGCATTCTACGGACCGGGATCGAAGGATTCGTGCAACGCCGTGTTAAGTGTCGTCGAGGCGAAGACGATGACGCCTCTGATGCCGATTCAGGTCGCGATCGATACCCAGTACGACCAGAACGATCCCAACCCTCCGCATTACAACTTCGGCGTGGCCGATAGCGGCAAAGAAACGTTCAGCGGCGGCCATCTGCATGAAATCACCACCGGAATCCATGACGGCACAGTGAGCCTCGGAGCCATGCCGCCGTACTTCAACATGGTGGTCAACGCCATTCACCCCGGCCACTCGGGCGGCCCGGGGCTCATCTACAGGCAATGCTTCGCGCCCACCACGGTCCTGCTTTTCATCTACAAAAACTTCGGCCAGCCGGATGAGAGTGTCGACGCTTTGTGGGTCAAATCCGGCAAGTACCCCACTCCGCCGGCCCACTAGGCCTCTGACCGTTTGATTTTGTACCAATTTGGGTGCCCCAGGTCTCGATTTTGAGACCTGGGAAACTCGGATGCACATGTGCCAATTCATTCGTTCAGAGACCTAGCCCGATTTTTATACGCTCAGCTCAGCCCGGTCTGGACTATTCTAGTCGGGCTTTTCTGCGCCTGCAGCATGGTGCAGCGTTAGCGCCCAATTCGCCAGTGAAGCACTCCCGCGACCCCGCTTGGATGAGAGCCATAAAGCTGCACGAGTCGCGGTGGCGCGGTGTAGAACGTCAGCTGCCCGCCCAACTCCAGCGCGCTCCAATCGGTCGACAAGATACGGTGCGCATTGCCGCCGGTATAGGCCTGCACGCGGCCCACAACGCTTTCCTGCGGCGGCGCCTGCGCGCCCAGAAGATCCGTTGTCCGATCGTCGTTCTCGATGCGCGTCCACAGCGATTGCTTTGCCCGCAAGCGCGCTTCAGCCTCCACAGATAACCGTTGGAATTCACATCCGTGCCTATGGTGTGATTGCGGCCCCACACCGCTGTCGCATCAAGGTCAGCGGCGGCCCATGCGTGGTGCATGCCAACCGATGCTGTCTGCCGCAAAACATCTTCCTGCGGGTGCAACATCTCCGGCGAATACAAATGCCCCACCGAGTACTGTGCGATCCAGTCCCGCGCCGGAGCAGCCGTCAACCGCGTTGACCACGAGTCAAGCGCACCCGCTTCCAACGTCCAGCGATTCTCGCCGGGCTCGCGCCCGTGGAATCCCGAAGCCTCGAGCCTCACCGGCCCCCAAGTGAGCCCGCCCGTCAGCACGTCGTACGCGATGTGCGTCGAATCCTGAAGATGATGCGCCAACGCCGCCAGCGGGTTGCTCTCCGCGCTCAGGCGATGCGGAAACGCGACTGGCCCCAGCGCCGGATCGCCCACGGGAGCTGCATAGAACGACGCCAAGCCTTGCTTGCCAAGGCTCTGGCCGTACATCGCAGCCAGCTCCATGAAGAAATTGTGGGGGTGTTGGCCATCCACGATCGCCGTGCCAAATGCTGTTTCACCCTGCTGGAAGAGCTCCGGATAATAGCGTCCGGTGATGGTCGCCGGCTCCAGGCTGAGCATGCTCACGAAAGTCCATTCACCGCGCGCCGTCGTCCGCTGCGCCATCGGCATCACCCAGTTCACGCTGAAAAGCTTGTCGCGGCCACGTGGCCCAGTCTGCTGCTGCTCGGCCACGCTCACCTCGCCATGCAGCATCTCCATCCACTTGCCGCTCATGCGCATCAACATCGGCGGTGCACTTGAGGCGGGTTCCAGGCTCGTGCCCGATGCGGAGTGACGCAGGACGTTGTCCTTCAGGGACCCCGCCGGACCCCCCATCTTCATGCTCATCTGGGCACACGCGCACGTGGAAAACAGCACCGCAAACGCAATCGAAACGCAACGCAACTTGAGACCCCTCTTGTGCATTATAGGCAGAGATTGCCGCGCTCATGAGAAACTGAAAGAGCAGAAGTTCTCTGGGCGCTGCATGAGCGCGCATCCCGAAACCTCGCCTCAACTTTGATTCTCATCTGGTCCGCGCGGCCCATGCCGAACTGCGGTCCGTACCCAGCAACCGAAAACGTATTTAGGAAATTTTCAAGAATGCTCAGCGTCAGCAACATCTCCATGCGCTACGGCTCGAAGATTCTCTTCGAAGACGTCAGCACCGCCTTCACGCCGGGCCGCCGCTACGGATTGACCGGGCCAAACGGGTCGGGCAAATCGACCTTCATGAAGATTCTCACCGGCGAACTGGAGCCGCAGAAGGGCACAGTCGTGCGCCCGCGCAAACTGGGCGTGCTGCGTCAGGATCAGTTTGCCTTCGACGCCTATCGCGTCATCGACACCGTGATCATGGGCAACAAGCCGCTGTGGACGGCGTTGGAAGAGCGCGACCGAATATACGCCAAACCCGAGATGACCGACGAAGACGGCATGCGCCTCGGCGAGCTCGAAGGAACGATTGGCGACGAGGACGGCTACACGGCCGAAAGCGACGCCGCCGTTCTGCTCGACGGCCTCGACATTTCTGAAGCCTTGCACGAGCGCAAGATGGGCGAGCTGCAGGGCGGGCAAAAGGTGCGCGTGCTGCTCGCCCAAGCACTCTTCGGCAAGCCGGAAGCGCTGCTCCTCGATGAGCCGACCAACTACCTCGATCTCGACTCGATCCACTGGGTGCAGGATTTCTTGACGAACTACGAGGGCACTCTGATCGCCATCTCGCACGACCGGCACTTTTTGAACTCCGTGACCACGCACACGGCCGACATTGATTACCAGACGATCATCACCTACACCGGCGGCTACGACGACATGGTGATGGCCAAAACGCAGATCCGCTCCACGTTGGAAGCGCAGATCGCGCAACGCGAGAAGAAGATCTCGCAGCTCAATGAATTCATCGCCCGGTTCTCGGCAGGCACGCGTTCCAGCCAGGTCACGAGCCGCCGCAAGGAAGTGGAGCGGCTGCAGACGAATGAACTGGCACGGTCCAACATTCAGCGGCCCTACATTCGCTTCGACCAGGTGCGGCCCAGCGGCAAGCACGTCCTGGAGTTCAAGCACCTGACGAAGTATTACGGCGATCTCGAAGTCATCGATGGCTTTACGGCCAATATTCTGCGCGGCGAAAAGATCTGCCTGATGGGGCGCAACGGCGCAGGCAAGACCACGCTGCTCAAGTGCCTGCTGGCAAATTATCCCGGCCTGGCCGAAAAGAATTTCACACTCGACTCGGGCACGGTGTTCTGGGGCCACGAGGCGCAGGTGGGATATTTTCCTCAAGACGTCGGCGCGACGATTGAGCCCGGCCTGACGGTTGCCGACTGGCTGCACCAGTGGAACCCTGCGGCGCACGTTGAAGACATTCGCGGGATTCTCGGCCAGATGCTATTCAGCGGCGAAGAGGGCGCGAAGCCCACGAAAGCGCTCTCCGGTGGCGAGCAAGCGCGCCTCGCGTTCTGCAAGCTGATCCTCACCAAGCCCAACATTCTCATCTTCGACGAGCCCACCAACCATCTTGACCTGGAAGCAATTAATGCGCTGAACATTGCTCTGCAGCGCTACGAAGGCACTGTCCTGCTGGTCACGCACGACCACGACCTGATCGATGAAGTCGCCACGCGGCTCTGGATCTTCCACGACAAGATGATCGAGGACTTCCAGGGGCCGTATGAAGAGTGGAAGGGCAAGCACAGCTAGCTCGCCGCAATGATTAGAATTGCTACGCGCTGCGCTCTCCGCTACTTCGCGCTCGCCGGCGGCACAATCCCATTCATCCTCAAATACTCCACCATCTGCCCGTAATGATCGAAAGCGTGCGCGATGCCGAACCCGGCAAGCGTGGCGCGCGTCTGGAAACCCGGCTCCGGCGACTTGATCACCTCAAACGCATTGGCCGGCGTCAGTGTGGCGATGGCCTTGTGGGCAAAGGCAAACGAGCCTGCCAGTGCGGCCACCACGTCTTCCTTTTTGGTCAGCTTCAGGATTTCCCGCGGGTCGACATCCGGCTTCAGCCCGCTGATGATGTTGTAGAAGAAGTAATTCGCCTCGGCCACATGCGTCGCTTGCTGCGCAAACGTCCTCACCGTCGCGAACTCGGTCTTCTGCCCCGGCACAAAGATCGCCTGGCTGGGAGCGAAGTCGAACCTGTCGGCGGGCATCGCCTTCACCGCACTCATCATCTCGCCCTCAATCACGCTCAACTGCGAATCGAAAGCCGCGGCCGGCGTGGCAATACTTCCCAGCGCGGGTCCCGTTGCCGTACCGCCCATCTGTGCCGCCGCAGTAAGCGAACCCAGGCCCAACAAACAACACGCCGCCATCCCACGAATGTGCATTGCAAACCTCCAGGTAAAGTGTCTTCTACAAGAGTCCACAGATTAACAGAACGAAGCCCAGCAAGTTTCCTCTGGCACTGAGAGCCCTTATGCTGTTGGATGTTCGACATGGCAGCCAAGACCTCAAGCAAAAGATCCTTGTGGAAAAACCGGGCCGAATGGTCGAGCATCAAGAGGAACAACAGCGATCTTCGCGTCCCGCAGGGACGCGATCGCCGGAGCCGTGTTGATGCCGCAAAGCGCAATTTTCCCCGCGCAGAATTCGCCAGCGCATTCGTCGCAATCGCGGCTCTGGCTAGGCCGTGCGTTGATCTTCGGCCTCATCTCAGCGTCGACCGCCGCACTCCTGCTTTGTCCCTGCGATTGCGCGAGCCAAAACCCTCACGCCATCGTTTTAATCGCGATCTCGGTCCTTATTGGCGGCTGCGCGGCAGTTCTCGTCTATCGCAAACTGCGGTACCGGAGCGATATCACGGCTTTCCTGAAGGCCGTCGCCGCCGTTGCTGTCGTGATCTTCGGGGTCTATGCAGAGTTTGCCGTCGCGATGGACTGCATCGCCTGGCTTGCCCGGCACGGGAGATAGCGCCGCCGGTCACACCCGCCGCTGCACAGCCTCTTCGTAGACGCGCATGTATTCCTTCGCCGGCCCGGACCAGCAGTAGTCGCGAGCCATGCCGTTGCGCATCAGGCGCTCCCATCCCTTCTTGTCGTGGAAGGCTTCGAGGGCCCGGTCGATCTCGACGAGCAGGTCTTTGGCATCGTAGCCCTCGAATTTGAAGCCGGTGCCGGTTCCCTTCACCGCGTCCCACTCTTCGATGGTGTCGTCGAGCCCGCCGGTAGCGCGCACGATGGGGACGGTGCCGTACTTGAGCGAGTAGATCTGGTTCAGGCCGCAGGGCTCGTAGATTGAAGGCATGAGAAACATGTCGGCGCCGGCCTCAATCTTGTGCGCCAGGGCGTCGTCGTAGCGTATCTGCACGGCCACTGTGGCCGGATGGCGGAAGGCCCAGCCGCGAAACAGATTTTCGTAGTAGGGATCGCCGGTGCCGAGCGCAACCACGGCCAGATCGCGATCCGCCAACTCTTCCACGATCTTCGCGACGATGCCGAAGCCCTTTTGCGTGGCCAGGCGCGAGACGATGCCGATGACAGGCGTAGTATCGGCGATCTTTTCGAGACCGAAGGCGTGCAGCAGATCGGCGCGGCACATGCGCTTGCCATCGAGATTCTCGGGCGTGTAGTGCGCGGCTAGGTTGCCGTCGGCGGCAGGATTCCATTGCGCGTAGTCGACGCCGTTCAGGATGCCGCGTAAGTCGGAGGCGCGCTTGAGGAGGACGCCTTCCAACTGCTCGCCGAACTCGGCCGTTTGGATTTCCTCGGCATATTTGCGGCTGACCGTCGTGAGCAGATCGGAAAAGACCACGCCGCCCTTTAAGAAATCAAAGTGATCGAACAGCTCCACCTCGTCCATGGTGAAAAGATCCCATGGAAACAGAAGTTCCTCGGTTGTCTTCGGTGGAAACTTGCCCTGGAAGGCGGCGTTGTGAATGGTCAGTACCGTGGCCGCACTGTGCAAGACAGGATCGTCGAGGTAGGTAGTGCGCAGATAGACAGGAATGAGCGCGGCCTGCCAGTCGTGGACGTGAAAGACGTCGGGCACGCCAAGGAGTTTCGACGCCTCAATCACGGCCCGGCAAAAGAGGCCGAAACGCTCGGCGTTGTCGGCATAATCGGTGCCGGCAATTCCGTAAAGCTCCTTGCGGTCAAAGAGTTCCGGACAATCGATGAAGTAATACTGCACCCCGTCGCGCTTGCCGCCGTCGACGATGCCGGCAAAGCGGTTGTGATCGCTGAAGGGGATGGTGATGGAGCGGACGGCGGTTTTCGGCTCGCCTTCGATGTGCCGCCGGATGCGCGCATAAAATGGCAGAAAGACCGTGACTTGGTGCCCAAGCTTCACCAGCTCGCGCGGCAACGCGCCCACTACGTCGGCCAGCCCGCCGGTCTTAGCCAGCGGCGTGCTCTCTGAGGCGGCAAACGTAATCTGCATCGAGCAATCCCCCGTTGCGCAATCAAGGCCCAGTCTACTACGCGCATCGATGGTGGGCCCAGGCGAGCGAACGCGTGGCATATGATGGGGTGGGCGCGCGCAAAGAAAATCTGCGCATGGATTGCCCATGCGCGCAGTTGGCGCGGCGCGGTGTCCAATTCTTCAAGATTCCATCACGGGAAAGAAGATTCATGATCGGCAAAATCAAACTGCTCTCTGCTCTTGTATTCGTTGCTTTGTCTGTCACGTTTGCGGGCGCTTGCGCAGCGCAAGCCGACGCCCCATCGGTCTCGAGCCACGACCCGCTTGCGCAGCACACCTTTCGCGTAGAAGGCGGGAAGTACCTGCTCGACGGCAAGCCGTTCCAGATCATCGCAGGCGAAATGCACTATGCGCGCATTCCTCGCGAATACTGGCGCGCGCGGCTGCGCATGGCCAAGGCCATGGGCCTGAACACGATCACCACCTATGTGTTCTGGAACTTTCATGAGCCGCAGCCCGGAGTGTATGACTTCTCAGGCCAGCACGACGTGGCGGAGTTTGTGCGTGAGGCGCAGAGCGAGGGGCTCTGGGTCAATCTGCGGCCGGGCCCCTACTCCTGCGCAGAGTGGGAGTGGGGCGGCTTTCCCGCGTGGCTCTTGAAGGACCACGGCATTGTCGTCCGCAGCAGCGACCCCAAATTCCTGTCGCCGGCGCGCCGCTGGCTGCTGCGCCTCGGCAAGGAGCTCGCGCCGCTGCAAATCTCCTATGGCGGGCCCATCATCCGCGTGCAGGTCGAAAACGAGTACGGCTCCTTCGGCAGCGATCACAGCTACATGGAGCAGATCCGCCGCGACATGGTGGACGCCGGATTCGACGCATCCCTGATGTACACCGCCGACGGGCCGAAACAAATCCCGAATGGTTCGCTGCCCGATCTGCCGGCCGGTATCAACTTTGCGCCTGGCAACGCGCCCAAGGCTTTTGCCACGCTGCACCAGTTGCGGCCGGAGGGGCCGTTCATGGCCACTGAGTGGTGGGACGGATGGTTCGATTTCTGGGGCGGCGAGCACCACACGACCGACGCCAAGCCGCAGGCTGCGGAGCTTGAGTGGATTCTCGAACAGGGCTACTCCATCAGCATCTACATGGTGCATGGCGGGACAAGCTTTGGCTGGATGAACGGCGCGGATATGGATCACACGCCCTTTCAGCCGGACGTCACGAGCTACGACTACGATTCGGCGATTGACGAGAGCGGCCGGCCGAGCGCCAAGTATTTCTTGTTTCGCGACGCCATTGCCAAGGCCACAGGCGTCACCCCACCGCCGGTTCCCGCGGTCGATCCGCCCATCGCCACGCCCGCGGTAGAGTTCAAGCAGTCCGCTTCGCTGTGGCTAACACTGCCGCAGCCGTTCGCTTCAGCGCAGTTGCTGTCGATGGAGGATCTCAACCAGGCGTTCGGCTACATTCTTTACCGGACGACAGTTGCCGGTCCGGCCGCAGGTGATTTGGTTCTTGACGAACTCCACGACTACGCCCGGATCTATGCGAACGGGGAATTGGTCGGCACTCTCGACCGGCGGCTCGAGCAAAACCATTTGCACATCGACCTGAAGGAGCCGCGCACACGCCTCGACATTCTCGTGGAAAACTCCGGCCGCGTGAACTTCGGCCCGGAGATTCGTGGCGAACGCAAGGGCATCACCAAACAAGTCACGCTCAACGGCAAGCCACTCGCCGGCTGGCAAATCTACCCTCTGCCCATGAGCGACCCGGGGAAGCTGCCGTTCCACGCTGGTGGCTGCTATGGCCCGTGCTTCTACCGAGCCACGTTGCAGATCGACCACTCCGCCGACACGTTTCTCGATACCGGCAGCATCGTAAAGGGCTTTGTGTGGGTGAATGGCCACCCATTGGGACGCGCTTGGAATATCGGGCCGCAGAAGACGCTGTATCTCCCGGGTCCGTGGCTGCATTCCGGAGCGAATGAGGTGATTGTCTTCGACCTCGACGGCGCGCCAGGAAGAACCGTCGCGGGAAAGGCCAAGCCAATTCTCGATGCGCCAGTCGAGAAGCAGTAAACATAAAGCGCCGCCCAAGCAACGCCTTGATGGGGCTTCCTTATCCGCAATGTGACCTTCACGCAGTCACAGCCGCATGGAGCGCGATGACCTGCTCGATACGAAGCCGACTACTGTGCCGCACCTTTCTGGATAAGGTGCGTGGTGGAATGGCCCTCGACGAGCGGTATGATCCTAACCTCTCCGCCCCACGACCTCACCTCTTTGGCGCCGACCACCGTATTCAGGTTGTAGTCGCCGCCCTTCACAATCACATCCGGCTTGACTGCAAGAATCAGTTCCAGAGGCGTCGGTTCGTCAAAAACCACCACGGCATCGATCGCGGTCAGCGCGGCCAGCACTCCCACTCGTTCGCGCTCGCCAACGATGGGCCGGTTCGGGCCTTTGAGGGCGCGCACTGAGTCGTCGCTGTTGATGGCGACAATCAACCGGTCGCCATAGCGGCGCGCCTGCTCCAGCAGGGTGATGTGGCCGATGTGCAGCAAATCAAAGCAGCCGTTCGTAAATACAACTCGCTCATTGTTGGCCTTCCACAGCACCACGCGGCTGGCCAGTTCTTCACGGTTCAATGCCTTGTTCGCGGCGGAAAGGGCGATCTCAGGAGCCAGCGCCGCTAGCAGTTCGTGCTTTTCCACCGGCACGGTCCCGACCTTTCCCACGACGATGCCGGCGGCGATGTTGGCCAACTGCACCGCCGTGTCAGGAGAAAGCGCAGACGCCAGGCACAAAGCCAAAACCGCAATCACCGTATCACCCGCTCCGGAGACATCGAACACCTTGCGCGCTACTGCAGGCGCCGTCAGGATCCTGCCGGGCCGCACCAGGGCAATGCCCTTTTCGCTGAGGGTCGCGGTAAGGAATTCCAGATCCAACTCCCGTACCATCGACTCCGCCGCACAGAGTGGCTCCTCGATGCCGTGCACGCGCGTCCAGTCCCGCTCCCGAGCCGCCGCAGAAATCTCCGCCAGATTGGGGCATATCGTGGTTGCGCCGCGATAGCGCGAAAAATCAGGACTCTTGGGATCCACCAGAACCGGGATACCTTGCTTGCGGGCCGCCTGGATAACAACCTGGCAGGCCTCGGGTGACAGAGAGCCCTTCGCATAGTCGGAAAGTACCAGCGCATCGCACCCGGGAAGCCGGGCCAGAACACGCTGAATCAGCCGGTCGTAGTCGCCCTGCGGCCGCGGGTCCGATCGTTCCGTGTCGAGGCGCAGCATCTGCTGCTGGCCTCCCAGGATGCGCGTTTTGACAATCGTAGGAAAGCCTTCGGAGACAATGAAGTCCGCGGCAATGCCGTTACTCTGCAGACTTGCCGCTAGGACCCTCTCGTTCTCATCTCCGCCGGTAAAGCCGATGACGCAGGTCTGCGCACCCAGCAGCGCCATATTCATCGCCACGTTGGCCACGCCGCCAGGCCGGGCGCTCCTGTACGTCACTCGCACCACGGGCACCGGTGCCTCCGGCGAGATGCGCCCCACTTCGCCCCAAATGTACCTGTCGAGCATGACGTCGCCCACCGCGAGCACACGCTTCTCGGCCCACGTATGCTCAATTGTGTGAATCACCTCGTTCAGATGTTCGATCATAGCGGCTCTCGGGCGAAAATTCGCTTTCTTCAAGCAGGCCGTTGCATTCCAATTGAGATGCAAACGTTTTGCGGCGCATCGTCGGGTTCTCGGTCCGCGTTCAACTCACCATTAAGTACCCCGCGAACCGACTTCATCACGCGCTCCGGCGTGATCAGGCGCATGCAAACCGCGTCATTGCAGGCAGAGTTTTTCTGGTTCGCGAGCGACACACAGGGTGAGCAGGCCAGTTCAGCCGTAATCGGCTCCGTATTGCCGAGGCTGCCATAGAGCTTCGGTGTCTCCGGCCCGAACAAAACAATCGACCGGATGGGCGTGACGGCTGAGAAGTGTGCGGGACCGCTGTCGTTGCTGACCAAAACTGCGGAAATGTTGTAAAGCGGAATCAAGGCCTTGAGTTTATGCATTCCGGCAAAGCTGCGCACGCGCGGATGGCCAATTGCATCCTGCATGCGGAGAGCTTCTTCGCGCTCGCTGGGCGCGCCGGTAATGAGCACCAATGCATCCTCCCATTCGCCTACTACCATTTTGGCCAGCGCGGCAAAATTCTCCCTTGGCCAACGCCTTTGTGGCAGCATCTCCGAGCTATTGGGATTGATGAGCACAATGCGGCAATGCTCCGGCTCATACACCGGATAGACCTCGCGAACCAGTCCGCGCACAAATTCCAAGTCGCTCTCCGGCACGTGCTGCACCGGCACGCGGATCTCTTCGTCAGACACATGGGTCTTGGAGTACGGCACTTCCGGCTTCGCGGCCAGCAGCGCATTCACCATGCATACAAAATTCTTGGCCATGTGGATGTGGCCGTTGTAACTCACGCGGTGGGTCATCATCTCGCCGCGATAGAGTCCCTCGCAATGAAACCGGTAAAAGCCGACGCGCCTTCGTGCGGCCGTCAGGCCGGTGAGAAGCGCGGAGTATCGCGACATCAGCTCCAGGTCCACCACCGTATCGATCTTCGCCTTGCGTACCCACCTCAGGAAGCGAAGCGAGTCCAGCGCCAATGAAATCAGGCCATTGTCGCGGATGGTCACGATATTCGCTTCGGGAACTGTATCCAGCAGGCGCACGCTTTCTACGTTCCGCTCGAAGATTAGAAAGAAGATCTCCGCTCCCAGTTGTTTTTTGGCCTTTTCCAGCGCGGGGTTGGCAATCACCGTGCTGCCCATCTCTGAAAGCTCGATAAAGAGGACTCGCTCCGGCTTCTCCGGACCCTTGCGGCTCCCCAGCAATCGCATCAACTGGGTGCACAAAAAGCACAGCGGCACGCCCATCCAGTAATCGACTGCCCGCATGGTTTTCAACTTCATTCTGCTCGTCCTTCGCCGCGCTTAGGTAATGTAATTGTTTCAAACCTGCGATCCCGGCGGCCTCTCTGGGCTCATTGGAACCGGGTCGTTCAGGTGGATGCTGTTCGTGGCGGCGCTTTCTCCATTCAACGCGGGCAGACACAACCCGGTCAAGTGCAGCTCTTGATCCTTCCCGTGCGCCTGACCGTAACGCCATCCGCGCTTTCTTCTCATCATTGATTTTTTATCGAGCCGGATTCCACGCTATCCTGAATCTGCTCCCCGGAGGCTCGCACATGCTTTCCCTCACTGCCGCACCACCTGCCACTCCCACGCCGGCCGAAGACATTGCGGCGGCCATCGTGAATGTTGGCGCCTTGCACGATCTCCCGCTGGAAGATCGCCTGTGGCTGGCGCGTCACGGCCAGGAAGTCGTCGCCAATCCAGGCGACATTCTCTTTGAGGAAGGTGCGCCTGCCGAGCACATGGTGCTGCTTCTCAAGGGCGATATCCATGTGCGACGGCAGCACGGCGGCGCCATGGCGCTGTGGGTCGGCCGCACGGGCCAAATGACCGGCATTCTGCCGTTTTCGCGCATGAAGGGCTACGGCGGACAGGGATTTGCCGTATCGCCTTTGTGGGCGCTGCTCGTTCACCGTTCGCAATTTCCCGAGATGCTCGCCGCCATCCCTTCCATGGCGCAGCGCGTGGTGTCGACGCTGCTCGACCGCGTGCGCGAGGTGACGCGCATCGAGCAACAGTCGGAAAAGCTCAGCGCACTGGGCCAGTTGTCCGGGAATCTCGCGCACGAGCTGAACAATCCCGCCTCTGCCGCGCAACGCGCCGCAGCCAGCCTGCTCACAGCCCTGCGCGCCAATCGCAGCAACCGCCTGAAGCTGATCCTGCTTCGCCTGACCGAGGAACAGGTACGAAAGATCGAAGCGTGGGAGGAGAAGATGCTCGGCCGCACCGGCGGAACGCTTGCGACGGCAGAGGAAACGGATGCACTTGGATTCATCTCCCGCGAAGAAACGGCACGGGCCTGGCTGACCGCGATCGGTTGTCCCGACACGTGGGAAGTGGCCGCACAACTGGCTGAGCAGCGGGTGACAACCGCCGATCTTGAAGAGCTGCGCGGATTTCTGGACGAGAACGCGATTTGCGTTTCGTTACAGTATTTCGCCCGGTATTTGCGCTCTGCGCGAGCGGCCGAGACCATCGTGATCTCCACCGCGCACATCTTCGACCTGATCGGCGCCGTCAAAGACTACTCCAACATGGACCGCGCGCCGATACTGGAGGTAGATGTACCGGCGGGGCTTGACGCCACGCTGCTGATGTTTCGCTCGCGAATGAGCAACGTGGAAATCGAGCGCGATGTTCAGCCGGATCTGCCGCGCATCAGCGCGTATGGCGGCGAATTGAACCAGGTGTGGACGGCGCTGATTGAAAACGCCCTCGACGCCCTGGAAAATGTCGCGCCGGGAAACCCGCGCCGTCTCCGCGTGGCCTGCGGGCTTGAGGCCGATATGCTGCTGGTGGAGATTTGGGACACGGGCCCCGGCATTCCTCCCGAGCTGCAGGAGCGCATCTTTGAGCCGTTTTTTACGACCAAGGCGCCGGGCAAAGGGCTTGGCCTGGGGCTCGACAATGCCATGCGCATCGTGCGCAAGCACCGCGGCCATCTCAGCGTGAAGTCGGAGCCGGGATCGACTTGCTTCCGCGTGCGGCTGCCACTGGATCAACTGCAGGCGTACTGACAGGTTTCAGGGATCAGGGATCAGAAACCACACCGCCCGCCGGCCGCTCACCACTGACACCTGAAACCTGACGCCTGTATTTGCTACTTCACCACTTCCACGCCGCGCCAAAAGGCGACATAGCCTTTGAGCTTGCGCGCCGTGGGTTTGGGGTCGGGGTAATACCAGGCTGCGTCCTGGTTATCCTGCCCTTCGATCACGACAGTCATGTACCGCTTCTGGCCAGTCGCGGGATCGGTTGAGGTCGTGGTGCTGGGCCGAAAGTATTCGCGCTTCAGGCTGGACTCGGGGAAATAAGCCGTCCCCTCCACTTCCATGATCTGATCGCTTTCAGCAATGACTCGGCCGTTCCAAATTGCTCGTGCCATCGATTTTCCGGTCGCTTTCAATCGTTCGACCCATGCTCCGGCCAGAGCATAAACCGGCCGGACAAGGGGAACCGATACGACAGTACCAGACTTTGGGCTGCGTGGCGAGTCCTAATCGGGTACGTGGCGAGTTTTGGGCCGTTCCGAGCCGTCCCCAGCGCTCATTTCGATTTGCGAGAGCTCCGCATGGCGTCGACGCGCTTGAGGGTCGCCTCATAGCGCTGCGATGCGGCCGAAAATCGGTTGATCATCTCCGAAGTCTTGCTCATGAACATGGGGTTTTTCGCGCGGATGGCCTCAAGAATGGGCGCAAACTTGGCCAGCAGGAAGAATCCCTCGCCATTCGAGTCGACAAACAGCTCTGCCGAGACAGCGCCATGCAGAACCATGGCTGCCGCCATCTCCCAATAGGTGATCACTTGCCGGAACCAGGCATTGTGTGGGTCGGCGGGGTTTTCTGCCACGGCATTAAACTCGTCGAGCGTTTGGGGCCAGAATTCGCCTGTGATCCAGGCGCGCGCCTGGCGCATAAGGGCTTCAGTGCGCAATTGATACAGCTTGAGAATGATTTCAGCGTCGGCCGGTGTGGCCAGCATGCGTTCCATTGAGGGCATCTCCGCTGCCCATACTACAGGAATCGGCGGAGATGTGTCGCTGGATTTTGCGTGATTCGCGAGCGCTGACTCGCTAACTCGCTGCTATTACGCCGGCTGCAGCTCGCGCTTCTCGTCCTTCTTTTCCACCACCGGCCCGTGGGTCTCCACCGTCGGAGGAGGCGGCGCGTCCCCGATCCGTTTCGAATAGGTGCACACCACCTTGGCATCCTCAGCCGGAGCCGCGACGGCCTTCTTGCCGCGCTTCTTTGCCGGAACCGCCTCTTCCTCGGACGGCTTCTTTTTATTCGGGCACTCCAGATAGACGCCCGAGCGCAGGGTCTTTTCGACGAGATAGGGACTACCGCACTGGGGGCACTTTTTGGCCACGGGTTTCAGATTCGAGGTAAAGTCGCACTTGGGATAGTTCGTGCAGCCCCAAAACGTGTTGCCGCGGCGCGCGCGGCGCTCGGCCACGTCGCCCTCGCCGCATTTGGGACATTTGAGTCCCTCGATGAGATTCTGCTTGACGTACTTGCACTTGGGATATCCGGAGCACGACACGAATTCGCCGTAAGCCCCTTGCCGCAGCACCAGCGGCTTGCCGCATGCTGGGCAAGCCTCGCCGGTGGGTTCCGGCGGCTTCTGCTGCTGCTTCGAGCTCAGCTTGCGGAAGGTCTTGCAGGGCGGATCGGCGTTGTAGTCCGGGCAGGCCATGAAAGGCCCAAAAAGCCCCCGGCGCATCACCATTACCTTGCCGCAGTTCTCGCAATACTCCTCGGTGTCGCCCGCCTCCTGCGCCTCGGGCGTGTTCAGGTCCGGCTTGGCAGCGATGTTCTCCTTGGTGAAGGTGCAACTTGTGGGGTCCTTCTTGTTGTAGGCCGAGCACGCGTAGAAGGTGCCGAACTTGCCCCACTTTAAAACCAGTGGAGACCCGCAGACGTCGCATTTCTCCGTGGTCTTCTGCTCCATCCGCTTGATGTTTTCCATCTTCTTGCCGGCATCCTTCAATTCCTGCTCGAAGTAGTCGTAGAAGCCGTTCAGAAGATCGGTCCACTTCTCCGTGCCTTCTTCAATGTCGTCGAGCTCGGTTTCGAGCTTGGCGGTGTAGGCAGTGTCGAAGATGTAAGGGAAATTCTTGACCAGCAAGTCGCAGACCACCACGCCAATTTCCGTGGGATAAAAACGCCCGCGCGAGCCGCCATGCTTGACCACGTATTCGCGGTCCTGAATGGTGTTGATGATCGACGCGTAGGTTGAGGGCCGGCCTATGCCGCGCTCTTCGAGTTCCTTGACCAGCGAAGCTTCGTTGTAGCGCGGAGGCGGTTGCGTCGCGTGCTCCTCGGGGAGCAGGTCGTCCTTGACGAGCGTCTTTACTCCATCCAGGCTGGGCAGCCGGCTCGCGGATTCGTCGTCGTCCTTATTGTCTTCCGACGATTCGTACACTTTGAGGAAACCGTCGAAGCGCAGCACCGAACCGCTGACGCGGAAATCGTAGGTCTTGCCTGTTTTGGCGGAGACTGCGGCGATATTGGCCGTGGTGATGTCGTAGATCGCCGGGACCATCTGCGAGGCCACAAAGCGCCGCCAGATGAGCGTGTAAAGCTTCAATTGCTCATCGCTCAGGTAGCGCGCGATCGACTCCGGCGTCCTCGCGGCGTCGGAGGGCCGGATGGCCTCATGCGCATCCTGCGCGTCCTTCTTGCCTTTGTACACATTGGGCGAGTCGGGCAAGTATTGCTTTCCCAGCTCCTTGCCGATCCACGCGCGCGCCGCGGTAATGGCCTCGGGCGCCACGCGCGGCGAATCGGTACGCATATAAGTGATGAGGCCCGTGGTGCCCTCGTCGCCAATGTCAATGCCCTCATAGAGCCGCTGCGCGACGCCCATGGTGCGGCGCACGTTGAAGCCCAGCTTGTTGGCAGCGTCGCGTTGCAGTTGACTTGTAATGAAGGGTGCCAGTGGCCTGCGTTGCTGTTCGCGCGCCTGCACTGAAGTGACGGTCCAGGTGGCTTTCTCCAGCGCCGCGAGCACGGCGTCCATGGCCTTCTTGTCGGGCAGCGCGCTCGAAATGAATTGGTCTTTGCCGTCCTTGTCCTTTCCATTGGGCACGCGGACCGGCTCGCCTTCGATCCCGATGAACTTTGCCTTGAACTTCTGATCGGCCTGTTTTTCGGGATGGAGAAGCGCTTCGAGGGTCCAATATTCGATGGGCTGGAAGGCGCGAATCTCGCGCTCGCGCTCGACGATCAGCCGCAGCGCCACGGTTTGCACGCGGCCGGCGGAAAGTCCGCGGCGCACCTTGTCCCAGAGCAGCGGCGAAATTTGGTAGCCCACGAGACGATCCAAAACGCGGCGGGTCTGCTGCGCGTCTACCAGATGCTGGTCGATGTCGCGCGCGTGGCTGAAGGCCTCCTGCACGGCCTTCTTCGTAATCTCGTTAAATGTCACGCGGCGAATCTTCTTGCGCTCTTTGGCGTTGGTGCCGAGCTGCAACGCCAGATGATAGGCGATGGCCTCGCCTTCGCGGTCCGGGTCAGGCGCAAGATAGATTTCGTCCGCCTTGGCCGCCAGCTTCTTCAACTGATCGACAACTTTTTCTTTGCCGGGAGACACCACAAGCTCCGGCTCAAAGGTGCGCTTCTTCAGCTCCACGCCGAGCACGTTCTTGGGCAGATCCATAATGTGCCCGATCGATGCGCGCACATCGAATCCCTTGCCTAGATATTTTTCGATCGTCTTGGCCTTGGCGGGCGATTCGACGATCACCAGTGCTTTGCTCGTTGCCATTCCTGTCCCAATTCCCTCTTTTTCTTCGATACTTCGCCGGCAATCATTCGATGCCGGAATCTTGCTTCGTACACTTGCTTCGTTCAACGATCAGCAGGTCATCCTGAGTGGAGTCCCGGCGTGCCGGGACGGAGTCGAAGGACCTGCATTTGTTTTTCAACAAACTTCAGCTCACCACACCAGTCGCGCATCTGTGAGAAATCCGAATTCGCTTCCTCGCATTGCAAGATTGGACTCATTTGAAGCGCTTCCGGTTCGCTGGGGCGGTTCAAAATCCTCTTTTGAGCCAAACCCCTCCTTGGGCTTCGAAAAAATAATAGGCTGCAAGTGTTGCACCCTACCACGGAATACCACCTCATTTCCACCAGCGGACCGCGGTTTTCTGCCTCCGCCGGCGCATTTCCGGGGACTGAAATGCGTCCTGCGGCCCCAAAACCTTCACAGATCGTTGCATTTACCGCATGGGAACCCCAAAGGTGACGGGGAACCTCCATTTTTCGGCTTTGCCCGAAAAGAATTCGCCGCACGGGGAAAATCCTGTCGGTTCGCTCCCTCGTTCCCTTGTTCCCTGCTTTCTTGTTCCCTCGTTCCCCTGGGTCCCTGCCGGGGTCCCCATCGAGCGATTTCTGCTCGATGGGGGGCTTGGTCCCTCTGTTTACATTGTCCGCACGTAGTTCTTCCCTGGCAGTTGCCGCACGCGGCCCGCCATTTCCAGCTCAAAAAGAGCTGTAAATACCTCGGAAGAGGTGAGTTGTGTCTCCAGTAGGTCGAGAATCTCGTCGATTTGCAAGCTCTCGTCGGTGCGGAGCACCTCAAGCACCATGGCCTCCTGCGGCCGCAGCACCGGGTCCGGCAGTAAAGATGCTCCCCGCTCCGGTTTGGATGCAAACGGCGCCTCGGCCTCCAGCTCCCTGCGCACCTGCGAAGGCAGATCCTCCCAAACGTCCTCCCATGTGGCGACGAGTTTAGCGCCCTGTTTAATCAATGTGTTAGGCGTCCAGGAGCCCTTATTGGTCACGTTGCCGGGAACCGCGAAAAGGTCGCGGTTCTGCTCAGCGGCGCAACGGGCGGTGACCCGCGTCCCCGAGTTCTCGCCCGCCTCCACCACCAGAACGGCCACGCACAGCCCGCTCAGAATGCGGTTGCGGCGGGGAAAGTTCTGCGGAGCGGGAAACGTGCCCATCGGCACCTCGCTCACGATCGCCCCGCCCGCAGCAAGAATCTCTTCAGCCAGCTTCCGGTTCTCCTTGGGGTACACAATATCGATACCCGTGCCCCAGACGGCAAGCGTGGGCATGCGCGCCGCCAGCGCCCCCTTGTGGGCGCAGGAGTCGATGCCGCGCGCCATGCCGCTCACAATCAGCAATCGCCGCGCGGCCAGATCGCGCGCCAGCATCTCGGCCACGCCAGAGCCGTAAGGCGTAGGATGCCTCGTGCCCACAACGGCAATCGCGGGACGGCTGAGCAGCTTCACCTCGCCACGCACCCACAGCACCGGCGGCGGATCGTAGATCTCGCGCAGCCGCTCGGGATACTCCGGGCAGGCATAACTCACCAGTGTCGCGCCCTGCGCAACCACCCTCACCCACTCCTCTTCCGCCGCGCGCCGGCCTTTGCCGTCAAACAGAAACTGCGCCGCCTCGGCGGGAAAGCGTAGGCCTTCGAGCGCGGTGAGCGGCAAGGACAAGATGCGACTGGCCGTGCCAATCTGCTGCACGCCATCGAGGATGCGTTTGGGGCCCAGCCCCGGCGCCAACGCCATCGCCAGCCAAGCCAGGCGTTCCTCATCAAGTTGCGGCGCGGGCGTCATTTCGATCTGCGGCGCTGGCGCGCTTTGGGGCGGCGTCGCAAGCGCCGTCCGCGCCCGCGACTCGCGCTGTGGCGGAGAAGTGTTTTGGCTTTGCCTCAGTTTTGCTGCGAGGTAGGGCGCAGCTTCGGGAGAGAGCTCAATCGGATTCAAATTCTGCACACTCCGGCTTTCATCAAATGAAAACCCAAGCAGATCAAAGGGATGTGCGCCCACGTTACCGCCCGCCGCGCCGGAAGTCAAGCCGGGGTCCCCAGCGACAGGTCGTCGTCGCTGGGGTGGAAGACCGGGGTCCCTAGCGACAGGTCGTCGTCGCTGGGGTGGAAGACCGGGGTCCCCAGCGACAGGTCGTCGTCGCTGAGGTGGAAGTGAAGCGGTCACGGGCAAGCTTTATGAAAGGGCAACGGATTTCAGTCGCACAATCTCACGATCGCGTGCGCAAACGTGGAAGCACCATGCGGAAGGCGGGTTGCCTCAAACCACCGAAAAAGTCAAACGACCCCGAAAAGGCGCGGCTTGGAGAATCGTCCGGATCTCCTTGTGCGGCCACAGCTTCGGCATTTTATTCAAAATTCAGATTGCCGTCGCTCAATAACCTGCATCGAAGCAAAGGTAGCAACTTGAAGCTTGTTGAGTTTCTCCGGACGCCGATGAGGCGTGCGAATCAAGATCGGAATCGAGGAGGTTGTCTATGAAGAAGTTGCTTGCGATGTTGTTGATTGCCAGTTGTGGGATTGCGGCGCGTGCCGCCGACCCTCAGGAGAAGGTGCATGACCGCCTGGAGGCTGCCCGGGCCGTGCTCGACTCGATTATGTCTGTGCCTGACAAGGCCATTCCCGATGGGATCGCGCGCCATGCAAGATGTATTGCCGTGGTGCCCGGCGTGGTGAAGGGAGCGTTCATTGTAGGCGCCGAGTACGGACAGGGCGTAGTGACTTGCCGCACCGGCCACGGCTGGAGCGGCCCCGTGTTCATTCGCCTGGCCGGCGGATCGTTCGGCTTCCAGATTGGCGGACAGGGAACCGATCTGGTGCTGGTGGCGACCAATGACAAGGGATTCCAGGATCTGCTGCATGACAAGTTCAAGATCGGCGCCGATGCGTCGGCAGCTGCCGGACCTGTGGGACGCGACGCACAGGCCTCGACCGACATCAGCATGCGCGCTGAACTACTGACCTGGTCGCGCAGCCACGGACTTTTTGCCGGCATCGACCTGAATGGAGCCACGGTGAGCCAGAATGTCGGGGACACCGATGAGCTGTATGGCGGACATGATCGATTCGGCCCCGTTCTCCGTGGGGCGGTGCCTCCGCCTCCGGAAGCCGAGAGATTTTTGCACGCCGTGAGGCGATATCTCGGCGAGGCTGAAATGCACCGCTAAGCCATCTGCAGGCGGGCGCGGGCCGCGTACGCCGCGCGTCCGCGCCGACTCTTTCGCGACCCATCAAATTTGCAGAAGGAGCACGGACTTGAATATGAATCCTGCCGGCCCGCATGCGGGTTTATTCACGATGTCCCCCGAAGCCCTTGCGGATTCTCTCGCATCGAACGAAGTGAGTCCGCAGGGGACCGCTGCGGGAATGAGGTTGCTTAGGTTTTATATCAGCCATTCGGCCAAGAGGCTGAGCCCTTCAAGGCTGCGCAGCCTGGAGAAGACGCGCAAACTGCTTGCGGCTCGAATGGACCGCGAGCTGCGGCAGAAGAGCCCGGCCTGACGGCTGAAGCGGGCAGACTGCAACGACCGGGCTGAAGCGACCATCCGAGGTGGAATCCGCATCGATTTCCGACAGAGTGAAGTCGAAGGAGGAGCGAAATGCCTCTGATCTCAATCTTGCTGACTTTAGTAGTAGTGGGGGTTCTTCTCTGGCTCGTCAATCTGATCCCCATGCAAGGGACGATCAAATCCATTTTGAATGGCGTTGTGGTGATCTTTGTGGTCATTTGGCTTCTGAATGTATTCGGCTTGATGCCGTATCTCTCTCAGATACATGTCGGGAACAGGCACTTTTGACCACGAGATTCCCGTGGCCTTCGCACGCGCCAAGGTTGCCAACTCACCGATTGCCAGTGAGGGTGTTCGCGGCTCGCAGCAAGCCGGCGGTAACCGGCGAACCCAGGAACCCGTTTTATACTCATTATCACCGTCGTGGAAAACGCAAGTACACCGACAAATCCGACACCGAGCCAGCAATCGCGTTGGTTCGACTTCCGCTTGGCCGCGGCCGCGATTTTGCTCCTGCCGGCCATCTGGTTCAGTTGGAAGACTGTGGATGGGCTGGCCGCGCGCCGTGCCATGCGCACCGACTTGGCTGAGATCGCGAACGTGCGCTACGGAATCCTGAGCGCCGACCAATGGCGCACCATTATCGGCCCGATGCTCAACGCGCAGATCGACAAGCTTGACTTCAGCGGGCAGAGCAAAAACCTGCGGCCCCAGGTGCAGCGGGCGCTCAACGCGCTGCTGGACAAGATCGATTCGAACAAGCCCGGCGGGATCCAGGGAATGTTCGTGAGCAAGATGATCGCATCGCTGCGTCCGCAGGTGCCTCAGTATACCGACGTTGTAATGGCGCAACTCGTCAATAAGGGAACGGAAAAGAGCTTCAAGGATTCCATTCGCGCCGTTCTGGCCAATGCGGTCGCGAACACGTTCGGCAATACCGACATGACCACCTATAACGCCATCCTGAGTCACTACGGGTGCTCGAGTGGCGCCGCTTGCGAGCAGATCCTTGGCCAGAAGATTGCGGCAGCGGACGCGCAGCTGAATCGCTACTATCTCACGGTCCTGGCATCGGCGGCGCTGGCGTTCATTCTGTTGATGGCTGGCAGGCGCACGCTCTCGCGAGGTGCCGTTGTGGTGCTGATGTTGTTCTGCCTTGCGATGCTGGCCGGCGGCGTGCTCAGCCCCATGCTGGAGGTGGAAGTTCGCGTCACAAAGATTGACGCAACCCTGCTCGGCACGCCTATCGAGTTTCAAGACCAGTCTCTCTACTACCGCAGCAAGACGGTGTTTGAGGTGTTTCAGACACTGATCCACATGGGCCGGCCAGAGATGACGTTGGTCGGCGTGCTGGTGATCCTGTTCAGCGTGGTCTTCCCCACGCTCAAGATGCTGGCGCTCGTGGCCGGTCTCTTCCGGCCTGCGCTGTTGCGCACCAACCGCTTCGTCAAGGTGCTGGCCTTCGAGCTATCCAAGTGGTCCATGGCCGACGTCATGGTCCTGGCGATCTTCATGTCCTTTGTTGCGTTCAACGGCGTCATCGGAAGCGCGTTCGATGGTTTGCGCTCCGAGCCGAACGTGCAACAGGTGCTGATCCCGACCGATGCTTCGAAGATCCTGCCCGGCTATTACCTGTTTATTGGATTCTGCGTGGCAAGCATCGTCCTGTCGAGAAAGCTGCAGCACGGGATCGCTTCCAGTTTCGCCTCCGAATCAAGCTAGACTGGCCATCGCTGCTGCGGCTTCGCCGCGTACTTTATCTTCCGGAGGATTGGTCGGGGTTCCCAGGGCTGACGTCCTGCGCTATCTTCCGCCCTCCCTAGGGGAGGAAGGGCCGGGTCGGAGTGCGGCTTCGCCCAGCAGGCCGTGGGCGAGTGCGCGGATGCCAAAATCGAAGATTTCTTCGAAGGTGCGGCGGGAAGAGGTCAGCGCTTCGGCCAGGAGCGGAAACTCCACAGCGGGGAGCGCCTGCCACATGGCCGCGAATTCCTCTTCGCTGGGCTCGTGGATCGGCCCCATGCCCACGGCGCCGCGAACCGACGCAGCGATCAAATTCATTCCCATGAGGGACTCGGCGGGTGGCAGGCCGGCGTCGCGCAAAATGCCGATCAGCAGCTCCACGGGGCGCATGGCGCCCGGCGTGACAGGGCCGTGCGCGAGCAGGATGGGCAAGGCATTCGCGTGGGCCAGCAACACATCGCGATAGGCGCGGGCCGCGGCGAGGATGCGTTCTTCCGCAGGCTTGGCGGGGTTGTCGGCGGTGAGATCGATGGAGCCCATGACGGCTTCGACAATAGCGTCGAGGAGGGCCTGCTTGTTCGGCAAGTGATAGTACACGGCCATGGGATCGACGCCGAGCTCAGCGCCGAGGCGACGCATGGAGAGCGCCTTGAGCCCGTAACGATCGACGATCTTGAGCGCCGCGGCGACGATGGGCTCGCGTTCGAGCGGGGTCGCGGCGCCCAGGCGGCGTTTGCGGGCCGCGGTCCGCCCGGCAGGCTGGGAAGCGGGCCGGCGGCGAGAGGCGGCGCGGGTTTTTCCACGTTGCGGCGCCGATTTTCGCTGTTTCGCGCGGTTCATGAGCTCCCTCCAGGACAGCGCAATTGTAGGGCAACTGACAATAAGGCCCCGACGGCAAACAACATACCCGTCAGGCTGCGACGCCCCACAATATGTTGGCGCCGGGACTTGACAAATGCATTCTACACCGTAGAATTGGTTTCAGGCAATCATTTCTACACTGTAGAACACGCGCTCTGGACCAAAGGAGTTCTGTCATGCGCATTACGATTCTGAACGGAGAGCCCGACTCGGCCTCGCCGTTCCAGGCTTACCTGGAAACGCTCACCAATCGGCTGTTGGCGCTGGGGCACGGAGTAACGAAGCTGGACCTTGCCGCGCTCGACCTGAATGGCTGCGCCGGCTGCTTTGGCTGCTGGGTGAAGACGCCCGGCGAGTGCGCCAAGCGCGACGATTCGGCGACGGTTTGCCGCGCGGCGCTGGACGCGGATTTGCTGCTGCTGGCCTCGCCCATGACCATGGGCTTTACCACTGCCCTGCTGAAGCGTGCGGCCGACCAGATGATTCAGCTCATCCATCCCTACTTTGTCGTTGAAGGCGGCGAGATTCACCATCGCGCCCGCTACGCGCATTATCCCGTCTTCGCATTGCTGCTCTGCTCGAACCCTGACACTGACGCCGAGGACGTGGAGATCACGCGGACCATGTGGGGACGGATGGCGCGCAATATCAAATCGCGGTTGGCATGGTGCGCGGTTGCGAAATGCAACGCCGAGGAGGTGGCCGATGAACTCGCTCGTGTTGCTTAACGGCTCGCCGCGCGGCGAGCGCTCAAGCTCAATGAAGATGCTCAAGCGCGTGGCCGAGGGCTGGGTGCGCGGCGGAGGCGCACCGCCGGAGGTGCTGCACCTGGTGCGGCGCGCGCAGTTCGAGCGCGCTGTGGGGGCGTTTGCCGGAGCTGACGTGGTCTTGCTCGGGATGCCGCTCTACACGGACGCAATGCCGGCGCTGGTAAAGGCGTACATCGAGGCGCTGGCGCCGCGCGTAGAAGCAGCGCGAGCGGGCGGAGCCAATCCTACTCTCGCCTTTCTTGTGCAGGGTGGATTTCCCGAGGCGTTGCACTCGCGCCCGCTCGAGCGGTATCTCGAAAAACTCGCCTCGCGTCTCGGGTCACACTATGCGGGCACGATTGTGCGCGGCGGTGGCGAGGCGCTGCAGTCCATGCCCGAGCAGGCGAACCGGAAGCTCTGGGCGCGGCTACAGGCGCTGGGCGAACAGTTGGCGCGGGATGGCCGCTTCGGCGCTGCCGAACTCAAAGCCGTCGCCGGCATCGAGCACTTTTCGCGCTTCGGCGCGTTCCTCGCATCACTGGCCTGCAGGATTCCCGTTTTTCAGTTCTATTGGAACGGCATGCTGAAGAAAAACGGCGTGTGGGAGCAGAGGTTTGCAGCTCCGTACGGGGCGGCGTTCGAGGAGTAATTCGGTCGCCTGACACGATGCAGCTCATCGCGCGCAATGGAGCTAAGAGCTAGAAGCTAAGAGCTGGAAGCTTTTTTCGTTCCCTGCCTCTTAGCCAGTCTTGCCAACGTGGCCTGCTCGCGCAACACCTGCTGCAAGGGCCGCGCCGGTGTGCCCCAGTGCACCGTGCCTGGTTTGAGGCCTTCGTTGGTGATGGTCTTGCCGCTGAATACGCCGGCCTGACCGCCGAGGATGACGCCGGGGCCTACGTGCACGTGGTCGCCAATGCCGACCTGGCCCGCGAGCACCGCGCCCTTGCCAATCGAGCTCGAGCCGGAGATGCCGGTGAGCGCGACGAGGATCGCGTCTTCGCCGATGTCGCAGTTGTGGCCCACGTGGACCAGGTTGTCGAACTTTGCGCCGTGCCGCACGCGCGTCTCGGCCAGCGCGCCGCGGTCGATGGTGCAGTTGGCGCCGATCTCCACGTCGTCCTCGATCACCAGTGTCCCCTGCTGCGGAAATTGCGTGTACGCGCCGGTTGCCGGATCGCGCACGTAGCCGAAGCCGTCTGCGCCGAGCACCGCGCCGGCATGCACCATGACGCGATTGCCGATGGTCGTGCCCGGATAAACCACCACGCGCGGATAAATGTGACACTCTTTCCCAATGATCGCCGCCTGACCAATCACAGCTCCAGCGTCGATTCGAGATCCGGCGCCGATCGAGACGTCCTCGCCGAGCACCACATTCGGGCCTATGGTCACGTCGTCGCCAAGCCCCACGGTTCGAGGAACAACCGCGGTCTGATGCACGCCCTTGCCCCTCACGCGCGGTTCTATCAGCTTCGCCGCGCGCGCGAACCATAAACGCGGCTGTTTCGCTTCGACGACGCACTTGGTTTTCAAAACGGCGGCGACGCTTCCCTCGCCCAGCACAATTGCCCCTGCGTCGCTCGCTAATGCCTCCGCTATCGCGGAGGCCGTTTCTGCAAAAACCAGGCAAGTGCCGTCCGCTTGCTCGTAGGAACTCACACTCTCAATCTCAAGCTCAGGCGCACCCTGCACCAGGCTCCCACCGAGTTTTTCGATCAGTTCGCCAATCTTCATTGCCACTCGCTCACCTGTCGCTCACTGTTCGCTAACCACCAACCACTCATCACCGATCACTTTCCGTACAAACCCGGTTCGCCCGGCGGCCGCGTCTTCCAACGCCGGTGAATCCACAGCCACTGGTCAGGATAGCGCCGAATCCACGACTCAATCGCAGCCGTCGAACGCCGTGTGCCTTCCAGAATATCCGCGGCGCGGCTGGCGGTGCGCGGCATTTCCACCTCGGGACCGAAGCGGAGCACGTAGCGCCGCTCGCCCGGTTCCCAGAACATGAAGCCCGGCAGCACCGCCGCGCCGGTCTGACGCGCAATGTGCGCCAGGCCGGTCCCCGTGCAGGCGTCGATGCCGAAGAAAGGCACGAACTCGCCTTGCGGCGGCGTCATATTCGTGTCCATGAGGATGCCGACTGTGCCGCCCGCGTGGATGGCCTTCAGGAGCCCGCGGCCGAAGTCGTCTTTCGAGATCACGAAGTTCCCGTGCAGGCATCGGATGCCGTTGACGTATTCATCGAGGCGGCCGTTGTCGAGATTGCGGATGATCATCCCCATGGGATGACCCATCAGCGAGTGATAGAAGCTCGAAAGCTCCCAAACGCCCAGGTGCCCGGTGATGATGAGGACGCCTTTGCCGCGGGCCTTCGCCGCAAGGTAGTGGTCGAGGCCTTCCGTGCGCATCCAGTCGCGGGTGTTTTCGGACGTGTAGCGCGTCATGCGGCAAAACTCGACGAGTTGCCAGCCCAGATGAATGTAGACGCGCCTGAGAATTTTTTCCCTGGCTTTGAAAGAGAGTTCCGGCAAAGCCAGCTCAAGATTGCGCTCGCCGACGCGGCGCAGCCTGCCGAAGCACCAGTAGACAGCAAAGGCGAGGCAGCCGGCCACGAGACGCGCCAATCCCCGCGGCATGCGGCCCAGACAGCCGGCTACGGCTCGAACCAGCCCGTACTCCAGAGATTCCTGCATCGATGAACGCAAGAACCAGTGTAGACGGTCTGTGCCGCGTGGCCCCGCCGACTCCGCTAGCTCCGTTTAGTTTCTAGTGACCGGCCTTGGCCTTTATAAAGTAGTGCGCGACGTCTTTCACAAACGGCACCGCGCCCGCCGGAACCGGAACTCCACCCCCCAGGACCTTGTTGAAGTCTTCAGGAGCGCTGTAATAAAGCTCCGTATCTTCCTTGTTCTGGCTCACGCTGGTGCCATCGAGGTCGATGCCCGCAAACAGGCCTTTGGCGCGCGAGTAGCTCAGCAACTCGGCGTTCATCTTCCAGTCAGTAGAGGCTTCCCCGGCTCGGCCCACGGGGCCCGCGGCCGCCGAGGCGTCACCGCCGATCTTGAATTTGCTCTTCAGCAGGTCCTGCATTCCCTTGTCATTCACGGCAATGAGGATCAGATCCGTCTCCTGACCGCCGATCTGGAAGCCGAAGGATCCGCCTTCCATGCGAATAAACACCGGCGCGCTCCAGCCATGCCCGGTGCGGCAGGTCACGACGCCCTGGCCGTACTGTCCGCCTAACCCAATAGCTAGCTTCTTTAAGCTCGGAACCACGGCAACGCAGGTGGCCGAGCGAAGAATGTTACTGGGGACCGTACTGTCCTTAGCGCTCATGATCTGGTCGAGGATAACCTTGGCCGAGTCAATGCGGCCTTGCAGGTCATCTTTCGACGATCCCGCAAATGCAGTGGACGTGAGCAGAAAGCTGAGACATACGCTGGCAATGGCCTTTTTCATATCCATGTCCTTTCCATTCCGCCGGCAGGTCGCCGCGGATCCGAGATCTCTAAGTTTGAGGCAGACCTTCCACTGCCTGAGTGGTCGAACCGGGACGTGCAGTCGGGTAGAGGGCGGGCAGTGCCGCAACCTCCTCGAACAGCCTACCGCATTTGCGCCCAAAATGCGCATTCCTCTTTGCTGAAATCTGAAGCTGACAAGGTTGATTCCCTGCATCCGGATCGCGCCAAGGGGAAGCAGACAAGACGGCAGTTTGCCGTCGCCTGAACGGCGCCCGGGCTTCGATCGCAAGGAGCCTGCGTCGAACCCCGCATTCGCGGCGCTCGGCGCAGGTTCAAGGATTCCGATGCAGAAGAGAATGAGAGGGAGGGCCGTCGAAACGACGCAAAATGGCCGTTGAAGAAAAAAGAGGAGTTCCCACGCCTCATGGAAACATGATGCCTGGGAACTCCTTTCCCCAGATCTGCGTTGTTTCTGGAAACACTATGTGGAAATCTTGATACTTACACAAGAGTACTTAGGGGCTGTGATCGAAAGTTACTTCCCGCATTAACTACTTGGTAATCTTATGGCTTGACGTGTTTTTTGCCCAGACGCTTGCCGCTGGCCTCTGCCAAAAGTGATTGGCTCACTGCCGAAACCGACAGTTTGACACGGTTGTCGGCGCCAGTCTTGCACATAAGTTTTGCAATATAAGACTTTACAGTCCTTTGCTCGATCCCAAGTTGGCGTGCAATTTCGCGCGTGGATTGCGCCATCTGGATGAGTTTCAGCACCTGCTCTTCGCGCAACGTGAGTTGAGGGTGGGGGACGACCCGCGTTGCAGCGGAAACGTGCAGCAACTGATCGATGAGGCGCGAAAGGATTTGACGCGGCGCCCAGATGGAGCCTAAAGTGACTATTTCAATAGCTTTACGAACCATTTCAGGGCCTGCCGAGAGACCCAGGTACGCTCGAGCGCCGGCAATGATCGCATTGGTCAACAATTCATCATTGCCTTCCGGCCCGATGACGATCAGCCGGATGTCTGGTCGAGCGCTGCGCACCGCTTTCAGAGTTTCAAGACCGTCCTGGGAAGAATGCAGATCGACGACGACGTATTCGATGTCAGAGGCGCTGGTCAACTCCTGCAGGCTCCCGATGACGGGAACGAACTGCGCCTGACCTGGCTGTGCTGGCAAATCGAAAATACTGGCAAGGCCGGCAACACGAATGGGCTCAACTGCCAGGACCCCAACTCGAATGGGGCGAGGTTTTGTAGATCCGGAAATCATGGCCCCCCCTTCAACCTTTCGAAGGGTCATCCCCGGAATCGACAGACACGTCTCCCGGGAAGTTGTTTGCATCCCCGTCCATCGAACACTTTCGCGCTGGTTCGAAAGCGGTACGTTCTCAGAGCTTGGGGAGAACGATACCTTGCTGCTTTTGATATTTGCCCTTCCGGTCGGCGTAGCTCGTCTCGCACGGTTCGTCCGACTGGAAAAACAAAATCTGGCACAGACCTTCGTTGGCGTAGATCTTTGCCGGCAGCGGCGTGGTGTTGGAGATCTCAAGCGTGACAAATCCTTCCCATTCGGGCTCGAAAGGTGTCACGTTCACAATGATCCCGCAGCGCGCGTAGGTCGATTTCCCCACGCAGATCGTCAGTACATCCCGGGGTATACGAAAATACTCAACGGAACGCGCCAAGGCAAACGAATTGGGCGGAACGATCACCGACTCCGCCTGCACCGAGACAAACGACCGCTCGTCGAAGGCCTTGGGGTCGATGATGGCGCTATTCACGTTGGTAAAAATTTTGAACTCGTCGGAGACTCTCAGGTCATAACCATACGACGAAAGGCCGTAGGAGATGACCCCGCTGGCAACCTGCTTTTCGCTGAACGGCTCAATCATGCGATGCTGAACGGCCTGTTCTCTTATCCAACGGTCGCTTTTGATCGACATGCGTCTCCTGTCCCGGAGGTAGACTTTTCCTTCGGCTCCATACTGGCGCCAGCTAAAACTTGAGAACCCATATTACGCAACAGTCGCTTCAATTGACAAATATTTGATCGGATTCTTCGTAGGTGGCTGGGACCGCGGATTCCAGCCCCCCTTCACCCCGGGAGCCGCCCCGAGATGGCAAATTCCGGAAAGCCTCATTCCCCTGTTCCCTAATCGCCGCAAAATCTGTACTATGGGCGATGTAGGTCGTTCGACAATCAAATCCAGTTCACGGCAAGCGAGGAGACTCCATTGATCAAACAGGACATCGTTCACAACGTAGTCGAGCGCACGGGTCTGCCGCGCACCAAGGCAGAAGCGGCAGTGGACACGGTCTTCGAAGGTCTCAAACAGGCTTTGGCGGCCGGCGAGCGCATCGAACTGCGCGGATTTGGCGTGTTCAGCGTCCGCGCGCGTAAAACCGGCATCGGCCGCAACCCCCGCACCGGGACTGAGGTCAATATTTCCCCCGGCAAAGCAGTGCGCTTCAAGCCCGGCAAGGAACTCCACGCGTTGCAGCCGGGTACCCCGAATAGCTAAGAGCCTGCGGTGCAAGTTGGCTTTGAAAGGGCACGGCTTTAGCCGTGCCGAAAGCGCCGCAAAATGAGCTGGGGCTTAAGCCCCTAAGGGAAGTTTTGTCTTTGTCATGAACCTTTATTGCGACCTAATCTGGCTGACCTGCCGACCCGCTGATTTCCCGTGCCCCATCAATGCCGGTGCAGGAATTGTTTCAGCCACCGCGGGTCCGCGCCGCGCCTAACTCCGCTCACTCCGCCAACACCGCTAGCTCCGCTTTTCTTACATCAGTCGCAGTGCATCCACATCCACAATCACATTTCGCCGCGGAATCCCGGCCTCGTCGGCATGCGCGAGCATTCCACGTAGCGCCTCATTCAGCGCCTTGCGCGAGGCGCTTTTCAAAATCATATGGAAGCGGTAAACGTTCTTGATCCTCGCGATGGGCGCGGTGCACGGCCCCAGCAGCCTCACCCCTCCGGGGTTCTGGTTTTGGACTAGATATTTGCCAAGGGCAGACGCCCACCCCGCCGCTTCCTCCATTTTTTGCGACTGCACCAGCACATTGGCCAGCACGCCGAAGGGCGGGTAGTGCATCCAGCGGCGGTACTTCAGCTCGCGCTCGGCAAAAGCTTTGTAGTCGTGGGTTGTGGCGGCCACGATCGCGTAGTGATCGGGATAGTAGGTCTGCACCACGACGCGCCCCGGCAAATCCCCGCGACCGGCGCGCCCCGAGACCTGCGTCATCAACTGGAAGACGCGTTCGGCGGCGCGAAAATCCGGCAGCGAAAGCGTGTGATCGCAACCCACCACGCCCACCAGCGTCACGCTGTGGATATCGTGGCCCTTCGCAATCATCTGCGTGCCCACAAGCAGGTTGATCTCGCCCGAGTGCAGGCGCGCCAGCAGCCGCTCCAGGTCGCCCCGTCCGCGCACGGTGTCGCGATCCATGCGCCCGATGCGCGCGCCGGGGAAGATCTCCTGCAGCCGCTCTTCACCCTGCTGCGAGCCCGCGCCGAGATAGAAGAGGTGCTCACTGTCGCATTTGGGACAGCGCGCGGGAACGGTCCGCTTGTAACCGCAGTAGTGGCATTCCAGGCGTTGCCCCGCGCGCGCCTCGACCAGATCTTCCGACGCCGCCTTGTGATGCGTAAGCGCGATGGCGCAGTTCACGCAATCGAGCTTTTCGCCGCAGGCGCGGCACATCACGGCAAACGAATAGCCGCGGCGGTTGAGCAATATCAGCGCCTGTTCGCCGCGCTCGAGCGCCACTTTGGTTTGCGCGATGAGCGACCGCGAGAACAGCTCGTCGCGGCCCGCCTCCTGAAACTCGCGGCGCATGTCGATCAGTTCGACCTCGGGCAGCGGCCGGTTCATCACGCGATCGCGCAGTTCGATTCGTGTGTACTTGCCGCGCTCCGCGTTGTGCCAACTCTCGAGCGATGGCGTGGCCGAGCCCATCACCACCACCGCGCCGGCTAGCTTGGCGCGCATCACGGCCACGTCGCGCGCGTTGTAGCGCGGCGTCTCTTCCTGCTTGTAGCTCTGGTCGTGCTCCTCGTCGACCAGAATCAGTCCCAGGTTGGGCGCGGCAGCAAAAATCGCCGAGCGCGTGCCAACCACGATCGGCGCCTCGCCGCGGCGAATGCGGCGCCACTGCTCGCTGCGCTCCTCCGGTGTCAGCGCGGAGTGCAGCAGCGCAACCTTCTGCCCGAAGGCCGCGTCGAGCAGGCCGGCCGTCTGCGGCGTCAGGCCGATCTCCGGCACGAGCAGGATCGACGACAAGCCGCGGTCGAGAGCCTTCTGCATCGCGGCCAGATACACGGCCGTCTTTCCCGATCCCGTAATGCCATAAAGCAGAAACGGTCGAAATGCCCCGAGCGCGGCGGTGAGCGTGGCCAGTGCATCGCCTTGCGCCGCATTCAGCGCGAACGGCGCAGCCGTAGGCGTCAGCCCGCCCAGGCGGAACAGCTCCGGACGCTCCTCGATGCGTACAAGGCCGCGCCGCACCAAGGTCTGCAGTGTCGACGAGGGCAGATCGCGCCGCCGCAGCTCGGCGAGCGCCAATTCGCCGCCGCAAGCTGCCAGTTCAGCCAGAATCGCCTGTTG
>JBEKIE010000021.1:0-57752 GCA_050011915.1 Occallatibacter sp.
TCCAACCCCATCAATCCCGGCACGCAGAGCTGGTCGATTACCCAGGGCCTGTATGCCGGCCAGTTGCTGGGCGAGGCCATGAACGACGGCGTGGCGCGCCTGGCCTGGTGGACTGGCTTCGGCAACTGTTGGGGTCCCGGCAACAACGCTGCTACGCTCTACGGATGGCAGAATACCTGGGGCGCCGACAACGTCTTTTCCGACGGGCCCTCCGATACCGGATGTCCGGGCGAGGGCCCCATCGGCACCATGTCGCCCACGGCGCAGGCGTTCTACCTGTTCCAGTACGTGGTGAACGCGGCAAACGCCCCGCACGGCGGCGAATCCACGCTGCAGGCTACGGTTCTTGGCGATACCACCGACGTGCGCGCCTACGCGGCCACACACAGCGGCGGCACGGCGTTGATGCTGTTCAACCTGAACGAGACCACGGCTGAAACCGTGAACGTCTCGCTCACCGGGACCAGCCAAACCAGCAGCAGCGACGTGAAGATGATTACCTACGACAAGGCGATCTACGACGAGTCAAATCCCGCCCACGCCGGCGGCGCGGTGTGGGCGCCGGCGACAACCACGGACCTGGGCCGGCAATCGCTACCCATGATGCTCACGCTGCAGCCGTGGAGCATGAACGTAGTGATCGTGCAGCCGTAGACGGCTGGGGGAAATCCTTCCAATCCAGCCTCAGAACATCGAGCCGCAGAGCATTTTAGTTTCAGATATTGTCATTGCAACATCGAGCAAGTTGGCTTTTGCTTCCACCCCTGCGACGAAGACCAGTCCGCAGGTTTCAGTCCGCCGCAAGCTGCCTGAAGTGGCCTCGCTGATGGCGTAAATAATCCTCGATCAGAAAACGCAGGGTCACGGGCGCATCGTCGCCCACCACGCACTTCGCTTCCAGCCGTTCCTCGGGGATCCTCTCCACGACGGCCGTGAGAATCTCGTGCTCCGCTTGCCACCAGCGCAGCAGCGTCTCCCAGGACTGGTTTTCGTATCCATGTGCGGCCACCCAGGCGTCCTGCGCGTAGCCTGGGCCCGTGTACTGCCCGTCAATCGCCGCGCGCACGAATCGCTGGCGGTTGTTGGCCGCCGAATCGAGCAGGTGCCCAACGATCTGTTTCCGCGTCCACCCACCCACGCGCCACGGGGTATCGGCAAGCGCAGGCGAGAGCGCCAGCAAGGCGCCCCACAGCCGCTCGATCTCCGCGCGGAACTCGAGCGCAGTCTTTGTCGGCATCGGTCACTCCTCGAAATCAATCGGGCCTCGGAATGTGTCCGGCGCGGCCCCCGCGCTACGGCAGCGCCGCCAGCACGTCCGACGCCGCGTTTGCCGGCGTCACCTTGACCCACTCCTTGGCGATCTTGCCATGGGGATCGATGAGGAAGGTATTGCGCTGGGCAATCGTCATGGGGCCAAATGAGCCCAGCGATCCATACGCGCTCACCACCTTGTGCTCGGGATCGGCGAGCAGATGGAAGGTCAGGCTATCCTTGGTGCAGAACTGCTTGTGGCTGTCGACGGTATCCACGCTCACGCCCAGAATCACAGCGTTCCTGGCATCGAACTGGGGCAGCGCATCCTGGAACTTGTGCGCCTCGATGGTGCAGCCGGTGGTCATGTCCTTGGGATAGAAGTAGAGCACCACCCACTTGCCGCGGTATTGATCGAGCGAAATCAGCGTGCCGTCCTGTGAGGGCAGGGTGAAGGTGGGCGCGTCCTGGCCCACGGCGGGCATGGCGTCATCGGCCGCGCGGGCCGTGAAAAGGGGTATTGCGGACACCACGGTGACAATCGCCACGACGAGCGTGAGGAGAAGATACTTATTCACGAGAAACCTCCTGAGATGAGGGATCAGGTTTCAGGTGTCAGGGGTCAGTAAAACGGCGGGCTCCGGGGAATCTTTTGGAGCAACCTGAAACCTGAGCCCTGACACCTGTATATCACCGCGGCGCGGCCACAATTGTCACGCCTGCGTCACTCGCCCGCTTGAGCAGCGCTTCGCGATCGAATAGCAGCGTTTTTCCGGCCTCGATCGAGAGACAGCTCGCCCCGGCGCGGAGCATGGTTTCGACGGTCGAAAGCCCGATAACTGGCACGTCGAAGCGCATGTCCTGATTGGGTTTAGCTACTTTTACCACAGTCAGGCGGCGTTCGAGAGTCGGGGCCCCCACGGACAGGTCTTCGTCCGTGGGGTGACGAGTCGAGGCTTCGGCTTCGAGGGTCTGCATCAGCCGGCCGGCGCGCTCGATTGTGGCGTCGGTACCCTCCATGGCTTCCACGGCCACGCATGCCTGCGCCGCCACCACCACCGTCTGGCCTATGTCGAACCCGGCCAGTGCCCCGGCGACGCTCAGCCCGTACTCGATGTTTTTGCACTCTTCTTCATCGGGCGCGCGCTCGGTCAGCACGCCCTCGGCGGCCAGCAGCGGCTCCAGAAACGAGGTCGAGCTGATCAGTTCGATGCCTTCATCGCCAAGCACCTTGGCCACCGCGCCCAGCAGCGCGTCGGTGGAGCGCGTCTTCAGGTTCAGGAGCAGCTTGGCCAGCCGCCAGTCCGGCCGGATGCTGCTGAAAATTTGTTTGTGCTTCACCTGGCCCGCCATCACGGCCTTGGTCACGCCGGCCTTTTGGAAGGTTTCAATGAGCCGCGAAAGTTCGCCCAGCGAGAGCCAGTGCACGGTCACGCCCGCGTCGGCTTCGGCGCGGCGGTCGATCTCCGGGTCGGTCTCTTCCCTGATGGCCGCAACGACGACGGCAAGCCCCTCAGCCCGCGCCGCGTCGAGCAGCAGGAAAGGGAAGCGGCCGTTGCCGGCAATCAAACCGAGTTTCATCCCTAGGCTCTCGTTTCCGTGATTTGCAAATAGCGATGTCATCGGTTCGGATTATTGAAACCTTGCTGCCTCATCAAGCTTCTTCTGCGCCTCGTCTGGCTGTCCCATGGCCTGCAGCACCTTTGCGTGGAATTGCAAGATCTGATTGAAGGAATGCTCGTAGGAGTTTCCATGCTCGAAGTTCGACTGACGCGCCCACTCAATGGCCTTGCGGCTAAAGTCCTCCGCTGCCGTCAGGTCTTGATCCGCATCACGAAGATCGCCCGACAGCCCCTCGGCTTCGCCTTTGACGGTATATGCTGCGCTGCTGCCGGAATTGTCGTCATGCCCGAGCTTGACCACCTCGACCGCCTTGCCCGCCCAGGCTAGCGCATTTGGCAGATCTCGATTGTCGGTGCAAGCCGCAGCCGCATAGACGAATGCAGATCGTTTTTCGATAAAGCGCACCTCAGGTCCGAACTTTTCAGCGGTTTTTGCAGCCTCGTTGCAGACATCTTCTGCGCTTTTGGTGTCGGCTCGTGACGAGATTGCTTTGTTGCACTGATCGAAGAGTGGAAAATACCGATCCGCTACTTGCTCATCATCAGGCGCCGGGTGATAGTCGGAGAGAGCAAATATAATCGACGCCGGTCCGGCCGCCGCAACAGAAACGCCGTCCTTCTCGAATGGATGGAAGGTCCACTGTTTCAAAGAATCGATGGCCGCTTGCCGCAGCATCGGAGGTCCGCTGACAACGTCCATTGACTCTATTTTTCCCGTAGCTCCGATGCGGAGATTGAATACAACAGCGCCCTGTATGTGTGCGGCCTTGGCAATGGGCGGGTAGACAGGAGAGACCTGATGATCGATGTGCTGCTGGATCGTCTGTGCGTCGACCTGCAGAACATCTTGAGCGAAGGCGCATGTCACAAGCGCCGGTATTGCCAATAGGAATAATGCCGCTTTAAAAACGCGCATATTTCTTGCCCTTCCTGCACGTGCCTTACTTGATCACTCCGCGCTCGCTGCGCTCGATGAACCGCACCAGCAGCGCCACGTCTTCGCCTTCCAGTTCACGCATTTTTTCGAGTGCCTGCGTGGTGTTCAGCTTGGCGGCCAGCAAATACCGGTAGGCTCTCTGCAGCCGCTGCAGCCGCTCCGGCGAAAAGCCCTTCCGCTCCAGCCCGATTTTGTTCATGCCGAAGGCCTTATTCTCGCGCCGCGCCGAGGTGAGCGAAAACGGCAGCACGTCTTGCGTCACAATCGTTCCGCCGCCAATAAATGCATGCGCGCCCAGCACGCAATGCTGGTGCACCGGGCAAAACGCGCCCAGCGTCACATCGTCCTCAATCGTGACGTGGCCGGCCAGCGTGGCGGAGTTGGCCAGAATGCAGCGGCTGCCCACATGGCTGTCGTGGCCAATGTGCGCGTAGGCCATCAGCAGGTTGCCCGAGCCCAGCCGCGTGACGCCGCCGCCGCCCGCTGTGCCGCGGCTGATGGTGACGCACTCGCGAATGGTGTTGCCGTCGCCGATCACGGTCTCGGTGGGCTCGCCCTTGTATTTGAGATCCTGCGGCGCCACGCCGATGGAGCAAAAGGGATAAAACGTGTTGCGCGCGCCGATGCGCGTGCGGCCGTCGATGACCACGTGCGAAATGAGATTGCACTCCTCGCCCAGTTCCACCTCCGGCCCAATGGTGCAATACGGCCCGACCGTGCACGACGCCGGGATTCGCGCGCCTTCTGCCACGACCGCGCTGGGATGGATGGTCGCTGTCACTGGGCTGCCTCAGAAGAACCCGCTTCCGCCTTCGATTCCGGTTTCGATTCTGAGGCACGCGGTACGATCATGCAGGTCAGCGTAGCCTCGCAGGCCAGCTTGCCGTCGACGGTTGCCTTGCCTGCCATCTTTCCCGCGCGCGAGCGGAAGCTCACCACGTCCACTTCAATGCGAATCTGATCGCCCGGCGTCACCGAGCGGCGGAACTTGGCTCCGTCGATACCGGTAAAGACCGCCAGCTTCGAGTGCCGGTCCTCCATCTCCGACAGCATCAGCATCGCTCCGGCCTGCGCCATGGCTTCAACGATCAGTACGCCGGGCATGAGCGGATGGCCGGGGAAGTGGCCCTGGAAAAACGGCTCGTTCATGGTCACGTTCTTGATGGCGACCACGCGCTTGGCGCGTTCGAATTCGACAATGCGGTCGATCAGGAGAAAGGGGTAGCGGTGGGGCAGGAAATCCATGATTTCCTGGATGGTCAACGTCATTCTGCGGCTCCTAAGAGAGCGGTCAATTGGGGTGTTATGCGCTCGTTGGGATTATAAATAAGCGCGCGCATCCATTTCCGGGGGCGGCCCTAAGCGGCGATCTGACGCATGCGCCGGACGCATCCATTCTTCGCTGCCCAGCGGGTCGATTGGGGTATAGTAGCGCTAGTTGTATCCCCCCTTCCCGCAATCGATCGGACAGACACATGGCGCACGACGTCTTCATCAGCCATTCCGCGAAGGACAAGGCGACCGCGGACGCGGTCTGCGCCATGCTGGAGAGCGAGGGCATCCGGTGCTGGATCGCTCCGCGCGACGTGCTCGCCAGCATGGAATGGGGCGAGGCCATCATTGACGCCATCGAAGAAAGCCGGATTATGGTGCTGGTGTTCACGGCCAACGCCAATGACTCACCGCAGATTCGCAGGGAGATCGAACGGGCCGTCAATCATGGCGTCGCCATTCTTCCGTTGCGCATGGAAAACGTGCTTCCCGGCAAGTCTCTCGAGTACTTCATCGGAAACGTGCACTGGCTCGATGCTTTGACGCCACCATTCGAGGCCCATCTTAAGAACCTCGCCGGGACGATCAAGATCCTGCTCGCGCGCACGAAAGCGGGCGCATCGCCAACGCTGCCGCAAGAAGAAAGACCACCGGCAAGTAGCGGTCACGGCGCGGCGCAAGACACTCCGGTCGTTGCAGTCGGGCGCGAGACAGCGCCAGCCCGTCGACCCTTCTGGGGCACTCGGTCCTGGACATGGGCTGCTGGGACAGCTTCTGCTCTGCTGGTTGCATTCTTCGTTGGCGTGCATTTTACTTCGCGTCCGGCCCCGGTAGCTTCGCCTCAACCCCTCGCGCCGCCAGCGCCGAATATCCACGGTACGGTCGCACCGGGCGGGACTGCGCCGGCGCCTTCTGCTCCTGCCACCCCGAACAATACAGCCGCGCTGCAAAATACCATGAGCACCATCCAAAAGGAGCTGAACGGCATCGGCACCGTCAGCTTTACCCGCTTTGTCCAGAACGCGACGGGCAGCGGCTCCTTGCAAAAGGCCTTTGTCGAGCAATTCAGCAACGTGGTCGCCGACCCGGCCCAATGCAAAGTCTCCTACCACTGGAAGATGTGGCAGAACGGTGCGGTCACGCTGGACAATGACGCCTGGTTTCTTCTGCCCTCCGTGACCAGCGTCGCCGTCGAATCGGAGAGCCAGTTCTTAACCGATGGGAACGCTGCAAGCGGCCATCCCCTCGTCGTCACTTCGACCACACCGCCTGTGACGGTGCTCGTGGTACACCGGGCCTCGGTTTACAACGGGTTCCCATTCACCAGCGCGACTCTCGCCAACCGCGCTGCCCAGTCCATCACGCAGGCCGTCAAACTCTGCGGCGGTCATCCCGCGAACTGAGCGACGGCCGCTTTTCTCTGCGCATCGGGCCGGCTGGGTTATAGTATCGCTAGCTGCATCCCCCGCCCCCACAATCGACAGGACAGATACATGGCGCACGACGTTTTCATCAGCCATTCCGTGAAGGACAAGGTCACCGCGGATGCGGTCTGCGCCATGCTTGAAAGCGCGGGCATCCGGTGCTGGATCGCTCCCCGGGACGTGATGCCCGGAATGGAATGGGGCGAGTGCATCATCGAGGCCATCGAGCAGACCCGGGTAATGGTGTTGGTCTTCACGGCCGACGCCAATGCCTCACCGCAGATTCGACGTGAGGTCGAACGGGCCGTCAATCATGGCGTCGCCATCCTGCCGTTGCGCATGGAGGACGTGCTTCCCGGCAAGGCGCTCGAGTATTTCATCGGAAACGTGCACTGGCTCGATGCGTTGACGCCACCATTCGAGGCCCATCTTAAGAACCTCGCCGGAACGATCAAGATATTGCTGGCGCGCACGGAGCCAGGCGCGCCGTCAGCGCCGCTGCGAGAAGAAAAACCGCCGTCCAGCAACGGTCAGGGCGCGGCGGGAGGAACTCCCGAGCGTGCAGGCGCGCGCGAAAAGGCGCCGGCTCCACGCCGTTTCTGGAGCGTGCGGGCATGGACGTGGGCCCCTGGGGCCATCACGGTTCTCCTGCTGGTTGGAGTCTTCATAGGCGTTCATTTCAGTTCGCGTCCGGCTCCGGTAACTTCGCCCGAACCCATCACCTCGACGCCGCAGAGCGTCCCCGGCGCTGCCGAACCGGGCGGGGCGACGCCATTGACGCCGGCGCCTGCAGGGGCTCCGAAGCCCGCCGCGAAGACGCCGGGAGCGGCACCGGGCAATGCGGCTTCGCTGCGAGATACGATGAGCAACCTTCAGAAGGAGCTGGGCGGCATCGGGACCACGAGCTATACCCTCCTTATCTGGAACAAGGCCGAAGGCAAGAGTTTCCAAGAGACCCATGTTTACCAGGTCAGCAACGTCGTCGCCGATCTGGCCCAATGCCACGTCTCTTACCATCGTAGGATTTCGTACGACGGCGGGGCCCCGCAGGACAGGGATTACGAAATTGCGTTACACGATGTAACGAGCGTCGTCGTTGAGCCGATAATTCAGCGTCTAACTGAGGTGAACGTCGGCCAGACCAATCTCGTCTTCACTTCGAGCACTCCGCCCGTGACGGCACTCGTCGTACGCTTGCCGGGCCGTTTAAACGGGGTCGAGTTCACCAACGCGGATCTCGCCAACCGCACCGCCGAAACCCTCAAGCAAGCCGTCAAGCTTTGCGGCGGTACTCTCGCGAACTGATCGCCCGCCGCTACCGCTTCACCTTGCGCGCTTCCGCATCCGGATCCCAGAAATCCGCGGGCAGGTTCTGGTTGAAGCTGACGTGCGACACGTAGTACTGGCGGACGGTTTCTCCATTCTTGAGGCGCGTGATGGTGAATGGGGTGGGGAAGCCGTCGATGGTGTGATAGTCGTCGTACTCTTCGGTGTCGGTGTTCTTGTCGTGGTACACCGGGTCGCGCCACTCGAAGATGCGCTGCAACGGCAGGTGGGTCTGCAGATCGATCAGGATGGTGATGGCCTCGTTCTGCGCCGAAATCAGCGTCACCTGTTCCGCCAGGTGCCGCTCGGCCGTGTGCTGCCCCTCGTAAATCAGGATCGTATTCGGATCCTTCAGCCACACTCGCATCGCGTTTTCGATGGAGTGGTCGCGCCGCCGCAGGTAGTCGTCGACGATGTCCTTGTCCTGGGGTTTCTTGCCGCGGTAGGTCACTTCCCAGCCCTGCTTGCCCACAAAAAACTCCACCACGTCGCGATGCTTGGTCACTTCGATGCGGTCATGGTCGGGCCATTGGTGGAATTCAAAGGTCTCCTCGGTGCCCGGGTCGGGATCGCCATGGAAGAACGCGGCAATGTGCCCCTGCCGCACCTGGTTTTTCATGTCGAGCCACGCCTGCCCGCCCAGCGCCTTTATCATCGCGTCCAGCGCAGCCCGGGCCTGTTGCGCGTTCTTTTGCGCCGCGTCGGTGGTCGCTTGCGCGAAAGTCTGCGTTGCGGGCGTCATCAGCGCCATTGTCGCGAGCGCCATCGTTGCGAGTTTCCCGAATCTCATCGTCCCCCTCGAAAAAGTGGTCAATGGTCAGTGATCAGAAAAAGCCTCGAAGACTCGCCAGCCAAACTGACCACTGACAACTGATCACTGATCACTGCTTTCACCCCACCAGCACCGCTCCGCCATTCACGTTCAGTACTTCGCCTGAGATGAATCCGGCCAGCGGCGTGCACAGAAAAACAATCGGGCCGGCAATCTCCCGCGGGGTCGCCACGCGTCCCACGGGAATCGCCGCGGCAATTTTCTCGCCCGTCGCCGGATCTGCCAGCGTGGCTTTCGACATGTCCGTCGCCACCCACCCCGGCGCAACGCAATTCACCCGGATCCCGCCGGGCGCCAGCTCCGTCGACAGGCTCTTGGTAAGACTGATCAGCGCGCCTTTGGTCACGGCGTAGTCCGCATGGAAAGCCTCGCCCCGCTGCCCCGCCGTGGAGCTGATCAACACGATGTGTCCCCGCGTGCCGCTCTCATCCAAAGGGTTGCCGCTTATTTGCGCCACCGCCGCCTGCACCAGCCCGAAGACTGCATCCAGATTCACCGCCAGCGTGTGCCGCCACTGCGCCTCGTCCATTTGCGCAAAGGAAACATCCCCGGCCTCCCACACGCCGTGATTGGCGACCAGAATATCCAGCCGGCCCATCGCGGCCAAGGCGCTCTCGACCAGTTTCCGTCCGTCGGCAGGAGAGCTTAGCTCCTGCTCAATCGCCACGCAGAGTGGCTCACCCGCAGCGTCCCTCCCGTCGCACTCTGCCACTAATGCGTCGGCCTGCTCCCGCGCTTTCCGGTAGCTGAATGCCACCCGCGCCCCGGCTTCGCGCAACAGGCGCACCGTCTCCGCGCCAATACCCCGCGACCCGCCGGTCACCAGCGCAACCTTGCCGTCCAAAGTGAGCGAAACACCAGCCATAGGCCCACGCTAAAGCATTGTCAGAGGGAATGTCGAGACGGCGGGGTGCTTGAAATATTCGAACCGCTCAGCCTCCGTGCCGCCCCCAAAATGCCGCCGGTGTCACAATCGGATAACGTTCCGCCAGTGCCAGCAAATCCTTGTCGCCGGTGATGAGGTAATCGGCCTTTGCGGCCAGCAGGGTTCCCAGCACTGGAGCATCGGCCTCGTCGCGCAGCGATGCTTCTCGAACTGCGATTGGTTCCACCATCTCAGCCCTGAACATAAAGCTGTCTGCAAGGTCGCGGATTTCTGAAGCGCTCAACTTAACCTGCGCAAATTTGGGAAGCACTCTCTCCATCTCATCGAGGATGTAACGCGAAAGCACCACATCCAACTGGCCGCTCTGCCATGCGCTGAAGATTCGTCCCGGTATGCTGCCAGGATAGGCGATTGCAGAAACCAGAATGTTCGTGTCAAGAATGACCCTCAAGGCGCTCACCGGCCGTGCCGAACCTCTGCTGCTGCCGCGTCAATCTCTGCCAGGCCTTGTTCTTCCGGCACATCCGCGAAAGCCTCGGCAACCTGGCGGCTCAGTTCATCGAAACGGTCCTGCATCCGCCGTATGCGGGCAAAGAGTTCCGCGTCCACGAGCGCCGCCACCGGCTTGCCGTCCTTGTTGATCACAATGCTGTCGTTACGGTATTGCACCTGGTTGAGCATCTCACCCAGGTTCTGGCGAAAGTGGACGGCATTGACTTCAGTGATCATGGGAATCCTCAATCATATCGATCAATATAACCATTATGATCGATATGACGAGAATTGTCGAGCCCACCTGAATGAGGTCAGAGTTTTCAGTTCTTTAACGGCAGGGAAGAGGGCGTTTTCCCAGCGGTCAAGCTGCCCGCAGCACGCGTGCCGGCAGCAGGATGATGGATTTCACCAGCTCCAGTACTCCGCCCACGGCGATGCCGACCACGCGGAACGGCAACAGCACAAGCCAAACAAACGGATAGAGCACCAGAGCCAGCAGCGCCAAGGGCCAGCATAAGACCAAAAGAATGCAAAACAGAAGAAACTTGACCATCGCTTCACTTCCTGGCGAGCCAATGCCTGTATGACCGCAACAATTTGTAATACGCATCAAGATGCGGAACGGTTCACTCCGCTATCTCCGTTTCCTCTTCGCGCGTGCAGCCAGCGTCTTTTTGCGCTCGCGGATCACCTTGGCGCGCTCTTTTTCCGGCAGCGCCAGCACGGTCCTGGTCCGCTTGGGCAGCTTTTCGAAGATCAACGCATGCGCCCGGCGCAACTCGTCTTCAATCTCCCGGGGCCGCAGCGTGCTCCATCGCTCCACGGTCACCCAATGCGCCTTGGCCAGGTAGGGCGATGCGCAAATGCCCTCCCGCTCCAGCAGCTCGTGAAAGCGCTCGGCCCCGCAATGGAACCACAACACGCCGATCCCCGTGCCGTCGAGATCGGTCATGGCAAACATCTTTCCGCCGATGTCGCGATCACCGACCCAGTACACGAGGTGATGGCCCCAGTTCAGCGTCTCCGAAACGTGCGGCAGCTTGAGGCAGATTTCGCGAATCCGCTCGTTGTCCATCAGAACCTCGCTTCGAACGCCCGGAATTTCCGCTCCAGCTCCCACTGGGCCCAGGCCTTCTCGCTCTGGTCAAGAAACGCCTTGCACTCCGGCGACGGTCTTTCGCTGCCCAGCGCCTGACCCTTGCACGCATCCACCGGAGCGCTGAAATCGTCCGGCCGCAACCACAAACTCGCGCCGGGCAGGAAGTCGTGCTCCATGCCCGTGCGCGCCAGTTGCTTCAGGTCCGCGTAACTCAGGTGGTAGTCCAGCGCCGCGCGCACATATTCGTGCGTCAGGTCGATGCGGCTCACCCCCTCGTCGTCGGTCGAGAGCGCCACCGGCACGTGCGCCGCGCGATAAAGGGGGAAGGGATGCTCCGCGCCCTTCACACTCAGAATTGCCTCGTTCGAGCTCAGGTTGATTTCGACCATCACGTGCTTCGCGGCCAGCTCCTTCAGCAAGGCCGCCGCGTCGTCCTCGTGCATTACGTCCACGCCGTGGCCGATGCGTTCCGCGTGGGCCAGCTCTACCGCCTGGCGGATGTGGAAGCGCAGTCCCTCCGGCGGTACCAGCCCCAGCACGAGTTCGCCCGCGTGCAGAGAAATGTGCACTTCGGGATACAGCGCATGCAGAAAGCCCACCATCTTCATCTGCAATGTGTAGTCGCGCATGGCGACGTAGTCGTCTTCCGGCCGCACGAAGTTGATGCCCACCCACGTGTCATCCTTCGCCTTGATGCTCGCCTCGACCGTCTCAAACCCCAGTAGCGTCTGCGCGAAAACCTGTTCCGGCGGAAAATCGCGCAGCACCTGCCAGATGTAACGAACCTCGACGTCGCAAGCCGGCGCCTTCTGCGCCGTTCCGCAGTGCTCCAGTTGTTTTCGCTGTGCTTCCGCCGCGCTGACTTCTTCGTGGTCCGCGGCTACCTCGTCGCGCAATCCCTTATCCAGCAATTGCTGCCGGAATTGCGCCAACGCCCGCGGATCGGCCTGCGCCAACTGCGGGCTCCAGCCCAGCGCGCTCGCAATCCCGGCTGCACGGCTGAAGGGCGGCGTCACCATCAGCTCAAGGTACTGCTGGTTCTGCTCCGCGGCGCGGCTCGCCACCTCGTCGACCCATTCGCCACTGTGATCCTTGAGGCCGCCGGTGCGATCAAAGACGGCGAAGAACTGGTCGTGCTCGCTCCAACGATCTGTAGGCACAAAGCTGCGGACGGAAAGCGAATCGATCAGCTTGTCATAGAGCAATTGGGTTTGCCTGTCGATGTTGCCGGAGAAGTTCTTTGCCGGTATCAGATTGCCGGTGCAGGGTGGCGGGGCGAGCGAAAGCGCCACCGGGTCCACGCAAGCGCCGTCCTCGGCAGCGTCGCGAATGAGAGTCTCAGCATAGACGGCGCCGGAAAGGTGCACGTGTAAATCCGCGCCCTTGGGAAACTGCTCGAGAAAGGCGCGTAGCGACAGCGGGCCCCGCTTCACGGCTGCATCGTAGGCTCGCTCAGCGCGAGATTCGGCCCCCGGGCCCGCCGCGGAACTGCCTTGTCCGTGTGCCGAGGGCGCTTGGCCACAGATCGTGACCCAAAGAGTCAATCCAAAACCAGCAAAAAGCCAAAACGGGCGTCGCATGATTGCCTTCCAGTGTAGTCCAACGCGCAAATCCGGCGGGAGCCCGCGAGATTTGGCCGGCACATTCCGGATTGGTATACTAGGTGTGGTTGTTTTGAGCGCACGGCAAGTGGAAACGCCCACCTTACCCGGCAATGCCCATCGGCAGCACCGGAATCCGCGCAGATTCATGCAACTTTTTGTCTCGAACTGAGGCCAGATAGCTCAGTGGTAGAGCGCGGCCCTGAAAAGGCCGGCGTCGGCGGTTCAATCCCGTCTCTGGCCACCACATTCTAAATAAGTTAGCGGTACATCAAAGAGATACGCTTAGCCTGATTACCCCTGTCTTAATGAAGCGTTTCCGAAACCGCTCCGAAAAAGGCTGTTTTGCGCGCTCAGCCGTTTTGGGTTTGATGCGTGGGATTACAACCCAAGCGTGGCGGCGAAATTGCTATGTCGCAAGCTTTTCTGGACAACCGTCGGACTCGCATTCTGGCTTACCAAGAATGACGCCAAGCGGTGGCGCAAGACGTGAAAACCGAACCTCGTTGTCTCCCCTTCTCGCAATATCCCCAACTTAAGCGCGATACCCTTAGCCTCCAGGAGTTTCCCTTGATTAGCAGCTTCACTCCCCGGCTCCTGCCGCCGTCGATGTATATCCATCGATGCGCTCGCCGCCGTGATAAATATTGAAATGTCCGTCCCGAAGGAACCCGATGAGCGTAATGTCGAACTCCTTCGCTACGTCTACCGCAAGGCTCGATGGAGCTCCCACGGCTGCAACCATCGGAATCCCACCCATGAGCGCTTTCTGCAGAAGTTCAAAGCTGGCGCGTCCGGACAGCAAAAGTACGCGCTCTCGCAAGGGCGTGCGGTCCGCAAGGAATTCAGAGCCAATCAGCTTATCCACTGCGTTGTGACGGCCCACGTCTTCGCGAAGCGCCAATAGATTTCCGGTTGAATCGAAGAGGCCAGCGCCGTGCAATCCGCCGGTACGATCGAAGACGCCCTGCGAAGAACGGAGGCGGCCGGGGAGACCGTGCAGCATTTGCGCGTCGACTCTGAAGTTGTTTGTCGCGCGCGGCGGGCACACTGTGCGCAGCGCAAGGAGAGACGCTTTGCCACAAATGCCGCAACTCGATGTCGTATAAAAATTGCGTTGAAGGCTGGCCAGGCTCACCGTAACGTGTGTGGCCAATTCGGCTCGGACAATATTTTGTTTGGAATTGGGCTTGCCGGCATCCAGGATGAGCGGGAATTGCGCGGACTCGCCCACGGGATGACTTGCGTAGGCAATCTGCTCGATATCGTTTGCGCTCTGAACGACTCCCTCAGTCATGAGAAAGCCCGCAGCAAGGTCGAAGTCATTGCCGGGAGTACGCATCGTGATGGAGATCGATTGCGTTTGCCGTGCGTTCGAGGGGCCATAACGAAGTTGGATCTCGAGCGGCTCTTCAATCGCGAGCTGGTCCAGCACCTGTCGCGATGCCTGCCCGGTAACTTTCTCCACGGACGTCTGCGACATAGGCTCGTTGTTCGTGTCTGGAAGTGTGACATGGAAGGAGGTTTTCATGTTCTCATCTCCATAACATCGGCTCTCAACTAGCGCGTTAAGTACTGCACGGCCTTCGAGTCTCTACTGGGAGAGCAAACTCCTGGATGCGTTTGAAATGCGGTACAAGATCGTGGTGCGTTCCCTCCAGCCTACCTTCCGTGCCTTGGTTCTCCCTGCCGACGGAGTTGCGAAGTCGCTGAGCTTCATCTGCATTGTGGCACGAATGAGTTGTCTGTAGCGGATCTTTTCGACGATTCATGCCGTTCCGCATTTGTACAAAGTGGAGTGGATTTGGAGTTGAAGAGTAACGGCGGGCGCGCCCAGAGTTGCGCGCGAAGTGCTGACCCGCACGTCGAATAGCGGACGCCGGGCCGAATACCGGCATCAACGAGCAGCAGTTGGAAATTGTTATCATTCCGGAGAGATAAAGCGGAATCAACTTAGACTCGGATGAAACCCCGGAGCCGCGCGCAATCCACTGCTCCGGGGCGCTTAAAGGAGTCGCACTTTGCGTAAACTCGTCGATGTTACAAAGGCTGTTCGGATCTGGTCAGCTTTGGCGCGGGTTTGTACCATGGTGGCGATTCTTTGGTTTGCCTCTTCCGGGTGGGCGCAGCAGGCGCTCTATCCGCTGAAGGAAGGTGTCGTGCAGCCCTTTCACGTGAGCGATGTTCCGAGTTGGATGACGCTGGAAATGGAACTGCGCGGGCGCACGGAAGAGCAGACCTCGCTGGGATACGTCGCGGGCAAGGATCGCCTGTATGAGCTTACCCGCGTTTGGGGCGGCATGAAGGTAGTTCCGACGAATTGGCTGACGTTCAATGCGCAGTTCATGGATCTGCACGCTTTAGGGCTTCCGCTGCGGGATACCGCGGCGAACATGCGCGACACTTTCGACCTGAGGCAGGGTTATCTTGATTTCCATTACAAGCCGGTGCAGTTGGTCGTGGGCCGGCAGGAACTGAGGATTGGCGACGAACGCGTGGTTGGTATCAGCGACTGGACGAACAACAGCCGTACCTGGGACGGCTTCTACATGCGTGTCGGGAACGTCAACCAGTTGAATGTCTTCAGCACCTCGGTGGTCAAGATCCATCCCACCAGCCTGGACACGCACGGCGCCGGACTGACCTTCCATGGCGTGGACGCGAAGTTGGCGACGTACGTGCCGCATACCACGATTGAGCCGTTCGTCCTGGTTCATGCTTTGCCCCGCGTGACCAGCCAGCAGGGCGTGGTTGGCAGCCAAACCGAGGTGACGTTTGGCTCGTACTACGAGATGAAGCTCCCGTTCGGGCTTGATTCGTCGGGCACCGGAGATCTGCAGCGCGGCAGCTTCAGCAACGATTCGATCCATGCAGGCGCGGCGATCGTGCGTGGCGGCTATGGGGCAAAAAGTCTGCCGTGGCAGCCGCACCTCGAAGCGGAGTATGACTACGCGACCGGTAATCCGCACACAAATCCCGATCGCATCGGGACCTACGATCAGGAGTATCCGAGCAACCACAATGCGTTCGGCCTGGTCGACTTGTTCGGCTTCCAGAACATCAAGCAGCGCCGCCTGAACCTGCAGTTGACACCGCGCAGCGACCTACTGGTGCTCATTCAAGGCGGATCGCTGCACGTGGCGACGATCCACGATGGCATCTACTCCGGCGCCGGCGCGAGCTTATTCGCAGCGCCCTCGGGCGGGTTCAAGAGCGACGATATCGGCAGCGAGTTCGACGCCTCGGCAAAGTATATCTTCCACAAATCGTTCGTTACCAATATTGGCGTTGGTCACTTCTTCCCTGGCGAGGTGATGACGAGCGAGAACCATGGCGCTCCGCTGACGTATGCCTATCTGGGGTTCACCTATCGCTTCAAGGTTGAACACTAGTGCGCCAAAGTCCTTGTGGACTTTGACGAAGGAGCGCATTTGCCGGCAATCGATTTGATCTTCATGAAGTAGCTTAAGCGGTCCCTTCCGAGTTTCGTTCATCCCATGCGGCCTAAAAGCTACCACTACGGAGTGTTTCGCAAATTGACTTTACATGCTCTCATCCCTTGAAATACCATCCGAAATCAATCGCGGAGGGCGGAGGGCCATGACAGCCACTATTGACGGCAGGGCAAAGGAAATTCAGCCTGGAGAACGCCTGATCGACCTGATCAACCGTTGCGGAATCGAAGTGCCGCAGGTTTGCTATCACCCCCAACTCGGTCCGATCCAATCCTGCGATACCTGCATGGTTGAAGTTGACGGCAAGCTAGTGAGAGCTTGCGGAACAATGGCTGCAGACGGCATGACCGTCGTCACGTCTTCGCCGCGTGCGGACGCGGCCCAGCGCGAAGCTTTTGATCGCATTCTCGGCAATCACATGCTCTATTGCACGGTTTGCGACAACAACAACGGCAACTGCACAATTCATAACACGACAAAGATGCTTCGCGTGGAACATCAGGAGATTCCCTACAAGCCCAAGCCCTATGAAGTGGATATGTCAAATCCCTTCTATCGCTACGATCCCGACCAATGCATTCTCTGCGGTCGCTGTGTTCAGGCCTGCCAGACCCTGGAAGTGAACGAAACACTAAGCATCAACTGGGAGGACGCTCATCCTCGCGTGTTGTGGGACGGTGGCGCGCCGATCGGCGAATCGAGTTGTGTTTCGTGCGGGCATTGTGTCACCGTTTGCCCATGCAACGCGCTGATGGAGAAGTCGATGCTTGGAGAGGCCGGCTACATGACCGCGCTCTCCAAGCCCGCGCTCGACGGCATGATCGATGTGGTCAAGGGCATCGAGCCGGAGATGGGGTATGGCTCCATTATGAAGGTTTCTGAAGTGGAATCGTACATGCGCGAGTCGCGCATCAAGCGGACGAAAACCGTCTGTACTTACTGCGGAGTCGGTTGCAGTTTCGATATCTGGACGAAAGATCGGCATATTCTGAAGGTCGAGCCGGCCGAGGGCGCGGCCAACGGTGTCTCGACTTGTATCAAGGGTAAGTTCGGCTGGGACTACGTCAACAGTCCTGACCGCCTGACAAAGCCGCTCATCCGAGAGGGAGATGCCTTCCGCGAAGCTTCCTGGGATGAAGCGCTTTCTCTGGTGGCGCGCAGATTTACAGAGATCAAGGCAGCCACTGGTCCCGACTCGCTGGCCTTCATCTCTTCCTCGAAGTGTACGAATGAAGAAAGCTATCTGATGCAAAAACTCGCGCGGGCAGTTATCGGAACCAATAACATGGATAACTGCTCCCGTTATTGCCAGGCGCCGGCAACCACGGGCCTCTTCCGAACAGTTGGCTATGGCGGCGACTCTGGATCGATCACAGATATCGGGCAAGCGGGACTTGTGCTGATCATCGGCAGCAATACGGCCGAGAGCCATCCGGTGCTGGCTACGCGCGTCAAACGGGCGCATAAGATGCACGGCCAGAAACTGATCGTCTCTGACCTGCGCGAGAATGAGATGGCCGAGCGAGCAGATGTGTTCCTGCACCCACGGCCCGGAACCGACCTAATCTGGCTCTCCGCGGTGACCAAATATATTCTCGACAACGGACTTGCCGATCAGAAATTCATCGATAAGTGGGTCAATCACGCCGCTGAGTACGAAAAGAGCCTGGAATCGTTCACCCTCGAAATGGCAAGCGAGAGGTGCGGCCTCCCGATCGAAACACTTACAAAGGTTGCTCACATGATCGCGGAGGCGGAAAGCGTCTGCATTCTTTGGGCGATGGGCGTCACCCAGCACTCTATGGGTTCTGACACCTCAACGGCTATCTCCAACCTTCTTCTCGCAACCGGCAATTACATGAAGCCGGGAACAGGTGCATATCCCCTGCGAGGACATAACAACGTGCAGGGGGCCAGCGATCACGGCGCAATGCCGAACTTCTTCCCGGGCTATCAGAAGGTCGACGATCCGGCGATTCGCGGTAAGTTCGAGAAGGCCTGGAATGTTCAATTGCCGCCGAAGCCTGGGCTCGATAACCACATGATGATCGAAGCCATTAACGAAGGCAAACTCAAGTCGATGTATGTATTCGGCGAAGAGATGAGTCTCGTCGATTCCAACGCTAACTACGTGGGCGACGCCCTGTCGAAGCTCGACTTCTTTGTCATGCAGGAGATATTCTTCAGCGAAACCTGCCGGTTTGCCGACGTCATTCTTCCGGCTGCTCCGAGTCTGGAAAAGGAAGGTACGTTCACCAGCACCGAGCGGCGCATCCAGCGCCTCTACGAAGTGTTCGAACCGCTTGATGAGAGCCGTCCCGACTGGATCATTATTCAGGACATCGCCAATCGACTGGGTGCCGACTGGAAGTACGAGCACCCCTCCCAGATTTACGAGGAGATTGCCTCACTTACGCCGTTGATGGCCGGCGTGACTTATGAACGCCTTGAAGGATACAAGACGCTGCAGTGGCCCGTAGCCGAGGATGGCAGCGATCAGCCTCTGCTATACACAAAGCGCTTCAATTTCCCCGACGGTAAAGCGACGTTCTTTCCTGTTCCCTGGACGGAGCCATCCGATCAACAAGATGCCGAGTACGACCTGCACCTGAACAACGGCCGTCTCCTCGAACATTTCCATGAAGGCAACCTGACCTATCGCGTCGAAGGCATTCGCGAAAAAACTCCGTGCACCTTCGTTGAAGTATCGCCCGAGCTGGCAAGCGAACGAGGAATCCAGACCGGAAGTTGGGTGCAGCTCACGTCGCGCTACGGCAAAGTGCGCGCACAGGCCGTCATCACGACAAGAGTGCAGGGAAAAGAACTGTATATGCCCATGAACTCTACCGAAGAGCCGGTTAACCGTCTTACCAGCAGCCATACGGACAAAGTGACCCACACTCCCGCTTACAAGGAAACGTCCGTGCAACTCCGGGTTTTGGGAGAGATCGGCGACGACCCGCTGCCGCGAACCAATTCGCGCCACGGACACCCGACACCGCAGACTGGTGTCGAGGTGGAGCGGAAATGGAAGCGCAAAGATTATCGCCAACCCGGCGACCAGCTGGTTCAGATTCAGACTCGATAACTACGCCCGCTGACAAGGAGAGAGATATGGCTCGACCAATCCCGCTGGAGTTACCGGCCCGCGATCCCCGCGAAGAGTTACGCAAGCGGCTCGAACAGGCGCCGGCTAAGCACGCAGAAGCCCTGCTCGACTCATATGAGTTGCTGCAGCAGCTACACGACCATGGCGTCTTCGAATTGTTGCGCGGCGCGCTTGGGGCCAGCGACAAACTGATTGAAACCGTCGTCAATGCCGCCAAATCCGATGAGTCGATTCGCGCCATTCGCAACGCGATGATTCTCGGCAAGGTGCTTGGGTCAATCAATCCCGACGTACTCCAGTGTGTTGCGACGGCGGCCAGCAAAACACTCGGATGCTACGAGAAGCCCATCATCGAGCCGCCAGGCCTCTTCTCGCTTCTCAGTCAATTTCGTCACAAGGAACTGCGCAGAAGCATTGCGTTTATCAACCGGTTCTTAGAGAACCTGGGAAGTCAAATCAAGTTGCGCGGAGGTTGCGAATGACCGATATCGAGAAAAGCCAGGATTGTTCGGAAATTGCGGCAGCCGAATCTCTGATGCAAATGGCTCTTGGGGCCGTGTATGCATGGAGCGTTTTCAGACTTCCCCTCGCAAAGCAGTTTCATCGGTCCATATTCGGCGAATTTAGGCGGCTTTTTGCGTCTTGTAAGCAGTTGTAAATACAAGTTATTAGCGCCCTGAAAAGGCCGACCGGTCGGCGCGACAATGCCGACGGGGGCCCGTCCCTGGCCACCATTTCTTGCTGAAGACGCGACTTAGCCCCAAGGGCCACGCACTGTCCTTGAGCGCAGCGGTGTCGCCCGCGGCTCTTACGCCGCGCGCACTTTTTTCGCAGACCTTTTCGACGGCGATAACACGACAGAAGCTTCGCTGGTAAGGACGCGGAAAGTGAATGTTTCCTGAAGGTAAAGCCGCACGACAGAATCGGTGTGGCTGAGGTAACCAATGGAAGTATCCTGGCCGATGTTGAGCTCGAAATCGCCGCCGCGCGTGGTCAGAACGACCGCGCCCTCGATGGCAGGAGCCCACACAATGTTGCCGTCAACGATGCGCTTGACGTGTTCGAGAACCGGATAGCCCTCATCGCGAGTTTCGGCGAGCGCCGTGTACTCGTTGGCTCCCAGTAAAACCGAATAAGGTCCGTTGACGCCGACCAGGCGCAGTTGGCTCAGCGCATGCGCCACCGCATCGGGATAATCGCGAATGTCGGCAGGTAGCGCGTCGATGGGATTGCTGGTGCCTTCGCGAACGCCCTGGATATCCGCCTCCTTGTAGCCGTTAAAGATGGCACGGTCTTCCGCAAAGGCGAGTTTCTTCGCAGCGTCTTTCGCGGCCTGCCAATCGGAGTCTTCCGATCCGCGCTCCACGTCGTCAATGGCCTGACGGGAAAGCTCAAACGGAACCCGCAGCTCCGCGAGACGCTTGGCCTCTCGCTGGTGCGCGATGATTCCCTGGGCAGGGGCAGCGATCGGCCGCAAATGTCCTGTCGCAACTGCGGGCAGGGAAACTCCGGCCGGTGCGGGAACATCCACAACCCGCCGTCCGGCCAGATAGCGCTTCAGCGTCCTCGTCGCCTCTTCCTCAATCTGCGACCATGCGGCGTCAGAGATTGGCGCCAGTTCCCGATGGAGGTTATTCATTCTGCTCTCCCTTCAGCGATCCAATATTGAGCGATCCAGTTTTGAGTGATCCGATTCCGAGCGATGTGTTGAGCGTGGGCGCGGTTGCCACTGAATTCGATGCCGGCGATGCGGCAGAAGTCGCGGCGTCCGGCGCCGCAGCGCCGAGATTGTCGAGAAACGTGGCCGACGGCACGAAAAACAAGCTGCCCGTGACAGCGTGACTGAAATCGAGCAGCCGGTCATAGTTGCCCGGGGGACGGCCGACGAACATATTCTGAAGCATTGTTTCCGTGACACGCGGCGTGCGGCAATAGCCGATGAAGTAGGTCCCGAACTCACCGTGGCCGGGCCGGCCAAAGGGCATGTTGTCGCGCAGAATCTGGAGTTGTTTCCCATTCTCTTCAATCACGGTGAGCGCGTTGTGCGCCGAAGACGGTTTCTCGGCATCGCTCAATTCGACGTCGGAGAGCTTTCGGCGGCCAATGATGCGCTCCTGCGCCTCAACGGGAAGAGCATTCCACGCCTTCATGTCGTGCAGGTACTTCTGCACGATGACGTAGCTGCCCCCGGCAAAAGTTGGATCCTCGCTGCCGAGAATGGCTGCCTCTCGAACCGCGTCGCCACGCGGATTCTCCGTGCCATCGACGAACCCGACCACATCGCGATCGTCAAAGTAGCGAAAACCGTGCACCTCGTCCGCAACCTCGACCGCATTGCCGATGGCGTCCATGATCTGCGTGGCCATTTCAAAACAAAGGTCCATGCGTTTGGCGCGAATGTGGAACAGGATGTCGCCGGGGGTGGAAACCGCATGGCGGTTGCCCGCGCGAATCTCGCGAAAGGGATGGAGTTCAGCAGGGCGAGGCGAGCCAAAGAGCTTGTCCCAGGCATCGGAACCGAATCCAACTACGCAGGAGAGGCCCGCCTCAATGTCGCGAAACTCAACCGCGCGGATGAGCCCGGAAAGGTCCGCGCAGAAGGCGCGCAGAAGCGCGCAGCTCTCCGCGTCCTGGCGAATGCAGACAACCAGAAAGATCGCCGCGCGCGTGAGCGGCGCGACCACAGCCTGAGAAAGAACGCTCTCGTTCAGATCTCTGATTTTATCCATCTCGATCCGCTTGTGACCTCACCGGCGGGAGTGATCGTATTCTAATGCCTCAATCACGATTTTGCCTTCACCGGCCCGTGCGGGATCAAAAAGGCAGCGACGCGGCGCGAGCCTGCAATCAACCGGCGTCCGCACCGTTCGCGTACAATGAAGCGTATCTCTCGTCGGAGGCTCACGCTCTGATCGCCGCGCTCTCCACTCTCGAGCTTGCTGCTGCCAGCCCGCTCGGGGGGCTGCTCCGGGAGATCTCCGCATTCCTTGCCTTCGCCCCGCAAAGCGGCCTGCGCCACTACCTCAAAATGCAGTACGCCGACCAGACCTTCAAGGGTCTTTACCACTGGAACCTGTTCGACGCCTGCATGCTGCTGCCCTACTTCGCGGTGATGATTCTTCTTTCTTTCTACGGCATTCACCGCTACACCATGTGTTACCAGTACTTCAAGTACCGGAAGAACTACAACCCCAATCCGCCCAGCCATTTTCGGGAGCTGCCCTTCGTCACGGTGCAGTTGCCCATCTTCAACGAGCAGTTCGTTATCGACCGGCTCATCGAAGCCGTTTGCGCCATGGAGTACCCGCGCGAAAAGCTCGAGATCCAGGTTCTCGACGACTCCACCGACGAAACCACGGCCGTCGCCTCCTCCATCGTCGACCGCTACGCCGTCCTCGGCCATCCCATCGTCTACATTCACCGCACCAACCGTCAAGGTTTCAAGGCAGGGGCGCTCGACGCCGGCCTCAAGGTCGCGAAGGGCCAGTTCATCGCCATCTTCGATGCCGACTTCGTGCCTCCGCCCGACTGGGTCATGAAGGTCATCCATCATTTCGCCCAGCCCGAGATCGGCATGGTGCAAACCCGCTGGACGCACCTCAACCGCGACTACAGCATGTTGACCAAGATCGAGGCCATCCTGCTCGACGGGCATTTTGTTTTGGAACACGGCGCCCGCGCCCGCTCCGGCGAGTTCTTCAACTTCAACGGCACCGCAGGCATGTGGCGCCGCGAGGCCATCTCCGACGGCGGCGGCTGGCAGCACGACACGCTCACCGAGGACACCGACCTAAGCTATCGCTCCCAGATGGCCGGCTGGAAGTTCAAATATCTGCCCGACGTGGAATGCCCCTCGGAGCTGCCCATCGAGATGACCGCCTTCAAAACCCAGCAAGCGCGCTGGGCCAAGGGACTTATCCAGACCAGCATCAAAATTCTGCCCAAGGTCTTCCGCTCCAACGCTTCACGGCGGTGCAAAATCGAGAGCGTCTATCACCTTACGGCCAATCTCAGTTATCCGCTGATGGTCGTGATGTCGGCGCTGCTCATTCCGGCCATGATCTGCCGCTTCTACCAGGGCTGGTTTCAGATGCTGCTCATCGACTTTCCCCTCTTCACCGCGTCCAGCTTCTCCATCGCGGTCTTTTACGTCATGAGCCAGCGCGAACTGTTTCCCAACAACTGGAAAAAGACCTTTTACTATCTGCCGTTCCTCATGGCGCTCGGTATCGGCCTCACCGTCACCAATACCAAGGCCGTGATGGAAGCTCTGTTCGGCATCAAGAGCGCCTTTGTGCGCACGCCCAAGTACCGCGTGGCGCAAAAGGGCCAGAAATCCCAGGCCGCCAAGTACCGCAAGCGTCTCAAGCTCACGCCGTGGATCGAACTGCTGCTCGGCTTTTATTTCCTTGCGGCCATCGTCTACACCTTCACGAATCACAACTACTTCACCGCGCCGTTCCTCATCCTGTTTGTGCTCGGCTACTGGTACACCGGTCTCATGAGCCTGCTGCAGGGCCGCTTCGAGCGCTGGCGCACCGGCGTCAATACGGATGAATCCAGCCCCAAGCCGTTTCCGGTGGGCGTGTAGCGGCCGATCTGCGTTCGCTGCTGAGCGCGGCCTGGGCCACGCACCTGAGTCAGGCAAGTGACACGTGAGGTGCAATGATGCAAGCCAGCCCGTTCGATAACCCTTTAGTCAGCGATCTGGGCATTGCCCTCTTTTGCATCATTGGTGTATGTGGCGTTGGCTTCCTGATCAGCTTACAGAGCGGCTGGTTCTATCTTGGCCGGCGCTTCAAACGCCAATCCGACCCATACGGCGAAACGAAGTCCGCAGGCCCGTTCTTGTACACCGTTTATATGCGGTGGTGGAGCAAGTACTCCAGCGTGATTCGCCTGACGGCCGCCAGCGACGCACTCTACGTATCGATTCTGTTTCCGCTTCGCATCGGCCATCCGCCGCTGCGCATTCCCTGGGACGAAATCGGGTTTGGCAGGACGAAATTCTTCTTTCGGACCTATATCGTTCTTACCCTGGGCAGCGAGGAGAAGATCCCCATGCGGATCTCCCTGCGCATGGCGCGCAACCTGGGAATTCTCGACCGGTGTCCGGCGTGAGCCAGCAGTCGTGCGGCCCGGCAGCATTGCGCGACCGCCCCACACCCCCGCTGTGCTACATTGTCGCCATGTCCTCCAAGCATCGGTTCCCCCCCGCTGCGCTGCTCTTTTTGGCGCTTGTGTGTCAGTTGTGCGCAGCGCAGGCAGGCAAGCCCGCCACGCCGGCGCAGACCGGAAAACCCAATACGCCCACGCCTGCTTCCACGACGCCCGCGGCAGCGCAACCCGCCGCGCCCGCACCGTCGCCTGCGACTACACCGTCCGCCTCGGGCACATCCGCAGGCCCGGCCTGCACCAGCGGCCCCTGCGATTACCAGCAGCCCCACATCACCATCGCCACTCCCGCGCCTGCTGCCGCGCCGTGGTCTTTGCCCGACCGTATTCGCTGGGCTGGCGAAGTGCTTCTTCTGCTCATCGCGTATCCGGCCATCCTGTTGGCTGTCTCCACGCTGCGCAAAATCGAGCGCCAGACGCGCTATGCCGAGACCGCTGCCCAGGCCGCCGCCGAAAGCGCCCAAGCGGTGCTGCTCTTCGCCGCGAACCAGGCCAGAGCTGAACGCCCCTGGATTCTCGTCGTGGCCGAGCCCACGCCCGGCATGGCTAACAGCTTCTCCGTCGTGGCCACAAATCGCGGCAGTTCTCCGGCCCGCATCGTCTCTCTGGCCGAAGGCATCGCCATCGTCGGGGACGAAGCGCAGTTGCCGGCCGCTCCGGCCTTCAAGACCGAGCCGCGCGCCCCGCTCGTGCCCCTCATTCTGCTGCCGGGCGAGTCCACGACCATCAAAACCTTCACTCGCGATGAAGTGAAGTCGGTTTGCGCGGACCCACGGCAGGTGCTTCGCGTGGAAGATTGGGAAGAGAAGATCTATCTCTACGGAAATGTCGCCTACGCCGACCTGGTCGCATCCGGCGGCGAGGCGCGTGAAACCGCCTGGTGCTGCTGGTACATTCACGGCCGCCAGAAGAGCGGCATGGTGATGGCCAGCCGGCCTGAGTACAACCGGCACACGTAGATCGGTCTTCCCCATAAAACTCAGCACAATCAAGGGGTGCCCCCGGTCCCTTGCATTTGGGGACCGGGGAAAGCACGAACCCAGCACAAATCACTGTCATTCTGAGCGCAGCGGGCCGCGCGTTCACGCGGCCCACAAAGTCGAAGGATCTGCGGTTGCTTTTCGCGCCTGTCAGGCTACTTGCGCAGGAGCTTTTGCAGGTAACGCTGGTCCCACTCATCGGTCGAGAAGCGCATCGAACCCCAGTAGCATTGCGCCCCGCCGCGATCCCAGCAATAGTTGTTGTTCCAGGCGCACTCCAGCCGATGAGGAACCAGGAAGTCCTCGTAGTCAGCGCACGTTTTCAGGACAAAATTTTGTTTCCGGCGGACACCGCGATGGGCCAAGCGCTTGTCGTCTTTCGCGCTGGAGGTGCCCGTGATCGCCGCATAGGGGCGGCGCGTCGAGCGGCTCTTTTTGAAACTCCAGGACGCAGTTGCGTACCTAGGTCATGGCGCGCCCTCCCGCTTTGATTTTATTGTCTTCGCGGCGCTAAGTCTAAGTTGACCGGAAATCGGGAAAATGCTACCTTGCTCATGGAAAGGAGACATCATGCGCCTGACTCGATTGTGTATTCAACGGCCAAATCGCCAAGTAGTCGGCGTGGCACAGGATGGCTCCATTTCTCGCCTCCTTGGCCCCGCCTAGCTGTAAACCGAACTGACAACTGAAGGAGTTGTATGAAGACCGAGGAGTCTTTGCGCCGGCACTTCTCCCGGATGGGCGCGCGTGTTATTGTGCGCGGGCCTGGCCCACGGCAACGGGAGAAGATCCGAATCGACGTAGGCAGAGACCGCACTGGCGAGTTCTTCGACATTCGATCCGAGGTGGGCGTTGTGCCCGAGATTCTCGATGTGCAGCCTTCCACTCGCCATCTTGTGTTGATGGTTCGCGATGGCAGTCTCAAAAACAAGTTCCTGCTTGGACACGATGAGCGTCACTGGTTCGCCGCAGCAGTACCCGGCGATTCCGTTCGCGACGTGCGCACGGCAGTCGCAAGCCTGAGGCCCGAGGAAATCGAAGGCCGGCGGGCTATCCGTCAGGGTGAATGGTTCTTTGTTCCGGAACCCGGCGTCAGCGAAAAGGGCGTCGTGATCCATCGCAACGAACCGCTCAGCCGCGGTGCGGGAAGCAAGCCTCATATTTGCGCAGAGCTGATGAGGCGCGGCGGCGAAGCGGTCTTTGTGTGCCGTCAGTACCCAACAGGCATCAGTCTTGCGCAGTACGAACGGCTCATTTCGACCAACCATGATGCAACGGGCTACGCATGGCGCCGCATGACCCGCGATGCTGAAGTTTATGCGCGCGGCGAAGTCCGCCATCGGGATCACAAGACGATCGATCTCGTTGGCTGGCATCGTGTCTACATGAACCGGGAGCGCTTTGCGCGGCACGCACCGCAGATTGCGTTTCTCGACTAACCCGCGGGCGTCCCAGGTCTCAAGTGCGAGTCCTGGGGCGCCCGGCGGTCTTGCTCTCTATCTCTTCACAAACCTTCCCCCACGCCTTATCACTTCCTTCTTCGTCTGGGGCCTTGTGCTGCCCATCCCCGGCGGCGGTATTTTCGACTCTGGCTTTTTGTCATTGAAGACCTTTGTGCGCGCTGCATCCAGCTCCTTGCATCCCTCACAAGTGGGATGCTTCGGGACTATGTCTTTTGACACGAAGCCGCAAAGCGTCCTCCCGTTTTCGCCCAGCAAATGCGTCGGAGTCATTTTCATAATTCTTTATCCTCATTGGATTTTTACGCCCGAAAACTACGGCTAGCTGCCGGGAGCCACACCTCCTGACTCACTTGAAACCGATCCGTTAAAGGTAGTGGCGCTACCTTCCCGTCCCCCCCACCGTCATCTTGTCCAGCTTGATCGTCGGCATCCCCACGCCCACCGGCACGCTTTGCCCGTCCTTGCCGCAGGTCCCGATGCCCTCGTCGAGCTTCAGGTCGTTGCCCACCATCGACACGTATTTCAGCGCCTCCGGACCGTTACCGATCAGCGTGGCGTCGCGCACGGGAGCCGTCACCTTGCCATCCTCGATCAGGTACGCCTCCGACGCCGAAAACACGAACTTGCCGTTGGTGATGTCCACCTGGCCGCCGCCGAAGTTCACTGCGTAGAGCCCGCGCTTCACGCTGCGCAGAATATCTTCGGGCGCATCGTCGCCGGCCAACATATACGTATTCGTCTTGCGCGGCATGGGAATCGACTGGTAGCTCTCTCTCCGTCCCGAGCCGGTGTTCGGCATGCCCATCAGCCGCGCTGAGAGCTTGTCGGAGAGATAGCCTTTCAACACGCCGCCCTCAATAAGCACCGTTTCCTGCGTCGCCGACCCCTCGTCGTCCACATTCAGCGAGCCACGCCTGCCCGCCATGGTTCCGTTATCAACGACTGTCACCTTGGGGCTCGCCACCTGCCGCCCGATCAATCCCGTAAACGCCGAGGTTCCCTTGCGATTGAAGTCGGCCTCCAGCCCATGCCCCACCGCTTCGTGCAGCAGAATTCCCGGCCAGCCCGGCCCCAGCACCACTTCCATCTCGCCCGCAGGCGCAGGCGCCGCGCCCAGCTGCAAAATCGCGCCGCGCGCCGCTTCGTGCGCCAGGTGCTCCGGGCTTTTGCTTCCGCTGAACTGATCCAACCCTGCGCGCCCTCCGCCGCCCGCCGAGCCCTTCGTCGTCAACGCGCCATCCTTCGCAATCACGAAAACATTCAACCGGCAAAGCGGCTGCGTATCGCTGGCAAACGCCCCGTCCGATGCCGCAATCAAAATGCGTCGGAGTTCCTCGCTGTAACTCGCCCGCACCTGGACGATGCGCGGATCAAACGCCCGCGCCGCGCGATCGGCGCGCAAAATCAACTCCAGCCGCGCTGCCAGATCCAGATCGAAGCCGCCCAGCGGAACCGGGTAAAGATCCGCCGTGCGTGTCTCCGTGAATCCCTGCACCGTCTGTTTCGCCGGAGCCGACGCGATCAATGCCGCCGTCCGCGCCGCGTGCAGCAGCCGCTCCGGGCTCAGGTTGTCGGTGTAGGCGTAGCCGGTTCGTTCCCCGCTCAGGACGCGGATGCCGCACCCGGCGCTCGTGCCCTGGCTCGCCGATTTCACAATCTGTTCGTCCACGCCCAGCGCCGTGGCCGTAACCGACTCGAAGTAAAGGTCCGCGTAGTCGCCGCCTGCGCTTAAAGCCTCGCCCAGACAGCGCTCCAGCAGGCGCTCCGTCAGGCCGAACTTCTGGAAAAAATAGAGCCGATGGCTCGAACTTGGGGAAGTCTCGTGAGGCATCATCGTAAACCCAGTGTACGCCGCGCGCGTCTTTCTTATCAGACAGGCCGGTGGCCCGCACTCGCCGCATTGCTCTTTTTGATACGTGCCGCAGTCGTGCGCTTCCGCCTGTAAATCTCCCCGTGCTAGGATTCGACCTATGAAGAAACTGCTTGCAATAGCGCTGCTTTTGATGGTGTTTGCAAGCCCTGCGTTCGCTGCCGGGTCCCATCATCACCACCACCATCATCATCACCATCATCACCACGCGTAAGCGCCGCTTTTCGCGCTGTTTTCTCCCCTCCGCTTGGGCAGCAGCCGTTGTGTCTCTTTCACTGATCGCGTTTGGCTCAGCCGTCATGGCATGTTAAGGTGTTTGCCATGACCGATCGGGACGATCTTCGCTATCCTGTGGGGCGGTTCCGCCCGCCTGCCGCCAGCATGCCCGGCATTCGCGCCGCCCACATTGAAACTCTGCGTCTGCTCCCCGAGCGACTTCGCGCCGCGGTCGGCGGATTGAATGAAGCGCAGCTCGACACCCCCTATCGCGACGACGGCTGGACCGTCCGCCAGGTCGTGCATCACTACGCCGACAGCCACGCCAATTCCTTCATCCGCTTCAAGCTCGCGCTTACTGAGGATTGGCCCACCATCAAGCCCTACGACGAAGCCGCGTGGGCGCGGCTGCCCGACTCGCGTCTGCCGATTGATGGCTCGCTGGTCTTCGTCGACGCGCTGCACGCCCGCTGGGTGGCCGTCCTCCAATCCATGACGGAAGAAGATTTCCAGCGCGGCTACAACCATCCGGAGATGGGCCGGCAAAACCTCGCCGCGGCGCTCGCGCTCTACGAGTGGCACTCGCGCCATCACGTTGCGCACATCACCGGCCTGCGCCAGCGCATGGGGTGGTAAGGGAACGCCATGCACGCCAGCCCCGCCACGCATCGACAAAAAGCCACAGTAAGGAATTCCGAAGCCGCCACCGCATCACCCGCGCAACTCGCCGGGATGATTGAATCGTTTCTCGCCGCCCACCCCGCCGCCGCGATGCTTGAAGACGGCCGCGTGCTCTTCGACATGCGCACCGCGCGCTACTCCGTCGACGAGTCCCATGGCCGCTGCCTGCTGCAGCTTTGGAGCGAAGAGCGCAATCTCGTCCGCACGGTCGTCGAAGTAAAGCAACGCGCGCAGTCGTTGCGTCTGGCCACGCGCAAGATGGGCGCGGCCCGGCCCCAGTTCCTCGAGCTTGCCCCCACCAGCGACCGTCGCACTCCCACGGCCCGCGACGCCGCGCGGCACAGTTATCAACGTCTTTTAGACCGCGTCCTCACGCGGCATTTCTTCGGTTCGAAAGTCGACGGTTTGCGCACCGCCATGGATCTTGAGCACAGCTTCGGCCCCGCCTATGTCCGCGGCCGTTTGCTCAAGGGAACCGCGGCCGATGCCGTGATTGGCGTGGGCGCTGCCGAATCCGCTTCCGTCATCGACGGCGTCCTGACCCTGGGCATTCTCTGGCTCGATTACTGCCGCCAGCACGGCGACGCGCGCCGCCACTTCGGCGGGCTCAAGGTAGTCGTTCCTGCCGGCGCATGGCGTCCCACCGCCGAGCGCATGGCCTGGCTCAACCATGCCGCCGCCAATTTTGAATTGTTCACGCTCGACGAGCGCAGTGAAGAACTCGCGCCTGTCGACTTTCGCGACACCGGCAACCTGGAGTCGCGCCTCGTCCACGCCTTTTCACCCGCGGCCGCGCTCAAACGTTGTAACTCAGGAGTTGCCCGGCTACTAGCGCTTGTCCCCGATGCCGCGCGCGAGCGCGTCGAAATCCGTGCCCACTCCGCGACCGAAACCGGCCTGCTGCTGCATGGTCTGGAATTCGCTTCCGTGCGCCACGGTGCTTCGGCCCACTCCTTCGCGCGCGAAGACGAAATTACCTTCGGCGCGGGGCCGAGCGAAACCCCACTCACACCCGAAAACGAAGATCTGTGCCGCGATCTTCTGCGCCGGCTTTTCCTCAGCCGTCATGCCGACGGCGCGCACACCGATCCACTCTTCCGCTTGGCGCCCGAGCGCTGGCTCGAATCGCGCCTGCGCTCGGCGCTAGGCGAAGTGCTCCCGGAGCTGCGCGGCGATCTCGTCTACAACCAGGTCCCCGCGCTCTCTACCGGCGACCGTGGCATGTTGGATCTGCTCGCGCTCGACCGCAACGCGCGACTCGTTGTTCTGGAATTGAAAGCCGACGAGGACCTGCATCTTCCCTTGCAGGCTCTCGACTACTGGATGCGCGTGCGCGCTCTCAATGCCGACCGGCAGCCAGCCGCTGGGACAACCGCGCCGCTCTCGGCCTTCGCGCGCAGCGGCTACTTTCCCGGCGTCGAACTTTCTCCGCTTCCGCCGCGCCTCATCCTCGCTGCGCCCGCACTGCGCATTCACCCGGCTAATGAGCCGGTGCTGCGCTACTTCTCGCCGGAGATCGAGTGGGAGCTCCTCGCCCTCGCCGAGCACTGGCGCCGCGAGCTCAAGATCGTCTTCCGCAAGCGCAGCAGGGAAGCTCACGCATGGGCAGACCCAATATGACCAAGTTGGTCACATTGGGCTATAATAACCCCATGCGGACCGCCAAGATCAGCGAATTGAAGGCCAAGCTAAGCGCGCACATCAAATATGTGAAACGCGGTCACGATGTACTGATCCTCGACCGAAATACGCCGGTGGCGCGGTTGACTAGCGTGGGAAATATCGACGACTACGACGAGCGGATCAAGCGCCTGATCGCGAAAGGGGTTCTCTCGCCACCGATCGAACCTCGGAAGCAGGACGAAGAATGGCCCGAACCTCCGGGTCCTACCCGCATTACGCGGGAGATGATGGACCAGTTGTGGCGTGAAGAGCGCGACGGCAGATGAGCAGGCCTTACGCTTACTGGGATTCCAGTGCGCTGGTTCCTCTTTGCATATCGCAGCCACAGACCGCAACGGCGCGAACTCTTTACTCTAAGTACAAAATTGTAACGTGGTGGGCAACTCATGTTGAGATCGTGAGCGGCCTTACCCGCCTCACGCGCGCGGGCGGAATGACGCAGCCGCAGTTTCTCTTGAGTAAGCCCTTTGTGCAAAATCTTGCTGGCGAGTGGGTGTCTATCCATGAGTCGCCCAGCATTGTCCCAAGCGCTTGCCGGTTGCTCGAGCTATACCCGCTGCGCGCGGCCGATGCGCTGCAACTGGCAGCCGCGCTGGAGGCCTGTGAGAACAATCCGAGCGGGCTTGCATTTATCACAGCGGATCAGCGCTTGGCTGATGCCGCGCGTCAAACGGGCTTTTTGGTCGAGTTCCTTTGAAATCGTCTTCCGCAAGCGCAGCGGCGGCCACGCGTGAATCCTGACACCTGAAACCTGACCCCTGATTCTACGGTTTCGACATCATGTCCGGCACTGGCTTGCCCGCGGAAAAGTCAATCGGCACCGACACATGCTCTTGCACGATCAACCACTTCCCGTCGATCTTGCGGTACACGTCGGTCACGCGCACCGTCATATCGGCCGGCGACCCATCCGTCATCGTCCCCGATAGATGCTGGATGTTGTGTCCGTACGCGATTTTGCCGTCCGACATCACGCTCAGGTCGCTGACTGTGAGCTTGATGGGCCCAGGAAGAAGGCCAAGAAAATCATGCCAGTCCTTCTTGTAATCGTCCCAGCCCACGTGCTGCCGCGGAACGCCTACGTCAAACACGAACAGATCGTTGCCCGGAACGTACACCTTCATGATCGCGTCCAGGTCTTTGGCATTGGCGGCCGCCGCAAACTGGTCTTCCAGCGCGCGAATCTGCTTCTCATCCCTGGTCTGCGCCTGCGCCGGCAGCCCCGCGCCCAGGCATCCGGCCACGAGCGCCGTCCCGATCAAGCAAAACACAAATTTCCTCATCGACCTCTCTCCTTGTCTCATCTGTTGGTTATGGGGGAATCCGATGGCCCTGTCAGGATTCGAGATATATATTTCGCGCAATCGGCATGTCAAGCGGAAAATCCCTGGTCCCACATGGCTCTCGCTCTCGCGCCCCTTTTTCCCTATCCTCACGCGTGCCTGCGAATTGCCGTAAACTGGTGTGGTTATGGCCATCGCTGGTGTCCCTCGCACCATCAAGCCGCGCACGCCCCAGGGCGTGTTTGCCAACGAGCCCTTCACCGACTTCAATGATCCGGAGAATGCGCGCTCCATGCGCAGCGCCCTCGATCAGGTGGCCGTGCGCCTGGGCAGCGATTACCCGCTCATCATCGGCGGCAAGCGCCTGAGAACAGCCGAGCGGATTCGTTCCATCAATCCCGCGCGCCCCGCGCAAATCGTCGGCGTGCATCAGAAGTGCAGCGCCGCGCAGGTTGAGACCGCCATGACGGCCGCGCTTCGCGCCTTCGAGTCCTGGAGTAAGACAACAGTCGAAGACCGCGTCTCTCTGCTGCTCGGCGCGGCCGACATCATTCGCAAGCGCAAATTCGAGTTTATGGCGTGGCTTACCTACGAAGTCGGCAAGAACTGGGCCGAGGCTGACGCCGACGTGGGCGAAACCATCGACTTTCTCGAGTTCTACGCCCGCGAAGCGCTGCGCCTTGCCTCTGCCGCGCCGCCTATTCAGTATCCCGGCGAGCGCGGCGAACTCTTCTACATCCCGCTCGGCGTGGGCGCGGTCATTCCACCCTGGAATTTTCCCTTCGCCATCATGGCCGGCATGACGGCAGCCTCCATCGTCACCGGCAACTCCGTGATTCTCAAACCGTCGAGCGACGCACCTACCATCGCCGCGCGTTTCGTTGAAGTCCTGGAAGAGGCCGGCATGCCCGACGGCGTGGTCAACTTCTGCCCCGGCTCCGGCGCGCTTTTTGGAAACGCTATCGTCGAGCACCCCCGGACCCGCTTCATCGCCTTCACAGGTTCCCGGCTCGTCGGCCTTGAAATTCACCTGCGCGCCGCGCAACCCCAGCCCGGCCAGATCTGGATCAAGCGCACCATCCTCGAGATGGGCGGCAAGGATTCCATCCTCGTTTCCGAAGACGCCGACCTCGACGCCGCCGTCCAGGGCGTGGTCGCGTCAGCCTTCGGGTTCAGCGGACAGAAATGCTCGGCTTGTTCGCGGGCCATCATTGAAGCGCCCCTCTATGACATATTCATCGAGCGCCTCCGCGAGCGCGTGGCCACGCTCACCGTGGGCGACCCCGCAACCAATCCCGATCTCGGACCGGTCATCAACCAGGCCGCGCTCACTTCCATGCTGGGCATCATCGAGACGGGCAAGAAGGAGGGCGAGCTGATTGCCGGCGGCAACCCGCTGGAGACCAGTGATGGCGGCTACTTTCTGGAGCCGACGATCTTCGCCAATGTCGCGCCCAACGCCGTCCTTGCTCAGGAAGAGATCTTCGGCCCTGTGCTGGCTGTCATCAAGGTTGCCAGTTTTGAAGAGGGGCTGCGCGTGGCCAACAACACCGAGTACGGCCTTACCGGTTCCCTTTACACCAACGATCCGGTGAAAAAGGCTGCCGCACGCAGTGCCTTTCACGTCGGCAATCTCTATTTCAATCGCAAGTGCACGGGCGCCATGGTCGGCGCGCATCCCTTTGGCGGCTTCAATATGAGTGGCACCGACTCCAAGGCCGGCGGGCCGGATTATCTTTACCTGTTTACGCAGGCCAAGAGCGTCGCAGAAAAATTAACGAACGTGGAGAGTGAGCCGGCCTAGAGCCGGATTCTGAAGCGGAAATGTTTTACGCCACCGCGCCCGGCGAGTTCCGCGCCTCGGCTTCCATCTTGTGGCCGGCTTCGGCCGCCGCCCTCGCCAATACCCGGTGATGAATGGTGAACAGCGCCAGTTCCAGGCGGTCGCCCACGCCGGTCTTGTCGTAAATGGACCGCAGATAATTCTTGATCACCTGTTCGGTGGTCTTCAGCCGCTGCGCAATCTCGCGGTTCTTGCAGCCCTGCACGATGAGGGCCACGATCCGCATTTCCTTGGGCGTCAGGCGGTCGCGCACGCGCGTGCCCACCATGTCTTCCTCGGGCGACTCCGGCTGCGCGGTCTGTGTTGGCAGCCAGGTGTCGCCGGAGGCTACGCGCCGCACGCACTCCACCAGCGCCGTCCCGGTCACGTTGCGAAACACCACGCCGCGAAAGCCCTGCTGCAGAAAGCTGACCGCGTTTTCGTTGTTTTCCACCACCACAACGCCGCGGCTTCCCGTGGTTTCAAGCAGCATGGCCAGCCGCGCAAAATCCGGCTGCAGAGAGGCTGCAAACACCACAATCGACCCGGGAAATGTGGTGATGGCATGGAACATGCGCTCCAGGTCGGTACACTGCGCAATAATGCGCATGTCCTCGTCCATGGCCAGAACCTTGGCGGTTCCGGCGCGAAAGATGGCTTGCGAATCCGCCAGGATGATCTTGTTCATATGTTTGCCTTGACTGCCTTACCCCTCTCGGGAAAACTCAACAATTCGAACCCGGCAACTCGAAAATGAGGCATCATTTGAACTTCGGCACGAATTCTTCATCCCATCGTCCTTATCGGCTGAAAATCACCAGCTCTTGGCAGTGCCCGTTCTTGGAACATAGCGTTCCCAATCCACTCAATCGGCAACCCTCGGCATCGGCGCAGATCTTTGGTTCCCGGGGGTGCTTCCATCCGAGCTTACCCCTTGTTGGCCCTTATAGTCAGCAAATCCTTACGCCCGCGCCGTAGAAACCATTAACTAAAAAGGGACCGGCAGGCTCTAATATTTGAATATGGCGAGGCCGATCCTCCTGGCAGTTGACGACGACGTAAGCGTCCTTGAGGCCGTGGTCCAGGACCTGCGCCGGCAGTATGGCAACACCTACCGGGTGATGCGCGCTGCCGGCGGGCAGGCCGCGCTGGACACGCTGGCCCAGTTGAAGTCGCGCGACGAACCGGTGGCGCTGCTGATCAGCGACCAGCGCATGCCGGGCATGACCGGCGTCGAGCTGCTGGAGCGGGCGCGCGAAATCTATCCCGACGCGCGCCGCGTGCTCCTGACTGCCTACGCCGACACCGAAGCGGCCATTCGCGCCATCAACACCGCGCGCATTCACTACTACCTCAACAAGCCCTGGGATCCGCCGGAGGAAAAGCTCTATCCCGTCCTCACCGATCTCCTCGAGGATTGGCAAGCGGGTTACCGGCCGCCTTTCGAGGGCCTGCGCATCATCGGCTCTCGCTGGTCGCTCGCCGACTTCCGCGTGCGCAACTTCCTCTCGCGCAATCATGTGCCCTATCGCTGGCTCGACGTCGCCGCCAGCCCTGAAGCCGCCAAACTACTCGAGGATCGCCAGCTCGATCCTGCCAAGCTCCCCGTGTTGGTTTTTGCCGATGGCACAGCGCTCGTTGACCCGGATCTGGAAGCACTCGCGAGCCGCGTCGGCCTCAGCGTTCAGGCCGCCCAGGAATTCTACGACCTGATCGTGATCGGCGCCGGTCCGGCGGGCCTCGCCGCAGGGGTCTATGGCGCCAGCGAGGGTCTGCGCACGCTCGTCATCGAGCCTCTGGCGCCCGGCGGCCAGGCCGGCTCCAGCTCCCGCATCGAAAACTATCTCGGCTTCCCCTCCGGCATCACCGGCGCCGATCTGGGACGCCGCGCCCATGCCCAGGCTTCGCGTTTTGGCGCGGAGTTTGTCACCCAGAGTGCCATAGGCATGCGCGTCGACGGCCAGTACCGCTTCGTCCAGCTCTCCGACGGCCGCGAAATCTCCAGCCACTGTGTGCTGCTGGCGCCCGGCGTGCAATACCGCAAGCTCGACGTCCCCGGCGCCGATCTCCTCGCCGGCCGTGGTATCTACTATGGCGCGGCCCTGGTTGAGGCCCGCGCCTGTCAGGGCGAGGAGGTGTACATCGTCGGAGGCGCCAACTCCGCCGGACAGGCCGCCCTCTACTTCGCCAAATATGCCACCAAAGTGACCTTGCTGGTACGGGGCGAAGGGCTTTCGGCCACCATGTCGAAATATTTGATCGATGAGATTTCTCGCACATCCAACATTGTGATAGAAGCGCGAACCCACGTGCTGGAAGCCATCGGAAACGGGCATTTGGAGTCGTTGCGATTGCAAGGCCCGGCGGGGGACTCTCAGGTGCCGGCCATTTCGCTGTTTGTTTTCATCGGCGCGGTGCCCGTCACGGCCTGGCTTCCGCCGTGCATTCTGCGCGATGAGAAAGGATTTATTTTGTCAGGTTCGGACTTGCGCAAGGATGGAAAGTTGCCGGATGTGTGGCACGAAACCCGCGAGCCCTACCTGCTCGAGACCAGCGTTCCCGGCGTGTTTGTCGCCGGCGACGTTCGCTGCGGTTCGATAAAACGCGTGGCCTCGGCGGTAGGCGAAGGTTCCATCGCGGTGCAGTTCGTTCATCAGTATTTGGCCGGGTTCTAGAGCCGCGGTTCGAAGATTGGCTTTAAGAACAGCTCGCGGAAGAATTCGATGTTTTGAAAGGGCACGGCTTTAGCCGTGCCGACGAAGGCGAAAAATCGATCTGCTTTGAAAGGGTGCGGCTTTAGCCGTGCCGCAAGAGCAAAAAAGAATTTCGGGGCTTTAGCCCCTGAGGCACGTTTGTTGCGAAACGCAAGATGAGCGAAAGTCCACAATTCATCCAGATCGAATCGATTCATTTGCGCGACGTCGCGGAGACGCTTTCGCGCACCCGGCTCTTCGCCGCGACTCCCTTCAGCCAGATCGACGGCCCCAATCGCATTGACCGCATCGACCGCGTCTCCGCCAAAGCCGGCGCCGTTCTGGTCGAAGCCGGCGAACCGTGGAGCTTCTACTGGCTGGTGCTCGAAGGCGAAACTCAAGCCAAGCGTCCCGAATCCGATGGAACCTGGACCATAGTGGGCACTGCGCGCGCCAGCGAGGGCTTTGGCGAAACCCCATTGCTCACTTGCAGGTCTGTGTCCATGTTCCGCATCGTCGCGGTGCAGGATTCCGTGCTCCTTCGCTTCAGCGAACAGGATTTCTGGTCCCTGCTTGCCTGCTGTCCCGCGGTGCGCAAGATCGTCCTCGCCGATAGCGCACAACGCTTGCAGACCTATCAGGTGGAGGCGCTGCACCGCGAAAAGTTGGTCTCGCTGGGCACGCTCGCCGCCGGCCTCATGCACGAACTCAACAATCCCGGCTCAGCCGCCAAGCGCGCGGCCTCGCAGCTCCGCGAAAACCTGCTCCGCCTGCAGGAGTTGAGTTTGCGCGGCAGCGGGAAGCCCAAGACCCCCGAGCAAATTGAGTGCATGAAGGGACTGCTCGACCACGCCCTGCGCGGCTGCAACCTGCAGGCCATGAGCAGCGTGGAGCAGGCCGACGCCGAAGAGGCGATGAGCGAGTGGCTGGCGCAGGCCGGCGTCGAAAACGCCTACACCATCGGCCCCGTGCTGGTTTCCATGGGATTCGATCGCGAGGAGATTGCCTGTGCTCGGGAGCATTTCGACGCGCCCGCGTTCTCCGATGCGCTCAACTGGTTCGGCGCGCTGGTTTCGAGCGTCTCCCTGGTCTGCGCCATTGAGGAGAGCATCGGGCGCATTACCGAGCTAGTGACGGCGGTGAAGAAATTTGCCTACGACGAGCGCACCCCGGGCAAGGAACTTGACGTTCACGACAGCCTGCAGAGCACCCTCACCATCCTCGGCCACAAGCTGCGTCTCAAAGAGATCAAAGTCGAGAAGCGTTTCGCGGCTTCGCCCTCCACCATCCAGACCCGCGGCTTCGCCCTGAGCCAGGTGTGGACCAATCTCATCGACAATGCCGCGGATGCCTCGCCGGAGGGAGCGAAGATCGAAATCTCCACATGGTCCGAGCCCGGCTGGCTGGTGGTGTGCATCGGCGATCATGGCACGGGCATCGCGCCCGATGTCCTTCCTCACATTTTTGAACCGTTTTTCACCACCAAGCCCGAGGGATCGGGCACCGGCCTCGGTCTCGAGATCGTTCACCGCATCGTCACGCAGAAATTTGGCGGAACGATCGACGTCGAATCCAAGCCCGGCGACACGCGCTTCATCATTCACTTGCCGATGAAGACCCCGGACGCGGAGCCCTCGGCAAAAAGTTGACATCTGAAACCCGAAACCTGACACCTGAAACCTGGAGAACCGTCAGGTTCGCCTTCAACGGCGCATGCGAGCTCCCTTGCTCCCTCGCTTTCTTGTTTCCTTGTTCCCTCGGTCCCGGCCTTTCCGTGGTAGGACCACCTGAGCCCCGGCAGCGTATGATGATCTGCGCAAGCAATCCAACCCTCAAGAGGCAGTTCCGTGATTCGACTCAAGATTTCCCGCAAACCCGCGGCGTTCCTGTGCGCGCTGGCCTTCGCTTTCCTGTCCTGCAGCGCGCTCCATGCCGCCAGGACCTGCAATCCCCGCGACCTCGGCGCCAAGGGCGACGGAACCACCAAGGACACCGCCGCGATTCAGGGCGCGATCGACGCCTGCGCGGCCAAAGGCGGCGGCACCGTCCGCCTCACCGCGGGCACTTATCTGAGCGCGCCCATCGTGCTCAAAAGCAAAATCACTTTGCAGCTCGATAAAGGCGCTACGCTGCTCGGCTCGCCCGATCACGCCGACTATCCCGCGAAGATCGAGTTCCGCCTTCCCGCGTCGCAGCCGCTGGTCAGCGCCACCAATGCCGATAACGTAGCCATCACCGGCGAAGGCACTATCGACGGCCAGGGCGAAAGCTGGTGGAAAATGATGCGCGGCGTGCGCGATGCCGGCGTCATGGGCAATGCCCATCCCCGCCCGCGCCTCATCGTCTTCGACCACTGCAAGCATGTGCGCGTGGAAGGCGTCACCATTCAGAACTCGCCCTTCTGGCAGCTCGTTCCCTACTATTGCGACGACGTGCTCATTAGCCACGTGCGCATTTTGGCGCCGACCCCCTCACCAAATACCGATGCCGTGGACCCTTTCTCCTCGTCAAACGTGCGCATCGATCATCTCTATGCCGATACCGGCGACGACGACATCGCCATCAAGTCCGGCGCCATCAACTCCGAGGGCGGCGACGAGCCCGCGCGCGACATCACCATCACCGACTGCACCTTCAAGCATGGGCACGGCCTCTCCATCGGCAGCGAAATTGCCGGTGGAGCGCACAACATCGTCGCCAGGCGCATTCATTTTGAAGGCACGGACAACGGCATCCGCGTCAAGGCCAATCGCGACCGCGGCAACGACGTCAGCGACCTGGTCTTCCGCGACATCGACATGAAGGACGTGAAGAACCCGATCGTCATCAGCGAATACTATCCGCGCATCCTGCCTCCCGAGGGCGAGGTGAAGCCGGAGCCGGTCACGCGCCTCACGCCACACTTCCACAACATTGTTTTCGAGAATGTGACGGCGACGGGCGGCGGCATGGCCGGAGCCATCGTTGGCCTGCCTGAAGCGCCGGTCACCGATATCGTGCTGCAGAATGTCACTCTGAGCGGCAAGACCGGCCTCTCCATCGGCTACGCCAACGTCACCGGCAAGAATGTGAAGGTCACTGCCGAGCAAGGCGACGCCATCCTCAAAATGGCCGGCGCCAACGTGACGCTGAAGTAAACGCGCGGTCCAACAAGAAGGGCTGCTCCCATTGGGGCAGCCCTTCGCTTTTCTGACCACTGATCACTGATTCACACCGCTCGCCAGGAATCCTCCATCCACTGCCAGAATCTGCCCAGTGACAAAAGAAGCGTTTTCGGAGGCCAGATAAACAACCGCCCCTACCAGTTCCTCGGTCTCCCCGAATCGGCCCATGGGCGTGCGCATCAGCAGCTCCTGGCCGCGCGGCGTGCCGTCGAGCAGTGCGGCGTTCAGATCGGTGCGGAAGACGCCCGGCGCGACCGCGTTCACGGTGACGCCATTCATCGACCACTCCACAGCCAGCGAGCGCGTGAGCGAAGCCACGCCCGCCTTGCTGGCCGCGTAGGCCGCCACTTCTTTCAGCGCCACGAAGCTGTTGAGCGATGCGATATTGATGATGCGCCCGTAGCCGCGCTCCAGCATCGAGCGGCCGAAGACCTGGCAGGCGCGCAGCGTGCCCGTCAGATTGGTGTCCAGGATTTGGTTCCACTCGGACTCTGGCATGTCCAGAGTCGGACGGCGCTTGATCATGCCCGCGCAGTTGACCAGGATATCCACTTTGCCGAAGCGCGCAAGCACGGCGTCGCGCAACTTTTCCAGCGGCGGCCGGTCCGAGACATCCGAAGTGATGCGCAGCGTTTGCCGGCCGCGCGCCTCGATCTCATTGGCCGTGTCGTCTACCTGCTCCTGGCGGCGCGCAGTGGCAATCACGTCAGCGCCGACATCGGCCAGGCCGAGACTGATGGCCCGGCCGATTCCCGATGTCCCTCCGACGACGACGGCGACCCTGCCGTCCAGTTTGAACAGTTCAGCTTTCATAGGCGCTCCTTGGGGAATTGTAGCGCCGGTCTCCTGACCGGGGTTCCCGGCGAGCGATCTTTGCTCGCTGGGTGGTTGACCGGCTATCGTGCGGGTCTCGAGACCCGCACTCGTCGGTTTATCACTTCGAATTCACATGGGCAGGGAACTACGAGCTAGCAGCTAAAAGCTGTTTTTAGCGGCCCAGAAATACCGGCGCAATGTGACGATCATACAGATTCTCGGTCACATTTTTCGCGATCACGGGCTCGTTGGCTTCGAGCAGCTTCAGGTAGCGGGATCCCATTTTCGCAGCCACTTTGAAGCCGACATGCAGCAACTGCCGCACGCTGGGATTGTAGGCGGGGTCGGCTTCCACATGCCGCAGCGCCCGTGTGTATTGTTCGGATGTCCAGCCGCGGACCTCTTCGGCCGAGGGCAGCTTCTTCGGATCAATGTCGATCACCGTTGCATAAGGCCCGGTCAGCTCTTCCATGTGCGCCAACGCCTCGGCATAAACTTCCTTGGCCAGCGCCAGGCCGTCGCCTCCCGCTTCAGCCAGTCCGATCAGTTCCTCAAGCCATGTCGTTCCCGCGGTCTTCAGGTGCACGCCCACGTTCAAGCGCTGCATGGTCGCGTGGATCGCCGGATAAATGGAGAACTTGTCGCTGCCCGAGTGCACGCTCAGCTTCAGATTCTCCGGCAGGCCGTATTGCCTCACCGCGTAGGCGATGGCGGCTACGTCCAGGGCCATCTCGCGCTCGAACTGCGCAACGTCGCCCACGTAATCCACGCCCTTGTTAAAGCGCCCGCTGAATTTGGGCGCGATGGTTTGCACGGGAATGCCTTCGTCGGCAATCGCCGCCAGAATGATCAGCAGCTCCACGGGGCTCTGCGCGCGATCGGTTTCGTCCATCGAAACTTCGGGAATAAAGTTGCCCGCGCCCTTTGCGTCGAGCACGATGCGATGCACTTCGCCGGCCTTCTTGACCGCGGCCAGAAACTTCTGCGCCGTCTGCTTTAGCAGTTCCGGCGTAATTTCGAAGGCCTGATCGGCTCCGGCGAGCTCGATGCTCCCCTTCAATTCCGGATGCCGCTTCACGAAGCTCTCGATATCCGATGCCTCCGCGGGCTGGCCGATAAAGTCAGCCACGTCAAATGTAAAGAAGTCGCACGGCTTGAGAAAACGCTCGACCGTTGCGGCCGTAATGTGGTCGGCGTCGCAAAAGTAAGGCAGCTTCCATCCCAGCGCCTTCACCGCCGCATCGGCCGCGGCGCGCACGCTCGAGGGCTCGGAGCCAATGATGTTGTGTTCGCGGTTCGACTTGTTCCAGACGGGCACTACCTCGACTCCCTGCTCCAGAGTCTTCACGCATGCCTGCAACTGCGCCTTCGCCTGGTGCGCAAACCGATCGCCCACGCCCACCGAATACTTGTTGAGCTTCAATGCTTGATTTCCCATCACTATCCTGTCTTGCAATTCTTTGATGTGCGGCGCGCGCCGCCGTTTTTTTCGAGTTGTTCTGCTGTCCAGGTTTCTGACCGCTTGTATTTGTACCATCGGAGGGCGCCCCAGGTCTCGATTCTGAGACCCGGGAACAACGAAATTAAAGGAGCGAATTCGTGCGAGCAGTGACCTAGCCGGCGCGACCTGCCGCAGCCCCAACGGCAGCCGGAGCCGCGCTCTCAAACCGGCTGCGAACCGCCCACAATCCCAGCCCCGGATTGGCGACAAAGAAAATCTCTTCGCCGTTCACCTGGTTCCAGCCGTGGCGCAGCTTTTCCGGATCGTATTTCTTCGTCATTGCCTGCAACTCGCCGTAGGCAAAGCCCACGCCCTCGATTTCTTCGCGGCTCAGCTCGGCCGGGCACCATACGATCTTGAAGCGGCCCTCCGACGAGCCGTGAATCAGGTGCGCCGCGGCACTCAAGTCCGAAGCCAGGTCGGCGTTCTTGCTCACCGCTTTTAATGTAGCCGGCGTGCCAAAGTAACCGTACTTCCGGATCATTGCGTCGATCCCCTTGTCTTCGCCGAACTCATGCACGCCCGGTCCCAGAACAATCAGCTCCGCTCCATCGGCCAACGCCATGCGCGTGCGATAGATGGCCTTGTTGCCGATCCACGTCGAGTGGAACTCCTTGGGATCGAGATAAACCACTGCCTTCTTGATCGGTTTGTCGAGCATCTCGAAGTTCACCTTCAGGCTCAGCTCCGCGGCCTTCAGGAAGCACTCGAGATCGTCGCCGATGAACAGCCCGCGTACGGCCAGGCCGCCATCCTTGCCGCGCCCCACCACCGTCTGCACATACACAATCGGCAAATGCCGCAAAAATTCCTTGCAGGCGCGGTTGAGCACATTGCGCACCGGGTTCTCGGCGCGGCCCATGATCCGCTCCATCCCGTACACCGCGCCCAGGTAGTGGCTGCGATTGATACTTTCGCGCCCGCCCGTGCCGATCAGAATGTTCTTGGCGTGGTTGGCCATGCCGATCACTTCGTGCGGCACCACCTGGCCGATGGAAAGAACCAGATCGAAGCCGCCCTGCGAGATGAGCTTATTCACCTGCGCCGGCCAGGTGTAGTGCAGCTTTCCCTCCGATTGCTCCTCGATAAACGATGCCGGCAGCTCGCCCAGCGTCTCGATCTCCGTGCGCCAATGATGGACTTTGAACAGATCCTGCGGCATCTCGCCGAACATGTGCGCAATCTGGTCGGGCCGCATGGGCGTGTGCGTGCCGATGGCCGGCAGCACCGCCTTGAGCTTGTCTCCGTAGTGCTGCCACGTGTAACGCGTCAGATCGCCGGCCCGCGAGTGCTCGCGGCTTTGGTCGGGCGGCACAGCCAGCACTTTGCTGCGCGGGCCCAGCTTGGTCAGGCTCTCCACCAGCAATTCCTTCAATTGCTGCGGGGAAAGATCGGTGTCAACACTACCAACAGAACAATAGAGGCTCATAAAACTCCACTCTCTTCGTCCTAGAATCTTAGGACATAGCAGGCATCCGCGACAGGCATCGGTCACGAACTGATCTCTGACAACTGATCACTGACAACGGTCTTACTTAAAGCCGGTACGCCTTTTTGACCAGATCGTACGTCAACTGGTGCGCCAACTCGTGCGCTTCGTCCTCTTCCAGCCGCCGCTCGGCAACCAGCCTGCCCAGAAACGCGCAATCGACCCGCCGCGCCACATCGTGCCGCGCCGGGATCGACAGAAACGCCCGCGTATCGTCGTTGAACCCGACCGTGTTGTAGAAGCCCGCCGTCTCCGTGGCTTGCTCGCGGAAACGCATCATGCCCTCAGGACTGTCATGAAACCACCATGGGGGTCCGAGACGCAAGCACGGATAATGGCCGGCCAGCGGAGCCAGTTCGCGGCTGATCGTCGATTCGTCGAGCATAAACAAAATGATGGTCAAATTCTTCTCGTTGCCAAAGCGGTCGAGCAACGGCCGCAGGGCGTGGACGTAGTTGGTCGGCCCGGGAATGTCGGCGCCCATGTCGCGCCCGTAGCGCTCGTACACAAACTTGTTGTGGTTGCGCACGGAGCCCGGGTGGATCTGCATCACCAGGCCGTCTTCCAGGCTCATCCGCGCCATTTCCGTCAGCATCTGCGCCCGGAACAGCTCCTGCTCGGCCGCATCCGCTTTGCCCGCGATTACTTTGCCGAACAGCACGGCCGCCTCGGCCTGAGGCAGGTCCGCCGTCTGCGCCGTGGGATGACCATGGTCAGTTGACGTGCAACCCAGAGTCTTGAATCGCGCCCGCGCCTTCATCAGCGCATTCAGGTAGCCCTTCCACGTCGACGCATCTTCACCGTTTTGCTCGCCGAGCTGGGCCACAAGCCCGGCAAATCCCGCGAACGACGGATCGACCACCGGATCGGGGCGGAACGCGGGAACAATGCGCGCCTTCCAGCCCGAATCGTGAATGGCTTGGTGCGACTTGAGCGGATCGAGCGGCGATTCTGTCGTCGACAACACCTCGAGGTTGAACTTCTCGTATAGCGCTCGGGGCAAAAACTCCGGCGTCTTCAGTTTTTCCGCGATGGTGTCGAAGTAGAGATCGGCCGTCTTCTCGCTCAGCCGCTCCTTCATTCCAAACTGCTCCTGGAACGCGTAATCCAGCCATATACGCGTCGGTGTGCCGCGGAACAGATAGTAATGGCTGGCAAAAATGCGCCATACCCGGCGCGGATCTTTCACCACCGGCTGTCCGATCTCCAGGTCATCCATCGAGACGCCCTGGCTGTACAGCATGCGGAACACGTAATGATCCGGCTGCACAAGAAGCGTGGCCGGATCGGGGAACGGCTCGTTATCGGCAAACCATGCCGCCTGCGTATGCCCGTGCGGGCTCACAATGGGCAGATTGCGGATGCGCTCATACAATGATCGGGCTACTTTGAGGGCGCTTGATTCGGAAGGAAAGAGGCGGTCTTCATGTAACAACATGGCTTTGATTCTACCTCGTAAAGTGCCTTCTTCAGCCGCTTTGCGGCTCTTGAGGTCAGACCACAAGTATACACTGCAGCGCGCGGCGCCATCCCGGTCGACCACTCGCGGAGCGCTGCAAGTTTATCGATCCAAACCCTCTTTTCAGTGTTAATCTCGCTGTAAACCTGAATTTCAGATTCGTGAAGAAGGTGTCTGATCGTATGCCGCGGATGAAAGAGGAAGAACAAACCACACATCGCACCATGCAAGTGGTGAACCACATCCGTTCGCTCATCGAGAACGGAACCCTGCAGCCGGGCGACAAAATCCCACCGGAACGCGAATTGGCGTGCTCCCTCAAAATCAGCCGCGCCAGCCTGCGCACCGGCATCGGCTACCTCGCGGCCATGGGCGTCATGAAAATCCGCCACGGGGTGGGCACCTTCGTGGCCGACGGCCCTCCGGAGTTTGGTCGGACCTCTATGAGCCTGATGACCGCCCTGCACGGCTTTCAGTCCTGGCAGATGTTCGAGGCACGCATCATTCTCGAGAGTCACCTGGCCGCCCTGGCCGCCGAGCGCGGCAAGGAAGAGCACCACGCTGCGCTGGCCGAAGAGGTCGCCGAGATGTTCGCCGCCATCGAAAGCCCGACCGACTATCTTATTCACGACCTGACGTTTCACCGCGTCATCTCGCAGGCTTCCAGCAATCCCATTCTTGCTGCCATCATTGAAACCATCACCTCTGCGCTTTACGATAGCCGCCGCAAGACCGTGGAACATTCCATCGACCTCCGCGAGTCCGCCGAGATGCACCGCGAGCTCTACCGTGCGATTCGCGCCCGCAAGCCGCAGGAGGCGCATAACCTGATGGAGCAGCACCTGCGCATGGCTCAGATTGCCCAGGGCATGGAGCGTCCCACGGGCCGCAAAGGGTCGCCGGGCGCGGCAAGAAAAAAGCCGGGACGCGCCGCACATGCCGCGTAGATCGCACGGCTTGCTCCGATCTCGCGCTTCGCATCCGGCTTGCTCTTGCACCATGCGGAAGCGTCTGCCCGGTCCCAAATGAATCAACCCGGTTCGGCATGAGGAACGCTTCATGGGAGCCCCGGCCAGCGCCGCGGGCGTGGTCGGTCCCCGCGAAAGCGTTTACCTGATATGTTCTTTGATTTCATGTAAGTAGGGAGAACTGATTTCATTCTCCATTCCCCGCCTTTCCATCGCTTTTCCCGGCGTCCTCGCAGAGGATTTCAGTGCCTTGCGCGCAGAACTGGAAATTACAGGTGGAAAATGGTTTTTGCCTATTGACAGTTCTTTACCTCGTGTATGAAACTATTCGAGCTTCGAAATGTGGTCAGACCACGTGTGTGAAATTTCATGTCAACCTGGCGGAGCTGCATGACGAAGCAATGAGAAACACCTAGTGGAGGCTTCACAATGAGGCAATTCGCCTTAAGCAATCTCTTCCAGTCGAGGCATGCAGCGCGAGGTTCCATGGCTCGCATGCTGAGTTTCGCCGCATGGAGCTGCGTGGCGCTGTTGGTCATCGCCATGATGACGCCCCTTGGCGCAAACGCACAGATGGCCGGCACCGGAGCTATTTCGGGCACGGTCACCGATTCCACCGGCGCAGTCGTCGGCGGCGCCACCGTCACCGCAACTCTGGTTTCGCAAAACACCAGCACCACCCGCAACACCACCGGAGCCGGCGACTACAGCATCACGCCGCTCCTCCCTGGCGAGTACACGTTGACCGTCACCGCCAAGGGCTTTGAGAAAGAAGTTCAAGAGCATATCACCGTCAATGCTCTCGAAACAGTCGCAGTCAATATCAAGCTCACCGTTGGCGGAGCCCAGCAAACCATCACCGTCACCACCGCGCCTCCCGTCCTTGAGACCACCGATGCGCAGCTGGGGGCCACGATGGATAACCAGATGTACTCCAGCCTTCCGCTTCTAATGGGATACAGCGGCAACAACGATCAGCGCCGCGCCACCGACTTCGGTTACCTGATGCCCGGCGTGCAGAACACCTATGCCGCGTCCAGTTCCAACAACCCCACCGACGCCACAGGCGCGGTGAACGGTGGCAACCCTGCCGGTGGCACCCAGGAAGTCTATATCGACGGCATCAACCTGCCCCAGGCGGATGGCGTCGGCGACCCGCGCTTCACGTGGACGGCCTTCGGCGTGGACGCTATTGACCAGTTCCAGGTGGAGTCTTCAGGCTATTCGGCCCAGTATGCCGGCCAGGGTGTGCAAAACTACTCCATCAAGTCCGGCGGAAACCAGATTCACGGATCTATCTATGAATACATCCGCAACACCGTGGGTGATGCCTGGAATAGTTCCAACAAGACTCCTACCGTTACGGGGAGTCTCCTCCCGGGCGAAACCTGCAGCAGCCTTACACCGACGACTTCGACCGGATCCTGGTGCGCGCTGGGCGGCATCAAAAACCAGGAAATCCAGAATGAGGTTGGCCTCGTAATCAGCGGCCCCATCATCAAGAACAAGCTCTTCATGTTCTACAACTACGGCCAATATCGCAACCAGAATGGTCCCAAGCCTAAGTTACAGACCGTTCCCACCTTGGCCATGATGGGCTACAGCTCATCTGGAGCCGCGCTCACATACGCCGACTTTTCCGGTTATTCCACGTCAACCGGCTACAGCATCTTCGATCCTGAAACACAGCCGGTCCCGGTAGCGGCAGGTTGCACCAGCTCTACTACGCCGGTCTGCTCGCGTACACAGTTCGCAAGCAATCAAATTCCCATTGCCCGCGTTTCGGGTGCGGCGGCTTACTATAACAAGTTCATGGTGCCTCTTGAGGCAACTGCCAATCAGAGCCTATATGGCAACAACATCACCGCCGGCTATTCGAATGGTCTGGCCAACTGGTACCAGGCAGGCCGCTTGGACTACAGCCAGAGCGAGAAAAACCAGATCAGCCTGATCATCGCCTTTGGGCGTCAGGCCAGCACCGGCTTTGCCGCGCCGCCTTCGGCCTCCACCGTCAATGAACTTCCACCGCCGTTCAATACGATGCAAAGCTATACGCCCAAGACCAACGTCGATATCCTCAAGGACACCTATACCATCAACGCGCATATGGTGAACCAGTTCGCGCTTTCCTATGCGCGGTATAAGAGCCTTTCGACCACCGCCGACCAGCAGTCCATCTACGCCCCCGCGGCGAGCGGCCTGCTCAACGTACCTGCAGGCCAGTCTGCCGCCAGCTTCCCGGCTCTCACGTTCACCGGTGGCACCGATAGCCCCAACAATGAGGCCGGCTATTCCTGGAATCTGAAGGTCAACAACACGTACGGCGCGACGGACGACGTGCAGTGGCAATTCGGCAAGCACAGCGTCACCTTCGGCGGGCAAGTGGTTGAGGTGCAGTTCAACTACATAAAAAATGAGACTGGTACGCCGCCGATGGCCTACACATTCTCTAACGCTCAAACGGAAGGGTATGTTGCCGCCGGAACCGCGAACGCCACCTCTGGCTCATCCTTCGCCAGCTACATGCTGGGCGCCGTCAACGCCAGCGCTCCATCCCTCTCCGTCCCGGAGTTGGGATCGCGTTGGCTGAACCCCTCTCTCTGGCTGCAGGACGACTATAAGGTGACGCCCAAGCTGACGCTGAACATCGGCGTGCGCTGGGACGTCTTCCCCTCCATCCATGAGGCCCATGACCAGTTCACATGGCTCAACCCGACCGGCCTCAATACCATCACCGGCAACAACGGCACGCTCGCCTTTGCCGGCGGCGCAGCCACGAACGCCCCCTATACCGGTTTGCATACGCCGTCAGGGATCTGGTACAAGAACGTAGCGCCGCGCTTAGGCCTGGCCTACGCCCTCGATTCCAAGACCGTCATTCGCGCCAGCTACGACTTGAACTTCGCGCGCGGAGATTGGACCAGTGGAAGCCAAAGCGGTTCGCCTTCGACGATGGGCCTCGTCGCTTCGGCTTCGGCCCCGGCCGGCATCGCTGCTGAACCTGAATTCTACTGGGATCAGACAGCCTGCGGCGCCGGCACAACAGCCCCGCCGGCATTATCTGGGACTAACCAAATAGCCTGCGGATGGACAGGATCGGTCCTCTCGCCAACCCAGGTGGTGGCGACTCCGAGCCTTGGATATCCCGCTGGATCCACCCTGGCTGAATTCGGAACAGCCGAAACAAATACGGCAAAGAACTCGAATAACGGCTCCCCCGGCTACTTCGATCCTTATCTGGGATCACGTACTCCGGAGTACATCAACTGGACCTTCGGCATCCAGCGTGAACTCACCAGGAATATGTCCGTCACGGTCAGCTACGTCGGCAGCGAGGGACACTTTATCTCCGTCTCCAAGGCCATTGGCGCAAGGAACAATGAACTCCCTGAGGCCATGGCCCAGTTGGCCGGATACACGTCCACCGGCGCTGCCTGCTCCGGCACTACTTGCACCGCGCCGCTGCTGGGTCTGTCCTTCACTCCCGCCCTCCTCGCTGAGGCGCAAGCGCTCGGCTTCACGCCGCCCAATCCTTACACCGCCAATGGCGGCGCTGCCAGCTACTACACCAGCAACAAGGTTTATCAGTACTACCAACCCTTCCCGCAATACAGTGGTGTCAGCGACAACACCAGCTTTGTGGGCAACGAGAACTGGAACGCCCTCGAAATTTCCGTTCGCGAACGTCCCGCGAACGGCCTGAACTTCATGGTCAACTACACCTGGTCGAAGTCGATCGACGACCTCGGAACTTTCCGCGTCGGGGACAACGATCGCCTCGATCGTTCTATTTCCGCCGCCTCCCAACCCCAGAACCTGGTAGGCACAGTGGTCTATCAATTGCCCGTCGGTCGCGGTCATTGGATGGGTGACAACTTCTTCTATCGCTCGATTGCCAGCGACTGGACCGTCTCCGGCATCACCTCCTATCACTCCGGCCTTCCGATTCTGGTTGCGGGCAGCGGTTGCGGCGGCAGCTCGATTCTGAACCAGTGCATGCCCAACGTCGTTGCGGGCCAGGCAGGGCGCACGCCCCTCAAGTATGGCAAAGCCGCAAGCGGCTCCGCTATAAGCTGGGATCCGAACAACGCCAACTACATCGGGGCGGCGGCGAACACGTATCTCAACCCGGCTGCATTCACGGTCAACGTCGCATCTGGCGGCACAGGACAGGCTCTCAACGTCGGTTCCGGGCCTGCTTTGTATGTTCCCGGCAATGCCGGCCGCGTTGCTCCCCTGCCGGGCCTCTGGGGCGAGTCATTCTATGACGTGGATATGGCGCTCAAGCGGAGCTTCCCGATCTATCGCGAATGGAAGCTTGCTTTTGAAGCCGATATGTCGAATGTGACCAACCACCCGGTGTATTCAACTCCGGGCGCCTCGGTTGCTTCCGGCACCAATGCTACATACGGCACAATCGGCTCCATCAGCAACAGTCCGCGCCAAACCCAGTTGTCCGTTCGTATCAGCTGGTAAACTTCAACCTGTTTCTTTCACACAAGGTGCTGCCGGTCTCCGGCAGCACCTTTTCTCTTTTTGCCGCAAACCTGTAAAATCCATCTCGCGATTGGAGTCCTTTCTTCATGATCCCGAACAGAAAATCCGCAGATTTATCTTGGCTGGCAAATGTAGCCGTGGTCTTTTTCCTCTTCGCATTTGCGATGCTCGGCGCTCCTGCGCAGGCAGCGCCGCAAAGCCCGGCCGCGGCGCCGGCTCCCGCCGCTCCCGATCCCGCCTTGCCCCACGGCCAGATCCAATATCTCTGGCCCGAGGGCGCGCCCGGCGCAGCCGGCACTGAAGAGCAGGACAAGCCGCATCTCGAAATCTTTCTGGGCTACGGTCCCGCCCCGCACACCGCCGTTATCGTCTGCCCCGGCGGCGGCTATCGCAATCTGGCCTATGACAAAGAAGGAACCCAGATCGCCGAATGGCTCAACCTCCGCGGCATCACGGCCTTCGTTCTCACCTACCGGCTCGCGCCGCGCTACCACTATCCTGAGCCCATTCTCGATGGCTACCGCTCCGTGCGCTGGGTGCGCAGCCATGCAGCCGAGTACCACGTCGCTCCCGATCGCATCGGCATGTGGGGATTCTCCGCCGGTGGTCATCTCGTCGGCATGGTCGGCACGCACTTCGACGATGGCAATTCGCAGGCCGCCGATCCTGTCGAACGTGCGAGTGACCGCCCCGACTTCGTCATCAGCTCCTACGGCGGCCTTTCCTTGAGGACCGGCATCGCCAAGTCCGGCGCCATGGAAAATCTCTTTGTCACTCCTCCCACGCCCGAGTTGCTCAACGATCTCTCGCCCGACCTGAACGTCACCGCGCGCACGCCGCCGTTCTTCCTCTATGCCACCACCCCCGATCAAGGCGTTCCAGTGCTCAGCAGCGTGGTGTTTTACATCGCGCTCGTCAAAGCCGGCGTCCCCGCGGAGATGCACATCTTTCAAACCGGTCCGCACGGCACGGCGCTCGGCCAGTCCAATCCCGAGCTCGCCGAGTGGCCCACGCTCCTTGAAAACTGGCTGCGCATCAACGGCTGGATTGCTACTCCCGCCGTGCCGGCGATGCCCGCTCCCGCCGCGCATTGACAGTAAGGCCGCCTGAGCGGAGGATGTACCGCTGGTCTCCTGACCGGCTGTCGTGCGGGCGTCCTCGCCCGCACACGCAATTTGTCCTCACCGCATCCCCCTGCGTATAGTGGGTTCGGCGCGAGATGCAATTCCGTCCCGTGCCCCATCCATTCCGCGTTGTTTGCGGAATGGGTGGGAATCCCTGCACCACATTCGCCCGGAGCACCCATGAAATCTCTCCGTCTTGTTGCCTGTCTCGCCGTTCTCGCCTTCACCGCCGCGAGCGCACTCGCCGCCCCTCTTCCCGACACGAATGTCGCCCAGCCGCCCTGGTCGCAACGCGCCGCCAACTCCGCCATCGCTCGCTGGCCCGACGGTCACACCGCTCCCGCCGGCGCGCCCGAATCCTGGAACTACGAGCTCGGCACGCTCCTCCAGGGTATGGATTCCGTCTGGCTCTCCAATGTCGATCCGCGTTACTTCAACTACATCAAGAGCTCGGTCGATTCCCTCGTCGCTCCCGACGGTTCCATCCCCACGCTCAAGCCCGAAGAGCATCAGCTCGACAACATCCTCCTCGGCCGCCAGCTTCTCTTCCTCTACGGCGTCACTCAGGACAAGCGCTACCTCACCGCCGCTACTTTTCTCTGGAACCAGCTCGGCGCACAGCCCCGCAACGCCGAGGGCGGCTACTGGCACAAGCAGCGTTATCCCAACCAGATGTGGCTCGACGGCCTCTACATGGCCGAGCCCTTCCGCGCCGAATACGCGTCGATCTCGCATCATCCTGAGGAGTTCAAAGACATCACGCGCCAATTCGTCCTCATGGAGCAGCGCGCCCGCGATCCCAAAACCGGCTTGCTCTACCACGGCTGGGACCAGTCAAAGCAGGAGCGCTGGGCCAACAGGCAGACCGGCGACTCCTCCGAATTCTGGGCGCGCGCCATCGGCTGGTACATGATGGCTCTCGTTGACACGCTCGACTTTTATCCCGAGGGCGACCCCGGCCGCGCGCAATTGATCGCCATCTTCCGGCGCGAAGCCGCCGCCGTCGCGCGCTACCAGGACAAAAAGACCGGCCTCTGGTACACCATGATGAACAAGCCCGGCGAAAAGGGAAACTATTTTGAATCCTCCTCCGCCTGCATGTTCATCTACGCGCTCGCCAAAGGCGTGCGCCGCGGCTACCTGCCAAATCTTGAGCCTGACGGTCTTCTCGCCGTCGCCCAACGCGGCTACAAAGGCATCCTCGCGCAATTCATCCAGACCCGGGGCGACGACGTTTCGCTCTCCAACACAGTCAAGGCCTCAGGCCTCGGCGGCGAGCCCTATCGCGACGGCACCTACGCCTATTACATCGGCGAGAAGGTCGTCACCAATGATCCCAAGGGCGTGGGCGCATTCCTGCTCGCGAGCACGGAGATGGAATACGCGCCGGATTCCGGTCTCGCACACAACCGAAACGTCGTCATCGACGGCTGGTTCAACTCTCAAACACGTTTGGACGCCTTCGGCCAGCAGGTCGAGTTCCACTACAAATGGAACACGTGGGACAATCCCGGCTACTCGCTCTTCGGCCATCTCTTTCGCGAATTCGGCGCGCAAACCAGCGAGCACGACGCCGAGCCCACGCTCGCCAATCTCGAGAGCGCCGACGTTTACGTGATCGCCTCGCCCGATAATCTCGACAAGAACCCCCATCCGCACTTCGCCAACGCTCAGGATGCGAACCAGCTCGCCGAGTGGGTCCGCGCTGGCGGCGTCCTGGTGATCATGGAGAACGACACCTCCTACGCCGACCTCGACCACTTCAACGTGATCGGCGAAAAATTCGGCATCCACTTCAACAGCGTGCTGCGCAAGCACGTCATCGGCACAAATTGGGAGCAGGGAAGAATCGACATCGACGGCAAAGGCCCCGTCTTCCACCATCCCCACATCATTTATGTAAAAGACGTCTGCACCATCACGGTCTCAAAGCCCGCCCGCTCCGTGCTTGAAGAGGGAGACGACATCTTCATGGCCACCGCGAAATTCGGCAGGGGAACCGTCATCGCGATGACCGACCCCTGGCTCTACAACGAGTACACCGACGGCCGCAAACTTCCCGCCCTCTACGACAACTACGCCGCCGGCAAGGAATTCGCGCGCTGGATTCTCGAGCAGGTGCCGCCCGCTCGCGTGCTGGAAAAACCCAGGCCTGTGTTAGGACGTTCGGAGCCTTAAGGCTGCTTCGCCGCTGTCGGGGTTGCTCCATCCAAGCTTTGCTTGGGTGGGGTAACGCTCGCCGGCATCGCCTGCCCCTTCACATTCGGCCCCCACTCCGGGCAAATCCGTGCCAGATCGTCGGCCACCATGCGCCCAAACACCTCCGATCCGTGCGCATTCAGGTGCGTCCGGTCCAGTGTGCTTCCCGCAGCATCCGGATGGCCCACCGCGTCGAACTGATCCGCCTGCTCCTGCGTCATGGTGCGCAGCAAGCGCGTGCTCTCCGCATTCAGATCGATCACCGGCACGCCCTCTTCCTCGGCCACGCGCCGTGCCGCCTTCGCATACGCCGTAAGATCCTCCACTAGCACGCCGTCCTTATAGTTCCGCCGCGAGAGCGACGTCACAATGATGGGCCGCGCCCCCTCCGCCTGCGCCTCCGTGATGTAGCGCCGCATGTTCGCCGCGTAGGTCGTCTCCGGATCGGTCTCGCGCAGCGGCCCCTTGCCCGGCATGTCATTATGCCCGAACTGGATCAGGATGTAGTCCGCATGTTGCGCCAGCACGTCCTTCCACACGCCCTCGTCGTAGTAGCTCTTCGAACTCCGCCCGTTCCGCGCCAGATTCACGCAGTCAACATTCGGCGTAAGGTCCGCGCAAAATCCCGGTCCCCATCCTCCGCCGTTGTTCACCGTCGAATCCCCGGCCAGCACAATCTTCACCGGTGCGCCGCGAAAGATCGCTACTGTCCGCGCCAGCTCCGGCGGCAGCGTCGCCGCCACTGGCCTCACATACTTCGCGAGCGCCGGAACCGCCTTCCCCAGATCCACCGCAACAATCCGCCCGAACACATACGATCCTTCTGCGTTCAAATGCGTCTTGTCTGGAATGGTGTTGCCCTGCGCGTCCTTCTTCGTGATGCCCAGCGCATTCGCCTGCACCTCGGTCAGTGTGTCGAGGTATGCAATGCTGTCCGCCTGCAAATCGATCAGCGGCGTTTTTTCCTCCGCTGCAACCTTTTTCATCGCCTCCGCGTGTGCCAGCAAATCGGAATGAATCTTGCCGTCGTCCCCGTAGTAGCGTCGCGTCAGCGGCGTCACCAGGACGGAAACGATGCCATGTGCGCGCGCCTCCTCCACATATCGTTTCAAATTCGCTGGATACTCCGTCACGAGATTCGTCTCGCGCGGCATGTGCTGCGCCGATTCCTCGTCGTTGTGCCCAAACTGAATCAACATGTAGTCCGGCTTGTCCGCGAGCGCTTTCGCCCAATAGCCATCGTTGGTGTAGGTCTTCGTACTCGCTCCGCCCTTGGCGTCGTTGATGCAAACCACGTCGTCGGTCAGGTTCGCGCAAAACCCCAGCCCGTAGCCTGCGCTCTTCGTCTGCGTCGAGTCGCCAATCAGCGCAATCCGCACCTTCGCCGGAGCCGGCGGCGTGTTCGCTTGCGGCGGTTGCGCCTGAGCAGCAACGCCCGCCATCAAAACCGTCGACGTAACAAAAGGGAAGAGCGATTTCATCGTATTTCTCCAATTCCTGCGCGATCTCGATCCCGCCTGCGAGTCTGTTGGCAGGCCCTCTCGAGCCGTCCCCGATTCTATCCTCCCAAAGGTCTGACCAGCAATCGATTCACTCTGTCTCCGCGCCTGCATTCTTTCGCTCCCCGCTTAGCCGCCGCAAGGGGCTTGACGACCCACCGCTTCGCTCCTATACAGTTGGATGGTCCAAAGTGGTCAGTCCACTGGATCGCGCTACGCTCGCCGGCTCATTTCGCCGACCCAGCCTTCGCCGATTGGAGAATCTCATGCGTCCCCTTCGTCTCTTTCTTGCTGCGTTTCCATTCATTGTCTTGGTCTCTCTCGCTGCACAGGACACTCGCACCGTCACCGAGCCCAAAATTCCTCCCGCGTGCATCACCCTCGAGGCCGACATCGTTTCAAGCCACGGCAATATCGCGCTCGCCGACGAGCAAAAACTCTCCACCGCCCGCATTCAGGATGCAATGGACCACTGCGGGCCAGCTTCAGGCCAGTCGCCCGCCGGCGCACCCACACCAGTCGAGCGGAGGTCCGTTGTCCTCCGCGCCCACGGCAAAAAGAACGTCTTCCTCACCGGCCCGCTCATCCTCCGCGAAGGCGTCACCCTCGTCGTCGATAAGAACACGGCTCTCGTCGCCTCGCGCGATCCGCGCGTCTTCGACTCCTCGCCCGGCGGCTGCGGCATCGTCTCCATGCACGGCGGACGTGCCTGCAAGCCGCTCATCTCCGCCGACGGCGCCAAGAACACCGGCATCATGGGCGAAGGCTCCATCGACGCTCGTGGGGGCGCAACCCTCCTTGGTCAGGACGTCACCTGGTGGGACCTCGCGCACGAAGCCAAAGTGAAAGACGAGTCGCAGAGCGTTTTCGCCATGATGGCCCTGCGCCACGTCGACGGCTTCATCCTCTACAAGATCACGCTGCGCAACTCACCCGGCTTCCACGTCTCCATCAATCAGACCGACGGATTTACCGCGTGGGGCGTCAAAATCATGACGCCTAAGACCGCGCGCAACACCGACGGCATCGACCCGGGCTCGTCCAAAAACATCACCATCGCTTACAGCTACATTCACACCGGCGACGACGATGTCTGTCTCAAGCCCAGCGGCATGGGCGGCGTCTCCAACATGTCGGTCCTTCACAATCACTTCTACAGCGGCCACGGCATGTCCATCGGCAGCGGAACCTTCGGCGGCGTCGATCACCTTCTTGTCGACGACCTCACCATCGACGGCGCTGACAACGGCCTGCGCATCAAATCCGATCGCAGCCGCGGCGGCCTCGTTCACCAGGTCGTCTACCGCAATGTGTGCATTCGCAACACGCCCAACCCGCTCGTCTTCACGCCGCACTACACGACGTTCACGGGCGACCGTCTCCCGATCTACAACGACATCACGCTGGAAAACGTGCACGTTCTCACGCCCGGCGCTTACACCTTCTACGGACTCGATGCCGAGCCCGGCCATAAGCTCGAGATCAAGCTCGACAACGTCTTCGCCGACGACCAAAAGGACTCGCTCTTTTACAACCTGGACGCCAACATCACCATTGGTCCACACCTCGGCAACCTGATTCCCAAGGGCGACGACGTGACCGACACCAATGCGCCCGATTCCGCGCCCGGCCAGCCTCTCGACTGCGACGCGCGCTTCGTTCCGTTCCCTGAAGACAAAACCGCGCCTGAGATGGCCGGCAAAATTCCACCTGAAGACAAAACTTTCTACGTTGCCGCCGACGGCACCGGCGATTACTACTCCATTCAGCGCGCGCTCGACATGGCTCCCAAAACCGGCGGCGCGGTTCTCTCCGTCTCTCCCGGCGTCTATCGTGAAGTGCTCACCGTCGACAAGCCCAA